>JAFXVR010000043.1 GCA_017534885.1 Clostridia bacterium | reverse complement strand
CATAGAAGAAGTGGCCGGCAAGCTGATTGAAATATCCGAGTTCTTTCAGGCCCGGGCGGATATGGCCGTCGGTGATGGGAAGCTGCTGCTGCAGAGCTGGGCGGACAGGTCAGCGGAGGCGGCGGTGCTGTTGGCGGAGCGTCAGCCGGTGGAGCCGGTGAAGAGTGACATCCAGGACTTTGAAGATTGGGACGCCTGCGGGTACTGTAAGAACCTTCTGGTCTATGGCAACAGGTTCTGCTCACACTGCGGGCATGAGGTGAAGTGGACATGACTGAAATCGAGAAGGTCATCATGGCGTTGGAGTGCTGCACCGATAGAGAGAGACGTGCGGATTGTTATGGGTGCTATCAGGGCGGGCCGGGTTTCGGCATTGCCTGCCGTGATGGCTTGATGCGGGACGCTCTGGCCCTGCTGAAGGAGAAAGGGACAACGCGATGGCAGCAAATCTCGCCAGCCCGCATTTACGAATGTGAGGCGTGCGGCCAGAATATCATGACAGACGACATTGACGCCTACAAGTACTGCCACGGATGCGGGCGGGAGGTGAAGTGGGATGGCTGAACAGACAATGCCGCTTGAACCATACAAGTATCCGGACGTACTGTACTGCGACAAATGCCGCCAGGACGTGGACGTCAGGATTGTGGACCGCACAACCACCTATGAGAATCACGAATCCGGCGAGGTATTCACCGTCCCCTACAAAGCGGCAGTCTGCCCGGCATGCGGGAACACGCTGTGCGAACGTGATCAGGAATACGCGTTCGTCAATCTGGCCTCCCGGTGGAAAGGAGAACAGGGAGCATGACGAAAGAACCGCTGAACCACAGTTATCAGCAGATATGTCAGCTGGAAGCCATGCTTTCGGAGGCCGGCATCCAGCACCGCATCGAGCGCTGCTACGACGGATGGCATATCGCCTACCCGGATTATGAAGAGAAATGCATCTGCTCCGTGATTGAACACCGCGGGAGCATGGGCAGTAAAAGCGACCGTCTGGAAATCAAAGGCCTGCTGAACAAGGAAGAACGAAAGTTCGACAAGGTGGTCGGATATCTGACCGCCGAGAACGTATTCAGCCGGATACGGACAGACTGGGAGAGGAGACAGAAACAAGGATGAAGGCTGACCGGAAGGAAGGTGAAGTGAAATGGCTGAATTGAATCGCAGAAAGCCAAAAATCACGATGATCGATCCGACCGACGAAGACCTGCAGGCCATCCTGATGTGCGCTGTGCGGTATGCCATCGGCAGGGCGACGTATATGCCCGGGTTGGTCACGGACTGGATTATGGGCAATATGGCCGGGAAACTGAGCTACAACACGCTGTCCGTGATGAAACGGGACATTGATATGGTGCCGGTAGAGAGACGTGGGATGGACTGCGACCAGCGGACATGGGCGCGGTTCAGGGAGTGGCTGGACAGACAGGAGGTTTTTGATGGACAAACGGAAAGTGTGTGACCTGGCGCTTCAAGCGCTGGCGGAGACAGAGACCTGTGTACCGTGCGCGGCGATGGCCGAGGATCACACCGGTTGGTGCGAAAAGAACTGCAAGCCTGCGTACAGAGCCGCTCAGGCGGGTTGCTGGCGGCGGTACCTGGAACGGAAAGCGGAGAATGAAGTCAAGGAGGAAGTCAGATCATGAAGGATAAGCAAAGCATCATCAATGCGCTCATATTCGGGTTCGGGGACGCGCTGGCGCTGGCCGGATTCTGCGGGACGATCGCCGCCGCCTGCCATTTCACATGGCTGGGAATGATCTGCGCGGTGTGTGCGTTCGGCGGGGGCCTGACGATGATCCTGATCGGCGGGGACATGGAGGAAGGCAGATGAGCAGGCTCAGCTGGGAGTATGGGGACAAGGACGACCAGATCGTGATCCGGAAGCCGAAAGGAAAACTGACCGTGCAGGAGATCCGGGAATTCATGAACGAGCGGAAGCAGCTCATGGATTTCGGAGAGGGCGCCCTCTGCGTGATAGCCTGGCGGAGTAGCGGCGAAAGCTACATCGGCTGGGAATTATTTGGTGAACCGCAGGGCGACACCGTGGACCTGTTTGTCCTTCAGGATTCCAGCACCTGCTTCTGCGGGAAAGTGCTGTATCCGCAATACTGCCCGGCGTGCGGGCATAAGCTGACGGAGGAAGCCTCATGAAAACACCGGAACTGAAGCCCTGTCCATTCTGCGGCGGAGAGGCGACCGTCTTCGTGGTTGGCGTACCCAAAGGCATCCATCCGGATGACGTGACGGTGATGTATGAGGTGGATTGCGAAAACAAGAACTGTGAAGTGAGTGTCTGCACCATGCTGTATGAAACCAAAGAAAAAGCAGCCGAAGTATGGAACAGGAGGAGATGATCAGCCGTGTATGGCAGCCCGGACGAGAATGGACGCCTGGACATCAGCAGCAAGGAATATGCTGAGCTGCAGCGTCTGATCGCGCTGGTGGACGCTCTGGAAAACCGCACCGGCAGGCTGGAGAAACGGGCAAGGCTCTCTCGGAAAGGCACCTGGAGAGATCTGTGCATGTTCCGGCGGGTGGCAAGAAAAGTGAGCGACGCGCTGTGCGCCACCCTGCCGGCCAGGCGCCAGAGGCTGATCAACGCGGAGCTGAAGCGCACGGTTTGCCGGATCGAAGTGGAACCGCCGAACGGACTGCCGGCGCAGAAGCACGAGGAGTACACCACCGTGCCCGTCACCTCGCTGGAATGGCTGGTATATCGAACACTGCAATGGGAATGCCTGTTGTGCGAGAAGGAAGGCCCGGAGCAGCGGAAGTGCGTGTTCCGTGAAAAGCTGGACAGCCTGTACCCATTCGAGGTGACAGATCTTCGCAAAGGCGAATGCCCCTGGAAGACTACAACTCTGCTCATGGACGGAGGAGACGAATGATGAGAATCAAAACGCTTGAGGTGGCTGGGATTGGCCCCGCCATACATGCCATGCGGAACCCGATGGACAGCTGGGACCGGAGCGACACCCGCCATGGACAGATTGGCCCAAAAGACCAGGAACTGTCCGAAAGGCTTGCCGCTGCTGGCGCGGAACACGCAAAGCACCTGAGGATGTGCATGGTATGGGCTGAAATCTGGGCGCCGCGTTACTGGTGGATTGAGTTTGACACTTACCGGGTGGGCGTGGAAAAGCTGTCCTGCTCCACCATGCACAAGCTGACATCGAGGCCGCTGACGTTTGAGGACTTTGAGCCGACAGAAGACGGATGCTACAGCCAACACCTGACAGAGACGGTCAAGTACCTGAACGCTCTGATTGAGGGGTACAACAGCGCCAAGGATGCGGACGAGAAAAAGAAGCTGTGGCGGTATCTGATCCAGGCGCTTCCGCAATCGCTGATTCAGCGCCGCACCGTGATGATAAGCTATGCGGCGCTCCGGAACATGTATCGGCAGCGCAACGGACACAGGCTGAAAGAGTGGGAGGCTTTCCGGGATTGGTGCAAAACACTGCCGGAGAGCTGGATGATCACAGGGGTGATTCAAGATGCCACCGGAACCGATTGACCCGGATTATCCAGTCTTCCGTCTTGGAGACGGACGGTTGTTCCTCCCATCCGGTGAGGAAGTCATCATCGGAGAGGTGAAAACGATCGATGAGGAAGCAGGCAAATGCGAGGAGTACGACAGCCTGCTTTCGCTGGATGCTCTGGATTTCAGTATCACAATATCTTGCCGGCCGAGCCGAGTGCTTCTCCGGGAGATACGCAGGGTAAAGAACTGGCAGTACCGCGCCATCAGGAGACAGAAACGACAGAAAGAAAAAGAGCGCCGGAAACGGCTGAAAGGATGAGAAGACGACAATGGCAAAGATCAAACCGGTCAATCTTGAATCTGACACCTTCACCCAGATGAAGCAGGACATGACTGAATACCTGAACCTTCTGCTGCGCCTGATGCAGCGGTACGGGGAGGATAAGGCGTCCCTGACGCTGAAGCTGACCGTCAGCCTGACGGAGCAGGAACTGGACAACGGTGAAAAGGGCACCGTGCCCACCTTCGAGCACAAGGTGACCACGGCCGTCCAGCGCAAGGATGAGACAAAGGGCAAGCTTCCCGGCGAGTATGTGCTGGATCCGGACGGCAACGGCGGATTCAACCTGAAACCGCTGTCCAACCAGATCGATATGTTCGAGCAGAACGTTGAATGAGCATCGGGCTGCGTGTATAATGGCCATGTGGATTCCTGTATGCCATACGGCCGCGCAGCTTGACAACTGGAGAGGAGGTGAGCGTGGGTGACGGTACAGGAGCTGCAGCAGCTGTTCTATCTCAACAAGCTGATCGAGCACGAGAGAGAACGGCTGGAAGATCTGAGAAGCGCGTTATCGCTCCAGTCACCCATGCTCACCGATATGCCAAAAGCGCCTGGTGTGCGGGACAAGATCGGCGAGCTGGTGCCGGCGATCGTGGATCAGGAAGCGGAGATCGCCCGGAGCCTCCGGGCCTACCAGGAGACCCGGGACAGACTGCTGAACTACATCCACCGTGTGCCGAACGCCCGCATCAAGATGATCATGATGCTCCGCTTCATCGACCAGAAGTCCTGGCAGGAAGTCGCGGATGCCATCGGCGGCAGAGAGACGGAGTACAGCGTGAAGCATGCTTGCTATCGGTATGTGGAAAGTGCGTACTCCGTCTGAATGAACAATCTATAACAATATGCTCTGCCACAGCATACCTTGATTTTTACAAAACAAACGGTATAATATCTGCGAGGGAGGTATGCGAGTTGAGCAAAGAGACCAAGCCAATGCTGACCACACAACAGCAGATAGAGCATCTGAAAACGAAGGGTGTTAAGTTTAGTCTGATCAGTGAGTCAGATGCACTCCAGTATCTACAGCGGAACAATAACTATTTCAAATTAAGGGCATACCGAAAAAACTTTGAAAAATACATTGATGGCGAGAAGGCTGGCCAATACATAGATCTCGACTTTGCCATGCTGAAGGATATGGCAATCCTCGATATGAAGCTGCGGTATACTGCAATTCAAATGGCCCTGGATATAGAGCATTTTGCCAAAGTCAGGCTTTTGTGTGCAGTAGAACAGGCACATGAGGACGGATACCAGATTGTTCTTGATTATTTCGACGCACTCAAACAATCTGATATAGAAAAAGGCACGAAAAGATTCGACTCTCTGCGCGCAGAGTTAGACAGAAATAAAGACAACTCTTATTGCGGTGGTATTATTCAGAAGTATGATGGAAATTATCCGATATGGGCTTTTGTCGAGGTGATTCCGTTTGGAAGTCTGATACATTTTTACAATTTCTGTGCGAAAAGGTTTGGCAGAAAGGACATGCAGCACGAGTTCTTCTTGCTGCTTTGCATAAAAGAACTACGAAACGCTTCCGCACATAACAACTGCATCCTGCATGATATGCTTGCTAAAGATCAAAAAGGTAGACCAGACAATGGAATGATTCAGAAGATCAACGTAATTCCTCCAGATACAAGAAACAAACAGCTGGCCAATGAACGAATGAGGCAACTTTGTACATTATTGTATGCTCATACGGTTTTTGTCCAAAGCACAGGTGTGCATGAAGCTACGACCAAATTGCTCCACGAACTTGTCAGTCGAATCGATCATCATTCAGATTACTACAGGTCAAATCCAGCAGTACAATCGGCATTTGGATTCCTGAAAAAAACCATTGACATCTTCTTTCCTTCATGATAATATGACGTTGCAACAAAAAAGGTCTTCCTTTTACGGAGCGCGATTGCCGGAAACGGTGGTTGGGCTCCGGTTTTTCTTTCCCCCGAATAATGGGGGATACGAAAAAAGTTGTGGCTCATTTGGCACGTTTGGCACACATGGCACGTAAGCCTGTGATATCATGCAGGCTGTGAAACGATCTTGATCACGACAGGGCGCCTCCGGGGACGGAGACGCCTATTTTGATGCCAGGAAGGAGGACAGACACCCGGCACAGCGTTTCGCTCCTTGCGCTGTGACACGTTATCGGCACCTGCGTTGCCCGATTCGCCATCGGCAGCGCGAAGCAAAGGAGAAGAAAAATGCTGACATCAATCAAATCGAGATTCAAGAACAACCCCAAGCTGTACTACGCCCTGAGCATCTGCGCCACCTGGGCAGGCATCGGCAGCCTGATGAACGGCGTGACCATGACGCAGACCTACGGCGTCATTCCCTCCCTGATCTGGGTGCTGGGAAACGTGCTGGCCTGTATCGTGTTCGGCTGTGTAGCGCTGAAGATCCCCAAGGTTCGGGAGGTCTTCGGTTCAAAGATCATGAAATGGATCTGCGGCATCATGTGCGTGTTCCAGAGCTGGCTTGCGCTAAATGGGACACAGGCGGTCTTTGCCGACACCCCCGTCGGCGCAACCGGCGGTATGGTCGTGGCCTACGCGCTGGCCATCCTGTTCCTGCTGATCCTGCTGAAATACGGCATGATCCGGAATGTGCTGACAGACGGCTTCGGGTGGATCATCGTTTACCTGCTGGCCGTGGCCGTCACGGTGGCGGCGGCCATCCATTCCCGCGGCAGCCTCAACGCCATCCCCATGATCGCGGACGACCAGGCGATGGGCCAGGGCATCTGGAAAGCGATCCTGCTGCTGCCAGGGCCGTTCACCTATCCGTACTTCTTCGAGATCCTCAACTACAACGAGAAGAACGAGGACGGCACGGCCAGGGTGGACGTGAAGGGCGCCTTCACCCTGGGCGGAATCTTCTTCGGCATCTACATGGCCATCATCTTCCTGCTGGCCTGGACGCAGTTCACGCCGGCGCTGAACGTCGTCAAAGCGGTTCTCATCACCATCATCGGCGCGTCGACCCTGTCCTCTTCCATGTACAGCATTTACATTGCCTTCGGGAAGAAGGCCGGCCTCCTGGTCAACGCGGGCCTGATCGGGCTCTGGGCGGTGCTGATCCCCCTGGGCGTGATGGGCATGTGGACGCTGATGGCCAGTGTGCGTATCTATTTCGTGGCCGGCGCGATCCTGTTCGCCATCTGCTGGAACGCCTGCGAAAAGCGGAAGGCGGTGGGCGCATGAAGGTGGTGCAGAAAAAGCTGTCCGACCTGCGGAAGCTGGAAAAGAACATCCGCCGGCACAGCCCCAAGCAGATCAGCGAGTACGTCCGGTCCGTCAGGATGTTCGGACAGATCCGCCCGCTGGTGATCGACGAGGACGGCGTGATCCTGGCCGGCAACGGCCTGTACGACGCCCTCGTTTCCATGGGCGAGGAAAAGGCGGACTGCTACGTGGTGCCCGGCCTGACGGAGACGCAGAAGAAGAAACTGATGCTGGCGGACAACCGGGTGTACGAGCTGGGCATGACCGACACCGAGGCTTTCGATGAGATCATCAGAAGCCTGGGCGGAGATACCGACGTGCCCGGATGGGACGCGGACCTCCTGGAGACGCTCAACGCCTCCGTCCGGGAAGTGAACGCCATGGTAGACAGCTACGGCAGCTACCAGCCGGAGGACATGGGCCGGTACCACCGGGAACCCCAAAACGGCGCGTTGCAACAGGGCTCAGACGGGGCGGACGGCTCTCCCCTATCTGCCGCAGCCCCGGAGGGAGAAACGCAGCAGAACGCCTCTCAGGCGGTCTCAGCGCGGTATGTCATCTGCCCGAAATGCGGGGAGCGCATCGAGATCGGGGGCGTGTGACATGCCGGTCAAGAAAATGCGCTCCACCATGAACGTGCTGGACGCGGCGAAGACTCGGATCAAAAACCTGTTCGACACCGGCTGCAAGGTGTACCTTTCCTTTTCCTCCGGGAAGGACAGCCTGTGTCTTTCCTCCCTGACCTACGACCTGATCCGCGAAGGGCAGATCGACGGCCGGCAGCTGAAGATCATCTTCATCGATGAGGAAGGGCTCTACCCATCCATGGTGGAAGCCGCCGAAAGGTGGAAAGAGAAGTTCGAGAGCATCGGCGTCCCGTTCCTGTGGTTCTGCCTGCCGTTCAAGCAGGTGTGCGTGATCGACCACCTGTCCTCCTCGGAGAGCTGGATCACGTGGGAACCGGCGGCCTCGGACCGCTGGATGCGGGATCCCCCGCCCTGCGCGATCATGAGCCATCCGCTGCTGAAATACCCCGGCCAGATGAACTATCAGACCTTCTGCACGAAGGTGTTCAGCGACGGCATCCAGATGATCGGCCTTAGGAGCACCGAAAGCCTGACACGCTACCAGTGCATCGCCCGGGCCGCCTTCGACAAGCCGACGGGCAAGTTTTACCCGATCTACGACTGGTCGGACAACGACGTGTGGCTGTACATCAAGGAACGGGGCCTGGAATTCCCGGAGATCTACATGCGCCTGTACGAGGCCGGCGTGAGCAAACGTCAGCTGAGGCTGTGCGCTTTCTTCGGGGACTGCACGACGCAGGGCCTCCGCTGGGTGGCGGAGACGGACAACGCGCTCTGGCAGCGCATCGAGCGCCGGGAGCCGAACGCCTATCTGGTGCTGCTGTACTGGGACAGCGAAATGTTCCGCCGGTCCACCCGGAAACGGAAAGAGCTGGAAGAAGAGCAGGACGAGAAGGACTACAAAGCCCTCTGCAAGGACCTGCTCTTTTTGCATACGGACCGGTACACCATCGCCAGCGACACCAGGGCCCGGCTGGATTCCTGGCGTAGCCTGTTCATCAAGTCCTACGGCATCGCCTCCCAGAAGCACTACAAGACCATGTACGAGGGCATTCTCTACGGCGATCCCAAGATGCGCGTCCTCCGGATCCTCTGGCAGGAGATCTACCAGGATTACAACGAGGGCATCAAAAGGGGTGAGGCCGGATGAGCGAGATGAACCTCTTCGCCCCGCTCGGCTCCCTGCAGTGGGTGGAGCGGGAAAAGCTCCGGGCCAACGACTACAATCCAAACAAGGTCGCGGAGGACAACCTGCAGCTGCTGATCCAGTCCATCCTGACGAACGGCTGGACGCTGCCGATCGTGGTTCGACCGGACTATACGATCATCGACGGCTTCCACCGCTGGACGGTGGCCGGACGCGAGCCCCTCAGGACGATGCTTGGCGGGAAGGTGCCGGTGGTGATCGTGGACCACCACGGCAACGAAGCGGAGGACGTGTACGGCACCATCACGCACAACCGCGCCCGCGGCACCCACCTGCTGGAGCCGATGAAAGCCATCGTCAAAAAGCTGATGGACGAGGGCAAGACCGTGAAGGAGATCGGAAAGCAGCTGGGCATGAAACCGGAAGAGGTCTTCCGGCTGTCCGGATTCACCCGCGAGGAGTTCCTGAACCTGATGACCCGGGACGCCAGCGGATACAGCCAGGCGGTCGTGTACACCCACGTATGACATCAATCAGGAGAGCGCGGCGGGATTCTTACAGGGACGCGCGGGATCCCTCCTGCTGGCGGGGGCAGGAGAAAGAGGCAGGCGCCGCTCGCGGAAAGCCCCGGTCTCCGATGCCGGAGGCCGCCGGCCCGCGCCCGGCCGCCTGCGCCACTTTGCGGAAGGGAGGAATGCGCCATTGCGAACGGCAAGTATCAGGAGTGGCTGACGGAAGACGGACTGATCTGCCTGGAGGGATGGGCGAGAGAAGGACTGTCGATCGCCCAGATCGCCGCCAAGATGGGCATATCGCGCAGGACCCTGTACCGCTGGGAAACGGATTGCGCCGAGATCGGCGAGGCGATCAGGCGCGGCAAGGCGCCGGTTGACACCAGGGTGGAAAACGCGCTGCTCAAACGCGCCACAGGATACGACTACATAGAGACCGTCACGGACTACTATTTTTCCGAAACGGAGAAGGACGAGGACGGGAACCCCAAAAAGATCATCAAAAACATCCGTATGACAAAAAAGCACATGGCACCGGACGTCGGCGCAGCCGCCTTCTGGCTGAAGAACCGCCGTCCTGACCGCTGGAGAGAAAAGCGGGAAGAGCAGATCCAGGTCACCAGCGCGGACTACAGCCTGCTGGATGACGTGAAGCTGCCGGCGGATGAGTAAGAACAAGCCCGTCTCATCGCCTCAGGAGAAGGCCCTGTGGCTGCTCAGGCATCCCGCGGAGTATGGCAGGAGGGTGGGCTATACCCTGCTGACAGACCGCCTCCACGGCCATTGGATGCGCGAGATCATCGGCGGCGAGGGCGACATGACGCTGCAGTCCCACCGCGGCAGCTACAAGACCAGCTGTCTGGCGGTCGCCATCGCGGAGATCATGATCACCCAGCGCGGAAAGAATATCATCTTCCTCCGCAAAACGGACAACGACGTGGCCGAAGTGCTCCAGGCTGTCCGGAACATCCTCCTGCATCCGCTCACCCAGGCCATCTGCCAGGTGCTGACCGGAAAGCCGCTGGAGCTGTACACGGCCACCAACAAGAAGATCACCACCAGCCTGTACATCAGGACCGGCGGCGCGCCGCAGCTGCTCGGGATCGGCCTGGGCGGAAGCCTGACCGGCAAGCACGCCGACATCATCATCACCGACGACATCGTCAACCGCCTGGACCGGCAAAGCCACGCGGAGCGGGAGCGGACCAAGCAGATCTACCAGGAGCTCCAGAACCTGCGCAACCCCGGCGGGCGGATCATCAACAGCGGCACGCCCTGGCACAAGGAGGACGCCTTCACGCTGATGCCGCCTCCGGAACGGTACGACTGCTACACCACCGGCCTGCTTACCGAAAAGCAGATCGAGGAGCTGCGGACGCGCATGGCGCCGTCCCTGTTCGCGGCCAACTACGAGCTGAAGCACATCGCCGCGGAAGGTGCCCTGTTCACCACCATGCCGAAGACCGTCAGGGAAACAGACGATCTGGGCAACCACCGGCTGGCCACCGGCTACGGCATCGCCCATATCGACGCGGCCTACGGCGGCGAAGACTACACCGCGCTCACGCTGGCCGTCAGGTACGGCGATACGGTCTATCTGTACGGCAGGCTGTGGCACAGCCATGTGGACACCGTGCTGAACAGCGCCATTGCGATCGCGAAGGAGTACCGCTGCGGACCGGTCTACGTGGAGCTGAACGCGGACAAGGGCTATCTGAGCCGGGAGATCCGCAGCCGCGGCTACGAGGCTTTCGGCTACACGGAGGACCAGAACAAGTACATCAAGATTTCCTCCTACCTGAGGAAGTGGTGGGGGAACATCGTGTTCATCCAGGGCACGGACCCGGAATACATCGGCCAGATCCTCGACTACAGCGACGCCGCGGCTCATGACGACGCCCCGGACAGCGCGGCCTGCATATGCAGATTGCTTGACAGACAGTAAGGAGGCAGACAAGTGTCCGACATCACTTCTCTTTACACGCCGTCTGAGGCGTGGGATGAGCTGCTGAAGAAGCGCCGGAATTACGTGCGGCCCATGGCCGCCACCTGGAGCGGCGCGCATCAGGAGCTCAGGGCTACCGCCCGGTACGGCTCGTTCTGGAAACGCAACGGCAAGGCGAAGATCCACGTGCCGCTGGCGGCCGACATCGCTTCCGTGTCCGCCGACATGCTGTTCTGCGAACGCCCGCGGTTCTCCATTTACGACGACAAAACCGAGAAGAGCGAGAGCGCCAAACAGACCCGGCTGGATGAGATCGTCCGGAAGAACGGCCTGTACAACAAACTGCATGAGGCGGCGGAGCTGGCTTCCGCGGAGGGAGACGTGTTCCTAAAGATCAACTACGACCAGGACGCGAGGGACTATCCCGTGCTGATGGTCGTATCCACCGAATCCGCGCTGCCGGAATGGCGGCTCGGGGAGCTGGTCTGCGTGCACTTCTTCACCCTGATCAAGCAGGAACGGGATGGGACGCGGTACTGGCGCCTGTACGAGCGCTACGAGCACGGGAAGATCCGGTCCGGAGTTTATCAGGGGGACAGCGGCAGCCTCGGCACGGAAGTGCCCGGCATGCTGGAGGAGCTCGGGCTGGAAGAGGAGCTGACGCTGCCGGTGGATCTGATCGCCGCCGTGCAGGTGTTCAACATGAAGCCTTCCCGCATACGGAACAGCCCCGACGACAACGGGCGCAGCGACTTTGAGGGACAGCGGGATCAGCTGGACGCGCTGGACGAGGCGATGTCCTCCTGGCTGCGCGACATCCGCCTTGGCAAGGCGCGCCTGCTCCTGCCGGTGGAATACCTGCGGAAACGGCCGGACGGCATGTTCTCAGGGGACAACAAATACACCTGGGAATTCGACGAGGACGTGGAGACGCTGGTGGCGCTGAACATCGCCAACGACAAGGACATGTCCATCACGCCCAGCCAGTTCCAGATCCGGTCGGAGCAGCACGCCAAGACCGTCGAGACGCTGATCCGGAACATCATCAGCATGGCCGGGTACAGTCCCCAGTCCTTCGGCCTGGATATCGTGGGATCAGCGCAGAGCGGCACGGCCCTCCAGATCAGGGAAAAGAAGTCCTACACCACCCGCGGCAAGAAGATCAATTACTGGGACGCGCCGCTTGAGCACATCATGACGGCGCTGCTCCAGCTCGACCGGGCGATCTACCATACGACCGGCATCCACGATTCGGACCGGGTGCAGGTGGAATTCCCGGACGTGCTGACCAGCGACATCGGCACGGTCGCCTCCGCTGTCAGCATGCTGCACAACGCCCAGGCCGCCAGCGTGGAAACGCTGGTAAAGATGCAGCATCCCGAGTGGAGCGCCAGGCTGGTGGAGGACGAGGTCGCCCTGGTCATGCGGGAATACGGCGTCGCTTCGCCGGAAGCGATCATTGAAGACGGCGATTTGCACATCCCTGCCAGGCAGGAGGGCGGGGGCGGTGAAAGCTGATGGCCGGTTACGGGTTCAATATCGGGCTTTCGGGGCGGAACGCCAGGGCTTTGACGGAGGAAGAGGCTGAGGAGATCGCCGGGGCGCTGCGGTACGTCTACGGGCGGGCCAGGGAGACGATGCTGGAGACGGTCAGCCGGAGGCTTGCCCGGGGCGTGAGGGGCTACGGCTGGGCGGAGCGCAAGACCAGCGAGGTGCTGGCGGCGCACGCGCAGATCGGGAAGCAGATCGAATGGGCGCGGCGGGAGCGGGACGGCCTGCTGGGGAACGTGATGGAGCGGGCCGCGCTGACGGGCGCGCAGCGGTTTTACGCGGACATGGGCGCGGTGCTGGGCGACACGGTGAGGATTCACCCGAACAGCGCGAAACCGGCCTACATCCTGTCCGACCTCCGGGGGAAGCTGGACGCGGGCGAGCGCCGGATTCTGCGGCAGTTCGACGATAAGTACGCGCTGGTGATCGGCGACGCCTCCGCGAAAATGGCCACCGGCGTGGTGAACACGCGGCAGGCCGTGGGCGAGGCGCTGCAGACCTTCGCGGACAACGGGATCGACGGGTTTGTGGACCGGGCCGGGCGGCACTGGCGGCTGGAGGACTACGCCGAAATGGCGGTGCTGACGGCCATTGAGCGCAGCACCATTTCCGGGTACGTGGACACCATGCAGAGCTACGGCTACGACCTGGCGGTGATCGACGGGCACGCCGGGAGCTGCCCCATCTGCGAGGCCTGGGAGGGCGTGATCGTGTCCGTGTCCGGGCAAAACCCGGATTACCCTTCCCTGGACGAGGCGGAGAGCGCCGGGTGCTTCCATCCGCGGTGCATGCACGGGCTTTCGACCTACTATGAGGGCCTCAGCCGCGCGCCGGAGGGCGGGTTCAGGAATGAGCCGAGGCCGGTCAGGGAGGACTCAAGGGAGTATACGGCGCGGTCGAGGCAGCGGTACTGCGAGCGGATGGCCAGAAAGTACAGGGACAGGGCCATTGTAGCCCAGAACCCTCAGCAGAAGCGGCAGGCCGTGAACAAGGCAAGAGAATGGAGCGCGGAGGCGGAGCGGCAAAGGGAGTTGCAATTTCATTCTGTATCTGGTAAGATAACAACGGCGGGATCAATCTATAGCCCGATCGAGCAGCGTAACACCGGCAAAGGTATTCCTGGCGCGATCATTCATATGGACAGGCCGCTGAACAATCGTCAGCAAACCCTTCTCAACATGCTTCCTGGTTTCGGCAGTACAGTTATCGTCCCAAGGAGCAGTGTGAACATGACTGATCTGGCTGCATTGACAGCATTCACTGGCAACGAGTTTGCTATGTTTACCAAAGGTGCAGAAAGAATGATTGTTCGAGGGAGTGCAGTTGAAACACCGGTTGACATAAACCGTGCCGGCGAACTCAGGGACGAAGGATACCGATGGAGCGGGCACACGCATCCGGGTACGGATGATTCATCATTGATTCCATCTTCCGGTGATCACAGCATTCTTGAGGTATTCGGTCAGGACAGGAGTGAGATATACAATTCGCTTGGGCACCATGGTCCGATTTGGAGGGATGAGTAATGCGCGCAGAACCGCTTTTTCGCACTCACCGGGAGCAGATCTCGGCGTATTGCGCAACCCATGGTCTGAGCTATGCAAAACTAAAAAAGTGCGGCATAACCGGTCTTAACCAGAAAAATATCTTCCAGTATTGGAACCGCAATCCGGATAGTACAAAAACCGGGCTGATGGACAACAGACCAGCTCCGATCGTATTGATTGTGGAACGCACAGAAGACGGGCTGCGCTTTACGGAAACAGAGCACACACATGAATTTATCAGCGAGTAACCGCCAAGCAGCGATGCGAGGCGGTTTTCAAATGAAAGGAGATACGCGCATGGACAACAAGGCAACCCAGATCGTCATTTCCTACATCAATGATCACCTGGACAAGGGTGACCCGAAGCCGGAGTTTGAAGTATACGTCGTCTGGAAATGCAAGGCGCTGCAGAACTGGAAGTATCTGATCAGCACCAGCCTGTATGACGGCATGTACTACGAGCTGACCTACAACGGCGACAAGAAGGAATGGTACCTCGACGCCTACAAGAAGTTTGAGAACAAACGCATCGCGCTGAACAACTGATCCGCCACTGCGCCAGCAAGGCGGTTTTCTGACGGGAGGAACGCAGATGGAAGCATCGCATGTCACGGTTTACCTTGAAATGGATGAAGAGAGAGAACGGGCTGTTCTTGACAGGATTCAGAGGCTTCAGGACAAACTGAAAGAAGCCAAATCGCTGGCAGACGAACTGGCTTCTTCCCTGTCAGAATTGAAGGCCTCAGTGAACATCAAAGCGGATTAGCGTTCCACAGGACGGACACGGATCGTCAGGTTTGACAGTGACCTTGGCATGGCAGTTGGGGCATTCAACTTCTATGCCATTGCGACGGATTTGTTTCTCCGCCTCTTTCACAGCAGCTTTTTCCAGTTCTTTTGCAAAACGCTTCATGTCGGATTTGCTGCTGAGATCGAGCTTCTTTCCCATATAATCACCACCTTCCCGCTCAAACCTGCAAGGATTATACCACTCGAACAGCCGCTCTCAAAGAGACGGCAGAGGAGCTGACGCAATGGACGGCATGGAGCTCGTCATTCTCGGTTCAAGGTACACCGTTCATGTCAGAACGGCGGAACAGGACGAAATCCTGACGGAATGCGACGGGTACTGCGACCACACCACGCGCGAGATCGTGATCGAGGGGCAGGCGGAGCCGTCATTCGGCCTGGTGAAGGATTATCCGGCTTATCAGAAGCGCGTCCTGCGGCACGAGATAATACACGCTTTCCTGTTTGAGAGCGGGCTGGGCGGCGACGCGACGTACACCGAGGACGGGCAGGCCCATCCGGAAATGCTGGTGGACTGGTTCGCCAGACAGGCGCCGAAAATCTACGAAGTCTACATGGCCGCAGGAGTG
>JAFXVR010000042.1 GCA_017534885.1 Clostridia bacterium | reverse complement strand
TACAAACCTATGATTCGGATGTCAAAAGGCCGCTTTCATGAACTGAGCCACGACTGGTTGTGGAAGACAGCGGAAATCACCACAACCAGTCGTGGCTCCAAGGTTGAAAGCGCCCTTTTGTCACCCTTACCAACCTATGGATGAATCGCGACGATAAGAACGACCCAATTTCCGGGCCTTCGCCTCATCTGTACGGAACCTCAGACTGCCATCTGCATGATCCCGCTGCAAGAACCCGATCCATACCTGCTCTATAAAAGTATAAAAGTCTTTTGAAGATGGGATGGGGGTCTTGGGGGCAGGGAAGGAACTTTTCTTCAGAAAAGTTCCTTCCCTGCCCCCAGAATCCGTAAGTGATTGCCCTGGGCGGCGCGAAAAATGCCCCTTCCACAATCAGCCTTTTCGTGATACAATGTCTGCGCCGTCCGGCTGTACACATTCACTTCACAAGGCTATGGCATGATGGCAGTACCGCCGGGGAGAAGCCGGCGGGAAGGAGAAGACAAGATGAATCCGCAAAGCCCGAAAAAACGAAATTACTGGATCATATACGGCGTGATCATGGCCCTGCTGCTGATCTTCAACATGAGCATCGCCCGGATGTTTTCCACCCAGCAGGTGGAGGAGGTCAAGTACTCTGAGTTCCTGATGATGCTGGAAGGCGGCGTGATTGACACGGTGGATGTGGAGGACACGGTGATCAACTACACAGCCACCATCGGCGGGCGCAGGGGCGTGTACAAGACCGGACGCATGAACGATCCCCTGATCGTGGAGCGGCTGATCGAGGCCAAGGTGGAATTCTCCACCGAGATCCCCACCACCGTGTCGCCCCTGGTGACCATGCTGATCAACTTTGTGCTGCCCATGGCGCTGACCTTAGGCATCGGCCTGCTGCTGATGCGCATGCTGACCAAGCGCATGGGCGGCGACAATGTGATGTCCTTCGGCAAAAGCAACGCCAAGGTCTATGTGGCGGCCCAGACCGGCAAGACCTTCGCGGACGTGGCCGGCGAGGAGGAAGCCAAGGCTGCCCTGGTGGAAATTGTGGACTTCCTGCACGACCCGGGCAAGTACAAGGAGATCGGCGCGAAGCTGCCCAAGGGCGCACTGCTGGTGGGCCCTCCCGGCACGGGCAAGACCCTGCTGGCCCAGGCCGTGGCGGGCGAGGCCAATGTGCCCTTCTTCTCCATCTCTGGCTCTGAGTTTGTGGAGATGTTTGTGGGCATGGGCGCGGCCCGCGTGCGCGACCTCTTCAAGCAGGCCCAGGAGAAGGCCCCCTGCATCGTCTTCATCGACGAGATCGACGCCGTGGGCAAGAAGCGCGACGGCACCATCATCGGCGGCAATGATGAGCGCGAGCAGACCCTCAACCAGCTGCTGACCGAAATGGACGGCTTCGACGGCTCCAAGGGCGTTGTGATTCTCGCCGCCACCAACCGTCCGGAGAGCCTGGACAACGCCCTGCTGCGCCCCGGCCGCTTTGACCGGCGCATTCCCGTGGAGCTGCCCGACCTGGCCGGGCGCGAGGCCATCCTGCGCGTCCACGCCAAGGAAGTCAAGATGGAGCCCAATGTGGACTGGCGGGCCGTGGCCCTGGCCACCAGCGGCACCTCCGGCGCGGAGCTGGCCAACATCATCAACGAAGGCGCGCTGCTGGCCGTGAAGGAGCACCGCACCCGCGTCTCCCAGAAGGATCTGGAGGAGGCCATCGAGACCGTGATGGCCGGCTATCAGCGCAAGAACGCCGTCATCTCCCCCGAGGAGAAGAAGGTGGTCAGCTACCACGAGATCGGCCACGCGCTGGTGGCAGCCCGGCAGAAGTCCTCCGCCCCGGTGCACAAGATCACCATCATCCCCCGCACCTCCGGCGCCCTGGGCTACACCATGCAGGTGGATGAGGACGAGCACTACCTGATGACCCGCGAGGAGATTCAGAACAAGATCGTCACGCTGACCGCCGGGCGAGCCGCCGAGGAGCTGATCTTCAACCAGATCACTTCCGGTGCGGCCAACGACATCGAGCAGGCCACCAAGCTGGCCCGCACCATGATCACCCGCCTGGGCATGAGCGACACCTTCGGCATGACAGCCTTAGCCACCCTGCAGAACCCCTACCTGAGCAACGACGCCTCCCTGGCCTGCTCCGACGCCACCGCCGCCCGTGTGGACGCCGAGGTGATGCAGGTGATTCGCACCGCCCACGCCCGCGCCAGCCAGATCCTGAAGGAGAACGAGGACAAGCTCCACGAGCTGGCCGCCTACCTGCTGGAGCGCGAGACCATCACCGGCGAAGAGTTCATGGGCATCCTGACCCGGGGCGAAGAAAAAGCCCCCGTGAAGGAGCCTGTCACGCTGACGAAGGCTGAAGACAAGCCGGACATCTCTGTGCCTACCGCTGAGACGGCTGAGGAGAAGAGCCCGCTGCCGGACGCGCCTGCGGAAGAGGGAACGGAAGGCTGACGTAAACTGGACAACTGAATCAGGAACGAGCGCAGTGCTTTGCCGGTGAACGGCGGGCACGGCGCTCGTTTTTTGAGTGGGTCAGGCTGATGGCGCAGGTTGAAGGGCGAGAAGCCTGACCTTATCTGACCTTGCAAAGAATTGCACAACGTTCGGTTTTTTGCAAGCTAATTTGCAAAGAATTGAATAAACAGCGATTTTTTTGCAAGCTGATAGGGATATTCTGCCGCCGGTCAGGCATTCACAGCCCGGAGGGCTTTCTGGAAGGAAGAATGCCGCGGATATTTGCTCTTGTATTCAGCGATCAGCGCTTTCGCTGCGCCTTCCTCGCCAAGCGCTTGCCGCCCCCTTCACCCGCGACCGGTTCGGCGCGCTGATGCCCCCGGGCAGCGAAGACCTGCTGGCTTATGTGAACCGGTTCCTGGAGGACGAAGAGGCCTCCGGGCAGCTGGGGAAGCTGGCGGAGGAGTATATCTTCGGGGAGGGAAACGGCGGAAACTGAAAGGTTTTCACCGCCGCTTGCCAAAGCGCTGAAATGGGTTTATAATGTACGCGAAAGCATTTCAATGACAGACAAATGGACAGCCAACCGAAAAGGGAGGTTCCAACCATGCTGAAAAGGGCGCTCTGGCTGACGCTGACGCTGGCCCTGCTGCTGAGCCTGACAGCCGCACAGGGGCAGGAGCTCAGCCTGGACGGGCTGATGGAGGAGATTGAGGCGGGGAGGAGACGCGAAAGGACTCTCTCCCGCTTGCCAAAGCGCCAAAGAGGGTTTATAATGTACGCAAAAGCCTATCATGGACAGACAAATGAGCAATCAACCACAAAGAAGGAGGTTTCAACCATGCTGAAAAGAACGCTCTGGCTGACACTGACGCTGGCTCTGCTGCTGGGTCTGACAGTTGCTCATGGGCAGGAGCTCAGCCTGGACGGGCTGATGGAGGAGATTGAGGAAGTCTCCAAGACGGTTACAATCGGTGAATTGACCTTTGAGGTCAGCGCCGACAAACAGTCTATCTACATCAACCGGCCTACGGTGACCGGGCCGGTGGACTACACCATCGCTTACAATATCTACGACAGTGATTCAAATCCGGTCAACTACTTCTACTCCACAGAGAAGCGAGTTGCCGCAACGCCCGGGTACGGCGGTCTGTTCAACGTGTTTGTGGTGGTGACAGACACAGGCAGCGGCGAGCAGGCGGTGAAGGACATTGGCTGGACGGAGCTGAGCTGGCCGAGGGCTGACAGCCTGACCGTTGGCAAGGCGACTTTTGAGCTCAGCCCGGACAACAAGTCCGTTTTCGTGGACCGGCCCAGCATCAAGAGCAAGTCCGGCAGCGTGACCATCGCGTACAACATATACGACAGCGACTCCAACCCGGTCAACTACTTTTACTCCACCCAGAGCCGCGTGGCCGCCACCCCGGGGTACAGCGGGAAGTTCAACGTGTTCATCGTGGTGACGGACACGGAGACCGGCGAGCAGGATGTGCAGAATATCGGGTGGACGCGGCTGAACGGCGAGGGGCAGCCGACGCCGACGGAGCCGCCGACGCCGACGGAGCCGCCGACACCGACGGAGCCGCCGACACCGCCGGAGCAGCCGACTTCGCCCGATGATTTTGAGTACTCCGTTGCGGACGGACAGGTGACCATTGAAAAGTATCGGGGCAGCGACGCCGTTGTGGTCATTCCGTCGGAGATTGACGGGCTGCCTGTGAGGGTGATCGGGCATCAGGCGTTCAGCGAAAACGCAAGCCTGGAGCAGGTGGTCATCCCGGAGGGTGTGACCAGCCTTGGCGAATCTGTATTCTGGGGGTGCGTCGGGCTGACCGGCATCACGATCCCGGACAGCGTGACCGGCATTGGCAGCTACACCTTTGCTCACTGCTACGGGATGACCAGCGCCACCATCGGAAAAGGCGTCACCAGTATATCCCCGACCGCTTTCACCTCCTGCGTCGGGCTGACCAGCATCCTTGTCAGCGACGATCATCCCAGCTTCCTTTCGGTCGACGGCATCCTGCTGTCAAAGACGGGAGACACGCTGGTGATCTTCCCGTATGGGAAATTGAACGACGGATTGGCGCAGATCCCGGAGAGCGTCACCCGCATTGGCGACTGGGTATTCTACGACTGTTCCTTCCAGGGCAGCGTCACGCTCCCGGACAGAATCACCAGCATTGGCAGCCATGCGTTCTATTCCTGCGACGGCCTGACCGGCATTGAGCTTCCGGATAGTCTCGTCAGCATTGAGGACTATGCTTTCTTCTCATGTAAAGATCTGACCGACCTCACCCTCCCGGACAGCGTGACCGCGATCGGCGACTATGCGTTTGAGAAATGCGACGGCCTGAAGAGCGTGACCGTCGGGACGGGCGCCGCCAGCATCGGCAAGGGCGTTTTCAGCGACTGCGACGGCCTGACCAGCGTGACCATCAGGCAGGGCGCGCCCTGCATTGGCGATTATATGTTCAGGGAATGCTTTGCCCTGGCCAGCGTCGACATTCCGGACAGTGTGACCAGGATTGGCGACTATGCCTTCGATGGATGCCTCAGCCTGACCAGCGTCAGCACAGGAAACGGCGTCACCAGCATTGGCAGTGCGGCTTTCTGTTTCTGTACCAGGCTGACCAAGGTGACCCTCGGGGAAAAAGTCGCCAGCGTTGGAGAAAATGCTTTCGATTATTGTAGCAGCATCAGCGAAATCCACATCCCCAGCGTTGAAGCCTGGCTGTCCATCGACTTTGAGGGCGAATTATCCCGCCCGAATTATGACATTTACGGTAAGAGACAGGTGCGCCTGTACATCGGCGGCAGGGAGCTGAAGGATGTCACCATTCCGGCCAGCGTCGACACGATCGGCTATCATGCCTTCAGCCAGTGCGTCGGCCTGACCAGTGTCACCCTGGACAGCGGGGTCACTACCATTGGCTCAGGAGCTTTCTACCGCTGCACCGGCCTGACCAGCCTGACGATTCCGGAAAGCGTCAGCCAGATCTACGATCGTGCTTTTGCAGACTGCACCGCGCTGACCAGACTGACCATGGAGGGTCTCTGCGACATTTCCGAAGATGCCTTTAAGGGCTGCAGCAGCGTCAGCGAGATCCACATTTCCGACCCGGCGCTCTGGGCGGGCATGAATTATGAAAATGAATACAGCCATCCCTGCTGCGCCGTTCAGTCAGTTCGCCTGTATCTCGGGGATCAGGAGCTGACGGAGGTGACCCTCAGCAGCGACGGCTTCTTCCTCGTGACCATCAATAAGTATGCCTTCTGGCGCTGCACAGGATTGAAGAGCGTCGTCATCATGGGCTACATGATCATTGGAGACTACGCGTTCCGGCAGTGCACGGGCCTGGAAAAGGTCGTCCTCACGAACAGCGTCTTCAGCATTAACCAGGGCGCCTTCGAGGGCTGCGGCGCGCTGAAGAGCATTTATTTCAACGGCAGGGAAGAGGAGTGGACGGAGATCAGCATCGGGCCTGACGCCATTCCTGACAGCACGAGCGTCATCTGCACAGACACAGTGGAATAACCGACGGACCCATCATGAAAATCGCTCCGCAGGCGTCTGTTCCTGCGGAGCGGTTTTCATGATGCGGTTCAGGATCGATCCCGGCGCTGTCTCACACTCCCGCGGCCTTCCGCAGGGCTTCGACGCAGTCCAGGCGCTCCCAGGGCAGGTCGATATCGGTGCGGCCGAAGTGGCCGTAGGCGGCGGTCTGGCGGTAGATGGGGCGGCGGAGGTCAAAGCGGCGGATGATGGCGCCGGGGCGGAAGTCGAGGGTTTCAGCCACGGCCTGGGCAAGGACGTCGTCGGGCACCAGGCCGGTGCCGCGGGTGTCCACCCTCAGGGAGACCGGGGCGGCCACACCGATGGCGTAGGCCAGCTGGAGCTCGCAGCGGGAGGCCAGGCCCGCCGCCACCAGGTTCTTGGCCGCGTGGCGGGCGGCATAGGCGGCAGAGCGGTCCACCTTGGTGGCGTCCTTGCCGGAGAAGGCG
>JAFXVR010000041.1 GCA_017534885.1 Clostridia bacterium | reverse complement strand
TTCCCATGTCCGCTTCTTTGTGGTATACTCCTTCTGTTCCATCCTTGATCCCTCCAGTTATCTTTGGTGCCGCAACCCTTAGTATAACTGTTTCGGTTCCTGGATGGAACTTTTTGCGTCATTTCATTTTACAACTTGCCGGCAGCTTTGACGGGCTCCGGGCGCTCTGATCCGCCTGAGGGGATGAAGCTGGCCTGAGTCAGGCCTGGACGGGTGTGCGGGATCATACACGGCAAGAGGCGCCGAGTTTCCCCGGCGCCCCTTTTGAAGAGGGTTCAGCGCGCTGGATTATTCTCCCGAGTAATCGCCGTAATACAGGTTGAAGACCGCGCTCTGCGGCAGCCAGATCCGGTGGTTGCCGTCGTAGCCGTCGTCCTCGTACCAGTACAGCACGTCCACGTAGCCGTTGTCGATCTGGTAGATGGTGCCCACCGCGTACCGGGTGATCTTGATCTTCGCCTTCGCGTAGTTCCCGCCCGGGCCGTACCAGGTGTCCGAGGTGGGGTAGATGTCGCAGTCGCAGATGCGCCGATCCTCCTGCACCCGGTTCAGGTCGACGTCCACGCGCTTGGCGCCGGTCCAGACCCGGTAGCTGTTCTTGCCGCCGTTGCGGAAGTCCACCTGCACCCACCAGACGCTGCCGTCGAAGCTCTTTCTCAGCACCTTGACGGTCTGATTCTGCCAGTTGCTGCCGAAGAAGGTTCCGGGCTCGGCGTACTCGGTGCCGGGGCCGGAGCGGGTCGCCAGTTTCATCAGCAAATTGCACCCGGTGATGTCCGGCCGGCTCTCGTAGACGACCGCGGTCTGCTCGGCTTGGGCGGGCCGGGCGATCTCCGCCGGAGCGATCTGCACCGGCAGCACCTCGGACAGGCAGACATCGTTGGGGAAGGCGCTGCCCTTGTAGATCGAGTATACCGCGACCCGCATGCTGCGGACGTTCTCGTGGTGTCCAAGGGAGAAGCGCTGCCAGCCGTTGCGGGACTCGTCCTTCAGGGTGAGGTTCATGGTCTCCGACCCGCCGGAAGCGGTGTACAGCGTCACGTACATTTCCTTGGGCCGGGCGTTGAGCACGTACTGATCCTTGCCCTTGTCGTTCACCGCCCAGAAACCGTTCTTGAACCAGATTTCATCCACCGTCTGGGGGGAATTAAAGGTCAGATCGATCCAGGACTTGTTTTTGAGGCCTTTCTTGGCGGAAAACTGCCAACAGGTGGTCTCGTTGCCGTCCACCGCGTTCTCCGGCCGCCAGCGGTTCGCATCCGCCTTGTTGGCGATGAAGCTGGAGGCGTCCACATGGGCGACAATTACCTTCACCCGCTGCGTCTCTCCGGGTATCTGCTCCAGGTTTTCGTTCACGGTGTATGCCGGCGTCTGGGTTTCATCGGAATTGCTGTTCGCGTCCGGCCGGGGTGCGCCGCAGTTGGAGCAGAAGTTGCCGGCATTCCCGGTCAGCCCGCAGCTCGGACAGGTCCAGGCGGCGTTCGGCCGGGCCGTGCCGCAGTTGGAGCAGAAGTTGCCGGTGTTCCCGGTCTGTCCGCAGTTCGGGCAGGCCCAGTCGCTGTCCGCCAGCGCCGGCAGCGTCAGGAGCAGCGTCAGCGCGAGCAGCAGTGCCAGCCATCTTTGCTTCATCCTGAATCCCTCCTTCCAGCTTCCGGCACTCAGCGCAGGGTCTTTGCGAAGAATTCACCCGTGGCGTCGATGGCGGCGTACAGGGCGGTCAGGTCGCCGGTGAACACGTTGAAGGTGTGATCCATGCCCTCGATGAAGAAGGTGCCGGAGGCCTCGTTTGCGCTGGCGGCGGCGATTTTGCTGCTCCATTCGGGATCCACCGTGTCATCGGACAGGCCGGCAATGGCCAGCACCGGCCCGGTGTAGCCGCGGCTGAACTCGGCCAGCACGTCGGTGTTGGCCACGTCATTGCACCAGTCAAGGCTCACGTTCAGGTTCTCGCGCCAGTCGAATTCCATCACGAAGAAGCCGTTGGCCTTGGCCTCCTCGTAGTCCTCCTGGGAGAAGAAGCCGTCCAGCATCATGTCCGGCGCGCCGGCCCAGGTCACGAGGGACTTGAAGGTATCGGGCTCCCAGGCGCAGGCCAGCAGCGCGTCGGTGCCGCCCTGGCTCCAGCCCATCACGCCGATGCGGTCGCCGTCGATCACATCAAGGGCGGCCATGTATTCCGCGGCGGCCTTGGCGTCGGCCACGGCGGAGCGGAAGGTGTAGAGCATGTAATCCGCCGTGCTGTCGCCGTTGCCGGGGAAGTCGATGCGGATGGTGGCGATGCCGTATTTCTCGGCCAGCACAGGCGCGGCATAGGCATAGCCGTTGCCCGCCTCATCTCGGGTGGAGCCGGTGCCGTGGAGCATGACCACCGCCGGGAAGGGGCCTTCGCCCGCGGGCAGGCAGACGGTGGCGGGAATGTCGTAGTTCTCTCCCGCGATGGTGATGATCTCCTCGGTGAAGCCGGGGGCTTCGTCGGCCAGGGCGATGCAGGGCAGCAGCAGGCAGAGGGTCAGCAGGATTGCGGTCAGGGTCTTCATGAGACGATCTCCTTTCCTTTTGGTCGGTCTGTTCAATTCTTCAGGGGAACGGCTATGGCTGTCACTCGTATTATACAGGATCACGCCGCGAATGACAAGCGTGTTCTCACGGGAAAACCGGGCCGGACCGGCAAAAATCACATTTTCTCCCTTGACAAACCCGCCCGTTCCGGCTATAATGATTGTGCACAAGCAAATTGTGCAAAAGCGATTTGAGAGGAGGCGGGGACGGCATGGAAGCTGATCAGGGGCGCTATGAGGCGCTGAGGCTGGAAAACCAGGTGTGCTTCCCCCTGTACGCCTGCGCCAAGGAACTGGTGCGCCAGTATGGGCCGTACCTGAAGGAGCTGAACCTCACCTACACCCAGTACATCGTGATGATGGTGCTGTGGGAGCGGGAGACCGTCTCCTCGAGGGAGCTGGCCGGGTGCCTCCACCTGGACTACGGCACGCTGACGCCGGTGCTGAAGCGGCTGGATCAGGCCGGGTACCTGACGCGGGAGCGGGCGGCAGCCGACGAGCGGCTGCTGACGCTGACGCTGACGGACAAGGGCAGGGCGCTGAAGGAAAACGCCGTGGCCATCCCGCCGGCCATCGCGGAGTGCATGGGTCTGACCATGGAGGAATTCGGCGCGCTGTATGCGCTGACATACAAGGCGCTGGAGCATATGGAACAAAGAAAGGTGTTAGGAGGAAACGAAAATGGCTGCGATCAGTGATTTCACGGTGAAGGACAGGAAGGGAAACGAGGTCAGCCTGAAGGCGTATGCCGGGAAGGTGCTGCTGATTGTCAACACGGCCACGGGCTGCGGCTTCACGCCCCATTATGAGCCGCTGGAAGCGATGTACAGGGAGTTCCGGGATCAAGGCTTTGAGATTCTCGACTTCCCCTGCAACCAGTTCGCCAACCAGGCCCCCGGCTCTGAGGACGAGATCCATCAGTTCTGCACGATGAAGTTCGGCACGGAGTTCCCGCAGTTCGCGAAGATCAACGTCAACGGGGAGGACGCCGATCCGCTCTTCGCCTTCCTGGCCGGGGAGAAGCCTTTCGCGGGCTTCGGCAAGGGGCTCAAAAACGCGGCGCTGCAGAAGTTTGCCGACATGAACAACAGGGCCTTTGGCGACAAGGCTTACATCAAGTGGAATTTCACCAAGTTCCTGGTGAACCGCCAGGGAGAGGTGGTTGCCCGGTTCGAGCCCACAGAGGACATGAAGACAGTGCGGGACGCTGTCGCCGCGGAACTGGAGAAATGAGATGAACGCGCAGGAAAACCGGGATCGGGTCATCATCCGCACCAGCATCATCGGGATTTTGGCCAATGTGTTTTTGGCGGCCTTCAAGGCGGCTGTGGGGCTGACGGCTAATTCCATCGCGATTGTGATGGATGCGGTGAACAACCTCTCGGACGCGGCCAGCTCGGTCATCACGATTGTCGGGACAAAGCTGGCCGGGAAGGAACCGGACAGGAAGCATCCCTTCGGCTATGGGCGGATTGAGTACCTGAGCGCCATGGTGATCTCCCTGCTGGTGCTCTATGCCGGCGTGACCGCCCTGGTGGAGTCCGTCAAAAAGATCATTCATCCGGACACGCCGGATTATTCCGCCGCCGCGCTGATCATTGTGGCCGTGGCGGTGGTGGTGAAGATCGTCCTGGGGCGGTTTGTGAAACACACCGGCGAGAAGGTGCATTCTGACTCCCTGGTCAATTCCGGGGAGGACGCCACCCTGGACGCGGTGATCTCCGCGTCCACGCTGGTGGCGGCGGCGGTCTTCCTGCTGTTCCACATTTCGCTGGAGACCTGGCTCGGCGCGGTGATCGCCGCGGTGATCATCAAGTCCGGCCTGGAGATGCTCGGGGAGACGCTGAGCAAGATCCTCGGCGAGCGGGCGGACGCGGAGCTGGCCAGGGAGATCAAGGAGACCATCAGCAGCTATCCGGAAATCAGCGGAGCCTATGACCTGGTGCTCCACAACTACGGGCCGGACACCTATCACGGCTCTGTGCACATCGAGGTTCCGGACACCCTTTCCGCCGATGCGCTGGACAAGCTGATCCGGAAGGTCACGGTTGAGGTTGTCCAGAAGCACCATGTGATCCTGACGGCCATCGGCGTGTATTCGTTCAACACAAAAGATCCCGAGGCGGCGGCCGCCCGGGAGAAGGTCGCGCAGATTGCGGCGGAAAGCCCGCATGTGCTTCAGACCCACGGCTTCTATCTGGACAAGGCGGAAAAGACAATCCGCTTTGACGTCGTCGTCAGCTTTGACGCGAAGGACCGCCGCCAGGTTTACAGGGAAGTCTGCGAGAAGGTGCAGAAGGCCTTTCCGGACTACCAGCTTCAGGTGGCGATGGATACGGACTTCAGCGAGGAGAAACCGGAATCAGCGGAGGAGTGAGCCGTCATGAAATACGGAGAGAGCGCATTTGACATCATCTATCTGGTGTTCGCCATCGCGACGGGGGTCTGGATTCTGCGGAAGCGCCGGGACGCCGTCGGGAAGCTGATGGGCGCGGCCGTGCTGACCCTCGGCCTCGGCGACGCCTTCCACCTGATTCCCCGGGTGCTGAATTATTTCGTCAGCGGGGATTTCACCGCCTGGATGGGCTTCGGCAAGCTGGTGACGAGCGTCACCATGACGGTGTTCTACCTGCTGCTGTACCGCCTCTGGCTGCGGGTTTACGGGGAAAAGGAAGACCGCAGGCTGAGCGCCGCCGTTTATGCGCTGACCGCGGTGCGGATTGTCCTCTGCCTGATGCCGCAGAACCGCTGGCTGCAGAATGAAAGCTCTGTGCTCTGGGGAATCATCCGCAATGTGCCCTTTGTGGCGCTGGGCTGCATCGATGTGTGGCTGTTCTGGCGCAAACGCGGGGAGATCCGCCGCCTGCGCTTCGTGTGGCTGCTGATCACCCTGTCCTTCCTCTTCTATATGCCGGTGGCCGTGGCCGCAAGCCTTGTGCCGATGCTGGGCATGCTGATGCTGCCGAAAACCGTGTGTTATATGATCCTGATCTGGGTGTTCCGGGCGTATGCCGCTGAATAAGAAACAGAGCAAGCTCCGGCGGGGGGGGGTGGCCTGCCGGAGCTTTTGGGTGCGCTTATTCGGGGGAGGCAAAGGAATCCACCAGGAATGATGTGAAAGTATCGCGGGAATTAAGGCGATTATGTGCAAAAACCATGTATAATTCGCTGCCGGTCACAAGGATTTCTTTGGCATATCTGTACATTGCATTCTGAGTCTCCCGGATGAGGTAATCAAACGAGGCATCTATCTGCTGACTTCCGAGATCAAAACGTTTCAGTGAACAGCCTCCTGCATCATTCTTCACCATAAAGTACAGATACTCGCCTGTGTGATCCATGGATATGACCATCTCTTCCGCTTTGCAGGCATCTGCTTCACCGAGCATGACATCGCTGTGGCTGATAAGGTTCATCCGATGCAGCTCAAAACCGCCTCCATGATTCAGACAATAATACAGATCATCTGTATATGGCATCCTCACAGAGGGGCTGGGGAATCTCTCATTCACTTCAATGATCCGGACATTGCCATCCGTTCCATAGACATAGTAATGCTTTTCGGATGCTGATACATATATCGAATCCGGATAATACGCAGCATAATCAATCGCGTCCAGGACTAATGTCAGGGCATCCTGATCAGGAGAATAGGAATAGAGCTGAGCGTCATCTTTCACAAAGAGCGTGTTATCTATGGTTTGAATGATGCATTTCCCGTGAGCATTCTGAAACGCTTCGAGAGGATCAGGAAGCGCCTGAAATGTGCGGGTGGATGGATCAAAAAGCTGGAAACGCCTCCCAAGAGGATTGAATTCTAACAGACTGGTTTTGACTGAATCCAGAAGGATAGCATTGTGATAAATCCCGCTGAACTCAACGGTATCCGGGAGCCACGCCACCCTGGAAGGACTGTGATTCTCATATCGGAACAGGCAGGAGTGTTTCCCAAACAGGGTAGCATGGTGTTCCAGATGGTACACAATTCCATCCTGACAGATCAATTGGCCATGGCCTGCGCTTGACTGATTGATCGTCGTTTCTGACATGGTTCCCCCGGGAGACAGGAGCATCAGCGCAATCATCAACAGCGCAAGTGGCCTTCTGGCGGTACACATTAAGTTCTCTCCTTTTGCTGTGAAACAGTGCAAGCGTCTGCGGGAATGCTGCTGATGTCATGATACCACAACCTGCCGCGAGACGCAAGCCGGGCAGCAGGCGCACAGGGCAATCGCTTACAAACTTATGGAAAAATTGTGACGACAAGAACAACCCTGTTTCCGAGTATGCGCCTCATCTGTATGGAACCTCTGGCTGCCATCTGCACAATCCCGCTGCAAGAACCCGATCCATACCTGCTTTATAAAAGTCTTTTGAAGATGGGATAGGGGTCTGGGGGAAGGGAAGGAACTTTTCTTCAGAAAAGTTCCTTCCCTTCCCCCAGAATCCGTAAGTGATTGCCCTGAGCAGGCGCCTCCCTCCGCTTGACGCTCCCTCCGATTCCCGCTATAATGCACTCAGCAAACAGACAGGGGGATGAGCGGATGGTTGGCCTGATCGGGGCGATGCAGCTGGAGATGGATCAGCTGATGGAGAGCATGGAGGACCGGCATGAGACGCGAATCGGCTCGGACTGCTTTTACAGCGGCAGGCTGTATGGCCGGGAAGCGGTGCTGGCGGTGTGTGGGCCGGGCAAGGTGAACGCGGCGCTGTGCGCGGAGCGGATGATGCTGCACTATCCGGTGGAATGGCTGCTGAACCTGGGCGTGGCTGGCTCCGGACAGCCGGGCGTGGGCATCGGCGATATGGTGATCGCCACGGCGGCGGTCCAGCACGACATGGACACCACCGGGCTGGGAGACCCGCCGGGTTTCATCAGCAAGATCGGTCTGGTAGAGCTGCCATGTGACGCCGCTCTCCGGGAAAAGCTGCGGCAGGCGGCGGAAAAACTGGGGGACGTGCGGGTGCACGAGGGCCTCATCGCCACGGGCGACCAGTTCATCCACACAGCCGAGGCCCGGGAGCGGATTCACCGGCAGTTTGGCGCGCTCGCTGTGGAAATGGAGGGCGCGGCGGTGGCTCACGCCTGCCTGACCCACGGGCTGCCCTGCGGTGTGCTGCGCTCCATTTCGGACGAGGCCAACGGTCAGGCGGATATAGACTATCCCACCTTTGCGCGGATGGCGGCGGCGCACACGCACAGGGTGATTGAAATCCTGCTGAAGGAGATGGCGTCATGATTGTCTGGGTGACGGGAGCCTCCAGCGGACTGGGGCTGCACACGGCGGAAGCGCTGCGGGCGGCGGGACACCGGGTGATCGCCGGAGCCCGCTCCTTTGCGACCGAGCGGGTTGAAAACGGGAACGCATACCTGCCCCTGGACGTGACCGATCCGGCCTCGGCGGAAGCCTTTGCGACCCGGGCCCGGGCGCTGGCGGGCTCACCCGAAGCGCTGGTGCAGTGCGCCGGGGTGCTGGTGCTGGGCAGCTGCGAACACACCCCGCTGGAGGAATACCGGCGGGTGATGGAGACCAACTTCCTCGGCATGGTGCGGATGAATCAGCTGGTACTGCCGCTGATGCGGGAGCGGGGCGGGGGAAGGATTGTGATGTTCTCCTCCATCAACGGCCTGCTGGGCGTGCCCTTCCAGAGCGCCTATACCGCCGCGAAGCACGCGGTGGAGGGCTATGCCGAGTGCCTGCAGATGGAAGCGCAGGCCTTTGGCGTGCAGGTCTGCCTGGTGGAGCCGGGCGACCACCGCTCCGGCAGCAGCCGTTACCGCGCTAAGGTGGAGGGCATGGCCGGCACCCCCTACGCCGACGCCTACCGCCAGACCATCGCCGTGATCCACCACGACGAAACCCACGGCTCCGATCCCGCCGCCTTGGGCCGCAAGGTGGCCAAAGCCCTGTCCCGCCGCCATATGCCCACCCGGCTGCGCATCGCCTCCCCCGACCAGCACCTGGCCGTATGGCTGCACGACCTGCTGCCGGGCGGGCTGAACGGGGCGATTCTGAGGGATTACTATTTTAATGAGAAAAAGGCAAGGGCGTATGCGGGGGAGGGGTGAAAAGAAACGGGGGAGGTTTCTGTCAATAGTCCTGAATCAACCGTTGTCTGATGAACGATAACGGCATCATAGCGTATCCCATGCATTCCTTGCGGAGAGCTTCCCGGGCGGGAGGCTCTCTTTTTGAACAGGCAGTGTCAGGACGTCAGGCTGTGCATCAGCTTTCCCATCCTCCCCTCAATCTCCTCAAACGCACGCTCGTACTCCCCGGAATACTCCGGGTCGGGCACGCCGTAGAACAGGCGGGTCAGGGGCTCGTACCTGGCGGCGGGGATGCGGAAGGTGGTCACGCGGTCGGCAGCGCCGGCAGAGATGGCGGCGAAGGCGGTAAAGGCCGGAACGTCTGAGGCCTGCAGGGGGCGGGCGGTGGCGAGGCGGGGGTCGGGGGGCACGCCGTGAGCTTTCAGGGTGGCCCACACCGCGTCGGACACGGGGCAGCCGGCGGTGCCGGACAGGGCGGCCCGGGCTTCGGCCTGGATGGGGAGGCTTTGCTCCCGGGCCAGGTGGTTCAGCAGGGCGGCCGCCATCACGCTGCGGTTCAGGCCGCCGTCGCACACAAAGCAGATGCGCAGGGGGACGTCAGCGTAGGTCTTCATGTCCTGAAAGCGCTGGGCGGTCAGGGCGGAAACGGGCAGCTCAAGGCGCAGACGGCTGGCCGGATCGGGCTGAAGCGGGGCAAAGGCGTCCCGCAGCAGGTCTCCGCGCAGCTGGCCGGGGCGGAAATAGGCGAGGGTGATGTGGGGCGTAAAGCGCCAGGGGAGGGGCATCAGCGGCTCAAAGCGATCGTACAGCGCCATCAGCAGGGCGAAGTCCTCCTCGGTCTCCGGGCGCATCAGCAGAGCGACCGATTTGGACACCAGCGGCACCACCCGGTCGGCGCTCAGGCGGATGACGCCGCCGGGATGCTCGCGCCGCAGGTCTGCCGCCAGCTCCCGTGCCTGGGCCAGGCTGCTTTCGACCTCCGCCAGGTAGGCCGGGGAGCAGGTGGTACGGGCTTCATCCGCCCAGACGGGCTCGCTGCGGTGCATCTCCGGGCTCACCAGATCGTGGAGGGTCAAGTGGAAGCTGTCCTCCGGAAGGGGCTCGGCCAGCAGGTCGCTTTCCGTCAGGCGCTGATGCAGGGCATCCCGCATGAGGCTCAGAACGTGGAGCGTCCTGCCGTCCAGGCGGAACACGGTGGTGGAACCGGGGAAGAAGCGGAAGCAGCCCCCGGCGTCCACCTTGTTCTCCAGGCCGGGGCCCGTGTCGAAAACGCCGCCCGGATCGCTGTGCTTCCAGACGGTGTCGTAGTCGTATTCATTCAGCAGACTCATGGGGACTCCTTTCAGCGGGATCGCGCTTTCCGCAGGAAGCGGAACAGCAGGAACAGCAGGAGCCGCAGCCGCGTCTGGCCCTGCGGCGCCGGGCAAGCACCGCAAGGCCGAGGATCAGCGCCACGGCCAACAGGATCAGCACATCCCAGGTATTCATCAGCCCACCCCCAGCGCCAGGCCGATCAGCTGCACGCACAGCGCGGCCACCCAGGCGATCAGGCACTGCCAGAGCACCACGCCCGCCGCGGCTTTGCCGCCCAGCTCCCGCCGGATGGAGGCGATGGCCGCCACGCAGGGCGTGTAGAGCAGGCTGAAGACCAGCATGGTGGCGGCGGCCAGGCTGCCGATGGCCTGCACTCCGCCGGTGAAGAGCATGCCCATGATGGACACCACGCTCTCCTTGGCCAGGAAGCCGCTGATCAGGGAGGTGACGATCCGCCAGTCGCCCAGGCCGAGGGGCCGCATGACAGGCGCGATCAGGCCGGCGATGACCGAGAGGATGGAGCCCTGGGAATCAGACACCATGTTGAAGTGGAAGTCAAAGTGGTTGAGGAACCACACCGCGATGGTGGCGATGAGGATGACGGAGAAGGCGCGCTGGAGGAAGTCCCGGGCCTTCTCCCAGAGCAGCTGGGCCACATTGCGCAGACTGGGCAGGCGGTAGTTGGGCAGCTCCATCACAAAGGGGACGGCCTCGCCCTTGAAGAGGGTGTTCTTGAACAGCAGCGCCACGCCGATGCCGATGGCGATGCTCAGCAGATACAAGCCGGTGACAATCCACCAGGTCTGGCCGGGGAAGAAGGCGTTGATGAAGAAGCCGTAGATGGGCAGCTTGGCCGTGCAGCTCATGAAGGGCGTCAGGAGAATGGTCATCCGGCGGTCGCGCTCCGAGGGCAGGGTGCGGGTGGACATGACCGCCGGCACGGTGCAGCCGAAGCCGATCAGCAGCGGCACAATGCTCCGCCCCGAGAGGCCGAGCTTGCGCAGCAGCTTGTCGATGAAGAAGGCCACCCGGGCGATATAGCCGCTGTCCTCTAACATGGAGAGGAAGAAGAACATGGTGACGATGATGGGCAGGAAGCTGACCACGCTGCCCACGCCCTCAAAGAGGCCGTCCATCACCAGGCTCTGGATGGCGGGATTGACGCTGCCGGCCTCCATGGCGCCGGAAGCCAGATCAGCCAGCCAGTCGATGCCGGACTGCAGCAGGTCCTGGAAGAAGGGGCCCACCAGAAGGAAGGTGAGGTAGAAAACCAGACCCATGATCAGCACAAAGATTGGGATGGCCGTCCACTTGCCCGTCAGCACCCGGTCCAGCCGCTCGGAGCGGGCGCGCTCCCTGCTCTCCGCCGGCTTGGTCACGCAGCCGTCGCAGACCTTGTAAATAAATGTGTATCGCATGTCCGCCATGGCGGCTGAGCGGTCGAGACCCCGCTCCTTTTCCATCTGCAGCACAATGTGATCCAGGGTTTCCCGTTCGTTCTGATCCAGGTTCAGCTGATTCAGGATCAGCGCGTCGCCCTCGATCAGCTTGCTGGCCGCGAAGCGCACGGGCAGACCGGCGGCTTCCGCGTGATCCTCGATCAGGTGAATGACCGCGTGCAGGCAGCGGTGGACTGCGCCACCGTGATCGCCGCTGTCGCAGAAGTCCTGCCGCAGAGGCTTTTCCTGGTATTTCGCGATGTGCACCGCGTGCTTCACCAGCTCCTCAATGCCCTGGTTTTTCGCGGCGGAAATCGGCACCACGGGCACGCCCAGCAGGGACTCCATGGCGTTGACGTCCACCACGCCGCCGTTGCCGGTCATCTCGTCCATCATGTTCAGGGCGATGACCATGGGAATGCCCATCTCCAGGAGCTGCATGGTCAGGTAGAGGCTGCGCTCAATGCTGGTGACGTCGACAATGTTGATGATGGCCTGGGGCTTTTCGTTGAGGACGAAGTCCCGGGAGACCAGCTCCTCGCTGGAATAGGGCGACATCGAGTATATGCCCGGCAGGTCGGTGACCCGGGTGTCACCATGGCCGCGGATCGCGCCGTCCTTGCGGTCGACGGTCACGCCGGGAAAGTTGCCCACGTGCTGGTTCGCGCCGGTCAGCTGGTTGAAGAGGGTGGTCTTGCCGCTGTTCTGGTTGCCCACCAGCGCGAAGGTGAGCACCGTGCCCTCCGGCAGGGGATCGCCGCTGCCCTTGGGGTGGAACTTGCCCTCCTCGCCCAGGCCTGGGTGGTGAATGATCTCCCGGACCCGCTCCGGGGAGGCGGCAGAGGTCTGCACAGCGGCCACAGGGGTGATGTCCACCGTCTGCGCGTCCGCCAGGCGCAGGGTCAGCTCATAGCCGTGGAGACGCAGCTCCATGGGGTCGCCCAGGGGCGCCAGCTTGGTCACGGTGACCGTGGCTCCGGGCAGTACGCCCATATCCAGCAGGTGCTGCCGCAGCGCGCCCTCGCCGCCAAGGCTGTCAATCACGGCGCTCTGACCGATGCCCAGTTCATTCAGCTTCATGCTTGTGCGTCCTTTCCGGCGGATGTTTCAGGATGAATTGCTTGCCCGCTCCTTCAGACCGTTTCGCCCTCATACGGCTTGACCGAAACCACCTGCTTGTCGTGGAAGCAGATCTCCAGCATCTGTCCCTCCCGGAATTCCGGCAGGGGCTTTTCAGCGTCAAAGTAGAAGAGGCGCTCATAGGGCTTGCCGGCATCGTCCACGCAGGTGACGTGGAGAGCGTGAAAGCGGATGTTGTCCACCACGGAGATGTCCTCGTCGAAACGCAGGAAAGCCCCCTGGATGGTGTGGCGCTTGCCGTTGAGCATCGCGTCCACAAACTTGCGGTAGCTATGCAGGGGCTTCACAAACAGATCCCAGCCGGCGATCAGGGTGGCGCCCAGCAAAATGGACGCCGCGGCGGTGAGCGTCTCGTTGCGGACGGCGACCGCCCAGCCTGTCAGCCCCAGAAAGAGCGCGCAGGGAATCAGGAGCAGCAGGACGTGCCGCTTTTCCTGGGCGCTGATGGAAGTGTAATCCGCATCGGTATACATCGCTGGGCCTCCTTCGGAATCATCGATGAAAGTTTACCTTGAATCCGGCCGGCTGTCAACCGCCTGTAAGCAAAAGATGGCCGGCAGCCCCCTTCCTTTCCCCCGCGTCATATGCTATGATACCCTTGCCGACAGGAGGGAACGCGCAGGCCTTTCTGAGTGAACACCGGCGGGATCGATGATCTGGAGCCGCAGGGCTGACCGGGAGGATATTGCATGATCAGGCTGTTTTCCGACAAGGCCTTCAACCGCCGGCTCTGGCAGCTGGCCCTGCCCATCGCCCTGCAGGAGCTGATGCTGGCGGCGGTGGCGGCGGGGGACGCGGCCATGCTGGGCATGGTGGCCCAGAACGAGATGGCGGCGGTGTCCTTAGCCACGCAGATTCAGTTTGTGCAGAACATGATCATCTATTCGATCGTGTCTGCCGGTTCCATTCTCGGGGCGCAGTACTGGGGCAAGGGCGACCGCCAGACTGTGCGGGATGTCTTCAGTATCATGGCGCGCATCTGCGCGCTGGTGTCGCTGGCCTTCTGCGCGGCCTGCGAGCTGGCGCCGGAAGCCCTGATGCGCATCTTCACCAACGAGCCGGAGCTGGTGGACATCGGCGCGGGCTACCTGCGCACCGCCGGCTGGTCCTATCTGCTGACGGGCTTCATCCAGTGCTACCTGACCCTGATGAAGGTGACAGACCACCAGCGGGAGAGCGCTCTCATCTCCTCTGCCACCGTGGTGCTGAACCTGCTGCTGAATGCGGTCTTCATCTTCGGCCTCTTCGGCTTCCCGGCCATGCAGGCCCGGGGCGCGGCCCTGGCGACCCTGATCGCCCGGATCGTGGAGATCGTCTGGGCAGCGGCGGCTTCCGCTGGAAAGAACCATGTGCGGCCCGACTGGAAAGGCCTGTTCCGCCGGGACCGTCAGCTTTCGATGGATTTTGCCCGCTGCGGGCTGCCGCTGCTGGGCGCGGGGCTCTTCTGGGGCATCGGCTTCACCAGCTACACGGCCATCATCGGGCACATGGGCGCGGACGCGGCGGCGGCTGCCTCGGTGGCGGCGGTGGTGCGCGACCTGATTTGCTGCCTGACCAACGGCATGGCCAGCGGCGGCGGCATTCTGGTGGGCAATGAGCTGGGCGCCGGGCGGCTGGACACGGGCAAGGATTACGGCATCCGGCTGATGAAGCTCTCCTTCCTGATCGGCGTGCTGTCCACCGGACTGGTGCTGCTGTCTCTTCCGCTGACGCTCTCCATGATGAAGCTGACGGACACAGCCCGGGCAGACCTCATCGGCATGATGCTGGTCATGTCCGTCTACATGATCGGCCGGGCGGCGAACACGGTCATCATCAACGGCATCTTCAGCGCCGGCGGCGACACGCTTTTCGATGTTTACTCCTTAGCCGTGGCCATGTGGGGTATCGCTGTGCCCATGGCGCTGCTGGGCGCCTTCGTGTTCCACTGGCATCCCATCGCGGTCTACGCCTGTACCTGCCTGGACGAGGTAGGCAAGATTCCCTGGGTGCTGGTGCATTTCCGCAAGTATCGGTGGGTGAAGGATCTGACTCACGAGCGCAGGGGCTGATCCGGTTCATCAGGCTGTGCTGACCGATTTGTGATCGATTTGTATGAAAATCAATCTGGAGGTGCATTCCATGAAAACCCTGATTGTCTACTACTCCATGGGCGGAAACACGGCGCTGGCTGCGAAGAAGGCCGCTGAGGCCCTCGGCGCGGACACGCTGGAAATCAAGCCGGACAAGGCCTATCCCGACAAGGGCCTGCGCAAGTTCCTCTGGGGCGGCAAGAGTGCGGTGATGGCCGAGACCCCGGCGCTGCAGCCCTGCGCCTTTCACCCGGAGGACTACGAGCAGATCATCCTCGGCTTTCCGGTCTGGGCCGCCAATATCGCGCCGCCCTTGCGCACCTTTGTGCGGGACAATCTCGAAGCCCTGAAAACCAAACGTCTGGCGGCCTTCGCGTGCCAGAGCGGCTCGGGTGGCGAAAAAGCCCTTCAGCGCCTCGCTGACCTTCTGGCGCCCGCCGCGCTCACGGCGCAGACGGTGCTGATCGATCCCAGGGATCGTCCGGGGAAGGACAACGAGAGCAGGCTGAAAGGCTTCTGCGAGCAATGCCGGTAATCTCAGTCGAATCTGGTTTCCCACACCTCCGCCCGGCTGGCTTCAAAGCAGAGCGCCACCTGGGCGGGGGTGTTTTTCTCTTCGGCCATGGGCGGGAGCGCATTCTCGTCGAACCAGTCGGATGCGACCGTCTCCAGATTGGGCGTGAACTCTCCGCCCGTGAGCTCGCACTGGTAGAAGATCTTGACGACGCCCCAGGCGTATTCGGGCTGGTTGTGGCGGATCCTGTTCTGCACCGCGATGCAGCGCACAGGCCGGACATTCAGCCCGGCCTCCTCCAGCGTTTCCCTCACCGTGTTGTCTGCCGGGGAGAGGTTGTACTCACACCAGCCGCCGGGCAGGGACCAGGTGCCGTTCCGCTCCTGCACCAGCAGGATTTTTCCGTCCCGGAACACAGCGGCCCTCGTGTCCACCTTGGGCGTCTGGTATCCGGTGTCCCCGCAGAACAGGCTGGTCACCTTATCGACCGGCAGGCCTGTCCGCTCGGCCATCATTTCCGCCGTGATCTCCCGGATGCGCTGGTAGCGCTCTCTGTCAAAAGCGTCATGGCCGTACTGCAGTCCCGCCTGCGCGATGCTCTGCAGCTCCATGGCCCATGCGGTCAGTTGATCCATGATACTGTCTCCTGCTGTCATCATTCGTTTCCGGCGCTGGCCTGTTTCTGGATTACAAAGCATTCCGGCGCGCCGGGGCCGGCGTTCAGGAAGCGCTGGTGCAGCACATTGAAGTCCTGTGGGCGCAGGGCGCTGAGGAAGGCCATCAGCTCGCGGCGCTCCTCGTCCCCGGCGGCGTGGCCGGGATAGGCGCAGACCGTCACCGCGCCCAGGGGAGAGAGCAGCTCCAGCGCGGCGGACACGGCCTTACGGGTGGTCTCCCAGCGGGTGGTGACGCTTTTATCGCCCCCGGGCAGCCAGCCCAGGTTGAACACCGCCAGCCGGATTCCCGGGCGGACGTACTCCGCCAGGTGCTCGTGGCCCACAGCGTGCAGCTCGCAGCGGCTCAGCAGCCCGGCCTCCTCCAGTCTTTGCCTGGTGCGGCTTACAGCGTCCTCCTGCAGGTCAAACCCGATGACCCTTCCCTCCGGGCCCACCAGTTCCGCTAATGCGCAGGTGTCGTGGCCGTTGCCGACGGTCGCGTCCACCACGGTGTCGCCCTTCCGGATCAGCTGGCGGTGGATATCCGCGGCCAGGTACCGGGCCGAGCGCAGTTCATAAGCCATCATCACAGCTCCTTCAGCCGGCGCACTTCGGCTTCGGTCAGTTTCCGCCACATGCCCCTGGGCAGGTCGCCCAGCTTGATGGGCCCGAAGCCCACGCGCCGCAGGGCGGTCACCTCGTGGCCCACCGCTTCGATCATCCGGCGCACCTGGCGGTTCCTGCCCTCGTGGATCGTCACCAGCAGCACGGAGTTTTCGCCCTCATAGCGCACCAGCCGCGCATCCGCGGGGGAGGTCAGCCTTTCGTCAATGCTGACGCCCGCCCGCAGCCGCCGCAGCTGTTCCTCGCCGACGCGCCCCATCACCCGGCAAAGGTATTCCTTGGGCACTTCGTGGCTGGGATGGAGCAGATGCTGCATCATCTCGCCGTCGTTGGTCAGCAGCAGCAGGCCCTCGCTGTCGTAGTCCAGCCGGCCCACAGGGAAAAGCCGCACCGGGTAGTCCCGGAACTTGTCCATCACGGTGGCGCGGCCCTCGGGATCGGTCACGGTGGTCATCTCGCCCAGGGGCTTGTGGTAGGCCAGGTAGTGCTTCTCGTTTTCCGGCTTCACCGGCTTGCCGCTGACGCAGACCTTGTCGCTGGTCTCGTCCACCTGTACGCCCATCTCGCGCACCGTCCGGCCATTCACCGTCACCTTGCCCTCGGCAATCAGCTTCTCGCTCGCCCGCCTCGACGCTACGCCGCACAGGGCCAGGTATTTCTGCAATCTCATCATATGCTTGGGTGGGTGATCTTGGGGGGAAGGGAAACCCCTTTCTTGAAAGAAAGGGGTTTCCCTTCCCCCCAAACCCCTATCCTTTCCTCAAAGAACTTTTACCGATGGGGATTATTCCTTATTATTCTGAGTGGGAGTTTGGGGGGCTTGCTTGCGCAGTCTTTTCTTGCTTTCTTTTTAGTGCCAGCGCTCCATTTTGGCTTGGGGGAGGGCTTCTCTCAATGATTTTGATGGGTTGATGAGGATGGGGTGAATGGCCATCATCAGCATGGGGAGATCGCTCAGCGAATCACCGTAGGCTTCGGCGATGCGGGCTTCTTCAAGGCCCTCCTGCTTCAGCCATTCCCTGACCCTTTTCACCTTGTTCTCGCCCTTGCAGTTTGCTTCCACCCGGCCGGTGTAGCGGCCTTCGGACACCTCGCAATGGGTGGCAATCACCGCGTCCGCGGGCAGAAACTCGGGCAGCAGGCGCATATAGCAGTCCGGGGAGGCGGATACCACCACGGCCATCAGCCCCCGCTGCCGCAATTGCTGCAGCGCTTCAGCGGCCTCGGGATAAACGCGCTTTCTGACCTGCTCCCGCCAGAAGCCCCTGGCAAGGCCTGCGGCCTCCTCCTCGGTCATCCCCCGCAGGAAGGACAGAGAGACCTCCTTCACCCGCACAAGGCTGTCCTGCCGCATTTTCTGCCGGAGAAAGGCCCCGCCGGCGCGAAAAAGCTGCTCCCGGGGCGCAGCGCCCTGCCGCATGCAGTAAAGCAGATAGGGCAGGATGGAGTCGCCCCGGGAGAGGGTGCCGTCAAAATCCAGCAGCGCGATATCCATCTTACAGGGTGTCGGCGGCCTCGGCGCACATCAGCAGGAAGGCGCCCACGCCGTGCAGGTCGTTGGTGGAGACGGGCCGGGCCACATAGTGCTGGTAATTGCCCACGCCGGTGCCCACGCACACGCCGCCGATCAGCAGGCCGTTCTCATCCACGCCCACACTCTCCAGCACAGCCGCGCAGCCCTTCCGGGCGTTCTCCAGCACGGCCTTGTCCATCAGCCCCAGGCGCACCGCCTTGCACAGGGCGCACACGTACAGGCAGGAACAGGAGATTTCCGGCCAGTTGTCAGGCTGATCCGCCTTGTCCACCACCTGATACCACAGGCCGTTCTCGGCGCTCTGCCAGGGCAGGAGGGCCTTCAGCAGATCGACCGAAATATCCGCGAGGATCTTCCGGCCCGGGTGATCCTCGGGCAGGAGCTCGTACTCCTCCAGCAGGGCCACCGGCACCCAGCCGATGGAGCGGCCCCAGAATTCCGGCGAGCGGCCGGTCTCCGGGTCGGCCCAGGGCTGCGCCTTGTTCTCGTCCCAGGCGTGGTACCACAGGCCTGTCTTGTCGTCCCGGGTGACCTGGCGCATCAGCTGGGCCTGGCGGATCGCGTTGTCCACCAGCTCCGGACAGTCAAAGGTCAGGCCGTACTCCACGCTCAGCGGGCCGCCCATGTACAGGCCGTCCAGCCACATCTGCCGCTGATACCAGGCCTTATGCCACCAGCCGCCGATGCTGTTTTTCGGGAAGGTCTTCAGGTAATAGCCGATGGTGTCCAGCACGGTGCGGTACTGCTTCCCGCCCGTGCGCTTCAGGACGGGGAAAAGCAGGATGCCCGGCTGCAGGTCGTCCAGCTGGCCCGGGTTGAAGCCGCTGACGTTGCCGTACACGTCTACCAGCGCATCCACATAGGCCTTCATGTAGTCGTAATACTTCTCGTCCCCGCAGCGCAGGTAGGTCTGATACACGCCGGAGAGGAACACGCCCTGGTGATAGTGGAAGCGGCCCTTGGGCGGCAGCTCCTTCGCCGGATACTTGCGCATCAGGGTGTCGCAGGCGGCTTTCGCCACGCGGATCAGGGCTTCGCGGGTGATTTCGGTTTTCATCGGCTCTTCCCTTTCTCATCGGTCGAAGGGGTACATGGATCCGGCCATCTGCCGCTCACGGCGCAGGCGTGGCGTTCCAGTCGATGTCCGGCTCCGGGGTCGGGCTGAGGGTGATGTTCAGGTGGAGGTCGGGCTCATACTCGTCGTCCATGTTCCGCAGATCCTCGATGGGGCGGTTGTCGTTCCACTCGCTGGTGCCGTCGCCGTTGTAGGGATTGACGGTATATCCGTCCGGCGGCGGGGTGACGCTGTTCAGACCGCCATAGCCCGGCAGGGGAAAGACCAGGGTCATTTGGAGGCAGCGCACAGGCGGATCCTGCATGGGATACTGGGAGGGATAGTAGGCGTAATACGTCCGCACAGTCTCGCCCCGGAGGGTATCCGGCACGCTCTCGAAAGAGTTGAGCGGGGTCTTGTAGACCCGCTCCAGGCAGGCGGTGGGCTGCTTCAGCGCGTCCTTCTGGGTAATCTCCTCCGGGGAGGCGGCCATGATGCAGGCGGCGGCGATGGCGGGAAAGCGGTCCAGGGCGTCGGTCACCCGCAGCTGCAGGTAGTGGAGCTCCCCGCCCTGCAGGTAGACCGTCAGCTCAACCTGCTCAGGCACCTCCGCCATGCCCGCGTCGGTCACCCCCAGCACCGCGAAGGTGGGATAGCTCTCGAACACGGAGTTGACGGGCATTGCGCCCAGCTCCTGCAGGCGCGCGTTGACCGCATCAAAATACTGCCTGAGCGCTTCGCCCGTGCCCTCCGGCCAGGAAAGCGCGGAGGCGGCCTGAAGGGACAGCAGCAGCGTCAGGCACAGGAGCAGGCTTGCCAGCCGCCTCATTTCCTGGCCTCCCGCACGCGCTTTTCGCGGATGGCGATGAAGTCCGCCAGCAGGTCGCAGGCGCCTTCGTAGCCCAGCCGGCTGGAATCCACGCAGATGTCGTAATTGGTGATGTCCGCCCAGGTGGAGGTGGAGTAGTAATTGTAATAGGAAGCGCGCTGCTTGTCCGCCTTGCGCACCACGTCCTCGGCCTTCAGCGGGTCGGCGCCGCGCTCGATGGCCCGGGCCACCCTCGCGGACATGTCCGCCTTGATGAACACGCTGATCAGGTTGGGGTGATCCCGCAGCACGTAATCGGCGCAGCGCCCTACCAGCACGCAGGGACCTTCGTTGGCGATGCGGCGGATGGCGTCGAACTGGGCGAGGAACACCCGGTGGTTCAGCGGCATATCCATATAGAAGCCGCCCTCGCTCAGGCCCGTCTGAGCGCCGGTGACCAGGGAAAACAGCAGGGAACGGGTGGGCCGCTCGTCCAGATTTTCAAACAGCTCCTCGGAGATGCCGCTCTGCTTGGCCGCCTCGGTTAGCAGCTCCTTGTCATAGTAAGGCACCTCCAGGCGCTCCGCCAGCATCCGCCCGATGGCGCGCCCGCCGCTGCCGTACTGCCGGCCGATGGTGATGACAGAATTCGTCTTTGCCATATGAAAACCTCCTTGCTGATGTGGTCGCGCGCTTTCCCCTGATGCAAGTATAGCATAAAACAGAGCGGGACGCAAGGGAAGGAAAACGGATTCAGCGATAATCATATGCTTCTCTTGATTTCTTTCCGGCCTTCCTGCCTGTGCCGGAAATCCCGGCTATAGAGACTGACAGCCGGGCTGAATCACAAAACAAATTGTTCAGAATGCCGAAAAAAGCCTTGACACAATATTAAATATGTGTTACAATGATCTTGTGAGTTGATGAACCCGGGAGGAGGAACACCGATGCCGAGAAGCAGGCCGGAGGCAGACACAGCCCGCCGGGAGTACATGGCGAAGATCATCCGGCAGAAGCGGCTGGAGGCGGGGCTGGAGCAGGCGGAGCTGGCCGCCCGGATCGGTGTGACCGCCGCGGCCGTCGGGAACTGGGAGCGCTGCATCGCCAGGCCTGATCTCGACACCCTGCCCAGGCTCTGCAGAGAGCTGAACGTCTCCATCTCCGAGCTGCTCGGCACAGAACCCGAGATGACGCTGTGCGGCCATGAGCGGGCCGTTCTGGAAGGCTACCGTCGGCTGAAGCCCCTTCAGCAGCAGATGATCCGGAACCTGATCGAGCAGATGGAGTGGAACGACCTGCGCGAAGCCAAGCAGCGCGTCCGCTCCGCTTACGTCCGGCGGATCGAGATGGAACAGGCCGCGGCGGCCGGCTTCGGCGGGCCGATGGAGGACGAGGCTTCGGCAGAGACGGTCTACGTCCGGGCGAACCCCCTGTCCGAGAAGTGCACTCGCATCGTCAAAGTCAACGGCCAGAGCATGGAGCCGGTATACGAGGACGGCAGCCGGGTGTACGTGGACGAGAACCAGCCGCCCCGGCTCGGGGACGATGTGGTGGTCATCTATGAAGGCACGCTGTACATCAAGCGGTTTGAGAAGAGCGGCCTAGTCTCCTACAACCCTGACCGGCAGGCCTACCCGGTGATCAAAGTGAACGGCTGGCAGAACGTGAAGTACGTGGGGAAGGTTGTGGGCCGCGTCAGCGATTACGACATCGCCAGCGGCAGAGAACTGCAGGAAGTGGAAGACGCCTTCTCGCCTGACTATGACTGAACGGAAGTGGAAATAAGCCTTCTCGCCTGACTATGACTGAACGGAAGGAGCGATAACGATGTTCGATCCTAAGATGATGTACCCCTGCGGCAACGATGGCCAGATCTACTCTTACTTCTACAAGGGCGCCCGGATCGATGCGATGCTGGTCGAGGATCACATCATCGTCGGCATCGACTGCGTCCTTCCGCGCAATGTCGAGGATGGCATCCTGACCTGGGCGGGGATGGATCTCCGCCGGAAGGTGGGCCGCTACCGCTACGCCGACCGCGACGGCTGCTACTGCGTGCAGGAAGTGGCGTGAGAAGGTTGGAACAGAAAAAGCCGTCTCTGTTTCTGAGACGGACATGATGCCGGGCGCGGCTTGGCGGATCACCGGGGAGAGCGGCTGTCAATCGCGCTTGTTTTCCTGGATGACCTGGCGGTAAGCCCGCGGGGACGTGCCGGTTACCTTGTGGAAGGCGCGGAGAAAGTTGGAATAGTCCCCGAAGCCGCACTGGAAGCTGATTTCACCGATAGGGCTGTCCTCATAGAGCTTCTGCTTGGCCAGGCTGATGCGCCGGTAGAGAATATAGTTATAGACGCTGTGGCGTGTGTACTCGATGAACTCGTGGGAGAGGGTAGACACGCTCATATTGAATTGGGCCGCCAGTCCCTGGAGAGTCAGCGGCTCGGTATAGTGCGCGTTGATATAGACCAGCACCTGGTGCATGGTGGGGTTGACGATGGTGGTCTGGATGGGATCAACGGCGCTGCTGGTGGCCTCGATCACGATGCGCAGCACGGACAGGATCAGGCTGAAATCCACAAAGCGGTCCCAGGAGGTGCCGGGCTGAGGCCGTGATTGCAGTTCCCGGATCAGCTGGCCGCAGGCTTTCGCCGCCGCCGGATCCATCGGGAAGACAAAACGGTTGTCCCGGATGCGCTCGTTGATCAGCTGAATCATGTCCAGGTGTCCGCAGCCCAGGGTGGCCAGGTACTCCTGAGAGAGGTAGAGGAAAGCGCGCTCATAGTGCAGCAGCTCGCCCTTGGACTGCAGGCCGTGCATGTGAAAGGGCGGCATGATGATGAGCATGTTGGGCTCCAGCTGAAACATCTCGTTGCCAATCGCATAAAACTTGCCGCCCTGGAAATGGATGTATATCTCATAGAAGTCATGGCAGTGAAAACCGAAATAGTTCATCCGGTCTTCCATCCCGTAAAAACCGTCATAATCACTGCGCCCGTTGCCCATGGCGCTGAAGGCGTACCTGGCCGGCAGATCCTGAAAACGCATCGGGTCAGCCTCCTTCCGTCAGATCCATTATACTGCATGATTCACATGATTTCAAGCGGATTTCACATAGCGGCAGGGCGGAAGCTCTGCTATCATTGAGTTGATAAACAGGCTTATGGTGTCATTGATATAGATATATGAATAATACAGAGGGGGGAAGACGGCATGGAGAAAGGAAAGCGGAAGCCAAAGTTCATGGTATGGCTGAAGCGGGACTGGCGGCTGTATGCAATGCTGGCGATTCCGTTCGTCTGGTACCTGATTTTCTGCTACAAGCCTATGACGGGCGTGATCATCGCCTTCCAGAAATACAGTATTTTCAAGGGCATTACCGGGAGCAAATTTGTCGGATTCGAAAACTTCAAGTTTGTGTTCGGCATGCGCGATTTCGGCGTGTCGCTGGTCAATACCCTGTGGCTGAATTTCCTGGATCTGATCTTCGGTTTCCCGATGCCCATCATCCTGGCCATCATGCTCAACGAGATGCGCACGCCGAGGCTGAAGAAATTCTCCCAGACGATGCTGTACCTGCCTCACTTCCTGAGCTGGGTCATCATCGGCGGCATGGTGCTGAAGATCTTCGCCCCCACCTCGGGCGTCATCAACGCCTCCCTGCTGCAGTTCGGCCTGGTGGACAAAAACGTGCCTTTCCTGACGGACGGCCACTGGTGGCGCTTCACCTACGTGCTGGTGGGCGTGTGGCAGAACATGGGCTGGGGCACCATCATCTACCTGGCAGCCATCACCGGCCTCGACCTGAACCTGTTTGAGGCCGCGCAGATCGACGGCGCCAACAAGATGCAGCAGATCTGGCACGTCACCCTGCCGGGCATCCGCTCCACCATCGTGGTGCTGCTGATCATGAACATCGGCCGGATGATGAGCATCGGCTTCGACCGCCCCTACATCATCGGCAACACGATCGTCAAGGACTACTGCGACGTGATTTCCACCTTTGTGTACCGCGTCGGCATCACCAACAGCAAGTTTGACCGCGCCACCGCCGTGGGCCTCTTTCAGTCCGTCATCGGCCTGGTGCTGATTTCCGTGGCCAATGCCGTGTCCCGCCTGTTCGATGAACAGGGCATCTGGTAAGGAAGGAGGAGACGGATATGACAGCCAAAGCTCCGGCCGCCGACCTGATGGAGAAGAAAAAGAAGCCCCTCGGCGCGGGTCAGATCATCCTGATCGTGTCGATGCTGCTCTTCGTGCTCATCTGCACCCTGCCCTTCATCAATGTTCTCGCCATCTCCCTGTCCTCCAAGTCCGCCATCCTGCGCGGCGCGGTGTCCTTCTGGCCGGTGGAATACACCCCCAGGGCCTATGAGGTCATTGTGCAGGATCCCTCCATGTTCCGCAGCCTGTTTTTCACGGTCAAGATCACCGTGATCTACACCGTGCTGGCGATGATCCTCACCATCCTCTACGCCTTCCCCCTGACCATGAAGCGGCTGAAGGGCCGGCGCTTCTTCATGCTCTTCATCGTCTTCACCATGTACTTCTCCGGCGGCACCATCCCGATCTACCTGAACGTGAAGGAGCTCGGCCTCATCAACAACCAGTGGAGCCTGATCCTGCCGGGCCTGATCTCCACCTTCAACATCATCATCCTCAAGAATTTCTACCAGGGCATTCCCTATGAGCTGAACGAAGCGGCCTACATCGACGGCGCCACGGACTTCCAGATCCTCTGGCGCATCTACCTGCCGCTGAGCTTCTCCTCCATGGCCACCCTGTCCCTGTTCTATGCGGTGGGCAAGTGGAACAGCTTCTCCGACGCGCTGTACTACATCACCTCCCGCGACCTGCAGCCCCTGCAGCTCAAGCTGTACAACCTCATCAAGGGCGGCCAGTCCGTGGAGGTTGCGGTCATGGAAGGCAACGCCAACGACCTGGCTTCCTCCATCTCCCAGTCCATTGAGTCCGCCACCATCATCTTCGCCACGGTGCCGATCCTGGTGGTCTATCCCTTCGTGCAGCGCTACTTTGTGCAGGGCGTGACCCTTGGCGCGGTGAAGGGCTGAATCCGTATCCGGACGGGCGAGTCCCGTTACAATAAAAGGAGGTACCATTCATGAAGAAGTTCCTGACCCTGATGCTTGCGCTCTGCCTGCTGATCGGCATGGTGCCCGCGATTTCCGCGGCCGAGGACGATTGGGTGACGCTGCGCGTGGAAATGTATGACCGCTCCACCGCAGGCTTCAATGTGGAAGACTGCTGGCAGCTGCATTACATCCAGGAGAACTTCGGCGATCCCAACCACATCAAGGTGGTCTGGGTGCCCGTGTCCCGCTGGGAAGAGGGCGAGATCCTGAGCCGCCTGCTGGCCGGCGGTGAAGCCCCCGACCTGTGCATGACCTACGGCACCGCCAACCTCGAGTCCTACATCACCGACGGCGGCATCAAGAACCTGGACGAGCTGATGGCCGAGTACGGCCCCGACATCGCCCCCTTCCTGGGCGAGGAAGTGCTCCAGTACGGCCAGTTTGACGCCAACGACGGCCGCGGCAAGCTGCAGTATTACATTCCTGCCCGCCGCATCATCGTGGCTGCGCAGACCTCCTACATCCGCGGCGACTGGCTGGAGAAGCTGGGCATGGAAGAGCCCAAGAACATCGAGGAGCTGTACGCCTACCTGAAGGCTGCCAAGGAGCAGAACCTGGGCGGCGACCGCACCATCCCCTATTCCTCTGACCTGTATGCGGCTGATCCCTTCTATGGCTGGATCTTCCAGATGGACCAGTTCATCGATTACAGCCAGGTGACCGAGGAAGACTGGATTGCCTATCATGACTTCCATTACCTGCTGCCCGGCGCCAAGGAAGCCCTGCGCTGGATGAACAAGTTCTTCAACGAAGGCCTGGTGACCGATTACTTCGGCCTGGGCAACTCCGAGCAGACCGACGCCGACCGCGTGCAGGGCTATGACGGCTTCTGGATTGGCAACTGGGACGTGGCCTGGAGGCAGGAATATCTGTACTCCCAGGATCTGGAAAAGAACGTGCCCGGCGCTTACTGGATTGCCTGCGATCCCTTCAAGCCCGTGGACGGCCCCACCGTGCATGAGACCTACAACGCCAACGGCCAGGCCCTCTTCATCCCCGAGACCGCGAGCGATGAGGCTGCCATTGCCGCCATCAAGTACCTGAACTGGATGGTCAAGCCCGAGAGCCTGTTCGCCCTGCAGAACGGCGAAATCGGCCACAACTACACCACCGTGGACGAGAACGGCATCCCCACCGACCTGAAGAACATCAGCGACACCGAGGACGCCTACAAGCTGCACGCCACCGACGGCGCCCCGATCTGCAACGGCTTCTACTATGGCTCCGATGAGCTGAACTATGCCGCTTCCGCCAACGCCTATCCGGGCTACACCGCTGCGGTTGCCCACAGCCTGGCGATCTCCAACGACGGCGGCTATCAGCCCGTTGCCTTCACCAAGACCATCGAGGCCCGCGTGGACTACGGCTCCACCGTGATCTCCAAGGAAGCCGACCTGCTGGTCAAGGCTGTGACCTGCGCGCCCGAGGAATTCGACGCGGTCTGGGAGCAGTACACCCAGGAGATCCTGAACAACGGCGGCCAGCAGATCATTGACGAGCAGCGCGCTGCCTATCAGGAAGGCGCCTTCCGCGGCATCTATCCCATGGCCAAGTAAGCGCTGAAACCGTTTCAGCTGCATTATTCCGGGCGGCCGTTTCCCCTGCAAAGAGGGGAGACGGCCGCTTTTTTACCGGCCAGAGCGCCCGCAGCCGCAAAGCTTTTTCTCCAAATATTGACGTCGCCCCACAATTATGCTATGATAGATACGACAAAATACGGGGAAGAGAGCTTCCCAGAAGCATAGGAGGCCAGATGAGCAAGAATCCTGAGAAAGACGCACTGCGGGCGGCGGCGACCAAACAGAAGCTTGTGGAGACGGGTTTCCATGCCTTTGCCGAGCGAACCATCGATCCGGTGACCATGAACGACATCGCGGAGGCGGCCGGCGTGGCGGTGACCACGGTGTATCACTACTTCCCCTCCAAGCCCTCGCTGGTAACAGCCATCAGCGCCTGGGTCTGGAAGCAGCATGCGGATCTGTTCATCGACACCCTTAACAAGGACAGCAAAACCGCGGCCGAGGAGCTGGCCTTCCTGCTGGAGACCTTCCTGGAATTGTACCGCCATCACCGGGATCTGCTGCGCTTCAACCAGTTCTTCAACGTCTACGTGCAGCACGAGGGCGTGACCACGCAGATGATGCGGCCGTATACAAATGTGATCAAGGCGCTGAACGAACGCTTTCATGTCACCTGGCTGAAGGGACAGGAGGACGGCACCCTGCGCCCCGGCTGGCAGGAGCAGGAGGTTTTCTGCACCGTCCTGCATCTGATGTTAGCCGCCGTGACCCGGTACGCCGTGGGCCTGACGCACACCGGCGGCTTGGATCCCGAGAAGGAACTGATCATGCTGAAGGACATGCTGCTGGAGACATTTACGGTGAACTGATGCGGCTGAACAGCCGTGACAACAGCCAGATAGGATAACGGCGGCGCCAGGCAGAACAGAGGCGCTGCCGTTTCAATCTGATCGAGGACAAGGAGTTTTTGCATGGGAACGACATTCTGCAACCTGTTCTGGCACAGCGGGCAGAGGGAATTGCTGGAGACCCTGATTGGCGAGGGCGACCGGCTGGAGACGGGCATCAACGGCTGGAGCATGGTGCTCTCCGAGGACCGGAACCCGCAGTCCCTGGCCAGACTGGCCAGCCGGCTCGCCGGGGACTCGCTCATCTTCTTTTACTTTGACGACGACCTGTTTGAGCTCACCCTGATCCGGGATGGCAAAATGGCGGCCAGCCTCAGCAGCGACGGCAAGGGCAAAAAACTGCCCGTTCTGGCTGAACTGCTCCCGGAGGATCCCTCAGCCGCCAGGAAGTTCAAGGCGCTCGGGGATTGCGTGACCATGGACGAGAAGCTCTCTCTGCTGGAAGAAACCTTCGGCCTGCCCTTTTACGCCCTGCTCGAGCAGGAGAAAGTGACTGCGGCGAAGAAAAGCGAGCGCACCTGGGAAACGATGAAGGCGCGGAAGAATGCGCTGAAGAAGCGGCAGAACCGGTTCCGGGCGGAGCCGCTTGCTGAGGCTGACTGGCCGGCGTCCAGCAGAATCCGGAAACATCTGATCGACCGGCTGCGCGGCAAGGCGTCGATCTTCTCCCTGTTTGATCTGCTGCACGATGTGGCCGAACAGCGGCTGAGCCAGCCGGGGCAGCCCTGCCGGATTCTGCTGCCGATGTATATCTGCAGAGAGGATGAGGAATCATACCAGGGATACAACTATGTGCTCGTGACGGACGGGCATGAGGCCAGCGCCTATGCCTTTCCGTTTTCCATTCATCAGCCGCTGATGGTCAATGACGGGGGCTTCCTGATCTGTGAATCGCTGGGCCTGAACAGCGTCGCCTGCTATGACACGCAGGGCAATGCGCAGTGGACTTTTGCGCCGGAGATGGCCCATCCGCAGCAGCTGCACTTTGTGCAGACAACACCCGGGGAGCTCGTTTTCCGCTGCGCTCACGGCAAGAAAACGCCCAGCCGGCTCTGGCGGCTTTCCCCGGAGGACGGGCGCATTCTGAATGAGCGCGCACTGCCGGAAGGACAAAATCCCCATGACCTCCGCTGGCTTGAGGAGATGGGGTGTTTCGCCTATTATCAGATCGAGAGCAACTCGCTGATGCTGCTGAACCGGGATTTCAGCGACCAAAAGCTCATTCCTCTGGGGGAAAAGCGCCTGCGCTTCGATGTGAGCTTCTACAGCGGGCACTGCGGCTATCTGAACGACGGTGACGCAGCGCTGATTGAGCTGGATTTGCTCACCGGAAACATGCGAAAAATCCAGCTGGAGACGCCGGCTTATGTGAACCGGATGTTCCCGGGCGGTGTCTTCTCCGGCGGTTCTGAAGAGCGGGGCAATGTGCATTACCTCTTTGACCGGGAGGGCAGGGTACTCCTGAGGCAGTCTTTCAAGGGAGCGCTGCTGGGCCTGTGGGAAGAAAACGGCCGAATCTATGCCGCCACCTTCAAGCCGGGCCGCATTCCCGGCTTTATTGAAGAACCCATGCTGGACACCCTCAGCGTCTATCAGCTGGTGGATCAGCATCCTTCAGGCTGAGGTACGCAACTGAACCATAGAACAGCTGACCCGGGGCGAAAACCGGGTCAGCTGTTCTTATGCGCACAGCCACAGCGCGTGGCCCTCAAGGGATCTCGATGTCCATCAGCGGCGCGTGCTGCTGGGCGCCGTACACGTCGCGGTCGCGGGCGGTGCCGGAGGCGATGTCGCGCAGGTAGGTGATCTTGATGCCCAGGCCGGGGTCGTACAGGGCGTAGTCGGTGATGCTTTCCACGGGAATGCCGTACAGCGCCGCGATTTTGGCGGGGGTGACGGCGCCGCTGCGCTTCACCCGCTCGTAGGCGGCCTGGTTATCAAAGAGGATGTCCAGCGTCACCGCGAAGGGGCCGCTGTTCTTGGAGCGCAGCACGTGCGCCAGTTCATAGAGCTTCACGGTCACACCTCCATCCATTCCACCGGGAAAAAGGCCGTCGGGCTGTCCACATACATCAGGTGATAGACGGAAAAGGCGTAGACCGCGCCGAAGGAGATGTCGCTGGGGGCGAAGGGAAAGGCTAAGTTGCCCGCGGTGCTCTTCCTCCCGGGATAGCCGTAATGCAGGTAGGCCGAGCGGGTGGTGGCGCAGATGGCGTCGGCCTTTTCCTGGGTGTCCGCGATGATCTCAAACATAAGGCCGATCTCGTGGGGGAGGCTGCGGTCGGGCTCCTGTTCCCCCATGACGCCGTCCAGGCCGTAGTGCACAAAGCGGATCTCGTAGCTCTCCGGCGGAATGTCGGAATAATACTCCCGCACGGAGCGCTCCACGCCGGCTTCCACCTCCTCCAGACGGCTGATGAGCAGCGGGTCGCGGATGCCCGCCAGCACAAAGGTGCGGTAGGCCACCCGCCGCGCGCCCTCCAGCTTGATGGCGTAGGCCGGGTGGGAGACGCGGCTGCCCGTCACCCGCACCCGGCCTTCCGCCGCCTGGGTGAAGGCGCAGCCGGACAGGTCCAGCAGGATGCCAGGCCCCTTAAGCAGGTAGGGGTGGTCCTTTTCATAGAAGGTGTGCGCGGCCACGGACACCGGGGTACACCTGCGCCTGGGATCAGCGGCCCAGACCTCAAAGCCCGTGTCGTCCAGGCGGCCGAGCATCACGTCCTTGGCCGTGCCGGGCTCGGCGCAGAGGGTGCCGCACTCGAGAATCTTGCCCATGTGATAGCACAGCGCCGGATCGTGTCCCCGGGCGATGCCAATGGCCGCGAAGGGCGCGGGATCGTAGGCGCGGCCGCAGAGGATGATGTCCGGCTTTTCGTCCAGCGCCTGCAGGATGGGTTCAACCCCCATCTGGGCGACGACGCCATTGGTCTGGGCGAGGGACTCCGGGGTGAGGTCGGGCACATTGGGGGACATCTTCTCGATGCGGCCCGCTTCCAGCGCCTGCAGGATGGCTTCATCGGGGATGTCCGCCCAGATGACGGCGAGTTTCGGCTGCCAGTCCATCTCCCGGGCGATCTCCCGGACGATGTCCAGCGTCCACTGGGTATGCTTGCGCGCGCCCGAGCCGCCGGAGGAGCCCACCAGCAGGGGAATGCCCGCGCTCCGGGCGCTGTGCATGAGGGCGGAGAGGTCTTTCTTGGCGGCTCTGCGGCTGACAATGGCCGTGCCTGCGCCGAGTTTGTGGGGGCCGGCGTCCGTGCTGCCCGCGTCCACCACAATGGCGTCGGGGGACTGGGTCATGGCGGCCTCCAGGGAGGCGAGGGGGAAGCCGTAGCCCAGGATGCCGCAGGGGGAGATGATGGTGGTGATCATCGGGGCGCCTCCTCTGCCATGAAGCGGTCGACCTCTTCCCGCCAGGGAATGGAGGGCTCTGCGCCCTTGCGGGACACGGAGATGGCCGCCGCGGCGGAGGCCTGCCTCAGGGCGTCCGCTGCCGGGACTCCCCGGGTGATGGCCTCCAGGAAATAGCCGGTGAAGGTGTCCCCGGCGGCGGTGGTATCCACAGCCTGTGTTGGGTAAATGCCGCAGCGGGTGACTGTACCGTCCGCGTTCAGATACAGGCTGCCCCGCTCGCCTAAGGTCAGCACCACTTTCAGCCGGGGATAAGCGCCGTGCAGGGAAGCGAGCACCCGCCCCTCGTCCGTTTCACCCGTCAGGCCTGCGCCCTCGGTCTCATTGATGAGCAGCCAGGTCACGTTGTGCAGATCGCAGGCCTGGACGGCGCTGTTGTAGGGGGAGGGGTTGAAGGCGGTCTTCATGCCGCGCCGGGCCGCTTCCTCCAGCAGGAAGGGCACGTTGGAGATCTCGTTCTGTGCCGCCAGCAGGTCGCCCGGCCCGAAGCCCTCCAGCGCTTCCGCAATGCGCTCACGGGTGATCATGCCGTTCGTCCCGGCCAGGATGATGATATTGTTCGCGCCCTCCTTGTCCACCTGGATGATGGCATGGCCGGTGCTGCCGGGCAGGGTCTGCACCAGACGGCGGTCAATGCCGTTGGCTTCGAGGGCCTCCGTCAGCGCGCCGCCGTCCGGGCCCACCGCGCCCGCGAAAGCCACCTCCAGCCCGGCCCGGCGCAGAGAGATGGCCTGGTTGAAACCCTTGCCGCCGCAGAATTCCGCCAGGCTGGCGGCGGAGATGGTCTCACCGGGCCGCGCCAGGTGATCGACAGAATAGGTGCGATCCAGATTGAGGGAGCCGAAGACCAGTACCTTCATGCTGATGCCGCCTTTCCTTTCAGCGCGCTATTTTGATGCCTGTCAGATGCCCTTTACGCGCACCCGCTCGAAGACCGCCTCGCTGCCGCCGCGCACGCCGAAGCCGATGGCCCCGCGCAGCCAGGGGCGCTCCCGGTCCTCACAGCTGAGGGTAACATCCCCGCAGCGGGCGCTGATCCGGTTCCCCCTGGCTTCCACGGAGAGGGTCAGCGTCTCTCCGGTGGGCACAGGACAGGGGGTCCCGGCCAGGCGCGTATAGCCGTTGTCGTTCTTTTCGATGACCAGCACATCGCCGTCAAAACCGACGGCATAGCCTCGGATGGCTCCCTGCACCCGCACCAGCGCGTACTGGCGCGATCCGCTCCCGCGCCGCATCACGAAATCCGCCTGATAGTCCGTCCACTCGGAGGAGCCGGTGTACCACTCGCCCACATCCTCACAGCTGATGTGCAGCGCGCCGTCCAGCCGGGCAGTGCCCTTCATCCGGGTCAGCTGGGTGATTTCAGAATGCTTGGCGCTCCACTCCTCGGTCTTCTCCATGCGGAAGTCTAAGGTGTAATCCGGCTGGCCGTCAAAGCGCAGATCATCCGCCAGCACCACCAGCTGATAGCCCTTGCGTGTCTTTTCATCCGGAGCCCATAGGAGGAAGCCCGCCTCGTCGATCAGCCCGCCCTCCATGGGAGGAATCTTCACGCTGACCTCCTGCCAATCCCCGCCACGGGCCAGGCGGACGCGCTCGCCGCAGACCGTCACATCCCGGCGGCTGTCCCGGGCATAGGAGCAGCCCCAGGTGTCGCTGCCGTAATCGGGCACCTTCAGCCAGCCGGAAACCCGCTGGCCCGGGTACAGGGTGGGGGAGAAGGCCGGATCGTAGCGGGAATCGCTGAAGTCGTCCTTCCAGAAGTAGGTGCGGCGGTGGAGGAAGAAGCGCTGGCCCTCGTTCAGCCGTGTGGCGAAGAACTTCAGGCAGCGCACGCCGGTGTGGGCATCCTCATCCGTGTTGATCAGCCGCGCCGTGTTGGACGCCCCGTCCGAGCGGATTTCGAGGGCATGGGTGCTGCCGGGGAAGTTGAAATGGCAGTCGTGAATGCGCTCCTCCAGCAGGGGCTTCCACCCGGGCGGCGGCTCCTGCCCCGCCAGGCGGTAGGCCAGCCGCGCGATGTAAGCCGTGCCATAGGGGATGTCGGTGATGTTCATCTCGCCCAGCACGCCGGAGCGGACGCAGAGGTCGTTGATGGGCCGCCGCCACTTCTCCTCGCTGATGGCCTCCATGCCCAGCAGCACGCCCATGACGCAGGCCACATTGCCCACATTGCAGTCGGTGTCCCAGCCGCACATGTTGCAAATGTTCAGCGTGTCGTCAAAGCGTCCCTCCCCGTAGGCAAAGGCCAGGGCCATGACACCCGCGTTGGGGATGATGTGGCAGAGACCGGGATAGCGGTCGTAGCCGAAATGACCGCGCAGATAAGCGAAAGCCTCCCACCAGTCCCCGCCGGGGTGGCTGTCGTGGTAATCCAGCATGGCGCGCACCACACGGGCGTACTCGCAGTCGGCGGGGATAAAAACCAGGGCCTGGTCGATGACCCGGCGGATGTCCGTCTCCACAAAGGCGAGGCTCACGGCGCAGGCCACAAAAATGCCGCCGTATATCCCGTTGCCGTCGTGGGTGACGGAGGCCGCCTTTTTCGCCAGCTCAGCCGCCACCTCCGGATGGCCCGGCGCCACCAGCCCCCAGGTGTCGATGAAAATCTGCCCGCCGATCTGCTCTGCCACCGCGAGGCCGTTCACTTCAGCGGAACCGCTCCGGGGCGCGGGAATGCCCCGGCGGAGGTTTAGGTAGGCGGTGTGCTCGGTGGAGACGCCGTAGCCGCCCCACCAGAAGAACCCGTGCTCATAGGGCGCGTAGTTCAGCAGCGCCTCACCCACGTCCTGCGCGGTCATGGTTTCGCCGCGCTTTTCCTCCAGGGCGCGCAGGAAAAAGAGGGGGCCGTTGATGTCGTCGTCCGCCGCGAAACGCTTGTAGTCCGCCGGATAGCCGGTCAGCTCGCCGTACAGCTGGCGGATGCGCTCATACTCCCAGCCCTCCACCGCCGCGCCCAGCCGGACGCCGATGTTCTTGGCCAGCCAGCCCGCGTACACGCGCTCCAGGTAATCTTCCGGGATGCTCCAGCCCATGTGGCACCTCTTTTCCCCTCAGCCGCGCACCAGCTCCGCCAGCCGCTCGGCCTTCTCGAACAGGTCAATGCCCTTGGTGAACTGCAGGCAGGTGCCGGTGGGATAGCGGGTGTGCTCCAGCCAGTGGGGAGGAATGGCTGAAGCGCCGTACCGCGCCCCGAGGATGCAGCCCACCACCGCGCCGATGGTGTCCGCGTCCCGGCCAAAGTTGGCGGCCAGGAGCATGCCGCTCTTGAAGTTCCCGTGCATCAGGCGCAGGCAGCCGAAGGCCTCGGCGATGGCCTCAGGCGTCGCGGCCCGGTAGGAGCAGAACAGGCGGTCGTGCAGGGGCATCCAGGCGTCAGCGAAGTCGCCGTTGGCGCCGTCCACGATGTCATAAGCGTCCTGCAGGCGGGCGCGCATCCAGCTGCCCTCGGGCGCGCAGGCTAAGGCCGCGTCAAAGATCTCCGCGAAGGGGGCGTCCACCATGGCCAGGGCCACGGCCACCGCCACCATCTGCGCGCCCCAGACGCCGTCCCGGCAGTGGCTGATTTCCGCGTCGATCCGGCAGAGCTCCATCGCCTTTTCCGGCTGGCCCGCGCAGTAGATGCCGATGGGCCCGCAGCGCATGGCCGCGCCGTCGGAGAAGGTATGGGTGCCGAACATGCCGGACTCGGGGGCGTGCATGCCCCGGCGAAGATTCGCGGCCGCGTCCATCTCGCTGACCCCGCCGCGCTTCAGCTCGTCCTGCACCACCACGTGCCGGCGCCACATGCGCTCCACGTCCTCAGCCGTGAAGTCGCCGCCCGCCTCGATGATTGTCTCGGCGACCATCAGGGCGAACTCCGTGTCGTCCGTGCTCCAGCTCTCCCCCAGGTGGAAATCCGTGGTGATGCCGTAATCGCGCTGGTATTCGGGCTTGCGCGCCGCGTCCCCGAAGGAATCGCCGACGGCCAGGCCGCACAGCGCGCCGCGCGCCTTGTCGCTCAGCAGCGCGGGATTTCGGATCAGGTCTTCCCGAGTCAGCATGCCCCTGCCCTCCCTGCCCCTTTCGGGGACTTTGCGTTCTGTTGAAGAAACCGGGACGGACCGAAGCCCGCCCCGGCGTGCTTTTGATGCTTACTTGATGACGGTGGCCGCATAGGCCGCGACCTGAGCGCCGCCATAGCTGTTCCAGGTGCTCACGAAGGCATCCCAGTCCGCATCGGTCTTTTCACCCAGGATGTACTGGGTGGCGAATTCCTTCCACAGGGACTCGCAGGCCGTCCAGGAGGTGGCATACTCCTCGGGAATCACGAAGTTGTTGTCCACCTTGCCATACTGCGCCACCAGATCGGCGGAGATGAAGGCGCACTCGGGCCAGTAGGCCGCGCCGGTGGTGATGGCCTTCACATCGATGTTGCCGAACACGTCCGCGTCATAGATGCGGTAGGTGTTGGTCTCGTCGGAGGGCACCAGCAGGTTGTAGGTGCCGTCCTCGTTCAGGGTGTAGTCCTGATCCTTGATGCCGAAGAGGTCAAGCTTGCGGGCCTCGTCGCTGAACAGGAAGTCCAGCACGTCGAAGGCCAGCTGGGGATCCTTGCAGGTGGTGGAGATGACCCAGCCGCGGTCGAAGCGGTCGGTGGGGATCTTGTAGAGCTGCTCGCCGGAAACAGACTTCATGGGCGGCAGGATGGAGAGGCGGGCGGCCTCGCCGTTGTTCTTGACGGTACCGTTCTCATAGTAGGCGGAGTAGGCGGCGCCCTTCATGGCAATGCCCGCCACGCGGCCGTTGTACAGGGCGTTCTCCATGGTCTCCCAGTCGTCGGTGGCGAAATTCTTGTGCAGCGCGCCGGACACATAGCGCTCGCGCCACCACTTCAGCTCCTCGTGGAAGTTCTCGCTCACGCGGCTGTACACATAGGAGCCGTCCTCCTGCCTGAGCCAGGTGGCGTTGATGCCAAAGCCGCCGTCGATGCCGCAGTCGAAGAGGTAGTCCACGCCCTGCACGGTCAGCGCGCCTTCATAGCCCTGGGCCACCAGCTCGTCGAAGAGGGCCGCGTAATTGGCAGCGTTGGGCTCAGCCTGGAAGGCCGCATAGCTGGCGCATGCTTCCAGCGCGTCCGTGCGGAACTGCATCACCTTGTTGACGTGGGAGGGCCAGATCAGATAGGGGCAGGAATTGAACTGGGCCTGGAGGACCTCGTCCGCGTCATAGAAGGCCTTGGCGTACTTGGAGGCCGCCAGCATATCGGTCATGTCCACCAGCAGATCCTGGGCGCCGAGGGTGGCGGGGTTGATGGCCGCGCCCTGCACGTACAGCAGGTCGCAGACCTCTTCCTCGGGCGAGTCCAGCAGCATGCCGTTGACATAGTCCGGATAGCCCGAGGAGGCGTGGCTGATCCACTCCAGCTTCACCTTGAGCCCGGAAGCGGCCAGCAGATCGTTCAGGGCGTCGATGGTCGCCTGATACTTGGTCGCGTCACCCGTCCGCACCAGGATGCGGAGCGTGGTCACCTCGTCATCCGCCAGAGCGCCGCTCACCAGGGAGAGCAGCATCATCAGCGCCAGCGCGAGAGACAGCAGTTTCTTCATGGGGTTACCTCCTGTTCTTTTTCCGCTGAATTGAATCCGCCTGCCTGCAGGGCTTCCGTCCGCCGCGGATACGGGTTTTCCGCCCTGCGCGGATTGGAAACGGTTTACTCCTTCACGCCGCCGGCCAGAACGCCGCTGGTGAAGTACTTGAGGATGGTGGGATACAGGCACAGCAGGGGAATGGTGCTGACCACAATGGTCGCGTACTGCAGCGCGGTGAGGTTTGTATCCCGGAAGAGCATGTAGATATCACTGTTGATGGCCTCGGAGTTGTTGTCCACAATGAAGGAGCGGAGGTAGCACTGCAGCACCCGCACCTCATCCTTGGCCAGGAAGACGCCGCTGGCGAAGTACTCGTTCCACTTGGGCACGATGTAGAAGAGCATCACCGTGATGATGGGCACCTTGTTCAGCGGGATGAAGATGCGGAAGAGGAGCGTCCAGTCCCCGGCGCCGTCAATGCGGGCCGCCTCCAGAATGGCGGGAGGCGTGTCCTCGAAGAAGCGCATCAGCAGGATCATGTTGTACACGTCCACGCAGCCGTAGAGGATCATCGAGAGGCGGTTGTTGATGAGATTGTAGCCGCGCATCACGAAATACCACTGCAGGATGGGCGCGGAGAGCACCATCATCGCTAAGAAGAAACCCATCAGCAGCTTTTTGCCGGGCAGGCCGGGCCGGGTCATGGCATAGGCCGCGGCGCAGGTCAGCACCACGCTCAGGGCGGTGCCGCCCAGGGTGATGATCAGCGAGTTTTTCAGCGACACCCACATGGCGTCGGAGGAGAGCACCACCCGGTAATGGATGACGGAGGGCACTGTGGGCCAGATCTGGTAGCCGCTCATTTTGCTGACCCAGGCCGGGTCGCAGAAGGACTTCGCCACCATGTTCAGCATGGGAACCAGAATGATCAGGCATAGCAGCGCCATTAGGACGCAGATGATGACCTTGCCCGCCGTGAGACGGCGGATAGAACGCCTGCCGGCGCGCGCGCGTGAAACGGCTTGACTCATGCTCTCCCTCCTCTCACACGGTGCTCGTGCCGGTCAGCTTGCGGCTGCCCCAGCGGGCCAGCACCACAAACACCAGACCGACCGCGCTCTTGAACAGGCCGGCCGCCGAGGCAAAGGAATAGCTGCCCTGCAGCAGGCCCACCCGGTAGACGTAGGTGTCCAGCACCTCGATGGCGCTCTGCACCGCCGTGTTCTGGAAGACCAGAATCTGATCCACGCCTGCATCCAGGATGAAGCCGCAGTTCAGGATGAGGATGGTGGCCATGGTGGGCACCAGGGAGGGCAGGATGACGTGCCGAATGATCTGCCACCGGGACGCGCCGTCCACCGTAGCCGCGTCAAAGAGGGTGGTGTCGATGGCGAGAATGGCCGCCAGGTAGATGATGGAATCCCAGCCGATGTTCCGCCACAGGGAGGAGGCACCGATCACGCCCACGATGGTGTTGCTGCGGAGCATCAGGTTTTTGTATTCCACGCCGAAGAGATCGTACAGGTTGTTCAGCAGTCCGCCGTACTGCAGCGCGCTGTTCCAGATGCCGAAGATGACCACCCAGCTCAGGAAGTGGGGGAGGTAGGAGATCACCTGCACCGTTTTGCGGAAGAGCCTGTGGGTCACCTCGTGCTGCATGATGGCGAAGGCCACCGGGAAGAACCAGCACAGCAGAGTGCGCATCAGGTTGATCTTGACGGTGTTCAGGATGATGGTGCCAAAGGTGGGGGAGGAGAAGACCTGGTTGAAGTACTTCCACCCCGCGAACACGTTGGCCTTGCGGGGAAAGTAGTCATAGAAAGCCAGGCTCATCCCCCAGACCGCCCGGCACTTGAACAGCGCGAAGTACAGGACGGTGGGCAGCAGCATCAGGTAGATGACGCGGAAGTCCCAGATGCGCTGAATCAGGCTCTTTCCCTTTTTCCTGGAAGTCCCTGAAAGGACTGTCAAAGGGAATCATCTCCTTCCTCTCAGCCAGCGCCGCCTGATCCCGCCGGTGAACGCATCCGCTCCCTCCGGCAAAAACCCAATACGCTGTTCATGGAAAACACCTGTCTCCCGGAGATATACGGCAGTTGCTGACTGTTTATTGATCGCTGAGTGTATTATAGCCGGAAACGGTGAAAACGTCAACAGTACGATTGGGGGCTGTCAACCGATCGATCGGTAAAACCGCTGATTTCCGCTCACTCCACAGATGCTGTTACCCCAAATAACCGCCCTGCTCATCGCTAAAGGGCAGTTCAACGCTGTTGATCTGCAGGACAACATATGGACCCTCAATACCGGGGTCGGGATAAAGAAAACCATGCGAAATCTCAAGACCGTCAACTTGATGGATGAAAGCCAGGTCGCACTCTCCAAAGGCGGCATAGTCGCAGTCGATGTAAAGCAGTCTTCCGTTTATCGGTTCCAGGTAAGAGACATTGAAGGGTTTCTCGATGTCGATACCAAGCAGCGAGAGATAATTAGCGGCCATGGGGCAGGACTGCCTGATCATCTGCCTGTAGTTCCTGCAGCCTTCGCAGTCGCACAAATCCGCGTCAGACAAGCCACGGTAATATTCTCTGGTTCTGTCCGCGTCAATACGGATCATTGACTGACGCTTTTTGAGCGGGCCCAGGCGTTCTTCTTCAAATCGGCGATAATCATGCTCCAAATTGTGCTCGTGTACCCATTTCCAGCAGTCTGAAAAATCGTCGAGATCGCGGCCGCTGCGCAGACTGGAACCGCCATGCATCGCCACGTATGCACGGGCGACTTCCGCATAGTCTTTCAGCTTGTACATACGATCCCCCGCCGTGAAACGGTATCTCGGGTCGCCGTTCTCCTCATGGCCGCACAGCGCCATTCCAGCCTTTTCCATCGCCCTTGCGGACGCGGTGTTGTCCTTGCTGCAACCGCCGTGCACCGTGCGGAGCGCGTACTCCTCCACCGCGATCCGGAGCAGTTCCTTCAGACATTGGGTGCCAAAGCCCTGATGGCGGAAGCCGCTGTCCAGCAGCACAAAGACTTCCGGCTCCGAGGGACTGCGGCTGCCGTCCAGGCCGCACCAGCCCCGGATCATGCCGGGATTGGCGCTGCCGCAGACGGCGAGGCAAAGGTGAAACACCCGCCCGGCGGCGTTCTTCTCATGGCTGCGCTGCATCCGGGCGATCTGCGTCCGCGCCTCCGCGTCAGTGAGCGGATGGTGATCAGACGGCCACGTCCGGGCGACTTCTGCGAGGTCGTTCTCGGTCACAGAACGGAGGATGAGGCTTTCTGTCCGGTAAGCCAATGGGGACATGGGATGGGTCAGCTCCTTTGCGCCAGGCAGGCTTAAACGTTCTTCAGGAGATCGATGCCGGTGATTTCGTGGAGGATGGGGGATTTGTGGGCGTTGTTTTTGACGCCGTGCAATGTGATCATGGTCAGCTGCACAGCTTTACGGGTGCCTGTCTCCTCCCGGAACGCCTCGGCTTTATGAATCAGTTCCTTTTCGCAGGAAGCGTCAATCTCAAACTCTTCTGAAGCAAACTTGATCTCACAGAGATTGATGACGTCGTCTTTTCGATCAATCAGAAGGTCGATTTGGGCGCCAGGAGTGCTTTTCCTGCTCCGCCAGGCGTACTCATGGCTGCTGACGCCCAGTATACCCAGCCTGTTTTTGATCTGCCGGACGTGAAGCATACAGATCCGTTCAAAGGCAAGTCCGCACCAGGCATAGTAGGCAGGGGTGCCAATGGTTTCCATCCACGACCCGACCGATCCTTTTTGAATCCATGTCAAGTGGAACAGTGTCAGGGAATCCGTCAACTGATAGATATGATGCTGTTTTTGCATGGGATAGCTTGTGTATTTGCGGACAAAACCGCACTGCTCCAGCTCGCTCAGGCATCTCGTCAGTTCCTTGCCCTCCGGGAGGGCAGTGTGCTCCAGCATCTCTGCTCTTGTAAGCCCGCTTTTTCTGGATGAAAGCGCTTCAATAATGGCCATGTGATGCGCCGGGCGCCTGAACAGGGAGCGGAAGAGAAGATCATACTCGTTTCTGAGCGGCCCGTTTTCCTGAAAAAACAGCATATCGATATTCTGAGCCAAACTGTACTGTGGTTTCAGATAATTCAGGTAATAAGGGATGCCGCCCAGGATCATGTAGCACTCGATTACCTGTCTGAGAGAAAACTGGATTCCGTTGGAAAGGAGCAGCTGTTCGCATTCATACAGAGTAAACGGCATCAGATGAATCTGCCGGGTTATCCGGTTGAAGAAGCCTCCGGTGTCCATCACGATGTTGCCGATAATCCACGATGCCGCCGAACCGCATACAATCAGCAGCAGATCACGCTGCGTGGAAGCCCAGCTGTTCCAGAAATAATCCAGAGCGCTTTTGAAATCAGATCTGGCTGTATCCATCCAGGGCAGTTCATCCAGAAAGACTACCTTTTTTCCGGTCTGATATTCCCGCCGGACTTCTGGGGAGGAGAGAAGGTCTTTCAGCCGGGAAAAAGCATCAAACCAGTCTCTGGGGAGCGCTTTTTCCTTGCTTCCATATTGAAGCAGGGCTTCATGGAACACGCGCAGCTGCTTCCGCGTATTGATTCCTGTGACGCCTGTAGCGTAGAACGCGAACTGTTCCTGAAAGAATTCTTTGATCAGATAGGTTTTGCCGACTCTTCTCCTGCCGCATACAACGACAAATTCAGGCCGCTTGCTGTTCAGGCAGTCGGTAAGTATGCTTTTCTCCGGTTCTCTTCCAATCATCTCTGTGCGCCAGCCGGGTGTCTCTGACAATCCCCCTCCCACAATCCCGAACATATGGATGACCGCCGACTATGGCTATTATACACTCTGGGGGAATTATCTGTCAATACAGCGAGATAATTCCCCAACTTGCACGTTTTACCGCGTGAGTTGGGGAATTATAAGCGGATATTTGCTTTTAAGGTATTGTTTGTTCCAGCTCAATGAAACAGAGTGTACCGCGCCGCCATGAAAAGCGTATATGGGAGATGAACCAGTGTGTTCAGCAGCACGAGAGGGACAAATTCAGCGGCATCTTCCATTACAAAGACGTCATGCACCACAATCTCGGACGTATCGATCCACACAACAACCTTTCCGTCGCTGGTCAGCCATGACTCGATTTCGCGGCCGGAGCCGACATCATAAGCATGCGGACTGTCCGGTTTCATGCCAAATCGCAGACGGAGCCAGGTGGGCAAAGCTTTGTATTCAGCCTCGACTGATCCGCGAAGCGTGCTGTCTGTCAGGGTGCGGATCAGATAGTCGCACAGCCTGCCATGCTCGAACACAGCAACCATCTGTTCATTGTCCCGCTGCCAGAGCTGATATACATGGCTCTCAACGGCAACGCTGCTGTCATTCTCCCGATGATACACACGCGTCCATGCTGATGCAATCTCCTCTTCGCCGGAGCCGAGCAGTACGTCTTCATAAACGCATGGACGTGCTCCGGCGAGAAGAATCGGCAAAAGCGCGATCAAGATGAGTAAGGCAAAAACACAAGCCAGAATCCTCAGGAAACGCTTCAGTCCTGAACACCTCTTTCCCGCATGGCTTTTCGGCTGGTGACAGTTGCCTCATAAAGCTTTCTCAGCCACTCAGGCTGCCCGGACATCGTCTCCCGCAGTTTTGCCAGCGTTCGTGCTCCCACCCTCCGGTCAACCACTGCGAACATGAGGACGATGGGATTATCGCTTTCCAGGGATGCGCTGATGGGCTGATGCCTGTAAAACTCCAGCGCTTCGGCGAATTCATCGTCCGTAAACTCGTCTCGCTGGTTCAAGGGAATGTCCCACGGATACAGGGTGCCAAGATCCTGATCCCTCAGCGCTTTCATCGCGTGCTGGAATCCGAACCGCTTAACCGGCTGACCATCAAGGCACACCGTGAAAACAGCCCCCTCATCACCCGCCGGACGGAAATGCGTCAGATTCCAGGTAATCCGTCCCCGCAATGCCGGGCAGAGCATGTCCTGCTCCAGGTACTTCTTCATCCCGCTCCAGGAACCTTCAATCATCAGGGCGTTCCTCCCACACCACAGCTCGGTCGCAGCCGATGCGGCATTATTCGATCTCTTCATCTATATCGTAGCCCAGTTCATCTTCGTATTCATACGCACGTGGTTCGTCCGGCAGCCCACGTTCCAGAACAAGACCCGTCGGATTGATATAGCCCCAATCACCTTCCGGGAACTGCACAGCCGCCATGCCATCGGAGAAGTGCTGCGCAGCGATGAATAACGGCTCGATGATGATGCTGCCACGCACATCTGCATAACCGAACAGCAAGCCTTCGTCTGGAACGGAGGGCTCCACATCAGCTTGGTTGGCCACCAGAATCAGGCCGTCGTGAGCGCCTTCAAACGGTACGGCAAATATTCCTTCCGGCAAGGAGACCTCCGTGCCGGTTTCGTCGATCAGGAAATAGCTTGATTCAGTCCTGTTTCCGGTTTCGTCAAACTCCTCTTCTTCCAGAGACACAGAAGCGATTCCGCCGTAGAAGGGCGATGGATCCACACTCTGGTACCGGCATGGGATCACCAATTCACCGGTATTGCGATTCGCATAACCGGCGCGATACGTATCATCCACCACCGGGATCAGAACGCTGTCGGATACCCAGCCCCATACACTCACCCACACAAGGCCGGAGAAATAGCCGGATTTGACATCGAACCAGCCCTCGAGCAGATTGTTCGCATCTTCTGCTCCCGACATTACGCACCAAATCCCGGTGTCTCTCCCGCCGTAGAACATCTGATCATATCCGGCATCAATACAATAAACGGGTTCCAGAACGAAAACACCATATCGGTCGATAATGCCGCTGTATCCACTGAAGTACGGATTGCGGTCACCGGCAAAGCTCTCCGGGAATACAACCACCTCAGCATAGTTTCCCCGGAATCCGAACGCATGGTCAAACTGTGGCGGGATCACGAATGATCCCTCCCGGTTGACATAGCCCCATTTGCCATTTTGGCCTTCAGCAGGGAAGAGTTCCCTGGAAGCGAGCCCCTGTTCTGCCAGTGTCAGCACAGGCAGCAGACACAGCATCATCACGCAGACCAGCATCAGGCGTTTCATGGCTATTCATCCTCCCCAGTCCGCGATGCGTATTCCTCCTCCGTCTCCATATGGACATTCAGTTCCGGGAGGGTATCCTCCACGTGTGTCAGGAAAAAGGCATACCATCCAATCCACTCCACGGATGACGGAATCCGGATTTCCGTGATTTCCGTCTGTTCAAACGCAAATGCGCCGATCCTGCGCAGTCCCTCGTTCAGAATGATTTCGGATGCTGTATTGATGGACAGCGCGTGATCCGCCAGCTCCACCACACTGCCGGGTACGATGATGGCCTCCAGGTCAACACAGTCATATGCATTGTAGCTCCCGATATACTCCACACTGTCCGGGAATTCGAGAATCGTTTGATAGAAACTGTAATTCTCCAGGGCGCTATCCCCAATCCGCCTGACCCTGGGGAGCGGCAGCTCCCGGGCTGAAGCACTGCAATAGATCAGGGTATCCGTTCGGATGTCGATCAGGAAACCTTCCTCAAGCCGATACCTTGCGTTGCCGTTGGGAAAACGGATATCCGCTTGAACATGATGGAAAGGGTATAGCGGGGAGATTTCTGCCAGGGTGGACGGAAGCTCGATCAGAGGGATATCATGCGCGCAATCAAACGAGTCAGCCCGAAGCTCGGTCACGCCTTCCGGGATGACGATTCTGGACACCATCTCACCGTTGTAGCCCATGTATTCGTCATTGAATACGTTTGGACCGATCGCCGTCAGCGGCAGACCTCCCAGAGCTTCAGGCGGCTGCACAACGGGTGGCTGAGGCATGCCTTTTTCCACCCAGTAACGGGTCAGCACCGCATGGTCATCTTCGATGACATAGCTGAAGTGTTCCCCGGCATCATTCCACACTTCGCCGGCTCCGGTGTGCCATTCGACGCTTTCCTCTTCCGCAAGGGAAACAGACAGGCAGAGCGCCAGGATCATCATAGAGATCAGCAACAGACGTTTCATGGTCATTTCTCCTCCCACACAACCGCCCCGTCATGGTCGATACTGTCAATGCCTGGTTACCCGGGAATGATCCCCTCGGCCTGCAGCCGTGCCACATACAGCGGCCTCAGCCATCCAGGCTGCTGATCCGCTTCATCCCTCAACCGTTCCAGCCGCCGCTTCCCGATCCGTCGGTCCACGATGGCGAACATCCGGATGATCGGGTTTTCGCTGGCGATGGACTGGACGATGGGCTGGTTTCGGTAGGCTTGGAGGGCATCGCTGAATTCCCAGTCAGTATATTCCTCTCTTGTGGTGAAGGGAACACAGCAAACATCGTCAATGTATCGAATCTCAAACCCCTGCTCAGTCAGCTTCTTCCAGGCGTATGCGGCACCGAACTTCTTTGCCGGCTGGCCATTCAGAAGTACCGTGAAAACAGCGCTTAACCCTCCAAAGGCCGGATACCAGGTGAAATCATATGAAACACGCCCCCGCAGGGCCTCGCAGAGCATGTCCTTCTCCAGGTACTTCTTCATCCCCTTCCAGGAGCCTTCTGCCAGGCCTTTGCTGCCGTTATGCTTTGAGCCGTTGGGATTGATGGATTCTGTCATTCTGAACGCTCCTCCCACACCACAACCCCGCTGTGGTCAATGTACATCAGCCTTCCGTCCTTCTCCATAGGAACCAAGCCGCTCAAAGCCCCCTTCGACATTGCGCAATGTTGAACGGTCAGACTGCACATACATCCTTCACGGGGCTTCCGCAGTCCCGGCCTCCTCTGCCTGTGCTGCGCCCTCATCTTCAATACGGTGAAAGACCAGAATCAACCCGTTATATGGGTCAGTCACGGCGAGCCGATCACCCTCGACTGTGTAGGGATAGGCATCTCCGTTTGCATGGATGATCCCCGGCTCAACAATCGCATACCAGGATAGCTGCGTGTCCTGAACAGAACCATCCTCCCCGAAAAAGGTGTCAGTCCAGCGATGATCCATCGTGAATTCAGCCGTTGCAAAATATCCGAAGCTATCCAGCATATCACGGTCCAGAAACATGGAACCATCCTGGCTGCTCATGGATTCGATGGTCCAGGAGCCCAGCAAGGTTTCGTCAATCGGCGCCGGGTTCGGGTCACTGATTTCACCTGTGTCCGCAATATAGAAGTAGTGTCCATCGTTCCGGATCAGCACCAGTTGTCCATCGCGGAATCCAAATGGCAGCATGATGGTCCCGCCAAGCGTCACGAAGTTGGCGCCCGTCAGTTCCCAGGCATGGGACTCGCTGCGGCTCACCGTGCCATACCTCCATACCACGATGTTGAAATTCCCGTCCGCGGTGAAGGTCACAGCCTCGTCATAGCCGACATCCCTTAGTTCCTGCCGGATCATGATCCTGCCGTCATCGTATTCGATGCTGTCCAGCCACCA
>JAFXVR010000040.1 GCA_017534885.1 Clostridia bacterium | reverse complement strand
GATGGTGCCGATGTTGACGTGGGGCTTTGTTCTGTTGTAATGCTCCTTGGCCATGGGTTATTCCTCCCAATTATTCTTTCAGCCTCGTCTGTGCTCGCCCATGATCTTTTCAGACACGGACTTGGGCACTTCCTCGTAGTGGTCAAACTGCATGGTGAACATGCCTCGGCCCTGGGTGCGGGAGCGCAGGTCGGTGGTGTAGCCGAACATCTCGCTCAGGGGCACCACGCAGTGGATGATCTGATCCGCGCCGCGCACTTCGGTGCCTTCCACCCGGCCCCGGCGGCTGGACACATTGCCCAGCACATCGCCAAGGTACTGGTCGGGCACGATGATCTCCACCTTCATCACGGGTTCCATCAGGCAGGGATCCGCCTTGGCCATCGCGGCCTTGAAGGCCATGGAGCCGGCGATCTTGTAAGCTGCCTCGGAGGAGTCCACATCGTGGTAGGAGCCATCGTACACATTGGCCTTGAAGCCCACCACCTCGAAGCCAGACAGGTAGCCGCCCTTGGCCGCTTCCCGGATGCCCTCGTCGATGGGTGCGATGAACTCCTTGGGGATGGAGCCGCCGACGGTCCTGTTCTCGAAGGTGTAAGGCTCGCCGGGCGCGGTGGGTTCGATCTCGATCCAGCAGTGGCCGTACTGGCCGTGGCCGCCGGTCTGGCGCACGAAGCGCCCCTCGGCCTTGGCCGCCTTGCGGATGGTCTCCTTGTAGGTGACCTGGGGCCGGCCCACGGTGGCCTCCACCTTGAACTCGCGCAGCAGGCGGTCCACAATGATTTCCAGGTGGAGCTCGCCCATGCCGGCGATGATGGTCTGGCCGGTCTCGTGGTTGGTGTAGGTCTTGAAGGTGGGATCTTCCTCCGCCAGCTTCAGCAGGGCGAGGGTCATCTTATCCTGGCCCGCGCGGGTCTTGGGCTCGATGGCCACCTCGATCACGGGATCGGGGAAGATCATGGATTCGAGGATGATCTGGTGGTTCTCGTCGCAGAGGGTGTCGCCGGTGGTGGTGTCCTTCAGACCCACGATGCCGGCGATTTCGCCCGTGAAGAGCTCCTCGATCTCCTCCCGGTGATTCGCGTGCATCAGCATAATGCGGCTGATGCGCTCGCGCTTCTGCTTGGTGGAATTCATCACGTAGGATCCGGAGGCAATCTTGCCGGAATAGACCCGGGCGAAGGCCAGCCTGCCCACGAAGGGATCGGTCATGATCTTGAAGGCCAGGGCGGAGAAGGGCTCGTCATCGGAGGGATGGCGCTCCATCTCCTGCTCGGGATCGTCCACGGCCGTACCCTTGATGGCGGGGATGTCCAGCGGGGAGGGCATGTAGTCGATGATGTTGTCCAGCAGCATCTGCACGCCCTTGTTGCGGTAGGAGGTACCGCACATCACCGGGTTCATCTCGCAGCTGATGGTCGCCTTGCGGATCGCGGCGCGCACCTCGTCCTCGGTGGGCTCTTCGCCCGCGAGGTACTTCTCCATCAGTGCGTCGTCCACCTCGGAGACCTTCTCGATCAGGATGTCGTGATACTTCTTCGCCATATCCGCCATGTCGGCGGGAATGGGCTCGTCGCGCACGTCCTTGCCGATGTCGTCGTAGTAGACTTCAGCGCGCATCCGGATCAGATCCACGATGCCGCGGAAGCTGGCTTCCTTGCCGATGGGCAGCTGAATGGCCACCGCGTTGGACCCCAGGCGCTCCTTCATCATGTCAATGCAGAGGAAGAAGTCGGCACCGGTGATGTCCATCTTGTTGACGTAGGCCATGCAGGGCACATGGTAGGTCTGGGCCTGTTTCCACACCGTCTCGGACTGAGGCTCCACGCCGCCCTTGGCCGCGAAAACGCAGACCGCGCCATCGAGCACGCGCAGGGAGCGCTCCACCTCCACCGTGAAGTCCACGTGGCCGGGGGTGTCGATGATGTTGATGCGGTACTGCTTGTCGGGGTTCTCGGGGTCGCGGGGATCGTGCCAGATGCAGGTGGTGGCGGCGGAGGTAATGGTGATGCCGCGCTCCTGCTCCTGAACCATCCAGTCCATGGTGGCCGCGCCGTCGTGCACCTCGCCGATGCGGTGCGTCCGGCCGGTATAGAAGAGGATGCGCTCGGTCGTCGTCGTCTTGCCGGCGTCAATATGCGCCATGATGCCGATGTTGCGCACCTGCTCCAGGGGATGACTTCTGGGCATAAAAGCTGTTGCTCCTTTCGGGTTGAAGCGGCCTGGCAGCGCTGATCCTTCCGCGGTTCCCGCCGGCCGGGCGGGGGGTGCGGAACAGAATGGAACAGCCGCTCAGCAGGGCACGCGAACCCTCACCAGCGATAGTGCGCGAAAGCCTTGTTGGCCTCGGCCATGCGGTGCATCTCTTCCTTGCGCTTCACCGCGGCGCCGGTGTTGTTCATGGCGTCCATCAGCTCGCCGGCCAGGCGCTCGGCCATGGTCTTCTCGCCGCGCTTGCGGGCGAAGTCCACGATCCAGCGCAGCGCCAGGGTCTGACGGCGCTCGGGACGGATCTCCATAGGCACCTGATAGGTGGCGCCGCCCACACGGCGGGCCTTGACCTCCAGGGAGGGAGCCACGTTCTCCAGGGCGGTCTTGAAGACTTCGTTGGCATCCTTGCCGGTCTTCTGGGCCACGGTTTCAAAGGCGGTATAGCACACGCTCTGGGCAATGCCGCGCTTGCCGTCGAGCATGATCTGGTTGATGAGCTTGGTCACGACAGTATTGCCGTATACGGGATCCGGCAGCACCTCGCGCTTCGGGATAAATCCGCGACGGGGCATAGTATTCCCTCCTGTTACTTGTTGCATTGAGCCGAAGCATCGGCGGATGGCGGCATCTGACGGGTCAGTCAGCGGCCGCGTGGAGCCGGGGTATGGGCCGCGAAACGACTGCTCCCTTTCCCCGCCCTTCAGCATCGAGCGGGGCCGCGCCGGATTGCGCGGGCAGCCGGCGCGCTCAGCCATCTGTCCTCCCGCTCCGGTTCCAGGGAGCGGAAAAACGGGAAGGCGGCGTTCTGCCGGCCGATTGGGCGGCGTTCAGTCCTTCAGCGGTCTTACTTCTTCGGCCTCTTCGCGCCGTAGCGGGAGCGGGCCTGCATCCGCTTGGCCACGCCAGCGGTGTCCAGGGCGCCGCGGATGATGTGGTAGCGGACGCCAGGCAGGTCGCGCACACGGCCGCCGCGGATCAGCACCACGGAGTGTTCCTGCAGATTGTGTCCCTCACCGGGAATGTAGCAGGTACCCTCGATGGAGTTGGTCAGGCGGATACGGGCGATTTTGCGAAGGGCGGAATTGGGCTTCTTGGGCGTGGTCGTCTTCACGCTCAGGCACACGCCGCGCTTCTGCGGGCAGCCCTGCAGAATAGGAGCCGTCGACTTGTTGGCCGTCTTTTCCCGTCCCTTGCGGATCAATTGGTTGATCGTGGGCATGGAAGCACCTCCAAATTATGTTCCACAATTTTCCGCAACCCTCGGAAACTTGCAGGCAGAAAGTAAGGAAGGATCAGACCGGAATGCCCGCAGCGGCGGCAGCAACTTCCACCCCGCAGGCCTGGCCCAGCTCCTTCATGGACGCCACCCGCACCGCCGGCACCCGCGCGGCCTCAGCCGCCCGGATCACCTGCTGGAACAGGAAGGTGTCCGCGTCGTCCGCCACATACACACGTTGGAGGCCGCCGCTCTTGAGCGCCCGGAGCACCTGCCTGGTGCCCACCACCTTCTTTTCGCTGGCCTTGAGCAGCTCCATGCGGCATCCTCCTTTCGTGCGGGTAAGCGCACCTTAAAAACAGGCGCACGAATCCCGTGCAGCGATTGCCTTGCTATTCTATCAAAGACCGTTCTGCTTGTCAAATCTTTTTTTGGAGTTTTTGGGGAATTTGCGCGGCCTGCAGAGGGACCCCCATCCCCCCGGCCCCCTTCCCCCGCTGCGGCGGGGCGCGAAGGAGTCCAGGGGGCGATCGCAAAGCCCTCTGGTCGCGCCCGCAGGCGCGAAACCCCTCCCCCGGAATGAAGCATCCAAAACAAGTGCCAGTGAAAAGCTCCCCCTTCCTCCGGATACCGGAAGAAGGAGGAGTTCCTGCCGGGCTGAAAGCCAAGAGCTAAGAGCTCATTCCAGATCCACCCAGCCTGTATTGATGGTGACGCTCTCATTGCCGTCGCTTATCACCACAAACACGCAGAACCTGCCGGCGTAGCCGGGGGTCATGGCGGTGCGCCAGTCGCCGGAGTAGTAGTAGTTGACGGGGTTGCTGTCCTCGTCGTAGCAGTTGTAGGCGAAGGTGTAGATGCCTGTGCCGCCGCTGGCGGTGGGGCGGTTGATGTAAATGCTCTTCCCGTCCGCGCTCAGCTCAAACACGGGGATCTCCTCGGCCACGGCCAGGGGGCCGTCCGCATAGCCCTGGAGATCCAGCCAGCCGGTGTCCACCTGGGCAGAAGCGCCCGCGGCGTCGGTGACCACCACGTACACGTTGTAGCGGCCGTTGTGCCCGGGGGTCATGGCGGTGGCGGCGTCGTCGGAATAGTAGTAGTTCACGGCCTCGCCCAGGTGGCTGTAGCAGTTGTAGGCCACCTGATAGGGCTTGGTGCCGCCGCGGATGGTGGGCCTGCTCAGGAAGATGGTTTTGCCGTCCTCGCTGAGGGTGTAAGGCGCGGCCTCCTCCTCAATGCGCAGCTCGCCGGTGTCGTCCGCGTAGCCATCCAGGGTCACCCAGCCGGTGTCCACCTGGGCGGCGGCGCCCGCGGCGTCGGTGACCACCACATACACGTTGTAGCGGCCGTCCGCGCCGGGGGTCATGGCGGTTTCCGCGGCGTCGGAATAGTAATAGTTGACCGCGTTGCCCTGGTCGTCATAGCAGTTGTAGGCGATCTGATAGGGCGCGGTGCCGCCGGTGATGGTCGGCTTGGCGATGTAGATGGTGCGCGCGTCCTCGCTGACCCGGGAGACGGCGTTGGTCTCGGTGATGGCCAGGGCATCCCCTTCCGCGCCGATGCGGGCGGTGACCTTTTGGGTGACCCGGCGGACCTCATAGTAATCGCTGTCCACCACGCACAGGCCCAGGTCAAACGTATAGACACCCGCCCTGGAGAAAGCGATGTTCACACTCAGCTCGCTGCTGTTGATGCGCATGACTTCCCAGGTCTCCTGATCCGCGTTGAATTCGACCAACAGCCGGTAGCCCTGGCAGCTCCAGTCCTCAGGCACGGGCTTCAGCGTAAAGGCTTCCCACTCATCCACCCCTGCGGTATAGGTCTCCGGCGCGCCGGTCACGCCGGTCAGCTCAGGCCCGTCATAGGACAGGATGCTGACCGTTGCGGTGAGATCAGTGGACAGGCTGCCCCACTTCACCGCGGCGGTGAACCGGTGCGTGCCGGCGCAGCTCTCCGGGATCAGCTGGTCGGGATCGCCGTTGACCGTCAGCCGGAAGCGCAGGGTGTCCCCCCACAATTCGCCGCTGATGGTCAGCGGGCAGCCCGCCTCGTCCGGGGTGCTGGTGACGGTGGGCTTGCCGCCTAAGGCGTTGGCCAGCGCGTCATAGTTGAGGATTCTGGTCGAGCCGATGTACACCGAGGGGCAGCCGGCATAGCTCCGGGCGGTCAGGGCGCCGTTGCCCGTAAGCAGCAGCCGGTCCGTACTCTCGGGCGTGCCCGTATCGCCGATGCAGGCCAGCACTTCCTTGCTCACCTGAAATACCGTCTTCCCCGTGTCGTCCACGGCGGAGAGCACCACGTCGAACTGGAACAGGCCTTCCTTGCTGAAATGGATGCCTATGTCCAGCGAGTCGTCATAGCGGTAGGTTTCCGCGTACTGCCACGCCTCGTCATACAGGAAAAGATCGCTCGTCAGGGTCAGGCCCTCCCAGGCCCAGTCCTCCGGATCGGGGCGGATGGTCAGCCGGTACGGCCTGGCGCCCACCTCGGCGGCAAAGTAGTCTGGCAGCCCGGAAATGCCCACCAGTGCGGGGCCTTCAAACGGTTTGATCTTCAATCTGACGGGCAGCTCGGCGGTGAGATCGCCCCAGGTGAAGGTCAGGGTGAGCTGGTATTCTCCGATCACGTCCTCCGGAACCTTCCCCCCGCGCGCCCCGTCCACCAGCAGGTAGATGCTCGGGCTGCTGCCCCACAGGTAGGCCCGCATGCTCAGCCGCCCGGATACCGAGCTGGTGATGGTCGGCGCGCCGCCAAAGGCGCTGACCAGGGTCTCATAGTTGATGATCTGCACCTCGCCCAGGTAATCGGACATGCCCGGGTACAGCTCCACGTCCAGCGATTCCTTGTCCAGGCAGATGGCCGTCACGTTGTCCGGGGTCTCCACATCGCCGATGTAGGCGCCGGTCCTGCCGGACTTCACGAACAGCATTCTGCCGGTGGTCTTCTCGCGCACGTATATGCAGACGTCGAAGGGATAGACGCCTTCCTGTTTGAAGGCCAGCTCCGGCAGGGCGCCGCTTTCGCTGAGAATATCCACCGCATCAAAGAATTCCTCGCCATCGGCGGCGATAAAATAACGGAGATCATAGCCTTCGCAGGCCCAGTCTGCCGGGATGGGCTTTGCGATCACCTGGTGGCGCTCGTTCACCTGTGCCTTGAAGTAGGGCTCGACCTCAATGCCCTCCAGCACCGGCCCGGTCCACCGGGTGACATTCACCCTGGTCGTCATTTCTCCGGCGGCATCGCCACAGGTGATGGTCGTCTTCAGCACATTCTCGCCTAAGGCGGACTCGGGAACAGTCTCCCATTCTCCGTTTTCCCCGCTCAGGGAGACCACATACAGGCCGCCGGCCGGGTCGTCGTAATCGTACTCGAACCGCAGGCTCAGCCCGTTCACCCGGGGGGTGTCAAACCAGAAATCCTCGCCGTACGCCGCCCGGAGCTCGCTGTAATTGTCAATCCGCAGGGCGCCGACCATGCTGCTCGCCATCTGGCCCACATACCAGTCGGTGTACTGCGGGTTCCAGGTGATATCAACTTCGGTCGGGGCTTCATAGTCGCCGACGATGACGCGGGTGGGCCTGCTGAAGCTGTAGACCAGCCGTCCGTTCCCGTCCCGCACGCTCACCTCAGCCTCCAGCGCGTAGACGCCTGTCTGATCGGCGCTGCAGCTCACCTGCATGGCGCTGTCCCGGGTGAGGGTCAGCGTACCAGAGCCGTTCTGATCCTTCAGGGTGAGGCTCAGCTGAGGCGTGAGGCCCTCGAAGCTCCAGCCCGCCGGATCGGTCTCAGCCCGGATGACGACGGGCTCGTTCACCTCCGCCGTGTAAAGGTCGGCAATCCCCGCCATGCCCTCCAGCGGGGGATCGACCTTCGTCACGGTGAAGGGGAAGGCGATCTCCGCCTCCAGATCTCCCCAGGTCACCGAGCCGGCCAGGCTGTAAGCGCCGGCCGTGTCTGTGGGCAGGCTCTCGTACTCATCGCTGCCGTCCACGGTCAGGAGAATCCAGGCCATGCTGCCGTCGCCGCTGGGCGCGAAGGACAGGCCCAGCCGCCCCTGGTCTTCCGGCTCATGGTAGACCGGCTCGCCCCCCAGCGCCTCCTTCAGGGCGTCATAGTTTTCAATCCGGACAGAGGCGGGCGTGTCCACGGACTGCCCGGTGTAAAACTGCTGGCCCAGACGGATATCCATATTGACGTGGATCGCGTCCGTGGCGTCATCCTCCTTGAACTCCTCCAGCAGCGCCTGCTCCTCGATCTCCAGGATCAGGCTCTCCAGGTCGACAGTCTCCGCCGAAGCGCCCATCGCCAGACACAGCAGCGTCACCGCCGCCAGCAGCGCCAGCCATTTCTTCATCATAATACTCCTCCGTTCTGTGCCGCCGCCAGGGCGGCTTATCTCGATATGATTATAATGGTTGAAGGCGTTCTTTGCAAGTGGTTTGACAGGGAGCGGGGGGAGTGGTAAGATGAAAGAGCTTTTAGCTTTCAGCTGTCAGCTCAGATACGTGAGCTGCAGGTTGGAGGGTGGAAGTTGAAGGCAGGAGGTTGAAGGTTGAAGGTTGAAGTTGAAGGGACTTCAGCCAGTCTGCAGCAGCTGACAAGGACAGTGCCGGCAGGCCACAGGAAGAAAGTTACGGAGAGCGTCACGCATCCCAAATAGTATATCCATGAACTCAAATACAGGAGGCGAGCGTGTGCGGGGGGTTTGGGGGACACACGTCGCAACGTGTCCCCCAAGACCTTTTTGTTACTTTTCGGTCACGAAAAAGTAAGTATGAGCCAACAGGGACAATGCATCATGTTCAATGAGGTTGAAGGCACAGCCCTCCGCAGGAGCGCCTTTCAAGGGAGTCTCTTTCCTGTTCGGACGCTTTCTCGAAGAAAGCGTCCCCCAGCGCGGATACTATATATCCTCCCCCTTCCCCCGCGCACAGGGGGGCGGTGAACCGGGGGATGGGGGAACCCCTGAGCTGTGGAGAATCTGTTCTCCCTTCAACCAATTCAAAAAAAGAAAAAAGCAGCCAGGCTAACGGCTGACAGCCAACCGCTCAAAGGAGGCCTTCCATGTCATTGACCCAAATTGAAAATCGCTTCCTCTTCCGTGACATCCGGGAGGGGGAGGCGGAGACGGCGGCGGAGATCGAGGCGATCTGCTTTCCGCCGAACGAGGCCTGCTCCCGGCGGATGATGGTGGAGCGGGCGGCGGCCGCGCCGGAGACCTTTCTGGTGGCGGAAGAGCGCGCCACCGGGCGGATCGCGGGCTTCCTCAACGGCATTGCCACCGATGAAAAGGTGTTCCGGGACGAATTCTTCACCGACGCGGGGCTGCACAGGCCCTCAGGTGCAAACCTGATGCTCCTGGGGCTGGACGTGCTGCCCGCCTACCGCCTGCAGGGGCTGGGCCGGGCGCTGGTTTTGACCTGCTGCCGCCGCGAGCGCGCCCGGGGCCGGAAGCGGCTGGTGCTGACCTGCCTGGAGGACAAGGTGGCCATGTACCGGAAGTTCGGCTTTGCGGACCTGGGCCTCTCCGCCTCCGTCTGGGGCGGGGAGAGCTGGCACGAGATGGATCTGATGCTCTGACAGGAAAGGGGTATTCCGATGAAAAAACGCCTGATCGCCCTCCTGCTCCTCCTCAGCCTCCTCGCGCTGAGCGGCTGCAGCGGCTATGTCTCCAGCTACAGGGCCGTGGGCTTTGTGCATTCTGCCCTCGGCCAGACCGCCTTCATGAACTTCTTCTCCTTTGAGGGCACCATGGTGCTGAACCTCCGCTGCCCCGCCGACGGGCTGAAGATCAGCTATGACGCGAAGCTGGAGTCCGGCAGCGCCGCGGTCTTTTACGACTGCGCCGGCACGAAGACGCCGCTCTTCACCATCTCCGCCGGGGAGGAGCTTTCCGGCGCGGGCGGGGCGCTCACCAAAGGGCCGGTCACCCTGATTGTGGAGACCTCCGGCGGTGCCTGCGGAAACGGGGATTTCCACTTCCAGATCGATTGATTCCTGTCGATTGACCGCTTGACGAAAAGGCCTTCAGCGGTTACAATATCATCAACAGGCAAAGAGAAAACGACTGAAGGGAGCGACTTTTGATGGCTATTCAGCTGCTGGAATTCCCCACCCCCGGTTCCAACCTGAAGCTGCGCGTGGCGAAGGGACATTTCGCCACCAGCCACAGCCACATCAACTACTATATCGATCTGACGCTGACCAAGCACCGCCTGTCCGAGGCCCGGGACGCCGCGGCGGAGCTGGCCGGGCATTTCAGCTATTCCACCATCGTGGATACCATCCTCTGCCTGGACGGCACCGAGGTGGTGGGCGCGTGCATGGCCTCCGCCCTGACCAACGCGGGCTTCCACAACATGAACGCCCACCGCACCATCTACGTGATGACCCCCGACCACACCACCGGCTCCCAGCTGCTCTTCCGGGACAATTCCGCCCCGATGATCGTGGGCAAGCACGTCCTCGTCCTCGCCGCCTCGGTCACCACCGGCTACACCGCCCAGGCCGCCATCGAGGCCATCCGCTACTACAGCGGCATCCCCGTGGGCATCTGCGCCCTCTTCTCCTGCATGGACACCTGCGAGGGCTTCCAGATCAACTCCGTGTTCAACACCAAGAACATCCTGGACGACTACTGGAGCCGCAGCTCCCACGACTGCCCCCTCTGCCGCGCCGGCGTCAAGCTGGACGCCATGGTCAACGCGCATGGGATTTCGAGCTTTAAGTAACGGGGGACCCCCATCCCCCGGCCCCCTTCCCCCGCTGCCGCGGGGGAAGGGGGAGTTTTTTGGTAACGGAGCTGGGGGCGCTTTCTTCCAGAAAGCGCCCCCAGACCCCCTGAAAGAGGCTCCTGCGGAGGGCTGACCCCCTGAAAGAGGTTTTTGCGGAGTGCCGGGGGCGGGGGCGGAGCACTGCCTGCCAATGCCCTCCGCAGGAGCGCCTTTCAAGGGGATGCGCCTCACCGGCTATCCAGCCCTCCGCAGGAGCGCCTTTCAAGGGGGATGCGCCTCACCGGCTATCCGGTCCTCCGCAGGAGCGCCTTTCAAGGGGGATGTGCCTCACTGGCAATCCGGCCCTCCGCAGGAGCGCCTTTCAAGGGAGATGCATCTCACCGGCTATCCGGCCCTCCGCAGGAGCGCCTTTCAAGGGGATGCGCCTCACCGGCTATCCGGCCCTCCGCAGGAGCGCCTTTCAAGAGAGATGCGCCTCACCGGCTATCCGGCCCTCCGCAGGAGCGCCTTTCAAGGGGGTCTGGGGGACGCTTTCCTGCGGAAAGCGTCCCCCAGCTGTTCACGATATTATCCTCCCCCTTCCCCCGCCAGGCGGGGGAAGGGGGCCGGGGGGATGGGGGAACCCCGTGCAGGCTGTCAGCCGAAAAAAGCCCGGGATCAGCGCGATCCCGGGCTTTTTGCAAAACCTGTTTACCTGATGAGCGTAATCACCTTGAACACACTCACCAGCGTGTTGGCCACGGTGGACATCATCTTGATGAAGATATCCAGCGCGACGCCGACCACGTCCTTGCGGGTGTCGCCGATGGTGTCGCCGGTGACGGCGGCCTTGTGGGCGTCAGAGCCCTTGCCGTGGCCCTGCAGGGCGCCGGACTCGATGTACTTCTTGGCGTTGTCGAAGGCGCCGCCCGAGTTGCCCATGAACAGGGCGCGGGGGATGGCCACGATGGTCGCGCCGATCAGCAGGCCGCCCACGAACTCCACGCCGAAGACGAAGCCACCGATGACCGGGATGACCATGGCGAGGATGGAGGGCACCAGCATCTTCTTGAGGGCCTGGCTGGCGGCGATGGCGATCATCTTGTTGTAGTCGGGGGTCTTCTTGCCGGCGAGGACCTCGGGGGTCAGCTGGCGGTCGCCCTCGTCCGCCATGAGCTTGGCGGACTCGATGGTGTTGTCGGTCAGCATGGCGGAGAAGTATTCCACCAGCGCGCCGCCGATGATCGCGCCGGCCACCACCACGAAGGAGGCGATGTTCAGCGTCATTTCAGCGGAATAATTGCCCACATAGGAGACGATCAGGGAGACGGTGGCGAAGGCCGCGGAGCCGATGGCAAAGCCCTTGCCCACGGCGGCGGTGGTGTTGCCCACGGCGTCCAGCTTGTCGGTGATCACGCGCACCTTGTGGTCCAGATGGCAGCTCTCGGCCAGGCCGCCGGCGTTGTCAGCGATGGGGCCGAAGGCGTCGATGGACACGGTGGCGCCCACGAAGGCCAGCATGCCCAGGGCGGCCAGGGCCACGCCGTAGATGCCCGCCAGCTTGCCGGACACAAAGAGGGAGATGCCGATGAGCACCACAGGGATCAGCACGGAGCGGGAGCCGATGGCGTCGCCCTTGGTGACCACGAAGGCCTCGCCCTCAGGCGCGATCTCGGCGAGGGTGCGGGTGGGCTTGTACTCGGTGGAGGTGTAATACTCGGTGATGGAGCCGATGGCCACGCCCGAGGCCAGGCCCAGCAGCACGCACACCGGCGGGGAAGCCCAGCCGGCCACCCAGCCGTAGGTGTCCTTCAGGAAGGCGGGATCCACCTTGCCGAAGACCACAAAGGCCGCGATGAAGGAGCAGATGAGGGTCAGGCCGGCGGAAATCCAGGTGGCCAGGTTCAGCTCGAAGGAGGGGTTGTCGCCCATCTTCTTGACGGCGGCAAAGCCCAGGCCGATCAGGCAGGACAGCAGGCCCAGGCCGGCCACGGCGATGGGATAGGAGATGGAAGCGCCGAACATGGTCTCCAGCAGGCCCGCGTCGGCGGTGGCCTGATACTGCTGGAAGAGGATCACGGCGATCATCAGCGAGGCGGAAATGGTGGCGACGAAGGACTCCAGCAGGTCGGAGCAGTTGCCGGCGATGTCGTTGACGTTGTCGCCGATGAAGTCCGCGATGACGTTGGGCACGCGGGAGTCGTCCTCGGGCAGGTCATTGCGCACCTTGGCGAGGATGTCCGCGGAGATGTCCGCCGCCTTGGTGTAGTTGCCGCCGGCCACGCGGTTGAACATGGCCACCAGAGAGCAGCCCAGGGAATAGGTGGAAATCCGCATGATGGTGGGGTTGACGCCCTCCAGGCCCGCCAGCAGGCCGCCGCCGGTGACGCCGTGGCGGACGTTGCCGAAGATCAGCAGCACCAGCACCAGGCCCAGGAGGCCGAAGGCCTGCACGCTCAGGCCCGAGATGGAGCCGCCGCACAGGGCGACCTTCACGGTCTCGCCGATGGACATGGTCTCCCGGGCGCGGTTGGCCGTGCGCACATTGGCGAAGGTGGCCGAGCGCATGCCCAGCACGCACACGCAGGAGGACATCAGCGCGCCCATCAGGAAGGTGATGCCGCTGGTCTTCTCCACAAAGAGGCTGAAGACGGCCGCCAGCACGATCACCACAATGCCGATGGTGCGGTACTCGGTCTTCATGAAGGTGTTGGCGCCGGAGCGGATGATGCCGGCCATTTCCGCCATTTCAGGCGTGCCCTCCGGCAGGCTCACGATGCGCTTGTAGTTGAACGCCACGTACACGATGGCGCAGGCGATGACTGCGAGGGTAATCCCGAACCATGCGGTCATCTGTGTCAAGCCCCCCATTCCATATTGTTGATGCGCGGGCCGGGTCGCCCCGGCCTGTCTGAGGCTGATTTTACACCTATTGCGGAGGGACGTCAAGGGGAGGGAGATGAGCTTTTAGCTTTTAGCTGTCAGTTAAGTTTGAAGAGGCGGGGGGGAGGTTGAAGGCAGGAGGCTGAAGGTTATTTTGCGGGGTGGTAGAAAATTCATGAAAATGTGCTATACTTGCAGGGAGTGTTCCCGGCGTCCAGGCGGGATGCGGCGGATGAGCGGCTTTCGCTTTGCGCGGGGGCGGTAGGCATGGGAGATGGTTGAATGAAGAAGCGGTTCGTTTGCATGGTATTGGGCCTTCTGCTGATTTTTGCGGCGGCGCTGGGGCTGGCGGAGGGGCAGAAGCTGCCGGTGACCTCCCTGGATCGCCTCGGGCAGCCCGGGATCATCATTGCCGTGGGTCTCGACACGCCGGCGGAGGCGTCCCTGGCGCAGGATTATCCCGAGGCGCAGATCATCCCGTACAGCGATATGTTCCTGGCCTACCTGGAGGTTGCCGGGGGCCGCATCGACGCCTGCGTCGGCGGGCGGAAGGAAATGGAGTTTGCCATCGATCACGGGTTCGGAGGCGTGCGGCTGCTGGAGGAGAACTATGCCTCCAACAAAATCGCCGTGGGGATCTCGCCCAAATCGGCCATCCCGGACCTGCAGGGCAAACTGAACGCTTTCATCGCGGAAAAGAAGGCGGACGGCACCCTGGATGAGATGTACAGCCGCTGGGTGATCATGAAAAACGAGACCATGCCGGAGATTCCCGAGGCGGAAAACCCAGCCTTCAGGCTCTGCGTGGGCACGACGGGCACCGTGATCCCCTATTCCTTCTACGCCGGCACGGAGCTGGCGGGGTACGATATTGAGCTGGCCCGGCGCTTTGCCAGCTGGCTCGGGGCGGAGCTGGAGCTGAAGGTCTATAACTTCGGCGGCATCATCCCCGCCGCGGAGGCCGGCAGCATCGACTGCATCATGTCCAACCTGTATTACACGGAGGAAAAGAGTGAAGCCATCCCCTTTTCCGATGTGCTGTTTGAGGTGGAAATCACGGCCATGGTGCGGGACAGCGGGGAGGCGCAGACGACTGCGGACAGCGGCGCGGCGCAGACAGGCGGAGCCGTCCGCTGGCAGGATTACAACGGGAAGCGCCTGGGCGTGCTGACCGGGCCGCTGATGGAGGACGCCGCCGCCACCTATTTCCCGGACAGCGAGGCGCTGATCTTCAACACCTATCCGGACTGCATCACCGCCCTGCTCTCCGGCAGGATTGACGGCTACCTCAGCGACGAGCTGGGGGTGAGGGCCGTCCACGCGCAGCAGCCGGAGGTCGATTACTTCCCCGAGCGGCTGATCGAGAACAATTACAGCTTTGCCTTCCGCAAGAACGACCCGAAGGCCGCCGCGCTGTGCGGGGAGCTGAACGAATTCCTCGCCGCGAGCTGGAGCGACGGCACCATCCGGGAGCTGGAGGATATCTGGTACGGCTCGGATGACACGAGAAAGGTCGTGGACATGTCCGGCCTGACCGGGGAAAACGGCACGATCCGGGTCGTCACCACCTCGATGGACGAGCCCTTCTCCTACATCAAGGACGGGAAGAACGTGGGCTATGACATCGACCTGGTGGTGCGCTTCTGCCGCAGCCGCGGCTATGCCCTGGAGCTGGGCGATGTGGACTTCGCGGGGCGGATTCCCGCGGTCGAGTCCGGCAAGTATGACTTCACCACAGACATGAACGTGACCCCCGAGCGGGAGGAACAGGTGCTCTTTTCCGACCCCACCAGCAAGGGCGGCATCGTGCTGGCCGTGCGGGCGGCTGATCTCAGCGCCCCGGCCGCTGAGGCAGGCGTGTATACCAGCGTGGATCAGCTGAGCGGCAAACGCATCGGCGTGCAGACCGGCACCAATTTTGATGAGATGGTGGAAGCGCGCATCCAGGACGCGGCCATCGATTACTACATCGGCAAGGCGGATCTGGTGGCGGCGCTGACGGGATACAAGGTGGACGCCTTTGCGGTGGACGAGCCGGTGGCCCAGATCCTGATGCGGGAGGACAGCCGCCTGACCTATCTGCCGGAATGCCTGGACGACTATTCCTTCGCCCTGGTCTTTGCCAAGAGCGAGGCGGGAGAAGCGCTGAGGGATGAGTTCAACGCCTTCCTCGCGCAGCTGGGCGATGAAGCCCTCGACGCGCTGGCGGCGAAGTGGTTCGGCGAGGACGAGGACGCGAAGACCATGCCGGATCTCACCGCGCTGAAGGCGGAAAAGGGAACGCTGCGGGTGGCGACCGAGGCGGGCTACGCGCCCTTCGAGTACGTCCGCGACGGCCTGGTAGTGGGCTATGACATGGAGCTGGCCGCGCTCTTCTGTGAGGCCTGCGGCTACGGCCTGGAAATCGTGGACATGAACTTTGACGCGATCCTGCCCTCGGTGCAGACCGGGAAGTGCGACTTCGCGGCGGCGGGCATCAGCGTCACCCCGGAGCGGGCGGAGAGCGTGCTCTTCTCCGAGCCCAACTTCTCCGGCGGCACGGTGCTGGTGGTGCTCAAGGGCGGGGAGGAAGCCAATACGGTTTCCGCCGCTCAGCCGGAATTCACCCAGTTTTCCGACCTGAGCGGCCGGAGGGTTTCGATGCTCACCGGCGCGCCCTTTGAAGAGCTGGTGCGCAGCAAGGTGCCGGATGTGGGCAGGTTTACCTCCTTCGCCAGCATGCCGGACATGCTCCTGGCCCTGCGCTCCGGGAAGACGGACGCCGTGCTGAACAACAACGCCATCGCCGCGCTGGCGGTCAACCGCAATCCGGATCTCGCCCTCTTCCCGCAGGAGCTCCAGGGCGGCGCCTTCGGTTTCGCCTTTGCCAAGGGCGATCCGCGCCGGGACGAATGGCAGGCGGCCTTTGACACGATTCCCCAGGCGCAGATTCAGGCGGCCTGGAACCGGTGGACGGGCTCGGACGAAAGCGTCAAGACGCTGCCCAAGCAGGACTGGCCCGGGCTGAACGGCACGGTGCGGGTGGCCGCATGCGATACCCTGGAACCCATGAGCTATCTCGGCGGCGGCGGGGAGCTGAAGGGCTTTGACCTGGAAGTGATCCTGATGATCGCCAAAGCCCTGGACGTGCGGGTGGAGTTCAGCGGCATGGAGTTTGCGGCCATCCTCTCCTCGGTGCAGTCGGGCAAGGCGGACATCGGCGCGGGCTCCATCATCATCACCGAAGAGCGGGCCCGGGCGGTCGATTTCCTGGAATACCATCCGGCGGCCTTTGTGCTGGTCGTCCGCGCAGCTTCCGCATCAGGCGCGGAGGCGGCGGCCGGGGACGGCTTCTGGGCCGGCATCCAGGCCAGCTTCCAAAAGACCTTTATCCGCGAGGGCCGCTGGCGGCTGTTCGTGGACGGCGTGGCGACCACCCTCATCATCACCCTCCTGTCCATCCTCTGCGGCACGGTCCTGGGCTTCCTCGTCTTCATGCTGTGCCGCAGGGGCAATCCCGTGGCCAACGGCTTCACCCGCTTCAGCATGTGGCTGGTGCAGGGCATGCCCATGGTGGTGCTGCTGATGATCCTGTACTACATCATCTTCGGCTCGGTGGCCATCAGCGGCATCGCCGTGGCGGTCATCGGCTTCACCCTCACCTTCGGCGCCGCCGTGTACGGCCTTCTCAAAATGGGCGTCGGGGCGGTGGACAACGGCCAGTATGAGGCCGCCTGCGCCCTGGGCTACTCCAGCCGCAGAACCTTCTTCCGGATCATCCTGCCCCAGGCCCTGCCCCATGTGCTGCCCGCCTACAAGGGCGAGATTGTGGGCCTCATCAAGGCGACGGCCATTGTGGGCTACATCGCCGTGCAGGACCTGACCAAGATGGGCGACATTGTGCGCAGCCGCACCTACGAGGCCTTCTTCCCGCTGATCGCCGTGACGGTCATCTACTTTATCCTGGAGGGGCTGATCGGCTTCCTGGTGAGCCGCCTCAGCGTCAGCTTCAACCCGAAGCGCAGAAAGCCCGCGGACATCCTGAAGGGGGTCAAAACAAGTGATTAAGATTGAGCATCTGAAAAAAGCGTACCCCGATGTCACGCCGCTGGAGGACGTGAGCGTTGAGATCCGCGACGGCGACGTCATCAGCGTGATCGGCCCCTCCGGCACCGGCAAGAGCACGCTGCTGCGCTGCATCAACCAGCTGGAAAAGCCCACCTCTGGGAAAATCTGGCTGGACGGTCAAGAAATCACCGATCCGAAGTGCGATATCAACCGGGTGCGCCGGAAGATGGGCATGGTCTTCCAGTCCTTCAACCTGTTCGGGCACAAGACGGTGATTGAGAACATCATGTTGGCCCCGATGGATCTGCTGGGCAAATCCAAACAGGAGGCCTACGACACGGGCATGCGCCTGCTGAGGACGGTGGGCCTGGCGGAGAAAGCCCTGAGCTACCCGGACGAGCTCTCCGGCGGGCAGAAGCAGCGCATCGCCATTGCGCGGACCCTGGCCATGGATCCGGACGTGATCCTGCTGGACGAGCCCACCAGCGCCCTGGACCCCACCATGGTGGGCGAGGTGCAGGCCGTCATCCGGGATCTGGCCAGGACCGGCAAGACCATGATGATCGTCACCCACGAGATGAACTTCGCCCGGGCCATCAGCAGCCGCGTGTTCTACATGGACGAGGGCGGCATCTATGAGGACGGCACGCCGGAGCAGATCTTCGACCATCCCCGGCGGGAAAACACCCGGCGCTTTGTGCGAAGGCTCAAGGTGCTGGAGCTGAACATCGCCAGCCGTGACTATGACTTCCTGGGCATGGCGGGCGATATCGCGGCCTGGTGCGCCAGGAACCAGATCGCGCCAAAGCTGGCCAGCCGCATCCAGCTGGTCTTTGAGGAGCTCACAGGCCTGCTGATCCCGCCCCTGGACGCGCCGCGCCTCCAGGCAGTCTGCGAGTATGCTGAGCAGACAGAGCAGGCCGCCTGGACACTCACCTGCAACGGCCCGCGCCGGGACGTGAGCGCCGACAAAGACAACCTCGCCCTCGCCGTCCTCCGCGGCATGACCGAGAGCATGGAGTATAGCTGGAACGAGGGAGAGGAGATGGGGAACAAAGTGCGGGTGGAGGTCAGGAGAGGGTGAAGCCACCTTCAACCTCCACCCTCCAGCCTCCAACCTTCAACCTCAGCCCCAGCCCCTGCAACTAAAACTCCTCACTCCTCACTCCTCACTCACTCAGCCCCCGCTGACAGCTAACAGCTAATCGCTGACAGCTCAAAGGAGCCCTCCGCCATGAAAGACACCTTCCTCATCGTCGACGGTAACAGCCTGCTGCACCGGGCTTTCCATGCCCTGCCGCTCATGGACGCGGACGGGGTTTATACCAATGCGGTCTTCGGCTTCATGAGCATGCTGCTCAAGGCGCTGGACGACGAAAAGCCGGCTTACCTGGCGGTGTGCTTTGACGAGCACGGGCCCACCTTCCGCCACGAGGCCTACGCGGAGTACAAGGCGGGGCGGGCCGCCGCGCCCCAGGAGCTGAAGCAGCAGTTCGGCACGATCCGCACGCTGCTGGACGACATGGGCATCCGCCGCTACGGCATCCAGGGCTGGGAGGCGGACGACCTGCTGGGCACCCTCTCCCGCCTCGGCGAAGCCGCCGGCGTCGCGCCCCTGCTGCTGACCGGCGACCGGGACGCCCTGCAGCTGGTCAGCCAGACCACCGGGCTCATGTTCACCCGCAAGGGCATCAGCGAGACGATCCGCTTCACCCCGGCGAAGGTGTACGAGGAGTACGGCTTTACCCCGGAGCAGGTGACGGACTGGAAGGGCCTGGCCGGCGACAGCTCCGACAACATCCCCGGCATCGCGGGCATCGGCGACAAGACCGCCGTGAAGCTGCTGGGCCAGTACGGCAGCCTGGAGGCCATCCTCGCCCACGCGGACGAGGTGAAGGGCAAGCTGGGCGAGAAGCTCAAGGCCGGGGCCGACATGGCGCGGATGTGCCGGGAGCTGGCCACCATCCGCCGGGACGCGCCGGTAGACTTCCGCCTGCAGGACTGCGCCCTGCCCGACCTGCGCCAGGGCATTCCCGCCCTGCAGAAGCTGAAGCTCAACAGCATCATCCGCCGTCTGCCCGGCGGCGCTTCGGCCGCTGCCCCCACTCAGGCCGCGCCTGCCGGGGCCGCGCCCGCCGCGGAGGAACCCGCCTGGGGCGAGATGGAAGCCCTTGACAGCATCGACGGGCTCACCTCCTGGCTGGGAGCGCTGGCGGAGGGGGAGAAAATGGCCGTTCACCTGACGGACGTGCGCCTGACCCTCGCCCTTGAGAGCGGGCGCTGCGCCGCCGTCACCTTAGGCGGCGACCTGCTGAACCCGGGCCTGGACCCCTCGGAAGTGCTGGGCGCCTTAGCCGGGAGCCTCGGCGCTCACCCGGCCTGCGTGCACGACGGCAAGCGCCTCCTGCACAGCCTGGACCGGCTGGGCCTGCCCCTGCCCGGGGCCTTCCACTGGGATACGATGGTCGGAGCCTACCTGCTGAACCCCCAGGAGAAGAGCTATGCCTTCACCGCCGTGGCCGAGGGCCTGCCGGACGACGCCCGGGGGCTGATGACCCTGAGCCGCCGGCAGGAAGCCCGGGTGGAGCAGGAGGGCATGACAAGGCTGATGCGGGAGATCGAGCTGCCCCTGAGCCAGGTGCTTTTCCGCATGGAGAAGCTGGGCTTCCGGGTGGACGGCGGCTTCCTGCGGGAGCTGGGCGTCCGCTACACCGCCGTGATCGAGGAGACGCGCCAGGCCGTGTTCGCCGCCTGCCATGTGCCGCCTTTCAACCTGAACAGCCCCCAGCAGCTGGGCGAAGTGCTCTTTGACAAGCTGGGCCTGCCCCACGGCAAGAAGACCAGCCGGGGCTATTCCACCTCCGCGGAAGTGCTGGAGGGCCTGTACGACATCGCGCCGGAGGTCATCGAGCCCCTGCTGCGCTACCGGGCCATGGTCAAGCTCAACAGCACCTATGTGGAGAGCCTCCTGCCCCTGATGGACGCCCAGGGCCGGGTGCACTCCTACTTTGACCAGGTGGCCACGGCGACCGGCCGCATCTCCTCCTCCGAGCCCAATCTGCAGAACATCCCCGTGCGCACCGCCGAGGGGCGGGAGATCCGCCGGGCCTTCCTGCCGCGCCCGGGCTGGGTGCTGGTGGACGCGGACTACAGCCAGATCGAGCTGCGGCTGATGGCGCACTTTTCCGGCGACGGCGCGCTGGTGGAAGCCTTTGAGAAGGGCCAGGACGTGCACGCCCGCACCGCCAGCGAGATCTTTGAGGTGCCCCTTGAGAGCGTCACGCCCGAGCTGCGCTCCCGGGCCAAGGCGGTCAACTTCGGCCTGATCTACGGCATCTCGGGCTTCGGCCTGGCGCGGAACACCGGCGTCACCCAGAAGGAGGCCCAGGACTTCATCCGCCGCTATTTCGCGCGCTATCCCGGCGTGAAGCGCTTCATGGACGCCTGCGCCGCCGAGGGTCTCGACCGGGGCTATGCCCTGACCCTGATGGGCCGCCGCCGCTACCTGCCCGAGCTGCGCAGCGACCGCGCCGCCGTGCGGGAGTTCGGCAAGCGCGCCGCCATGAACACCCCCGTGCAGGGCACCGCGGCGGACATCATCAAGCTGGCCATGGTGCGGGTGGACGAAGCCCTGCGCCGGGAAGGCCTCCAGGCGCGGCTGATCCTGCAGGTGCACGACGAGCTGATCCTCGAGTGCCCGCCCGAGGAGACCGAGCGCGCCGGCGCCCTGCTGAAGAAGTGCATGGAGGAGGTCATTCAGCTGAAGGTGCCGCTCCTGGCCGAGGTGCACACGGGCGCGAACTGGGCGGAGGCGAAGTAAGCATCGGGTCTGCGCCTCATCTGTATGGAACCTCATGCTGCCATCTGCACGACCCGCTGCAAGAACCCGATCCATACCTACTCCAAAAAGGATAAAAAGTCTTTTGAAGATGGGATGGGAGTTCCGCGGATGGGAATCCGCAAAAATCATCCTTGACATCCCTTGCCGCCGGCGCTATAATAGGCCATCACCCGCGTGATGGAGAACACACGGCGGACGACGCGCCTTCAGAGAGCCAAGGTCACAGGCTGAAAGCCCTGGCGGCCAACGTGTCCGGCGCACCGCCTCCTGATGGGATCGGGGCATGCCCGTTAGCGCATGGACGCAAGAGGTGTTTCACAAGCGGGGTGGAACCGCGGATGCATGGCATTCGTCCCGGCAGGACGGGTGCTTTTTTTGTACCGCAGGACGCAAGGAGGGTCAGACATGAAGATCATTTACAACGACGGCCATGTGGCAGAGTGCCCGGAGGAGATGGAGCTGGAAGTGCTGCGTCACTCTGCGGCCCACATCATGGCGCAGGCCATCCGCCGGCTGTACCCCCAGGCGAGGTTCGCCTTCGGCCCGGCCACCGAGAAGGGCTTCCACTACGACTTTGACCTGGGCGAGACCAAGCTGAGCGAGGAAGACCTGCCCGCCATCGAGCAGGAGATGCAGAAGATCGTGAAGGAGAACCTGCCCTTCAAGGCCTTCATCCTCAGCCGGGAGGACTCGGTGAAGCTGATGGAGGAGCGCGGCGAGCGATACAAGGTGGAGCACATCGCCGACCTGGCGGACGACGCGCCCATCAGCTTCTTCCAGCAGGGCGAGTACATCGACATGTGCCGCGGCCCGCACCTCACCTATACCAAGGCGCTGAAGGCCTTCAAGCTGGTGGGCCTCTCCGGCGCGTACTGGCGCAACGACGCCAGCAACACCATGCTGACGCGCGTCAGCGGCGTGGCCTTCCGCACCCAGGATGAGCTGAAGGAATACGAGCGCGAGATGGAGGAAGCCCGGGCCCGGGATCACCGGCGCATCGGCAAGGAAATGGGCCTGTTCATGACCGACGACCTGATCGGCAAGGGCCTGCCCATGTTCCTGCCCAAGGGCTACACCATCTGGCAGGAGCTGGAGAACTACATCCGCGAAAAGGAGCGGCTGCTGGGCTATCAGCACGTGATGTCTCCCTGCGTGGGCACGGTGCAGCTCTACCGCACCTCCGGCCACTGGGATCACTACAAGGAGAACATGTTCCCGGCCATGGAGGTGGACGGCGAGGGCTTCGTGCTGCGCCCCATGAACTGCCCCCATCACATGATGATCTACGCCAACAGCCCCCACTCCTACCGCGACCTGCCCCTGCGCATCGCGGAGATCGCCCACGACTTCCGCTATGAGCCCAGCGGCACGCTGAAGGGCATCGAGCGCGGCCGGCACTTCTGCCAGAACGACGCCCACCTCTTCGTGACGCCCGAGCAGATCAAGGATGAGATCGGCCGCGTGGTGGCGCTGATCTTCGAGGCCTACCGCGACTTCAACATCACCGACTACCGCTGCGTGCTCTCCCTGCGCGATCCCAGCGACAAGAAGAAGTACCACCAGGACGACGAGATGTGGAACAAGGCCGAGAGCGCCCTGCGCGAGGTACTGACGGAGCTGGGCATCCACTTCACCGAGGAGATCGGCGAGGCCGCCTTCTACGGGCCCAAGCTGGACGTGAACGTCAAGCCCGCCGTGGGCGCGGAATACACCCTGTCCACCTGCCAGCTGGACTTCTGCCTGCCCGCCAAGTTTGACCTGAAGTACATCGACCGGGATTCCAGCGAAAAGACGCCCGTGGTGCTCCACCGGGCCATCCTGGGCTCCATCGACCGCTTCATGGCCTACCTGATCGAGGAGACGAAGGGCATCTTCCCCACCTGGCTCAGCCCGGTGCAGGTCAAGGTGCTGCCCGTGTCCGACAAGAGCATGGACTATGCCCGCCAGGTTTACGAGAGCCTGCGCGACGCCCGCTTCCGCGTGGAGCTGGACAGCCGCAATGAGAAGATCGGCTACAAGATCCGCTACGCCCGCCAGGTGGACCGGGTGCCCTATATGCTCATCATCGGTGAAAAGGAGATCCAGGAGGGCAATGTGTCCGTCCGCGACCGCGACACCGACGCGACGACGGCTATGTCTCTGGACGAATTCAAAGGCCTGCTGGCCAAGCGCATCAGCGAGCGCAGCTGAGGCGCGGCCTGCCACTAAAGATTCGGATGTCAAAAGGGCGCTTTCCTGAACCAAGCCACGACTGGTTGTGGAAGGTAGCGGAAATTACCACAACCAGTCGTGGCTCTAAGGTCGGAAGCGCCCTTTTGTCACCCTCAACACTAAATGCAGATTCCAAAGGGTGATTGCGAAGGGGGTCCAGGGGGGCCGACCGCAAAGCCCCCCTGGTCGCATCCGCAGATGCGATACCCTGTAAGGAGTATTTCATGAAGACAGTCAATCTCGGCTTTCTCGGCTGCGGCAATATCGGCGGCGGCGTGTGGCATCTCCTGAACGAAATGCACGATGAGATCCTCGCCCGCGACGGCCTGGACCTGCGGGTGAAAAAGGCGCTGGTGCTCTCGATCCCCCTGGCGCGCACGGACGTGCCCGCGGAGATCCTGACCGAGTCCGCGGAGGACGTGCTGACCGACCCGGACATCGCCATCGTCTGCGAGTTCATGGGCGGCAGCCATCCGGCGGCGGACTTCATGCGCCGCGCCCTGGAAAACGGCAAGACCGTGGTGACCGCCAACAAGATGGCCCTGGCCCTGAACTGGCACAGCCTGCAGGCAGCGGCGGACAAGAGCGGCGCCGGATTGTACTACGAGGCCAGCGTGGGCGGCGTCATCCCCATCATCCGCGCCCTGACCGTCTCCCTGGAGGCGGACCGGATCGATCAGGTGATGGGCATCGTCAACGGCACCACCAACTATATCCTCACCCGCATGGCCCGCGAGGGCAGCGACTACGCGGAAGTCCTGGCCGACGCGCAGAAGCTGGGCCTGGCTGAGCCCAATCCCGAGGCGGACGTGGAGGGCATGGACGCGGCCTACAAGCTGTCCATCATGTCCTCCATCGCCTTCCACACCCGGGTGACGGTGGACTGCGTGTACCGGGAGGGCATCACCGGCGTGACGGCGGAGGACATCGCCTGCGGCCGGGAGATGGGCTATACCCTCAAGCTGCTGGCCATCGGCAAGCGCCGGGGCGACACGATCGAGGCCCGGGTTCACCCCACCTTCCTGCCCGCCGACCACCCCCTTTCCCGGGTGGACGGCTCCCTCAACGCCATCTTCGTCCACGGCGCCTACTGCCAGGACATGATGCTCCAGGGCCGGGGCGCGGGGGACAAGCCCACCGCCAGCGCCATCTGCGGCGATATCGTCTGCGCCGCCCTGAACGAGCGCCCCCAGCGGGCCTCCCTGCGCTACACCGAGCAGCCCGATCCCGCCCTCACCCTGACCGACGACTGGACCTGCCGCTTCTTCATCCGCGTCTCCGCCAAGGACGCCCCCGGCGTGCTGGCCGCCGTGGCCTCCCGCTTCGGCCAGGAGGGCATATCCATCGCCACCATGCTCCAGAAGGGCGCCGGCGTCAGCGGCCGGGCCCGCCTGATCTTCATCACCCACGAAGCCTCCGAGCACGCCATGCGCCGAGCTCTCGCCGCCCTCGATCCCGACATCGCCGCCGTGGAGAGCGTGATCAGGGTGGAGGGGGAATGAGCTTTTAGCTATCAGCTGTCAGCTGGATACGGGGCTATAGGTTGAAGGCAGGAGGTTGAAGGTTGAAGGTTTTCTGGTGATTCCGATTGTTTCACGTGAAACAATGGATGAAGCTGAAGCGGTATTCCTGTATGAGAAACCCCTTGGCCGGTTTGGGCCAAGGGGGGCTTTTTGATAATAAATGAATAATGAATACTGATTCGGATGTCAAAAGGCCGCTTTCATGAACTGAGCCACGACTGGTTGTGGAAGACAGCGGAAATCACCACAACCAGTCGTGGCTCTAAGGTTGAAAGCGCCCTTTTGTCACCCTTACCAATACTGAAAACTGAAGAATGAAGAATACAAGCGAGGCGACCGCCTAACTGACCTTCCACCTCCTGCCTTCAACCTTCAACCTCCGGCTCCTAACTCTTCACTCTTCACTCTTCACCCGCTCTCCCCCTCAGGTACGGATTCAGCGCCACCGCGGTCTCCCGATCAATATCGGGGCGCATGACGGCGATGTCGCTGACGATCTCGCTCTCGTTGGCGATGGTCTGGCGGGGGAAGGTGATGTCGTCGGTGTCGGAGCCCAGCAGGGCCAGCAGGCCGCGCATGAAGCGGTAGGCTTCCCACTCGAAGCGGTCGGCCTTGAGGTCGAGGTTGGCCACGGCGGTGCGGATGGCCACATTGGTCAGATTGCCGCCGGTCAGCTCCTCCATGTCGAGCGCCATCCAGTCCCGGTAGAGGGCGCGCTCCAGCAGCTTCAGCGCGGTGACCCGGGCCTCGTAGGGCACCGAGATGGTGCGGGGCTCGGCGGTGGCGCTCACCCCGCTGCCGTCGGCGAGGGTGGCCACGGCCTTCACCCGGCTGATCTGCTCCATGATTTCCGCCACGTCGTCGATCGTTCCGCCGAAGTTGTTCAGCACCCAGTAGACATCGTTGGCCCGGTCCAGGTTGTCCGCCAGGTCGGACAGGATCCGGTCGTAGGCGTCGATCTTGGAGCGGATGGCCGGGGTGAACTCGCTGACGTGCTCCGCGTTCGCCCAGAAGGGCACCAGAGGCAGCCCCGGCGCGGTGTTCACGCTCTCGCCCAGCACGCGCACGCCGCCCTTGTCGGCCTCCATCAGCGTCACCTTCTCCCGCTCGAAGAGCCTCAGCCCCAGCGGACGCCCGGGCGCGAGCTGCCAGAACTGCACCGCGGAGCGGATCTCGCCGGTGTACGCGTCCGGGAAGGCCAGGCAGCCCGAGCGCTCGTCCCGCACGGCTTCCACCGCTTCGGCCTTCCGGCCGTTCCAGTAGCAGTAGCACACCCCGTGCAGCAGCGCGCGCTCGCCCAGGTGGCTCAGCAGGCGGTCGAAATCCCCGCCCAGCCGCTTTTTCAGCGCCTTGTCGCCCAGCCGAACGCCCTCAGACAGCAGGTACTGCGTCTGCTGGGTCACAAACCTTTGCAGGAACCCGGAGGCCACGCGGTTGCCCACCACCTCCCGGGCTTCAGGCCGCGCTCTGCGGCGTCCGTGCTCGTCCCTTGTCTCCGCCTTCACGGCGCGCAGCACGGTCTTGCGGGCGACCTCGGTGTTCTCGCCTCTGAAGTACCTCGAGGCGTCCCACCCGGTCCGGAACGCGGGAGACAGCCGCCAGGCGTCCACCGCCTCCAGCAGGAAGGCCGTCCGGTCCGCCGCGCGCTCATAGTCCTGCCACGTCAATGGAAGGCTCAGCTTCATCGCTCTCCCTCCCCCTCATGCGCCGCGTCCGCCAGGCCCTCGCCCAGCAGGTAGCCCAGCACCGACGCCGCCGCTAAGATCAGCGCCGAAGCCTGCGCCGCCGCGTTCTCCTCCAGCCCGAAGGCCGTCATGACCCCGGACACCAGTCCGGCCACCGCCATCCACAGTTTGCGCGACAGCAGTTTGCGCTTCCAGTCGATCATATGGTTATACCTCCTTTGATTTTTGTTCCTGGGGGGAAGAGGGAAACCTTCTTGAAAGAAGGCTTTCCCCCTTCCCCCCAGACCCCCTTTTCCTCTTCCAAGAACTTTGATCGGAGGAGCTGGGGATTTTTTGGTTGACAGGGTGGGTTGTATTTGGTACAATTTGGGAAAGGGGATCGATAGCAGATTTGATGAGGAGGGCTCTAAGATGAAGAAGTTGTTGACTGTGTTGACGCTGGCGGTATGCCTTTGCCTGATTGTGGGCGTGGCTGCGGCGGATGAGGCGGAGAAGCATAAGTCCGGGGATTTTTCTTATGTGATTCTGGAGGATGGGACGGCGGAAATTACAGATTACAGTGGAATAGCAACGTTATTGAAAATACCTCCTGAATTTGATGATCATCGGGTGACAAGCATCAAGGAGAGGGCTTTTTCTTACTGCAAGAGCTTGACATCCGTCACCATCCCTGATAGTGTCACATACATTGGGGATGATGCGTTCGGCTCCTGCGATGGCTTAGCTTACATCACCATCCCCGACAGCGTAACAATCATTGGCGCTAATCCATTCTGGTACTGCAAGAATCTTACGGACATCATTGTCTCACCCGATCATCCCACACTGGCTATTATTAACGGTGTTCTGTTCAGCAAAGCGGACAAGCGGCTGGTCTCCTACCCAATGGCAAGGAAAGGCTCCTCGTATGAGATACCCAAAGGAATTGTCATCATTGGGGACTATGCGTTTTCAAGTTGTTCCAGTCTGACATCTGTCACCATTCCCGACAGCGTCACAAGTATTGGCAGAAGCGCGTTTTCCAACTGTTCCGGTTTGATCTCCGTTTCCATCCCTGACAGCGTAAAAGGCATTGAGGACAATACGTTTCGCTTATGTGCCAACTTGACTTCCGTCATTATCCCAAATAGTGTTACAAGCATCGGGGATTTTGCCTTTTGTGAGTGCGGAAGCCTGACTTCAGTCATTATCCCCAATAGTGTCACAAGCATTGGGGAAGACGCGTTTAGCTTTTGTACGAGTCTGACATCCATCACCATCCCTGACAGCGTCACAAGCATTGGGAACTATGCGTTTGGCTTGTGTACAAGCCTGACCTCCATCACCATCCCTGACAGCGTCATAAGCATTGGAGATAATCCTTTCTGCTTATGCGAACATCTGTCGGATATTCTTGTCTCCTCTGATCATCCTGCGCTCTCAGTCTTTGACGGCGTATTATTCAGCAAGTCTGACAGACGTCTCGTTTTCTATCCTATGACTAAAACCGCTGTGTCCTTTGAGATTCCTGCGGGGATCACTATAATTGGAAATGATGCGTTTGCTTCCTGCGGCTATCTGACCTCTGTCACTATTCCCGACAGTGTCACAAGCATTGGGGATGGGGCATTTGGCCACTGTCCAAACCTGACCTCCATCACCATCCCCAACAGCGTTACAAGTATTGGGCACAGTGCTTTTGTCGATTGTCCCAACCTCACCCTCACCGTCCCCCGTGACAGCTACGCTCTTCAATACTGCAAAGACAACAATCTCCGCTACCAGTACCCCGACTCCCTCGACTGGCTGACCAACTAACCCCCACCCCTCCCTTATAAAAGTTCTTTGGAAGAGGAAAGGGGGTCTGGGGGGAAGGGGAAATCCTTTCTTTCAAGAAAGGTTGCCCCTTCCCCCCAGTTGCACGCCCCATCACCGTCACTCCCTGTTCACCCGCGCCTCCAGCGCGCTGATGCTCTTTTCCGCCGCGATCATGCGCTCTACCAGGTGGTTGTGGGCCTGCACGCGGTTTTCCAGCTGCTGGAGGCGCCAGGCGATGAGCTGCATGCTTTCGCCGGCGGCGCGGCGGGTGCCGTTGAGGGCGGCGCGGTAGGAGATCAGCGCCACGGTGATGGAGCCGAGGACACTGACCAGGGATACTGCAAGGTCGGTGGACATCATATCACTTCTTTTCTTTTGTCGTTTTTCGCGCGGGTTTCGCGCCTGCGGGCGCGACCAGGGGGGCTTTGCGATCGCCCCCCTGGACCCCCTTCGCCCCCTCCGCTTTTTTTGCTGATTTGTCATTTGGGTTTTGTTATTCACACGCCTGCAGGAAGCGCTTGGAGAGGCAGCCGGTCAGCCTTACCTCCACCCGGCACCAGGTGCCCAGGTCTTCGGTCACGGTGACCTCGGTGCCGTCGGCGAGGAGGGCCAGGCGGTCGGCGGAGGCGGCGGGGGCGGCGCGGAGGTTCAGGGCGCCGCCGGTGACGCGGCAGGGGCCGTTCAGCGGCTCTTTTTCAGTGCCGTCAATGATCTTCAGCGCGCCCCAGTGGGTGAAGCCGGAGAGGGAGGAGGCCACCACCCCGTACCGGGTGCCCTTGGCCTCAATGACCTTTTCGCCGTCCCAGAGGCCGATGTGGTCATAGCCGCCGATGGCCGAGCGCTTGAACACCGCCGTGCCCGGGGCCAGGACGGTGTCTCTGTTGATCTCGCCCGAGGCCCGCAGGCAGTTGCGCCAGATGCTGTTGGAGCCGTGGGGCAGGGAGGCGCCGCCCGCCCGGGCCGCCCAGGCCAGCAGGCCCGAGCAGTCCGCCACGCGCTTGCCGATCCAGCGGGCGCCGTACTTGCGGGTGGCCTCGCGGTCAGCCGCGGCCTGACTGGCCGCCGTCCACACCTGTCCCGAGGTCCCCCAGATATAGCCCCAGCCCTCGTCCAGGGCCTGGCGCAGGTAAAAGATGAAAGTATCCGCGGTCAATCCGATCCTCCTCCGTAAGCGATCCTCATCACGCGCCGCTCCCGCAGCTCCCGGTCAAAGTGCTGGCCGGCGCGCAGCACGGTGACTTCGCGGCTGTCCCGGTCGATGACGTAGAGGTTGAAGGCGTCCTGGGAGGGTGAGGCGGGGCGGCGGCCCAGGTCGTCAGCGTTGCTGAGGTAGGGGTAGGCGGCGGGGCCGCGGACGGGGGTGCAGCAGGTGACGCCCAGGAGGAGCTGGCGGAAGCGGGTGCCGGGCACGGGGCAGACGGCATCCACGTGCAGGTGGCCGACCAGGTGGGCGATGAACTCGCCGCCGCAGCCGCCGAAGTCCGCGCTGACGCTGAGGACGGGCTCGTCCCCGCCCTGGCGCCAGCTTTTCACAATGCGCTCCCGCCCGATGAAGGCGTCCACAATGTCCCACACGGGAGTGCCGGTCTGCTCGGAGGCCTGGGTTTCCCCCACCGTCTGACGGCCGAAGAAGGTGTCAGCGCCCGCCTCGGCTTCCAGCGCCGCGCCGAAGGGGGAGTGCTGCAGCACCAGGATGCCCCAGCCCGCCGGGGTGTCGGCCAGCGCGCCGCAGAACCACTGCAGCTGCTCCGAGGACAGGTGATTCTTCATCAGCGCGCCCGCCCCGCACTGGAAGGTGTTCAGGCTGATGAGCCGCAGGGAGTGTTCCGGCAGGTCGGTCATGTACCAGGTCTTGCCGGCGGCATTGCCGATCTGCGCGGCCACGGGGGCCATCAGCGCCTGATAGACGGCTGCGTCCGTCATACCGGCCTCGTTCACGTCATGATTGCCCACGCACAGCGCCATGGGCGTGACGTGTCGGCTGATGACGCCGTGGCAGAAGCTGAAGCCCTGGGCGGGCGCGCGTCCGCAGATGTCCCCGGTGACGGCGGCCAGGTCGATGTCCGCCTCGTCGCAGAAGGCGGCAAAGCGCTCCAGCCGGGCCTCGTCGCCGTGCACATCGCTGGTGTGGGCGATGACCGGGAGCGGCGCGGCGTTCAGGTCGCCGCCCTTGCGCCGCAGGGAGTCCAGCAGCCGCAGCGCGTCCGGATCGCTCTCCGCCGCGGTGGGCATGCGCCGGACAAAGAGCCGGCAGCCGGCCTCGTCCCCGGGCGCGAGGGGCAGGGCGGCCCGGCGGTAGTCGTCCGAGAGCCGGGCAAAGGCGGCGCGGAAGTAGCTCATGCCCTCGGCCACGCGCACCGGCTCGCCGCCATTCAACCAGCCCGAGGTCGTGTTCAGGGCGTTGGGGATCGCGCCCAGGCGCCAGCTGACGTTCATCCAGGGCGTCAGCACCCAGTACAGCTCCGTGTCCTCCCCCTGGGGCAGGGCGGTGACGCTCTCCTGGGTGACCCGGTAGGGGTAGTAGACGTCCTCCGCGCCCTCCTCATATTCCCGGGTGTTCGGCTGGCGGCGGCCCTGCACCACCGCGCCCACGGGCACTTCCTCCCAGAGGGCCGGGTCGGGCATGGGCTGCTTCTCCAGCAGAATGCTGATGCCGTCCCAGACCTCCGCCGGGGTAATCTCGCTGTCCGGATCGGCCGCGTCCTCCCGCACAATGCGCAGGTAGGCCGCCTCCGGATAGTCCGCGAGCCATTCCCGCTTCAGGCTTCCCCGGGAAATGTAGCCCGTGGGGTTCGCGGGCCAGGGGCCCAGGTAGTGCAGGCCGCTGTCGTACACAAAGGCTGTCCACATCGCGCCAGGCCTCGGCTGAATGCCGATCATCCGGCTGATGGGCAGGCTGATGGCCGTCCGCACGCGCTTGGCGTGCCCCGCGTAGGTGTCCGGCAGGGACTTGCCCGTGCTGGCGGACACAGCGCCCTGTTCCCAGAGCCAGGCGCGGTTGCCCTCCTCCACCGTGTCCGCCTTGGCCGCCAGGGCTTTTTCGATCTCGTCCCGCAGCCCGTCCACCGCGCCGGAAAGCTCCGCCTGCCAGCTGTCCGCCGCGGTCTGGGCCGCTGTGGCCGCCGCGTTGGCCCGGGTGATGGCCGCCTCCAGGTCGCTGAGCCGCGCCAGCAGGGTGTCCAGGTTGGGCAGGGGTGTGCCCGCCGTGAGGATCTCGTCCGTCACTGAGGGCAGCACCTGCCCCTCGCCCCAGAAAATCGTGCGGGAGCCGTTTCCGTCCGTCAGCCGCAGCAGCAGGGAAAAGCGCCCCAGCACCGCGCAGGCCTCCGGGGGAAGCAGGGCTTCGCAGTATCCCGAGGCAATCTCCCCGGGAAAGCGCAGGGTGGTGCCGTCCTCCCGCAGCATCCACGCGCCCGGCACCGCCCCGTTCAGCGGCGCGTCGACGCCGTTTTCCGTCACCCGCACCCGCACGCAGAGCCCGTACTCGTCGCCGGAAAAAGTCACCGCGCCCAGCTGTGTCCGGGCCAGCGGTTCGGTCAGCTCGCATACCGCGCTCACCGTTCTGTACATGTTCACTCCTCCATCGGCGCGTCAGGCGCTTCCGTCCTGCCCGCGCCCTCTCAATGTCCACAGGGTTTCCGCAATCCCCTCCCTCGCCGAGGCGATCGTCACCTTCACCCGCTCCGGCGTCCGCGCCAGGTCGGGCCAGCTGAGGCCGGTGATGTGTTCGGTCAGCGTGAGCCCCTCCTCCGGCAGGGGAACGCGGCAGCACGCGCCCAGCCGCAGCCGGTCAAGGGCCTCGCCGGTCAGGCTGAAGAGCGCCCGGCCCTCGGCGGTCACGGTGAGGCGGGGCTGGCTCAGCCGCTCCAGCTGCGCCTGCCCGAAGGCCCGCAGGTGGCTGACCCGGCGGATGCTCCCGTCCCGCACCACCCGCGCGCGGATGCCCCAGTCCGCCGCCGATGCCGCGTCGATATATCCCTCCGGCAGCCTCAGCCCCGCCCGGCCCACGGGCACCACCCGGGTGGCCAGGCCCACCGTGTCCGCGCCAATGCGCAGACTGCTGAGGCTCCGGCTGACCCGAAGCTCGCAGGCCGGGCTGTCGCTGAGGCGCTTCAGGCGGAGCGTCCAGGGGAAAGAGCTGAAATCCGCCCCCAGCGCCCAGGGCCCGGGCAGAGTGCCGCCGATGGCCAGCAGGGCGCTGAGCACGCTGGAGCAGTCCAGGTCGTACTCGCAGCTGACGGCGAAATCCGCTCCGCCGAAGACGAAGCGCCGGGTGGCCTGGGCGTTCAGAGCCTCCGCCATCGCCTGGCCGCAGCTCACGGCTGAAGCCGCGCTCAGCCCGGGAAAGACCTCGTCCCGCAGAAAGGCGAGAGCGTGCTCCCAGTCCGAGCGCTGCACCCCCGTGGCCGCGTCCTGCGCGACGCCGCAGCAGCGGAAGATGCCCGCGCTGTCGCCGTCGCCGGTGTAGAATTCCGCCAGATCGCCCAGGCTGGCCCGCTCCGCGCCCGGGGGCAGGGTCAGCCGCGCCGTCGAGATCCCGTTCAGCCGCTGCTCCAGCGCAAGGGCGGAGGGCGCGAGCCGGGCCCTTTCCCGGAGGGTTTCGGCGTCCAGCAGCCGTGGCAGGCGAAGCATCAGCGCCACCTCCCCCGGCCGCTCATCACCGCGTCCACCGCCCCGTCCGCCGCGAGGGTCACCAGATTGACCCCCGGGCGCAGGCGGATCTCGTCCGCGCTCTCCGCCTCCCGGCAGCTCAGGGCCGAGCGGCTGCCCCCGGGCCCGCCGATGGTCAGGCGGCTGATGCCCGCGCCGTCATGGCTGAGGCGCAGGGTCTCCCCGGCACTCATCCCCAGCCCGGTCATCACCAGGCTGTCCGCCCCGCAGCCGATGCGCAGGGTGGAAACCGCCTCCTCCGCGGTGATCTCCGCCTCCAGCACGGTGTCCGCCGTGCCCCGCAGGCAGAGCTTGCCGCCCGCGGTCAGCCCGGTCAGCGCCAGCCGGTCGGGGGTCTCCGCCTGCCAGAAGGGCGCCGCCCAGGCCGTGAACCGGATCGTCACCGACTCGGTCCAGCCCAGGGCTCCCGCCCCCGGATAAGCCGTGCACACGCCCTCCAGCAGCCGGCCCGGCCGGGTGGAGAGCTTCAGTACGCTCCCGCCGCACCAGGCGCTGATTGAATCCAGCAGCCCCTGCCGCGCCCCGGGGTCGCGCTCGTGCACCTCCGCCAGCAGCCGCACCGACAGCGAGTCCCGGGTGCACCGCGCCAGCCGCAGCCCGTCCCCGCCCAGGGAGGGCAGGCTTTCGACCCGCAGCCGGGGCGCTTCCTCGATGATGTCCGTCAGGGTGATCCGCCCGTCCAGCCCGTCGATGGGCTGCCCGTCCAGCCAGGCCCGGAGCCTCATTCCAGCCACCGCTGCCGGGCCAGCTCGCCCAGCCGCTCGTCGATGCGGGGCGCCAGCAGGTCTGCCAGCTCCTCCAGGTCCGCTGTCAGCGGAGGAACTGCGTCCTCAGGGAGGGGGAATTCGTCGATGGTGTCGTTGTTGTTGAGCATTTTGGTCTCCTTTCGTGATGAGGTGTTAGCTGTTAGCTGTTAGCTTGGATGGACTGGCTGAAGAGGTTGGAGGTTGAAGGTTTTTTAACATGCTGCCGTCAGCGGCTTGATATGTGTGGCATTTCACGATCAGGGGTGCCCCCATCCCCCCGACCCCCTTCCCCCGTGCGCGGGGGAAGGGGGAGGATATATAGTAACCGCGCTGGGGGCGCTTTCTGCGAGAAAGCGCCCCCAGACCCCCTGAAAGACGCTCCTGCGGAGGGCCGGGGGAATCCCCCCCCCTTGAAGGGCGCTTCTGCGGGAGGATTGGCATATCCTCTGATTGGCGCAATTCTGCTGGTTTGTCCGGAGTTTGGATTCCTGCTTCCAGCGGGGATGTTTACTTGAGGGGAGCAGACCCCTTACTTTTTCGTGACCGAAAAAGTAACAAAAAGGTCCTGGGGGACACGTTGCGACGTGTGTCCCCCAGACCCCCCGCACACGCTTTTGGCTTGAGGGGTCTGTCGCTTGATTCCTCTGATGCTTCCTGACGACCGCGACTATGGGTCAGCTTCTGTGCTCTTGCTCCCGCGGTATAGTGCTTCGCTGGACGCGAGACCGGCTTTACCCTGGAGGAGCCCTCGCTTCAAATTTTTATTTTTCAGTCTTCAGTCTTCAGTATTCATTTGAAAACCTTCAACCTCCTACCTCCAACCTTCAACCTCCGCTGAAACTCCTCACTCCCTCACTCCTCACTTCCCTACTCACTCCCCCGCTGACAGCTAATAGCTAACCGCTAATACCTCCCCAATGAACTCCGCCTCCACCGTTCCCTCACACCCGAAATTCAGCTTCAGCGGCGCGATGGGGATGGCCTGGGGGAGGCAGAGGGCGAGGAGGGCGGAGGGGGTTTCGCCGATCCAGGTCAGGGGGAAGGGCGGGCAGCCGCCGGGAGCGCTCAGGGCGGCGCAGAGGGCGGCGGCGTCCTTCCAGGAGGCGAGGGTCAGGCGGAGGGTGCAGCGCAGGCCGTCTACGGCGCAGTCCTCGGCTTCGGGGCTGCGGCGGGCGGCGGCGGTGCGCAGGCGGGTCAGGGGCTCCAGGGTCAGGCTGCCGCCCCGCACCTCGCCCAGGCTCTTGCCTTCTCTGACGGCCTCTTCGATACGCCCGCGCAGGGTTTGCGCGTCCTCGTCCGGCCGGGGTATAAAGTCCCGCAGGGCGAGGCCGGGGGAGAGCAGCGTCTCGCCCGGGGTCGGGTCAAGGAGCGGTGTCAGGCTCGTCAAGCAGCTTCACCCCGATTCTCATCTCGGTCGTCCACAGCCGGGGGTCGGTCCCGTCCCGGCGGATCACCCAGGGCCCCGGGCTGAGCAGGGCGGTGCGGCGCGGGCCCCGCAAAAGCGTTCCCTGCCGCGGGAAGCGCTGCAGAAAGCGCTGCAGCCACCCCGCCGCCGCCATGGACCCGCCCGGGCCGTACCAACGCAGCCGCGCCTCAGCCCTGCGCGGGCCCTCTCCCTTGAGGGACAGGGTCAGGTGCGGCCGCACGGTGCTCGGGGTCACATCCTCCTCCGGGAACACGGGCAGGCCCCAGTCCTCCAGCAGGCCCCGCAGGGCCATCTCCAGCGCGGTCAAGCGTCGGTCACCTCCTCGCACAGGGCCACGGCGTACACCTTCGCGCTGCCCCTGGGCGGCTCGGCGGCCGGGCCCAGCAGGCGGAAGATCCGCCCGTCCCGCAGGCGCATCACGGTCTGCCACTGCCTCAGCCCGTTCCCGGGCAGCATGTACAGGCGGCAGACCCGGCGGCTGGCGTCCATCCCGGCGGCTTCCGCCTCGGCGCCGTTCACCTCGGCCATCAGCCCCCGGAAGGGCGTCAGCGTCTCCCGGATCTGAAAGGGCTCCAGATTCACCATGTCAGTTCCTCCTCCGGAAACATCCGCCGGAACCAGGCCAGCCGCGCCGCGAAGACCTGCCGCCAGTCCATGGGCAGTCCGCCGCGGCTCAGGGCGCTCTCCCGCTCATAGCCGCCGAAGCGCTCGGCCTTCAGCCCGTCCGCCGGATGCTCCTCCTCCCAGGCGAGGATGTCCACGCACAGGCGGATGAAGTCCTCGGGCGGCCTCAGCAGCGTCAGCCTGCCCCTGAAGACCTCGTCCGCCGCGCCGAAGAGCCGCCCCTGGGCGTCCAGGTGATGCACCCCGTCCAGCTGCGATGAGCCGCTGATGGCCACCCAGTCCCCGGGCTGAACCAGCAGCTCCGGGCTGAGCTTCCCGTCCCGCACGCGCACCTCGCCCTCATAGCGGGAGGCGGGGAAGCAGGTCTTCACCTCCCGCATGATGTCCGTGATCGTCAGCATGCTTCCTCTCCTCAGGCGGTGACGGTGAAGAGCGCCAGGCAGTCCGGCTGAACCACCTTCGCGCCGCACAGGGACAGGCCCTTGACGCCGTCGTCGAAGCCCTTCTCCCGGCGGTAAGCCTCCATGCGGCTGATCTGCTGGGCGAAGGTGACGCCGTCCTCGGTCAGGGCGAGGATCTCGTCCGTCAGGTCGTTGCTGATGTAGATGTCGAAGCCGCATGCCCGGGCGATGGCGCCCTCCGCCAGCACATGCTCGCCGATGGCCCCGCCCGCCGAGGCGAAGCGGGTGTCCCGCAGCAGTTCGGCCTCCACGGAGGAGGGCATGACCAGCTTGCGGCCCGCCCGGGGCACATTGTGGGTGTCCAGGGCAGTCTTGATGGTCAGCAGCGCCTCATACGCGCCGCCCGCCAGGCTGACCGAGCCGGTGATCCCCGCCCCGGCGCGCATCACGCCCAGCAGGTAGGTCTCGGTATCCTCCGCCAGGCAGCGGGCCGCGCTGCGCATGGCCGCGTCCATCAGGTCCGCCCGGGCCTGGGCCGCGTCCACATCGCGGATGTAGAAATTGCAGTAGACCCCGTGGTCGATCACCAGCGTCTGGTCGGTGCCGTCGATCGCCTCAGGATCAGCCAGGTCCGTGCCCGGCACATAGGGCCGCACCGTGATGTCGCTGAGGCTGTTGATGTGCACCGTGTCGCCCCAGTCGCGGATCTCGCCCTCCCAGTTGCGGTTGCACAGCCGCCCCAGCACCAGCTGCTTGTGCAGCCCCTCCAGCAGCCGGGCGCTCCAGACCTTGGGGATGAAGTTGGAAATTGCCATGTCTCAGATTTCCTTTCCTGTTTGTTGTTGATTCAGCATACGGTGTGTCTCAGGTTCCCTGCGCCAGCGCGGCCTTCACGCTGTCCCAGCGGGCGTTGATCTCCTCCACGCTCATGCCGCCGAGGCCGCCCGCGTCCAGCGCCGCGCCGCCGGGCGGGCTGATGGCGGGCAGCTCCGCCCGGAACAGGCTCGGGTAGGCCGCCCGCAGGGGCTCGGCCAGACCCGCCTCATCCAGAGGCTCGTCCGGGTTCAGCTGCTCCGCGTTGACCGCCAGGGCCAGCAGCCCCACGCTGTCCGGCCGCGCGCCCTGCCGAAGCAGCGCGTCCCGCACGCCCTGCCGCAGCTCGGCGCGCCGCATCTCCCCGCGCAGCCGCTCCGCCTCCGCCCCCGCTTCCCGCAGGGCCGAAAGCACCGCCTCCGCCGCCTCGCCGTTCACGCCCAGCGCCGCCAGTGTCTCCTGTGTCATCTCGATGGTTCTCACCTCCTTTCGCGCCCCCAGCATAGCGGGCGGAGGCTGTACAAAGCGATACAGGAGGGTACTGAGAGAGTGAGGAGTGAGGAGGTTTAGAGTGAATCCAACTCCTCTCTCATAACTCCTAACTCCTCACTCAGTCCATCTCCGCTAATCGCTAACAGTTTCAAATGTTAATTCGGATGTCAAAAGGGCGCTTTCCTGAACCAAGCTACGACTGGTTGTGGAAGACAGCGGAAATCACCACAACCAGTCGTGGCTCTAAGGTTGGAAGCGCCCTTTTGTCACCCTCAACAAATGTTAATTTCCAACATTTTTCCGTCACATCTGTTCATATCCCCCGTTCATGTGCTATAATGGACAATGGACTCTTGCAGCCGGGAGGGGATTGGGGCATGGCGGACGGGTATCAGCTGGTGCTGGCCTCGGGCTCACCGCGGCGGCGGGAGCTGCTGACGCGCACGGGACTGCGCTTTCTGGTGGACGCGCCGGAGGTGGACGAGCACACGGGGCTGGGCGCGGCGGAGGCCGTGGCGGCCCTGAGCCGGCGGAAGGCGCTGGCCGGGGCAAAGCTGCACCCCGGGATGACCGTGCTGGGCGCGGACACCCTGGTAGCGGTGGACGGCATCGCCCTGGGCAAGCCCATCGATCAGGCCGACGCGGAGCGCATGCTGAAGCTCCTGTCCGGGCGCTGGCATCAGGTGTACACGGGCGTGTGCGCCGTGTCGCCGGAGGGCGAGTGCTTCTCGGGGCTGGACACCTCCGAGGTGCACTTCACGCCGCTGAGTGATGAGGAAATCGCAGCCTACATCGCCGGCGGCGAGCCCATGGATAAGGCGGGCGCCTACGCGCTGCAGGGCACGGCCTCCCTGTGGATCGACGGGGTGAGAGGCTGCCCTACCGGCATCATCGGCCTGCCCCTCCCGCTGACCCTGTCGCTGCTGCGGCAGGCCATGGGGCGCGAAATGGCCGAAACAGACTGAACAAGACGGGCTCCGGCCCGCAGCCGATAACCAAAGGGAAGGGATTGCATGGCATTCAAGGCCCCTGACATGGCCATAGACCTGGGGACCAGCAACACAATGCTGCTCGTGAAGGGCAAGGGTGTGGTGATCAACGAGCCCACCACCGTGGTGGTCAACGCGGCGGATCACCGGATGGTGCACGCGGTGGGCGAGGAAGCCCGCTATCTGATGGGCCGGGCCCGGGAACACCTGCTGGTGGTGGACCCGGTCACCGACGGAAGGATCTCTGATTTCGATACCGCCGCGGTGCTGCTGAAGTACTTTGTGCGCAAGGCGGTGGGCGCAAGCCTGCTGTTCAAGCCCACCATTCTCGTGTCCGTGCCCTGCGGGCTGAACGCGGTGCAGCGCAAGACCGTGCGCGAGGCCGTGCGGCAGGCGGGCGCCCGGCGGGTGGTGCTGATCGAAAAGCCTCTGGCCGCCGCCATCGGCACGGGCCTGCCGGTCTACGACCCGGTGGGCAATATGGTGGTAGACATCGGCGCGGGCACCACGGACTCGGCCATTGTGGCCATGGGCGGCATGGTGGTCAGCCAGTCCGTGCCCACCGGCGGCAATCGCATGGACGAGGCCATCGTCTCCTATCTCAAGAAGAACTCCAGCATGCTCATCGGCACCTATACCGCCGAGCGGCTGAAGATCGACCTGGGCACCGCCGTGCCCACCGACGGCCATCAGCACGGCAAGGTGCGCGGCCGCGACCTGCTGTCCTCCCACGCCATGAGCGTGGACTTCACCTCCGCCCAGGCCTACGAAGCCCTGCGCGAACCCTGCATGGCCATCCTCGCCTCCATCCGCTGGGTGCTGGAGCGCACGCCGCCGGAGCTCTCCGCCGACATCATGCGCTCAGGCATCCACCTCACCGGCGGCGGCTCCCGCCTCTACGCCCTCGACCAGTTCATCGCCACCCAGCTGGGCATCCCCGTCTCCCTCGCCCGCGAGCCCGAGGAGTGCACGATTGCGGGATTAGGCTTTATGCTGGAGAACCCGGACGTGATGAATGAGCTGATGAGGGGGAGCAATTAGCGGTCAGGGAGGAGTTAGGGAGTGAGGAGTGAGGAGTTTTAGAATGAATACTGAATACTGAAGACTGAAAAATGAAGAATTTGAAGTGAGAGCCCTTCTGGCGTAAAGCCAGCCTCGCGTCCAGCAAAGCACTATACCGCGGGAGCGGGAGCAGAGAATCTGACTCATAGTCGCGGTTGTCAACAAACATTAGAGGAACCAAGCGACAGACCCCTCAAGCCAAAAGCGTGTGCGGGGGGGTCTGGGGGACACACGTCGCAACGTGTCCCCCAGGACCTTTTTGTTACTTTTTCGGTCACGAAAAAGTAAGGGGTATGCTCCACTCAAGTTAAAACTCCCGCTGGAAGCAGGAATCCGAGCTCCGGACAAACCAGCAGGATTGCGCCAATCAGAGGATATGCCAATCCTCCCGCAGGAGCGCCTTTCAACCGAGAAATGGCAGCGTAGACGCCGCTACGGGAACCGCGCGAGACATCATACATATCAACCCTTTCAACCCTTTCAACGGCCGACAAAAAAACCTTCAACCTACAACCTTCAACCTGGCCCAGCATCCAAGCTAACAGCTAAAACTGACAGCTTATAAGAAGGGGGTGACCACAATGCCCAGAGACAAGCGCCGCAAGCGCCATGAGGATGAAGATCTCCTGACCGACGAGGAGGAGCTTTTTGATCCTGACGAGGTCGAAAGCCTCGACGACATCACCGCCGGCCTGCCGGGCATGGAGGACACCCCGCCCGCGCCCGCGAAGGCCTCCGCCGATGAGGACGCGGAGGAGGAGGAATCCGCCTTCCAGACGCCCGATGTGGTCATGGCGCGGTTCAAGGCGGCCCGGGAGGCCGAGAACGAGGGCAAGCGCCCCCGCAAAAAGAAAAAGAAGAAGGCCAAAGCGGCTGAGGACGGGGAGGACAAGCCTGTCCGCCGGGGGCTCTTCGGCCGCCGCCGCTCCGAGAGCCGGCTGGTGGAGCTGGAAGCCGACACCGACGAGCCGCTGATCGAGCCCTTCCGCAAGCGCCATCCAACCCTGCGCATTTTCCTCCTGGTTCTGGTGACGGTCATCCTGAGCCTGTTCCTGGCCACAGCCATCCTGAGCCAGGTGGTGGGCACCTACGAGGACACCGCCGGCCTGGCCGGGATCGCCAGCCTCCCCCAGCGCATGGTGGTCACCCTGGTGACGCCTCTTCAGCGGGGCTTTTCCGCCGCGGTGGACGGGGTGACGGGCTTCTTCAGCCGCATGGCGCTGCTGCTGCGCATCGAGGAGGCTTATAACGAGGTCGTCGCGGAAAACGAGCAGCTGGTCTATCAGGCGAAAATGGCTGAGGAATACCAGCGCCGCCTGGCCCAGTACGAGAACCTGCAGGACGAAGTGACCGCCGACCGGGCGATGTCCCCCATCACGGCGCGGGTCATCGGGCGCTCGGACGGCAACTATTTCTCCACCTTCACCATTGACAAGGGCTCGGCGGACGGTCTCGGCCAGTACATGGCCGTCACCAGCGACGGCGCGCTGATCGGCTATACGGAGTCCGTGGAAGCCCACTCCACCCTGGTGCGCACCATCATTGACTCAGAGGCCTCCATCGCGGCGCTGATCGAGTCCAGCCGCGACCAGGGCGTGGTGGTGGGCACCCTCGGCGTGGACGGCACCGCCATGTGCCGCATGTATTACCTGCCGGACGACCACCTGCCCCGCCCCGGCGACCGGGTGGTGACCTCCGGCGTGGGCATGTCCTTCCCCAAGGGCATCCCCATCGGCACGGTGCGGGAGTCCACCCGCGGCCTGGCCTCCAACAAGCAGTACATTGTGGTGGACCCGGACGCGGACTTCCAGCACATCGAGTATGTGATCGTCTACCTGTACAAGCCCGCCCCCGAGGCCGCCCAGAACCGGGAGTCCTCCTCCGTCACGGCGGACGACTTTGTGCCTCTGGAAACCGGCCGGCCCTATCCCACCATCCGCACGGGCGACATGAACTACTTCGGCGTCACCGCCACGCCCGCGCCCCTGGTGGAAGAGACGCCCACCCCGAGCCCCTCGCCCACGCCCACGCCCTACCACACCATCGAGCCCTATGAGACCCCGGCGCCGGATTATCACGACAACACGGTGGAATACGTGCCCATCCACACCGAGGAGACGCCCACGGACGTTCCCACCGCCACGCCGAGCCCCACGCCCACGCCTTACAACACCTTAGCGCCCAATATGCTGACCCTGGAAGAGGAGGAGTGAGCATGCGGCGCTTCATCCGCCAGTTGATCGGGCTGCTGCGCTCCGCCGCCATGTTCCCGGCCCTCTTCGCCGCCTACCTGCTGCAGGTCTGCGTCATGCCGCGCTATCCGGTGGGCGGCGTCACCGCCAGCATGGTCTGGCCCGCCATCGCGGTGTGCACGGTCTGCTTCGGCAAGCTGCGCGCCTTCTGGGCCGGAGCCTTCATCGGCATCCTGATGGAGGCCATGCAGCCCACCCTCACCCTGGTCAGCCTGGTGGCCTATCCGGCCATCGCCGTGCTCTGCGCCTTCCTCTTCGCGGACAAGTCCCAGCAGAAGCTGGAGTATGAGCGCTCCCTGGGCAAGCCCGGGCGGAACGTCAGCCCCTATGTGCGCACCCTCGCCTGCGCGGCCGTGAGCGTCGCCCTGCACGAGGTGGTCAGCCTGGTGTACATCGCCCTGGGCGGTACAACGCTGAATGCCGGGCACATCGGCCGGTCGCTGCTGAATGTCGGTATGACCACGGCGCTGACCGTGCCGGTGATGATGCTCCTCAGGCCGCTGTTTGGGAAACCCCATGTCAGGAGGAGGAGAAAGAAGGCTGAATGAGCCTTCTTTCGGAATAACCCATTGGTTTTCGCCCCCCCGGGCCGGGGGACCCCCATCCCCCCCTGCCCCCCTTCCCCCGACTGCGGGGGAAGGGGGGAGGAAGTTACTGTTCCGCGCTGGGGGACGCTTTCTGCGAGAAAGCGTCCCCCAGACCCCCTTGAAAGGCGCTCCTGCGGAGGGCCGGGGGGACCCCCTTGAAAGGCGCTCCTGCGGAGGGCCGGGGGGACCCCCTTGAAAGGCGCTCCTGCGGAGGGCCGGGGTGACCCCCCTTGAAAGCGCTCCTGCGGAGGGCCGGGGTGACCCCCTT
>JAFXVR010000010.1 GCA_017534885.1 Clostridia bacterium | reverse complement strand
CGCCAATCCGGAAGCAGTGCGTGAATATAGTCGAATCAAAGTAGAAGGCGCAATGCTCTATCCAAATGATATTGAGAAATATATCCAACACAAATCTCCTTTTATCGAAAAGATATACAGAGAGATAGGCATTTGATAAATACCAGTTTCCCAAGATGAGCGGAGGCCGCAATGAAGCAGATATCGAACAAGGAATATGAGAAGTACCAGCAGTACCTGACTGACCAACTATACGGCAGAACCCTAACGCCTGACGGGCTCCGGATTATCTGCGCCAGCTTTGACTACGATCCCGAAAAGATCGGCAAGCACATGCTGGAGATGCTGGCGAAGTTCAGGAGCGAAGGGATTGTGGAGTAATCCTGAGATGCGGAGGACGGAGAATTGATTGAATTTCACAAGACGACGGATGAAGAGAAGTATATTATCTGCGATTGGAAATACGAAGGCGAGTATGCCATATACAACAACCCGCCATATGAAGAGCAAGTAAAAATGCATCGGGGATTTGCCAACCCGAAAAACAATTTCTTTTCATGCACGGATGAAGGCAGACTGATTGGATACATCAATCTGATCGAAGAAGAGACAGAGGTCTTCTTTGGTATTGGTGTAAATCCTAACTTCTGCGATCAGGGATATGGTCAAAAGATGAGTAAGAAAGCATGCGAACTGGCTCACCAGTTGTATCCCGGAAAACCTGTTTATCTGGAAGTGCGGACATGGAATATGCGTGCTGTCAGATGTTATGAGAAGGCTGGTTTCCGTATTGTTGGCGAACCAATTAAACAAACAACGCCTATAGGTGAAGGCACGTTTTTCCATATGGTAGCGGATTGATTTAGTCAGATCATCCTTAGCGGAAGGAGGTGCAGGCACATGGTGAGACCCATATCGTTTAAGGGGGTTCAAAAGGGGTTTCAAGGGGTTTCACTTAGGGGTTTCAGGGGGGTTCAGTTTTTCCTCTGGGAATTATGTGTTTGTATCAAATACCTCAGCTTAGGGGATCTCGCGTCCCCGTCCGGCTACACCCTTCATCCCGCGGAAGGCTTTTTCAGCCAGCGGGACTGCGTTATGCCGGTCGGGGAGCGCGATGTGACAATCTGCATGCGGGGCGGACGGCTGACAACCAAATCAAAATAACCATTGACAAAACAATCCGCTTCAGGCTATAATAGCAATGTAGTTTAGCGTTAAACCCCGCACATAACAACCCGTTCAGATGAAGGAGGTTTGAACATGGGCAAGCTGTTCCGAATGGTATCCCTGCTGCTCGCGCTCTGCGTGCTGGCCGGCATTCCCTGTGGCTTTGCGGCCGCTGAGGAGGTCATCGACGCGGATCTGACCTGCACCATCACCTTAGGCAACTGGCCGCCGGACACCGCGCCGGAGGCGGAAAAGGCGCTGTTTGAGCGCTACAGGGCCACTATGGCCAAACAGTATCCCAACGTCACCCTGGTGCCCGACTACTATTCCTACTCCCTGAGCAACTACGTGCCCATGGCCAAGGGCGGCACGGCGCCCAGCATCTTCCAGCCGCCCTTCACCGATCCACAGCTGCTGATCAGCCAGCACCTGGTGGGCGATGTCACCGACGCCCTGGAGAAGTTCGGCGTTCTGGATCAGTTCAGTCCCTCCTATGTGGAAATGCTGGCGGACGAGAATGGACGCATCTATGGCCTGCCCAGGGACGGCTACGTGCTGGGCATGCACATCAACCTGGCGCTGTTCCGGGAAGCCGGCCTGGTGGACGAGGAGGGCCTGCCCCTCTATCCGCGCACCCTGCAGGAGCTGGCGGAGTACGGCCAGATCATCCGGGAGAAAACCGGCAAGGCCGGCCTGGTCTTCCCCGCCAGCGCGACCTATGGCGGCTGGCTCTTCACCAACATCGCCTGGAACTTCGGCTGCGTGGGCGAAAGCGCCCTGGAATACCAGGATGAGGACGGCCGCTGGGTCTGCAATTTCACCTCTCCTGAGTGCATCGCCGCCATGGAGTACATGCGGGATCTGCAGTGGAAGTACAACATCCTCAACGCTGACGCCACCACCACCGACTGGGCCAGCGCCCACTCCCTGCTGGGCACCGGCGAGGCGGCCATGAACTTCGCCGCGGACGACTCCGTGGATCAGCCCACCGCCAACAAGGGTCTGCCCGTGGAAGATTTCGCCCTGATTCCCTTCCCGGCCGGCCCTGCGGGGCGCTATGCCCTGGCCGGCGGCACCTGCTACATGTTCGCCCCGGACATCACAGGGGATCAGGCCATCGCCCTGATGGCCTACCTGAAGATTCTGGGCAAGCTGCCCTTCCTGGATGACGACATCATTGAGGGCATGCGCGCCGACTATGCGGCCAAGCGCGATCGCGGCGCTCCCGTCATCCCGGCCATCAGCGCCTGGAACAACGACGCTTACAACAGCGCGAAGCAGGCCATTGTGGACGAATACTGCAATGTCGATATGCGCCTGTACGCCGATTTCTTCGATTCCATCTCCGAAGGCACCATTTCCCTGAAGGCCGAGGAGCCGGTCTTCGCCCAGCAGCTCTACCGGGAGCTGACCGCCGTCGTCCAGCGGGTGATCACCCGTGAGGGCGCGGACATCCCCAAGGCGCTCAAAAAGGCTGAGGAGTCCTTCCAGGAGTACCTCGACGACGAAATCAACGATTATTGATATCAATTGACAGGAAGACATGCCGGTTCGGAACAGACGAAACCGGCATGTCTTCATCAGGCGGAGGTGCTTATGAGCAGTTCCGGTACACAGCTGCGCTCCCACGCGAAGCTGAGGGAAAACGTCCAGTCCTGGCTGATCATGCTGCCCGGACTGATTCTGATGCTGTTCTTCGTCTGGGGACCCCTGTTCGAGAGCGTCCGGATGAGCCTGTACAAGACCCGCAACGTGGAGCTGGTCCGCTTCATCGGGCTGGACAACTTTATCAGCGTGACGGGCAAGGACGATTTCCTGCAGGCCCTTGTCAACACGTTTTCCTATACCTTCTGGTCGCTCCTGATCGGCTTTGCCCTGCCGATCGTGCTGGCCATCCTCATCGGGGAGACCACCCGGGGAAAGAGCTTCTTCCGCACGGCGGTTTATCTGCCCAACATGCTGCCCGGCCTGGCGGTCATCATCCTCTGGTCCGCCTTCTTCTCCGGGGAAAAGTCCGGCGTGCTCAACATCCTGCTGGCCAGGCTGGGCATTCCGCCCCAGACCTACCTCACCCGGGCGGACTGGGTCATCCCGATCATCATTATCATCGCCACCTGGAAGGGCGCGGGGGCCACAGCGCTGATCTACATGGCGGGCATGGCCAGCATCAGCCCGGAGCTGTATGAGGCCGCGGCCATCGACGGCGCCTCGGTCTGGCGCAGGATCATCCACATCTTGCTGCCGGCCATCCGCAAGCTGGCGGGGACACTGCTGATCCTGCAGATCATCTCCGTGTTCCAGATCATGTATGAACCCATGGTACTCACGATGGGCGGCCCGGACAACGCCTCCCTCTCCCTGATGCAGCTGATGTGGCAGTATGCCTTCGGCGGCTCCATGAACTATGGCAAGGCCTCCGCTGTGGCGGTGATCGTCACCCTGATCCTGCTGGCGATGACCGCGGTGTACTCCTATTTCAACCGCAAAGAATCCGACTGGGACTGAGGGAGGTGAGCGCACATGAAGAAAGCACAGCATACCGGCGTCATCCGCGGCTATGACCTGCACGCCGCCTCCGTCAGGGTTTTCTATGCCGTCATCGTCATCCTCTGCTGCCTGATGGTCGTCCTGGCGCTCTTCCCGCTGGTGTGGGTGAGCCTGGCGGGCTTCAAGGATCTCCGGGAGTTTCTCTCCAGCACCTCCATCATCCCCTCCGCCTTCAGCATGGACGCCTACGCCACCACCTGGAACCAGCTGGGCATCACGCGGAATTACCTTAACTCCCTGATTTCCGTGGCGGGCAGCGTGGTCTGCGCTTTGGTCTTCAACGGACTGCTGGGCTACGGCCTGGGCATCCTCAAGCCCAAGGGACACGGCGTGGTCAAGCGGATGGTGCTCCTCTCCCTGCTGATGCCCCCGACCATCAGCATCGTACCCCTGTTCATGAACATCCAGAAGCTGCACATGGGCAATTCCTTCCTGCCGCTCTGGCTGTCCTTCGGCGCCAACGCCATGTATGTCATCCTGTTCATGCAGTTCTTTGAGTCCCTGCCTGCCTCTATTATCGAGGCCGGTCGCATCGACGGATGCAGCCAGCTTCAGACCTTCTTCCGCATCGTCCTGCCGCTGTCAAGACCCATCTGCGCTGTGGTGTCCATCTTTGCGGTCAACGCCGCCTGGTCGGACTTCCTCCTGCCTTACCTTGTGCTGCGCGGGGCCGACAAGCAGACCGTCATGGTGCGCCTCTTTGTGTTCAGCACGGAACAGACGGTCAACGCGGACGCCATGATGCGCTCCGTGGTCTTCGCCATGGTTCCGCCCATCATCCTGTTTTTCCTGTTCCAGAAGCAGCTGACGGAGAACGCCGTCTCCGTGGGCATCAAAGGCTGAAAGGCGCGAAGAGGGGTTGCTTATGGCCAAAACTGCAGATCTGTATTTTCGCGCAGATCCATGGAAGATCATTGAGGAGGGTTTTGACCCCTCCCACGCCCGGGTCAGCGAGTCCGTTTTCTCTCTGGCCAATGAGGCCATGGGCGTCCGCGGGTATTTTGACGAGGGCGGCACAGCGGACAGCCTGCGCGGCGCTTACACCAACGGCGTGTATGAGATTGTGCCCATCGGGCGCTCCTACCGCGGCATCATCGACCACACCCACTTCATGATTCCCACCGCCGACTGGCTGATGACCGGCATCACTCTCGACGGGGAACAGCTGGATCTGGGGCAGGTGCGCTTCCGCGATTTCCGCCGGGAGCTGGACATGCGCGCCGGCACGCTCACCCGTTCCTTTGTGTGGGAGACTGCCTCCGGCAAGACGCTGCGTCTCACTATCCTCCGCTTTCTCGACATGATGCACCGGGAGCGGGCATACCAGCGCGTCACCCTCGAGGCGCTGAACTTCTCCGGCGAAGCGGGCTTCTGCGCAGGCCTTACCTTTGACGTGCGGCACGAGGGGTACGGCAAGTGCTTCTGGCAGGATCCCCGCGCAGAGGCGGAGAGGGGCCGGCTGCTGCTGCAGTCCCGCACGGCGGCCTCCGGACAGGAGGTCTTCGCCGGCGCGCTTGTGAGCCTCCCAGGCTCGGTGGTCTGTGAGACCGGCGGCAAGACCGCCCTGCTCCGATGCGTCCTTCCTCTGGAGGCCGGCAGGCCTGTCAGCGTCGATAAGCGCGCGGTGATCCTTTTCACCGGCGAGACAGGCGGCGAGCTTTGGGCGCACGGCCTCCGCGCCCTGGCGGAGAGCGAAGCCGTTTCCCTCGATGAAGCGATGGAAGCCCAGCGGGCCTTCTGGGATGCCTGGTGGCAGACCTCCGACATCCGCATCGAGGCGGCGGACGAAACTGTCAGCGAAGCCGTTGCCGCCGAGCAGCAGGGTATCCGCTTCTGCAGCTTCCAGCTGGCGCAGACCTACAGCGGCGGAAGCGCGGGCCACAACATCGGCGCGAAAGGCATGACGGGCGAAGCCTACAACGGACACGCCTTCTGGGATACCGAGTCCTGCTGCCTGCCCTTTTACCTCTTCACCAACCCGGAGGCGGCCAGAGACTTGCTGCTCTTCCGCTACAACACCCTGCCCGGGGCGATCGAGCGCGCAAAAATGCTCGACTGCAAGGGGGCCTGCTACCCCATCGCCACCCTCAACGGCGAGGAGGCCTGCTCCCTCTGGCAGCACGCCAGCCTGCAGCTTCAGCCCGGCACGGCGGTGGCCTACGGTATCTGGCACTACGTCCGCCTGACCGGCGATGAGGACTTCCTCTGGCGGTACGGGGCGGAAATGCTGCTGCAGATCGCCCGCTTCCTCGCCAGCCGCGCGGCCCGGGGAAACCACACGGGCCAGTACGGCTTCTACGGCGTGATGGGCCCGGACGAATTCCACATGATGGTCAACAACAACGCCTACACCAACTATATGGGCCAGCGCACCCTTGCCTTCGCCGCTGAGACGCTGGAGCGGATGGCCGGGGAAATGCCCGAAGCCTGCGCGGCGCTGATGGCCAAAACAGCGCTGACCCGGGAGGAAATCGCCCACTGGCGCGTCATCGCTGAGCAGATGTATATTCCGCGGCTGGAAAGCGGGCTGATCGAGCAGCACGACGGCTTCTTTGATCTCCCGCACACCGAGATCGACAGCGTGCCTGTCACCGACTTCCCGCTTTACGACCACTGGTCCTACGACCGGATCTACCGCACGGACATGATCAAGCAGCCGGATGTGCTGATGATGATGTACCTGTACAACTCCTCCTTCAGCACGGAGGAAAAGCGGATCAACTACGAGTTCTACGAGCCCCGCACCATCCACGAGTCCTCCCTCTCCCCGGCCATTCATTCTATCCTGGCGGCGGAGTTGGACAGGATGGGGGAGGCGGTGCGCTTCTTCGGCTACGCCACCCGCCTGGATCTGGACAATTACAACCGCAACACCCGGGAAGGCCTGCACGTCACCAGCATCGCCATGGCCTGGGCCAATATCGTCTACGGCTTTGCGGGACTGCGCAGCGACGGCGACCTGCTCCGCTTTGCCCCCCGCCTGCCCCCGAGATGGAAGCGCCTCTGCTTCTCGGTGATGTACCGTCATCGCGTCATCCGCGCGGAGATGGAAGCCGGTCAGACCCGTTTCCGCCTGGAGGGAGGCGAGGCTCTCCCTGTCCGGATCTATGACCGGGACTACACCCTCACCGTGGAGGGGCTGGCCATTCCCCGGCCGTGACCCCCTGCCGGATGAACATAAAACAGCAGCCCGCCTGATTGGATCATGACGGACTGCTGTTTTGCTCTGCGCCTTTATCCGATGGCCCGCACAGTGCCGCGCTCCACCAGCCGCACCGGCAGAATGACCGATTTCTCCGCGATGGGCTCGTGCCGCAGCTGGCTGAGGATCATGTTCGTGGCCAGGATGCCCTTCTGATCGGCGTCCTGATGGACGGTGGTCAGGCCGGGCGCCGTCAGATGGGAGAGGTAGTTGTCATCGAAGCCGACGATGGACTTGTCCTGCGGCACGCTGACGCCGCACTCGCTCAGGCCGGACATGATGCCCACCGCCAGCAAATCTGCCGAGGCGAATACACCGGTGATTTCCTCCCTTCCGGCGATCAGCCGCCCCAGCTTTTTGCCCTCCTCTACGGTGATTTCCTGGGTGAAAACCAGGCCGGGATCAAAGGCGATGCCATACTCCGCCAGCGCTCGGCGGTACCCCTGCAGGCGTTTCTCGATGACGCCGCCGGGCCGGATCGAGGGTGATGCAAAAGCGATGGACCGGTGGCCCTTATCCAGCAGATGCCTGGTGGCGATATAGCCGCCCTTCTCATCCTCCAGGCCGACGCGGCACACGTCCGGATCGTCCACATAGCTGTCGATCAGCACAAAGGGCACGCCCAGCGCCCGGGTCGTGTAGAAGAACTCGTCCTGGAACATACCGGTCAGGATCAGCCCGGACAGCTGCCAGCTGCGGCTGAGGGCGGAAAGCTCGTCAGCGTCTTCCACCGCCCGGATCATCAGGTAATAGCCTTCCTCCCGGATACGCTTCTCGATGCTGTCCACAAAGGCGCTCAGAAAGGGGTCGCTCATGGTGCTGCCCGTGTTCTGCGGCGTCAGGTGCGTGATGACACCGATGATGGCAGAATGGCTGTTGGCCAGTGAGCGCGCCGACATGCTGGGCACATAGTGCTCCCGCTCGATGATCTTGCGGATCTTCTCGACCCGTTCGGGCGAGACCCGGGTTTTCCGCCTGTGCACCACATTGGAGACCGTGGTAATGCTGACGCCCGCCTCGGCGGCGATATCCTTCAATGTTGCCATGCTCATCCCCCGCGGCCGCGCTCTCTTCTTCCGGATACGGCCAGCTCTCAGTGTACACGATGATCCGCTCTGGCGCAAGCCCCGCCGACGAATTCAAACGGGGGAGGCACACAGCGGGAACAGACAGGGCCGGCAGGAGCAGTCTCCGCCGGCCCGTGTGGATGTGCCATGCTGCCCTGAACCGGTTGATCTCCCGGTCAGAGGAAAGCGCTTATTCGTTCTCGGCCAGGTATTCCCGGAGAGGCAGCTCCCAGGCCTTGCCAGTCTCCGGCACGGTCATGCCGTCCAGGATGGTCTGCTGGGAAGCCGCGTCCACAGGCGCCACCGCCTCGGAGAAGGAGATTTCATCCAGCCAGATGACGCACTTCGCGAAGGCGTAGATGTGGAAGGCGTTGGTCATGCCCGGGAAGCCGGAGGCCTCCAGATCGATGACCAGATCCTGCCACTCGGTGGTCAGCGCGGGATGGCTGCCGTCCGCCAGCACCAGGTCGGAGAAGCGGGCGGAGAAGAACTTCGCGTCTTCGGGATGCCAGTAGAGGATCAGGCTCTTCTCTTCGCCGCCCTCAGCGCCCTTGATGCGGATGTTGAGGTACTTGCAGAAGGAGATGCCGTCCAGCGCCCACATGTTCACGGCCTCGCCCCAGTTGCCCATCCAGTCGGCAGCGTGGGCATAGTAGTCGTCCTCGCTGTCATAGTCTTCCGGATCGAAGGCCTTGGGCCGATAGTCGATCTTGATCGCGCCGTCCTCGTTCTTGGCGCGCAGGTTCTGCCAGTTGTCCCACCACATGTTGGCGCCGTTGGGGGCCAGCTCAGGCTTGTTGTTGGGGTCGCGGTCGTCGAAGTTGTCCCACAGGAAGGTCTCGCCTTCCGCTAGAACAGGGGCCGCCACAGCCAGCACCATGATGGCTGCGAGAACGAGAGCGAGAAGCTTTTTCATGATGTGTACCTCCTCTTTTTTTGACAGGTTTAACGCTCAACCTGTCCGCTGATCCGATTATAGCAGACCCGGGGGACGCTGTCAAGCCTGTATTCCGTGTTTTTGTATTTTTCTGTGCGGTGTTTGTCCGTTTTTTCCATTTACGTCTTGTTTTTTGGCTCGGCCCGGCGTATAATACAGCTGACCACGTTTAGCGTTAAACCTTCTCCCGTACAGAAAGGAGCGACATCCCCATGAAAAAAGTGAGAACGCTGCAGGCCGCGGCCGTCGCTGTGCTGTTTCTGGCGCTGCTGTCTGCAGACGTCCCGGCCCTGGCGGATCAGACGCTGCTGACCATCTATGAGGGGCCGAAGACCATGCAGTCCTCCTCTGCCGCTTCCGTCAGCGTGAACGGCTATGAGCTGTTCGTGTACGACGTGATGGTCAACCACGAGCATATCTGGAACGCCAACACCCAGCCTTCCTCTACCCCCATGGCCTATTTCGACATGCAGGGCAGGGCAGTGGTCGAAGTCCGCATGCCCGGTTTGCCCCGCCCGGTGGAAAGCGCGGAGGTGCTGCCGCAAAGCTGGGGCATCACACCTGTCGTGGAGGACGGCACGGTTCGCTTCACCGTAACGGAGCCGGGGCAGTATACAGTGGTGTTCAACGGGAGCGTGAACCAGGCGCTGCACCTCTTTGTCAATCCGCTGGAGACCGACGTGCCCGATCCCGATGATCCCGACGTCTTTTACATCGGCCCCGGCGAGTGGGCTATCGACGCCATCTCCCTCAGCGACGGCCAGACCCTCTATCTCTCCGGCGGCGCTGTGCTGCACTCCATCATCTCCGTGGCCAGCGCGAAAAATGTGCGCATCTGCGGCCGCGGCATCATCGACGGCAGCGATTATCCGGCCTGGAATCAGCCAGGCTCCTACGCCCGGGTGCCCATCGACCTGAACCACTCCCGGGATATCTCGGTGGAGGGCATCATCGTGGCCAACTCCAACTGCTGGAATGTCAACTCCTATTCCTCCAAAAATGTCACCATTGACAACGTCAAGATCATCTCCGGCCGGCAGAACGGCGACGGCTTCACCTTCCAGTCCTGCACCAACCATCTGGTGACCAACTGCTTCGCCCGCACCTGGGATGACAGCCTGGTCATCAAGAACTACTCCGGCTCCACCAAGGGCATCACTTTCCGGAACATCCAGGTCTGGACCGATCTGGCCCAGTCCATGGAGATCGGCTATGAGACCGACAAGGGGCTGACCCTGGATCCCGAGATCAGCGAGGTGCTCTTTGAGGACATCACCGTGCTGTACAATTTCCACAAGCCGGTCATCAGTATCCACAACAGCGACGACGCCTTCGTGCACGATATCACCTACCGGAACATCGTGGTGGAAAATGCCTTCATGCAGGGGGACAACGGCTTCAACAACGAGCTGATCGAGATGACGCTGCAGAACTCCTCCTGGTCCACCGTCCGGGATGAATTCGGCTCTATCGACCAGGTGCTGATCGACGGGCTGACCGTGCTGAACACCGCGGACGGGAAGGTTCCCCGCTCCCGCCTGTCCGGCCATGATGAGGAGCACCGCATCACCAACGTGACCCTGCAGAATGTCACCATCCTCGGTCAGGCCGTGACCGATCTGAAGCAGCTGAAGCTCTCCATCGATGACTACTGCGACGCCATCACCGTCCGGTGAGAAAGGAGCCTCCTATGAAACGCTTTCTGTGCATCGCGCTGAGCGCCCTTCTCCTGCTGGCTTTGACCCTGTCCTCCCCGGCTGAGGAGGCCATCGAGACCGTTGTGACCATCGTCCGCACGCCGGAGCAGGATCACGCCGAGCGCCCGCCCTGCTTTCCCGACCCGGCGGATCAGTTCATCCCCCTGCCGGAAACCGAAAACTACGCCCTGAACAAGCCGGCGAGCGCCGCCAACCACGCCGACGTCTATGTGATCAAAAACGTCAACGACGGCAAGACGGACACCTACTGGGAGAGCAAGGGCTTTCCGGCTGAGGTGGTCATTGACCTGCAGGGAAGCTTCCAGGTTTCAACCGTCGCCGTCTGCCTGAACCCATCCTCCATCTGGGAACCCCGCATTCAGGAGATCGCCGTGCAGCTCAGCCTGGACGGAGAAACCTACGCCGAGGCCGCCCAGGCGGCGGATTACCAGTTCAGCGCCGACACCGGCAACCGCATCCGCATCGACTTCACGCCTGCTGAAGCCGCCGTTGTGAAGGTCATTTTCCTGAAAAACTCCTCCAGCCGGACGATGGGCGCCCAGGCGGCGGAGATTGGGGTTTACTGAGGCTGCATCAGCCTGCTGCACACGCTCTGCGAGGCGTGCACCGAGCTGAAGGCGGACCGGGAAAGGCAGGCCTTTATTCCCTCCCCGAATCACCGGCCAGCTGGTTCAGGTATTCCATCAGCCGCACGCCGAAAAACAGGCAGTAGGGGGTCTCGGTGTCGTGGAGATTCAGGCCGAAGAGCTCCTCAATCTTTGCGAGCCGGTAGTTGATGGTGTTCACATGGGTTTTCAGGGCCGCGGCGGTCTGCTTGCGGCGGCCGTTATGGTGGACCAGGGCGCTGATGGTGGCGAGATAGGCGGTTCCGTGCGTGCGGTCCCAATCCCGGATGGCCAGGATCGGGCGCGGAATAAAGGCTTCCATCTGTGCCGGCTCCAGCGGTGTCTCTCCAAAGAGACCCCAGTCCAGCCATTCCTCGAAAAATGTCAGGCTGCCCGGAGCCGCCTTTTGGAAGGCCGGGAGCATGATCATGCGCTTCCGCCACAGCGCGGCCTCCATCAGGTCGTGGAAAACCGGCGAGACGCAGGCGCAGGAACTGCTGATCTCCAGGAGCAGGCTGATCCGCTGGTTGACTGACGGCGCAGCGTGCGCTTCCTTATACAAAACCGCGGCTTCCTGCTTCTGAAAGGCGTACCATTCCGTGGAGAGGAGACGCGCGGCCTGACCTCCCAGAACCGCGATTTGCTGCGTGTCATCGCCTTCGGGCTGCCGGATGGTCATCAGGCGGTATTCGCCCTTCCTGGGGAGCGCCGCGCCTCCCGCTGCATGGACAATATCACTGTAGGAAGCGCTGCGCAGGGAGAGAAGGATGTGCATGCTCTGCTGAATGGACGAGAAAGTGCTGTCCCGGAGTGACTGAAGCATGCGGAAGCCGATGCAGCGGGCGCACAGCGTCATCAGGGGCTGGCTGATCTCCTCCAGCGGGCATCTGTATTCGGGCAGCGTCAGAAGCCCCAAGACCCTTTCGTTGGCGCTGACGACGCAGACCATCCGCCGGCTCATGTTGGGGGTCTCAGGAACCACCAGAAAAGGCTTGACCCCATGCTCCGCGTTAAACCGTTCCATCAGATAATGAACCTTGTCGCTGGTGTCACAGGCATACCGGGCTATTTCAATTTGACTCTGGATGACGTCCGTGTACGGGTAGCCCTCTGAGATCAGAAAGCCGTCCGGGCCGCTCTGAAAGGTAAAACGCAGGGGAGAGCCCAGCAGCTGGGCGCATTTTTCCAGCAAACCGATCAGGGTAGAATCGTCCAACAGCTGCTCCAGCAGCTGCTGCTTTGCATGGCCGAGATTCATGAGAGGCCCTCCTTTGTGTAAAACATACAATATCCAGCTTTCATTTTAGCACAATTATCCATTGTCGGCAAGATCGGCCCATGGTATAATTTCAGAAGGAATAATCTGGCGGAAAAGCGACCAGATTAGAAATTGAACCAAGGAGGTCTTGCCATGAGAAAGAGTATCTCCAGGATCCTGGCGCTGGCGCTTTGCTGCGCCATGCTCTTCACCATCGTCCCCACGATGGCTGAGCCTGCCGTCTACTACACCTCCGACTATGCCAGCAAGGCGGAAGCCCTTCAGGCCGGTCTGGCCCTGAACGAGCGCATCGCCGAGGAAGGCATGATCCTGCTCAAAAACAACGACGGCGCGCTGCCGCTGCAGAAGGGCGCCAAGGTCTCCCTGTTCGGCGCGGCTGCCTACAGCCCCAACGCCGGCGCCAGCATGAACGGCGGCGACGCCTCCGCGGGCGCGGCCGTTGCCCAGGCAGACGTGGTTTCCAGCATGAAGGCGGAAGGCTTCGAGCTGAATCCCGCCGTGGAGGAAGCCTACATGACGCTGAAGGGCATCGGTGTAACCGCTGATGCCGCGGTCAGCCCCACGCTTGCCGTGGTGGGCCGCTACCTGGAGCCCTCCTTCGCCGAGTATGGCGACGCGGGCATCGTGGTGCTGCGCAACGGCACCGAGGGCGTGACGCACAGCATGCAGTTTGACGCCGCCCAGCTTGCCCTGATCGACTATGTTTCCGAGCATTTCGAGAAGGTCATCGTCCTGCTGAACAATGTCTCCGTCATGGAGATGAAAGCCCTGCAGGAAAACGAGAAGATTCTCGCGATCCTGAACATCGGCGAAGGCGGCGACAACGGCTTTGACGCTGTGGGCCGCATCCTGAACGGCACGACGACCCCCTCCGGCCGCACGGTGGACACCTGGGCCGCAGATCTGACCAAGAACCCCTCCTACACCAACTTCAACGTGATGACCGCCTCTGACGCCCACTCCGTGGACGCGGCGGGCAACAAGGTCGGCTACACCCAGTTCACCGTGGACGGCCAGGCCGTGAACACCTGGGAAGTGGGTTATGAAGAAGGCATCTACGTGGGCTACCGGTACTACGAGACCCGGGCCTTCGAAGAGGCCAAGGCCGGCAACGAGGGCTGGTGGGCCGAGAACGTGGTCTATCCCTTCGGCTTCGGCATGAGCTATACCAACTTCGACTGGGAGATCACTCCCCAGTTCCCCGCTGACACCGCTATCACCAAGGATGATGAGCTGTCCTTCCTCGTGAAGGTCACCAACATCGGCGACGCCCCCGGCAAGGACGTGGTGCAGCTGTACTACACCGCGCCTTACGGCAAGGAAGAGACCGGCAACGAGACCGTCATCGAGAAGGCCTATGTGGTGCTGGGCGACTTCTACAAGACCAGCATCCTGCAGCCCGGAGAGACCGAGGAAGTCTCCGTGACCATCAAGGTCAAGGACATGGCCTCCTATGACAACGTGACGGACAAGACCTATGTGCTGGACGCCGGCACTTACGGCATCAAGATCGCGGGCTCCGCGCACTTCGGCTATGGCCCCAACGATGCGGAATTCAAGTACACGGTGGCTGAGAAGCAGCTGTGCAGCGAGTCCGTGGGCGGCGCTGAGGTCACCAATGTGCTGGACGACGTCACCGAGGGCTTCGAGGCGGAGGGCTACAAGCTCCTGAGCCGCGCCGACTTCGCCGGCACCATGCCCGATCCCTATGTGGAGTACAAGGAAATCACCGCCGAGGAGTATGCGACCTACGCCTATGACGACGCCAAGTTCAACGCCTACTACGACGCGGCGGCGATCGGGGAAGTCACCTACGGCGACGCGGAGAAGCGCGAGGGCGATAAGTATGCCATCCAGCTGGCCGACCTGGTGGGCGCGCCGGCGGACGATCCCCGCTTTGACGAACTGGCTCAGCAGCTCACCCTGGACGAGCTGATCGAGCTGGTGAATTTCGGCGGCTTCAACAGCCGCGGCATCCCCTACATCGGCAAGCCCTACTCCCGCGACACCGATGGCCCGAAGGGCTGGACCGGCAACTACACCGACACGAACGACCGCTTCAACTACTTCTGCTCCGAGCCCATGATCGCTTCCACCTTCAACAAGGGCCTGCTCTATGAGATGGGCAGAATCATCGGTGACCAGGGCATCTGGGGCAACTCCACCATCGCCAGGGGCACCGTCTACAGCTACACCGGCTGGTACGGCCCGGGCATGAACATCCACCGCAGCCCCTTCGACAGCCGGGCGACCGAGTACTATTCCGAGGATCCCTATGTCACGGGCGCTATGGCGGCTGCCCTCTCCCAGGGTGCGCTGGAGAAGGGCTGCTATGTGACCCTGAAGCACTTCGCCTTCCACAATGACGGCGGCGGCGCGATGACCTACCGCATGGGCGGCATCGGCTCCGGCTCTCCCAACGACGGCCTGGCAGCCTGGATGACCGAGCAGACAGCCCGCGAAATCTACCTGAAGGGCTATCAGATCGCGGTTGAAGAGGGCGGCGCCCGCTTCGCCATGGGCTCCTTCACCCGCATCGGCAAGACCTGGTGCGGCGGCAGCTACGCCATCAACCAGCAGATTACCCGTGATGAGTGGGGCTTCAAGGGCGCCATCGTCACCGACATTACCCTGTACTGGGCCTGCAACGCCTATCAGCTGGTGAAGGCTGGTTCCGACATGATGCTGGACGCCTTCGTCTACGGCCTGAACTTCGGCGTATTCCTGGACAAGGACACCATCCTGGGCATGGATGATGACGCCCGCAATATCACCATCCACTGCATGCAGAACACCGCCAAGCATATCCTGTACATGGTGGCCAATTCCAACGCCATGCAGATTCCCGCCGGCGCCAAGGTGGTCTACACCGGCACCAAGGAAGTGGACGACGAGGAAGTTGCCATCAAGCTGGCCAACGCCAAGGTCGGCGAGGCCTACACATCCGAGTTCGTGGGCGGCGCCAAGCTGAACACCTACTATGCCTATTCTCCCATTACCTACACGGCGGAAGGCCTGCCCGAGGGTCTGACCTTCGACGCGGAGACCGGCATCATCTCCGGCACTGCGGCGGCTGCGGGTGAGTACCAGATCACCATCACCGCCGAGGCTGAGGGCTATGCGCCCGCTTCCGTGACCTACCCGCTGGTGGTGGAGTAATCCCCTGGCCGGTTCCCGATCGCGCCCGTCTCACGCGGGCGGGCGCGCCTTCTCCCTCGCCGCCGGCTGCGGCGGGGGATTGACCATGAGTTTGACCGCGAAAGAGAGGAATGATTGTATGAAGAAAATCCTTGCCCTGATCCTTGCCCTTGCGCTGCTCTCCTGCGCCGCCCTGGTCCTTGCCGATGACATCGAATATGTCTTTGAAGCTGAGTACACCTATCTGGAAGGCCTGGAGGGCCTGGGCGTGTCCGGCTCTCCCACCGGCATCGGTCTGGCCTCCGAGTCTGCCAAGGCCAGCAATGAGTTCTATGTGGGCAACCTGGGCGTGAACAGCCCCATCACCTTCAAGATTACGGCGGACGCCGACTGCACCGCAACGCTGAAGATCCGTGTGGGCACCAATGTCCTGGGTCTGCAGACCTGGGATCCCACCAGCTTCATCATCACGCTCAACGATGAAGCCCTGCAGTATGAGGCTTTCACCACCGAGCCCGGCGACGACCCCACCGACCAGCAGAACTTCAAGTACAAGACCATCGGCGATATCCAGCTCAAAGCGGGCGAGAACGTCCTTGTGTTCGTCGCCGGCGAGAACAACTACCGCTCCAATCTGCCCAGCGCTCCGTCCATTGACTGCATCAAGCTGATCACCGGCGCGGGCCTGACCATGGAGGAGTATCCCGAGAACATCGAGTGATAGAAAACGGCACCGTGTGGGGCGATGCCCTGCACGGTGTTTTTCTTTCAACAGGGAATACATTTGGAAGCGGGTGACATCATGGCAAAAGACAACAAGCCGAAGAAACAGAAGAAGCAGAAGAAACCCATCAAAATATGGGCTATCGCCACAGCCATCATCCTGGTGTTCGCCATTGCGATCAATGTGGTTCTGTTCAAGGTGCCGCTTGTGACGGGCTCCCTGGATCTCTTCTTCGGCGGCGAGCGGCCAATCCTGGCTGAGGGCGCTGAGGGCTCGGCGGGCAGCTATGCCTCCAAGGCGGAGGTGCTGGCGGCTGCGGAAAACTTTGTGGTGGAAGTGGAGCAGGAGGGCATCACCCTGCTGAAAAACGAGGGGGCGGCCCTGCCCCTCGCCGCGAGCCCCAAAGTGAGCGTTTTCGGCAAGAACTCGGTGAACCTGGTCTACTCCGGGTCGGGTTCCGCCGGCAACTCCTCCTCCTCCGTGAAGACCCTCTATGAGAGCCTGGAGGCGGCGGGAATACAGTACAATCCGACCCTGAAGGCTTTCTACGGCGACAACAGCAAATCCGGCGCGGGCCGCCCCGGCAACCCGGCGATGACCTCCGGCCAGCGGCTGGCGGGTTTCGCCACCGGCGAGACCCCCGTCGCCTCCTACGCCGCGGACGTCACGGGCAGCTACAAGGACTACGCGGACGCGGCGATCGTGGTCATCTCCCGGATCGGCGGCGAGGGCTTTGACCTGCCCCGCTCCATGGCCACGGACTTTTCCGGCGGTAAAGCGGTGGACGGCGCGGTCTCCGCGGATAGCCACTACCTGCAGCTGGACGCCAACGAGCGCGATCTGCTCAAACATGTCGAAGAGAACTTCGACAAGGTGGTGGTGATCCTCAACATCGGTTCCACCATGGAGATCGGTGAGCTGAAGCAGGACGAGAAGATCGACGCCATCCTGTGGATGGGTTTCCCGGGGTCGACCGGTGTCATGGCGCTGGGCAAGGTGCTCTCCGGCGCTGTGAACCCCTCCGGTCACACGGTGGACACCTGGGCCGCGGACTTCACGCAGGATCCCACCTGGTACAATACCGGCATCTACGGCAGCGAGTTCGGCAACCGCTATCTCTACGACGGCGCGTCCACGGACTTCGCCTTTGTCAACTATGACGAGGGCATCTATGTGGGCTACCGCTACTGGGAGACCCGGGGCTATGAAGAAGAGAAAGCCGGCAACGCAGGCTGGTATGACCAGCAGGTTGTCTACCCCTTCGGCTATGGCCTCACCTACACCACCTTCGACTGGGATGTGAAGTTCGGGAAGGCGGACGGCAGCGCCATCACAGCCGGAGATACCCTGGACGTCACCGTGACGGTGAAGAACACCGGCGCCGTGGCGGGCAAGGACGTGGTGCAGCTCTACTACAGCGCGCCCTTCGAGGAGGGCAGTGACGCCATCGAGAAGGCCCATGTTGTGCTGGCGGATTTCGGCAAGACCGACCTGATCCAGCCCGGCGCCACCCAGTCTCTGACCTTCTCCCTGCCGGTCAGGAACATGAAATCCTACGACTACGCCGACGCCAACGGCAATGGCTTCGCGGGCTATGAGCTGGATCCCGGCACTTACACCCTGCTGGTCTCCTCTGATGCCCACACTCCGAAGGCTTCGGCGGCTTATATCCTGGCTGAGGGTGCGCAGCTGGCCACCGACAGCGACGCACGCGGCACAGAGGCGGCGGTGGAGAACCGCTTTGACGACGTCAGCGCAGGCATTTTCGGTGACAAGACCTATGCCTCCTATGTGAGCCGGAAGGACTTCGCGGGCACGCTGCCCCAGGGCTATCTGGCGGACGAGGCGCGCACCCTGAGTGATGACCTGAAGGCCGCGCTGGACGCCTCCAAGAAGCGCAAGTACACCACCCCCGACGATGGCCAGCCCTGGCAGGTCACCGGGGACGCCCCCGCAACCGATCCCGTGAACAACGGCATTGCCCTGAGCGACATGCTGAAGGACGCGGACGGCAAAATGATGGGGAAGGCGGACTTCGACGATCCGCGCTGGGAGAAGCTTCTGGATGAGATCCCCCTGGACGAGATGAAGACCCTGGTTGGCTGCGCAGCCTTCAAGACCCAGAAGGTGGACGGCGTGGACGGCATCGTCGGCAAGCCCATGACCATTGATGGCGACGGCCCCTCCGGCTTCACCAGCTTCATCTCCGAGGCGGACATCTACGGCACTTGCCTGTATCAGGCAGAGGCGGTGATGGGCGCCTCCTGGAACACCGATCTGGCGCAGCGCATGGGCGAGATCGTGGGCGAGGAGGGCCTGGTGGGCAAGGAGAGCACCTCCACGCCCTACTCCGGCTGGTATGCCCCCGCGGTCAACATCCACCGGTCTCCCTTTGCGGGCCGCAACTGGGAGTACTACTCCGAGGACGGCGTGCTCTCCGGCAAGCTGGCGGCCAAAGTGGTGGAAGGCGCCCAGAGCAAGGGCCTCTACTGCTACGTGAAGCACTTCGCCATCAACGACCAGGAGACCGACCGGGAATACAACGGCATTCTGGTGTGGGCCAATGAGCAGGCCATGCGTGAAATCTACCTGAAGCCCTTTGAACTGACGGTCAAGGAGAGCGACGCCCATGGCATGATGTCCTCCTTCAACCGCATCGGCATGAAGTGGGCCGGCGGCAGCTATCCGCTGCTGACAGAAATCCTCCGGAACGAGTGGGGCTTCCAGGGCATGGTCATCACCGACTACAGCCTGAATACCTACACCCATGTGGACGAGATGATCCGCGCCGGCGGCGATCTCTTCCTGACGCAGGAGCCCAAGAGCTTCAACATGGCGGATGACGCCACCCAGATCGCCCTGCTGCGCAAGGCCACCAAGAACATTCTCTACACCGTGGTGAACAGCAACGCCATGGGCGTGCAGGTGCTGGGCTACGCTCCGGCCATGTGGAAGATGGTCGCCAACTGGACCGATGTGGGCCTCGCAGGCCTGCTACTGCTGGGTCTGGTTCTGGCAATCCTGAAGGATCGGAAGCTCAGGAAGGCACGCAAATAACGCCATACGTAAGGGGCTGCCGCAGAAGTGATGTGTCTGCGGCAGCCCTTAATATGTGGATACGGATACGCTTCGTATTGCATGGACTACATCAAGCTTTCTTGTAACTATGGTAAGGGTGACAAAAGGGCGCTTTCAACCTTAGAGCCACGACTGGTTGTGGTGATTTCCGCTGTCTTCTACAACCAGTCGTGGCTCAGTTCATGAAAGCGGCCTTTTGACATCCGAATCATGACTGTATTGTTGCCGAAGGTCTGGCAGTGAATCCGCTGCCGGAGCGGAAACCGGGAAAGCGAGGGAGGCTGAAGAAAGGAAAGATTCGCTGTCTCCTGGAGAGGTTCCTGGATTGTAAAGCGGATATCCTCCGATTCGCAACCGACTGGCGGGTCCCCTATACCAACAACGCAGCGGAACAGGCTATCCGGTTTGCAAGGGTCAAGTAGAAGGTGTCCGGATGCTTCAAGACCGAAACTGCTGCCGATCACTTCGCTCGTGTGCTGAGTTTTATCTCAACTGCGGTGCGTCACGGCATCTCTTCTTTCGATGCCTGTCTCTCTCTGTACAACGGCTCTTCTCTTGCGCTGATCGATACATGGGATGACTGAACAGTTGCGCTTGCTTTACCCTTTTTTCAGGTTTCTTGCCTTTTTCTGCATAGGAAAGAGGCTGCCTCTTTTGCCGTTGTTGCTTTGGCGTTTTGAGACAGCCCCTTTTGATATCACTCAAACTGTGCCTGGTACAGCCTGTAATACATGCCCTTTTTCGCCATCAGCTCAGCGTGCGTGCCCTGCTCCGCCACGTCGCCGTCGCTGACCACCAGGATGCGGTCGGCGTTCTGGATGGTGGACAGGCGGTGTGCGATGACAAAGCAGGTCTTGCCCCACATCAGCTCCCGCATGGCCTTCTGGATGGCCCGCTCCGTGCCTGTGTCCACATTGCTGGTGGCCTCATCGAGAATCAGCATGGGCGAGCGGTAGAGCATGGCCCGGGCGATGGTCAGCAGCTGCTTCTGCCCCTTTGAGATATTGCCGCCGTCCTCGCTGATCACTGTCTGGTAGCCCTCGGGCAGGCGCATGATGAAGGGGTGGATGTGGGCGGCCTTCGCGGCGGCCACCACCTCCTCCATGGTGGCGTCCTCCTTGCCGTAGGCGATGTTCTCGAAGATCGTTCCCCGGAAGACCCAGGTGTCCTGCAGCACCATGGCGTAGGCCCCGCGCAGGCTCCGGCGGGTCAGGTCGCGTACGTCATGGCCGTCCACCGTCACTGCGCCCTCGTCCACATCGTAGAAGCGCATCAGCAGGTTGATGATGGTCGTCTTGCCCGCGCCGGTCGGTCCCACAATGGCGATCAGCCGGCCCGCGTCGGCCTTCAGGCTCAGGTCGTGGATGATCCGCCGCCCGGGCTCGTAGCCGAAGGCCACGTGGTCCAGCGCCACGTCGCCGCGCACGTCGGCAAGGGTCTGCGCCTTCTCCCGGTCGGTCAGCTCCTCCTCCTCGTCCAGCAGGCCGAAAACCCGCTCCGCCGCCGCGAGGGCCGAGAACAGCTCGTTGATGATGTTGGCGATCTCGTTGATGGGGCCGGAGAACCTGCGGGAATACAGCACAAAGGAGGAGATGGCCCCGATGTTGATCAGCCCGTTCATGTACAGGATGGAGCCCAGCAGGGCGATGAGGCTCAGGCCGATATTGTTGATGAAGCCCATGGTCGGGCCGATGGTCACGCCCAGGGAATCCGCGTCGTAATAGGCCTGGGCGGCATCCTGGTTGACGCCGGCAAAGCGCTCGTCCACCGCTTCCTCGTGGGCGTAGGCGAGAATGGTCTTCTGGCCGGAGAGCATCTCCTCCACAAAGCCGTTCATCGCGCCATAGCTGCGGGAACGCTTGACGAACCGCGGCTGGGTCTGCTTGCGCATGTGCGCGGTGTAGCCGATGGACAGGGGCACCGTCACCAACGCCACGGCGGACAGGGGCGGAGAGATGCTGAGCATCATGACCAGAGAGCCCGCCACCGTCACCGTGCTGGTGAGGATGGACACCACGTCCGTGGCCATGCAGGTGGAAATCACATCGATGTCATAGGACACGCGGCTGATAATGTCGCCGGCCTGGTGTCGGTCGAAATACCCCACCGGCAGGCGCATCAGCTTATCGAAGACCTGCTGGCGCATCCTCCGCGCCACCCGCTTCGACACATTGACCATGGTCATGTGGATCAGGATGGTCAGCAGGGAAGAGCCCAGGTAGGTCAGCAGCATCCGCAGGGCATAGGCGGTCACGCGCTCAAAGTTGACCTGGCCTGGCCCGGCGGCGGCTTCCTGAATCGCCTGACCAGCGAGGCTCGGCCCCAGCAGGGCCAGCACATTGCTGCACAGGCACATGGCCGCCACCAGGGCGATGAGCAGGCGGAACTGGCCCAGCTCCCGCAGCAGGCGGCGGAGGGCGCCCCGGGTGTCCTTCGGTTTGCTCATGATGCTGTCGCGGCGCGCCATCACATCACCTCCCCCATCTGCGTGCGGTGGATCTCCCGGTAGGTGGGGCAGGTCTCCAGCAGCTGGGCGTGGGTGCCCCGGCCGATGATCCGCCCCTCGTCCAGCACCAGGATCTGATCCAGACCCATGATGGAGGACACCCGCTGGGCGATGACGATCTGGGTGGCGTCGCCGTGGTGCGCCGCAATGGCGTGGCGGAGCTGGGCATCGGTGCGGTAGTCCAGGGCGGAGGAGGCGTCGTCTAAGATCAGGATGTCCGGCTTGGCCGCCAGCGCCCGGGCGATGAGCAGCCGCTGCTTCTGGCCGCCGGAGAAGTTGCCGCCGTGGATGGCCGCCCTGTGCTCCGTGCCGTCGTCGTACTGGCGCACAAAGCCCGCGGCCATGGCGTCTTCCAGCGCCTGCTCCAGTCCCTTGTCGTCCACATCCCGGCCGAACACCACGTTCTCCCGGATAGTGTCGGCGAAGATCGCGTCGTTCTGGAAGACTACGCCGAAGCTCCGGCGCAGTTCATCCCTGTCCCAGGCGCGCACGTCCCGGCCGTCCACATACACGTGACCCGCGCCGGGATCGTAGAAGCGCATCAGCAGGTTGATGATGCTCGTCTTGCCGCTGCCGGTGGCCCCGATGATGCCCAGGGAGCCGCCCTTGCGGATGGTGAAGTCGATGTCCTTCAGGCAGTCCTCCCGCTGCGCCCCGGCAAAGCGCGCTTGATCCACCTCCCCTTCACGATGGATCGTCCCGCCGTAGGTGAAGGTCACGTGGTCGAAGACGATATAGCCCTCCCTGGCCCGGGGCGCGGCGGTCTCTTCCGCCAGACGGGGCAGGTCGTCGGGCAGGCGCACCACCTCCGCGATGCGCCCCGCGGAAGCGTTGGCCTTGGAGAGCATCATGAAGACGCGGTTGAGGCCCATCACGCCCATCAGGATCATGTTGAAATAGGTGAGGAAGGCAAGGATCACGCCGGGCTCGGTCACGCCAGCGTTCACCCGCCGCGCGCCGATCAGCACCACCAGCGTCAGGCCCGTGTTCAGAAACAGCGTCACGATGGGCCCGGGCAGCGCCATGATGATGGAGGCCTTGATGTCCCGCCTGGCCGTCTCCTCATTGGCCCGGCTGAAGCGCTCCATCTCGTAGTCTTCCTTGGACAGGGCTTTGACCACCCGGATGCCGGTGATGTTCTCCCGCATGACGCGCACAATGCCGTCCATGCCCTGCTGCACCTTTTCATACAGGGGGATGCCCCTGGTGGACACAAAGACCACCAGCACGATCATGATGGGCGCCATGACGCAGAGAATGGCCGCCAGCCCCGCGTCCATGGTCAGGGTGATGGCGATGCCCCCCACCAGCATGATGGGGGCGCGGATGCCCATGGTCTGCATCGACTGGATGAAGGACTGCACGTTATAGGTGTCCGCCGTCATGCGGGAGATCAGGGAGGGCAGGCCGATCCGGTCCATCTGCCCGCCCGAGAGGTTCAGCGCCGCGTGGAACAGGTCCCGCCGGATCTCCAGGATGCTGCGCTTGGCTGTGCGCACCGCCATCCGGTTGGCCGTGACGTTCAGAAAGCGCACGCACACCGCCAGCAGCAGCATCGCGCCGCCCCACAGCAAAACGGGCGGCAGCTCGCCCAGCGGCACCACCCGGTCAATCAGGTGCTCCATCACATAGGGGATCAGCAGTTCCAGCGTCGTGCCCAGCAGCTTGATGCTCATCCCGCCCGCAATGAAGCGGACATACTTTTTCAGGTATTCCCAGAGAAATTTCATGCCATCTGTCTCCCCGAGGCCTCCCGCCTCCTGACGCATTGCATATCACACATACCGATCATAGCACGATCCGGCGAAGGGTTCAAGCGGAGGAGGCGTGTATTTTTCCTGTTTTCATCTCTTGCGGCTCAGTGGGCCCATGTTCAGAACGAGACCCGCCGCCCTCACCGAAAAAAAGCTTGCAAGCCCCGTCCAAATCCCGTATAATGTCCCTGTCCCCCACCCCGGACCGCTGACCGCGGCATCCGGCATGTCCAGCGGGGATTTGCTGTCCTGAAAGCCTTTCACGGGCAGACATGACCGGAGGATTTATGGAGAGAATCGGCGTACTCGGCGCGGGCACCTGGGGCATTGCGCTGGCCCGGCTGCTGGCCAGGCAGGGGCATGAGGTGACCGTCTGGTCGGCCCTCTCGCAGGAGATCGAGGAGCTGAAGGCCAACCGCTGCCACCGCTTCCTGCCCGGGGTGATCATCCCGGAAAACGTGCGGCTGACGGCGGACATCCGGGAGGCCTGCGAGGACAAGGCCCTCGTCCTCTTCGCGGTGCCGTCGCCCTATGTACGCGCCACCGCCCGGGCCGCAAAGCCTTACATCCAGGCGGATCAGCTGATTGCCGACGCGGCCAAGGGCATCGAGCCGGACACCCTGCTGACCCTCAGCGAGGTCATTCAGGAGGAGCTGGCCGGGCCGGACGGGGTGAAGCCCCCGGTGACGGCGCTCTCCGGGCCAACTCACGCCGAGGAGGTGGCCCGGGATCTGCTGACAGCCATTGTGGCCGCCTGTCCGGATGAAAGCGTGGCCGCCCGGGTTCAGCGGCTCTTTATGACCCCCGCCTTCCGGGTGTACACCAACACGGACATCCGCGGGGTGGAGCTGTGCGGGGCGCTGAAAAACATCATCGCGCTGGCGGCCGGCATCTGCGACGGCCTGGGCCAGGGCGACAACGCCAAGGCCGCCCTGATCACCCGGGGTCTGGCCGAGATCGTGCGTCTGGGCCGGGCCATGGGCACCCTGGAGGAGACCTTCGCGGGCCTCACCGGCATGGGCGACCTGATCGTGACCTGCACCAGCCGCCACAGCCGCAACCACCGCGCCGGTGAGCTCATCGGCAGCGGCGTGCCCGTCCCTCAGGCCCTGGAGCAGATCGGCATGGTGGTGGAGGGTATCAACGCCCTGCCCGCGGCCATGGCGCTGGCCAGGCAATACGGCACCGAGGTGCCCATCATCGAGGCGGTGGACGCGGTCATTCACCGCGGTGTCTCCCCTGTGGAGGCCGTCATGGGACTGATGCGCCGCCAGGGCCGCAACGAGCTGGCCCGCGCCCCCAGGGATATCGCATACGAACAGGCAGTCATCGAGAACGCCATGCGTCAGAAGAAAGGGGATTCCACCATGAAGCGCGTCATCACCTACGGCACCTTTGACCTCCTGCACTACGGCCACATCAATCTCCTCCGCCGCGCCAAGGCGCTGGGAGACTACCTGATCGTGGCCCTGTCCACCGACGAGTTCAACTGGAACGAGAAGCAGAAGAAGTGCTATTTCACCTACGAGAAGCGCAAGGCCCTGCTGGAAGCCATCCGCTATGTCGACCTGGTCATCCCCGAGGAGAGCTGGGAGCAGAAGAAGACGGACATCCACCTCTACCATGTGGACACCTTCGTCATCGGCGAGGACTGGAAGGGCAAGTTCGACTTCCTGAAGGACGAGGGCGCCGAGGTGGTCTACCTCCCGCGCACCCCCGAGATCAGCACCACCCAGATCAAGCAGGAGCTGGGCAAGTAAGCGCAGGCCGCGCAAAAGCCGCCGGATGAGACCTTGATATGCTCCCCCTGAAGTAGACACTGGAAAAACACAAACCAGTGGACTTCGGGGGGAGTATTTGTGTCGAGGAAAGCGAAGTACACAGTAGAAGCCAAGGTAAGAGCAGCGGAACGATACCTGCGAGGGGAAGCAAGTG
>JAFXVR010000009.1 GCA_017534885.1 Clostridia bacterium | reverse complement strand
TACAAACCTATGATTCGGATGTCAAAAGGCCGCTTTCATGAACTGAGCCACGACTGGTTGTGGAAGACAGCGGAAATCACCACAACCAGTCGTGGCTCCAAGGTTGAAAGCGCCCTTTTGTCACCCTTACCAACCTATGGAAAAATGCGGCGATAAGAACAACCTTATTTCTATCTGTATGGAAATCCAGGCTGCCATCTGCACGATCCCGCTGCAAGGACCCGATCCATACCGATTTTACAAAAATCTTTTGAAGATAGGATGGGGGTCTGGGGGAAGGGAACGGAGCTTTTCTCCAGAAAAGTTCCTTCCCTTCCCCCAGGATCCGTAAGCGATTGCCCTGAGCGCAAAAACCCCGCCTCCGGACGGACCGGAAGCGGGGCAGGGTTTATGGGAATGCTGGCTTACGGTATGTCAACCCAGCCGATGTTGCGGACTTCCTCGTACACGCCGTCGTTCACGACGATGAACACGTTGTACTTGCCGGGCACGTCGGGCGTGACCGCCACAACGTTCTCATCGCTGTAGAAGTAGTTGACGGCCACGGAGGCGTCGTTGTACAGGTTGTAGGCGTAGGTGGCCTTCAGGCCTGTGCCGGTGCCCGCGGTGATCTTGGGCTTGGTGATGTAGATGGACTTGTGGTCGGGAGACAGCGTCCAGGTGATGGTGGTCTCCACCTGCATGGGCGTGGTGGCGTAGCCCGTGAGGACCACCCAGGTGCCCTGCTTGCTGATGGTGCTGATGCCGTCCTGCACCACCACGGCCACGGAGTAGTTGCCGTTGACGGCGGGAGAGGGGCTCAGGGTGACGGAGGCGGCGTCGGAAGACAGGCTGCCGGCGCTGGAACCGTCGTCCTTCCAGATGTAGTAGGTGAAGTGATACTCGCCGGTGCCGCCGGTCACCTCAGGCCTGGTCACCAGCAGGGACTTGCCGTCGGTGGAGACGGTGTAGGTCACGCCCACCATGCTCAGCTCGGCGGCGTTCATGGTCAGCACCGCGGGCACGGGATAGTCGCCGTAGACCACATTGCCGGAATACCAGGTGTAGGCGCGGACGGTCACATAGTAGGTGGAGGTCTTCTTGAGGCTCTTCAGGTCGAATTCGGTGGCGGTGGTGGTGCCGGCCACCTTGAAGTGGTTGGCGTCCTTCTCGCTGGTGAACACATAGTAGCCGATGGCGCCGGGCACGGCGTCCCAGATGACCTTGGCCTCGGTGTCACCGGTCTGGCTGACGCTCAGGCCGATGGGCGCGGGCAGGGAGCTGGGGCCGGAGATGACGATGGTGCCGATATTGCTCATCGGGCCTTCCTGGGAGCCGGAAGAGTTGGTGGCAAAGGCGCGGATGAAGAAATCGTAGGTCGCGCCGATCTCCAGGTTGGGGATGGTGGCCGTCAGCTTGTTGATGCCGTTGACGGTGGTCACCAGGTCATAGGGGCCGGCGTTCTTGCTCATGTACACGCGGTAGCCGGTGGCGTTGTCCACCTTCTGCCAGGTGACGATGGCGGAGTAGGAAGCGCCCTGGGTGACGCTCACCAGCACGGGAGCGGACAGCGGAATGGGCGTGATGTTGACGAAGATGGAGGTGGAGGCATACTTGCCGAAGACGAAGCTGGTGCCGGTGATGCGGTAAGCGCGGATGGCGAACTCGTAGTTGGTGTCAGCGGACAGGCCGGTGACGTCATAGACCACGGTGTTGCCCACCTGGCCGATCACCTGGAAGGCGGTGTCCGTCGGGCCCTTCATGAAGAGGTAGTAGCCGTTGACGTTGTCGACCGGGTTCCAGCGCAGGCGCACCTTGCCCACATCGATCTGCTCAGCGGTGAACCAGGACGGGGCTTCCGGCACGGTGTCCAGAGACACGATGGCGCTGCGCATGCCCTCGATCTCCTGCATGGAGACGGGATCCCGGTAGTAGGCCGCCACGCGGAAGTAAGCGGTGGTGGTGAAGCCGATGGCCGCCGTGTCGACGATGGCGTTGAGCGTATCGCCGCTCTCCATCTTCAGCTGCTGGGTGAAGGTGGTGGGATCAGACTGGTCAGAGGCGTAGAGGATGTAGCCGGTGGCGTCCGGCACGCGGCTCCAGGTGACGATGGCCTCGGTGTTGGCGCCGTGGGTCACGTTGATGGACGCCGGGGCGGGCAGCAGGGCAGCCGCCACGGTGCCGGTGGACCAGGTGCCTTCCACGGTCTCGCCGTTCAGCTTGGTGCAGGGCACCACATAGTAGATGTACCACACGCCGGTGGGCAGGCCGCTCACCGTGTAGCTGGTGCCCGTCACGCCGTCGGCGATCAGGGCCGGGTCATCCGCGGAGCCGTGCAGCTTCTGGTAGATGCGGTAGCTGGTGGCGCCGGAGACGGCGTTCCAGCTCAGCACCAGGCTGCTCTTGTCCTTGTGCACATAGTTCACAATGGGGGCTGTCAGGGAGGTGATGGTAGACACCTCGGAGGAGCGGGCGCCCTCGTACTGCTGCTTCTTGTAGGTGTAGTAGGCCGCCACGCGGAAGTAGTAGGTCTGGCCCACGTTCAGCTTGGAGATGGTGGCCTGCAGGGTGGTGGAGTTCACGGTGGCCACGCGGCTCGCGTTGCCGCCGGACACGGTGCTCATGTACACATAGTAGCCGCTGGCGTCCTTCACGGCCTCCCAGCTGACCACCACGCTGGTGTTGGACTTGATGGTCACCTGCACGTTGGTGGGGGCGGCCAGGGACGGGGTGGCGGCGACCACGTTGGAGTAGTCGGAGTAGACCATGCGGGTGCCGCTCAGGTCGGTGATGCTGATGCGGGAGCGCACCTTGAAGAAGTACACCGTGCCGAAGGAGAAGACGTTCGGCGTGACGTACTGCAGGTAGGTGGTGTAGCCCACCTCGGTGTAGGGGCCGGCCTCGTTGGTAGCCACGAAGACCTCATAGGCCTCAGCGTTGGCGTCGCCCATGGTCCAGCTCATGACGAAGCTGGAGGCGTCGTTGCCGTAGACCACCAGGTTGCCCGGGGCCGCGGGACGGGTGTAGCCGCCCATGACCACGGAGAAGTCGCTCTCGCGGCGGCCGTAGTCGGTGTGGACGTAGCTCTTCAGGGCGTAATAGTAGGTGACACCCGGGGTGACGGTGTGGTTGTAATAGTTGATGTCCGTGCGGTTGAGGGTGGCCAGCAGGGTCATGGAAGCCGTGTTGGGGCTGGAGCCCACATAGAGCAGGTAGCCGCCGTCCATGCCCGCGATGTCGGTGGAGGTGGCCCAGGAGACCAGCAGATGCTGCATGTCCATGGGCTGCACGCTGCTGATGACCGGGGTGGCAGGCTGGGGCGTGAAGCCGAACACGGTGGAGTAATCGCCGTAATAGTTCTTATCGGTGGTCACGTAGGCCCGCACGCGGAAGTACATGATCTTGCCGGGTTCGATGGCGATATAGGCTTCGTTGGTGGTGACGGTGGTGGCCAGGGTGAAGTTGACGCCGTCCTCGGACCATTCCACCTCATAGCCGGTGGCGCCGGGCACGGGCTGCCACTTCAGGTAGTCGATGGAGATGGTGGAGGGCGCGCAGGCGTCCCAGATCACGGCGCCGGGCATGATGATGGCGGTCTTCACATCGGTGGGCGTGCCGGGGACATGCACCCCGTTCACGGTGACGTAGGCCCGGACCATGAAGTAGTAGGTCACGCCGATCTTGAGGTTGTTGATGCCGTAGGAGGTATCATTGGGGCCGGCGGTGGCCACGGTGTCGAAGGCGTCGCTGGAGCCCTCGGCCATCAGGATGTCGTAGCCCTCAGCGCCCTGCACGGCGCTCCAGGTCAGCACCACGGACTGGAAGCTGGTCACAGCCACGTTGAAGGTGGCGGGGGCCAGGGGAGCGGGCATGCCGCTGACGATGCCGGTATAGCCGCTGTACACCTTGACGCCGGCGTTGAACACATAGGCCACCAGGCGGTAATAGTAGGTGACGCCGCAGGTGAGGTTCAGGTCGGTGTAGGTCTCACGGGCCACGTTGGGGGTGGCGGTGATATCGGCGGTGAGCATGAAGCCGCTGTCATAGTTCAGGGAGCGGTAGAGCTCATAGCCGTCCGCGGAGGCCACCGCGTCCCAGCTGATCTTCAGGGAGGTGCGGCCGGCGTTCTCCACCGTCAGGTTCTCGGGGGTGGAGGGCTTCGGGATCACGCTGACCTGGTTGGAGGGATCGCCGTCCACCTCGTGGAGGGTGCCGTCACTCATGGTCACGCGGGTCACGCCGCGCACGCGGAAGTAGTAGGTCTGGCCGGTGGTCAGGCCGGAGATGTCCAGGGTGGTGGTGTTCTCGCCTTCCACCAGCGGATAGGGGGCGGTGAAGGGGCCGTCCGGCAGGGTGGCGATCTCGATCTTGTAAGCGGAATAGCCCGCGTTCAGCTTCAGGCTCCAGCTCAGACGCACGGTGGTGTCCGAGGTGGCCGTGGCCGTCAGGCCGGTGACCGGCTCGGCGCGGGGATAATCGCTGGCAGGCACGGAGAAGTCGCTCTGCACATTGTTGACCACCGCGGCCACCCGGTAGTAGTACTCCACACCGGTCTGCACGCCCGTCTCCACAAAGGAGGTGGCGGTGGTCTCGCCCACGGTGATGTAGTTGCCCGTGGCCGTGTTGCTGCGCTGCACGATGTACTTGGCGGCGCCCGGAACCGCGTCCCAGGTGACGGTCAGCGCGTTGTAGGCGGAGCTGACCACCTTGACGTTGGTGGGGGTGGCAGGCAGGGCCACCACGGACAGCACGTTGGAGTAATCACTGGTGACCGAGCCTGTATAGCTCTGCATGCGGTAGCTGTAGGTCACGCCGGTGGTCACGGTGGTGTCCGTGTAGGAAGTGGTCGCCGCGTTGTTGATGGCCGCCAGCAGCGAGTAGGAGCCGGTGGTGGTCTCAGCGCGGTAGATGTAGTAGCCAGTGGCGCCCTGGGATTCCGTCCAGGTCAGCTCCACCGTGGTGGGGGTGGTGACGGTGGCGGACAGAAGGGTGGGCACGTCGGGGGTTACCGCGATGGGCACGATGGCGGAGAAGGACGAGGAATCGCCCAGCCCGTTGCGCGCCACGACGCGGTAATAGTAAGTCGAACCGCACACCAGATCCTGGGTATCCGTGAAGGTGGTGGTGGTCACATTGCTCTGAATGATGGTGAAGGGGCCGGTGGCGCTCATGGAGCGGTGCACGTTATAGTAAGTGGCGCCCGCAACCGCGTCCCAGGAAAGGGTTACGCTGTTGTAGCTCGCCACCGTGGCGCGCACATTCTGAGGAGTGGGCAGCGCTGCCTTGTCCTCATCCTCCAGGAGCCACAGCAGCTCCAGCGCTTCCTCCTCGGAGAGCAGACCTTCATCGAGGGCTTTCTGGATGGCCTCGATCTCCTCCATGAGGTCGTCCACCAGCGACCCGGCCCAGGCCAGGGGCATGCTGGTCAGGAACATCATCAGCGCGACCGCAAGGCACGTCAGCTTTTTCCACATGCTGTCAGACACTCCTTTGCATTGTTGTTCCGCAAGGGCATGTTTCTTGTCTTTGCAGACATTCACGGAGTCATTATACCGTTTCTCAACGGATTTGTAAAGATGATTTTGCCGTCCGTCATAAATTTTTTACGGTCTCCTTACAGAATGCCGCTGTTCAGGCTACAATCCGCAATGATTGCGAAACAGAAAGCGGCGAATTGACACAATCCGGCGGCAACGGACAGAAAAGGAGGGGATCGGGCAGGCCGGTCCGCCTCCGGAGGGGTTTACTTTTCAGGGTTGGCCAGGGGGTTGGGGCCGTAGAGCTTGGCCTGGGTATCCGGGCCGGCGATGCCGTCGGCATTCAGACCGTTGTAGGTCTGGAAGCGGATCACAGCCAGGCGGGTGGCCTCGGTGTAGACGTTGCTGTTGTCGAAGACCATGTAGCCCAGCTGCACCAGCATGTCCTTGAGCTCCAGCACTTCCTCGCCGATGTCGCCCGGGCGCAGGGTGGTGTAGGTGGTGTTGGGGGCCTTGTCCGGGATGGCCGAGGCCGAGTAGAGCTTCTGCAGGGTGGCGCTGCCGGCCACGCCGTCCACCGGATCCACCTTGTTGCGGATCTGGAAGGAACGCACCGCGTCGGAGGTGGTGTCGCCGTAGATGCCGTCGATGGAGCCGGAGTAGTAGCCCAGCTCATAGAGGGTGTACTGCAGGTTGGTCACCGCCGTGCCGCGGTCACCGGGGCGGAGGGTGGTGTAGGTGATGCTGGTGCTCGTGTTGTACAGCAGACGCTGGGTGGCGGGGCCGGCCTTGCCGTCGGCCTGGATGTTGCGGCTCTGCTGGAAGAGGATGACCGCCGCCACAGTGCCCGGGCCGTACTTGCCGTCCACCGAGCCGGAATAGTAGCCCTGATTTTTGAGGGCCTGCTGCAGCTTCTTGACAGCCTCGCCCTCGGAGCCCTGCTCTAAGGTGACATAGCCCGTGGAGGACACGCCGCCGCTGTCCCCGCCCGAGGAGCCGCCGTTGGGGATGGCGTTGGGCGAGTAGAGGCGGTTGAAGGTGCCGGTGCCCGCCTTGCCGTCCGCCGAGAGGCCGTTGGCCTTCTGGAAGGCCAGCACCGCGGAGGCCGTGCCGCTGCCGAAGTCGCCGTCCACCGTGCCGCTGTAGTAGCCGAGCTTCTTGAGCTGCTGCTGCAGGGCGCGGACCGCGGCGCCGCTGTCGCCCTCCTGGAGGGCCTGGCCGCTGCCGATCTGCGCGACGACGCTGCTGGCCTTAGGCGCGGTATTGGAATAAATGCTGGCGAGGGTTTCCGGGCCGGCCTTGCCGTCCGCCCAGAGGCCCTTCACCCGGTTCTGGTAGGCCTCCACCGCGGCCTGGGTGGCTTCCCCGTAACTGCCGTCCGCCACGCCGGTGAGATAGCCCAAGGCGATCAGCCGGGTCTGCAGGGTGGTCACTTGGTTTCCGGTGGAGCCCAGGGCCAGATAGACATCGGTGCGCGGCACGGTGGTGGCCTTCGGGGTCGCGGTGGCCCGGGGTGTCGCGGTACCGGCGGGGGCGGCCTTCGCGGAGGAGGAATAGAGCTTGGCAGTGGTCCTGGGGCCGGCCTTGCCGTCCACGCTCAGGCCGTTGTTCCGCTGGAAGGCTTCCACGGCGGCCTTGGTGCCCGCGCCGAAATCGCCGTCCACCGAGCCGGTGTAATACTTCAGATCCTTCAGCCGCTGCTGGAGGCGGCGCACCTCAGCCCCGCTGGAGCCCATCTGCAGGCTGGCCGGGGTGGCGGTGGGCACGTCGGTGGGATTGGGCGTGATGATGGCGACGGGCCGGGTGGTGGCCGGCGGACGCTCGGTGGGCGTGCCCGTGGCGGCCCAGCTGTCCCAGTTGACTTCTTCGGTGGGCACGGCCGTGGCCTGGGGAATGGGCGTGGCCGTGGGCTCCGCCGTGGGCGTGACCGTCGCCGTCGGGGCGATGGTGGCAAAGGGGATGGTGGAATTGCCCACGTACATATTGTCGGTGTTGTTGGTCACCTCGTCCGGGGGAACATAGCAGCCCGTCAGCCCGAAGGCCAGCGCCAGCAGCGCGAGGGCCAGCAGGAGGATTTTGATCTGGCGTTTCACGGACATGACTCCTTTCCTAACATATGCTGTCACTTTCATTGTAGCGCGAAACAGAAGAATGTCAAGCGGCGGAGAAGCGCCTGCGGGGATTTCGCAATACTCGCGGCGCCATCCTCCCATCAGACGAATCAGAATCCGGTTTTGTTCCCGCCGGCAGGAATCCGGGCGCGGGCGTGGAATTGATGATGATGACAGCCGCCGGGCTGAGCAAATATTCCTGAGGTGAAAAGACCATGTCTGAATGCAATCACGACTGCGCGTCCTGCCAGGCGAACTGCGCGTCGAGGGAACAGCCGGAGAGCCTGCTGGCGCCGGCCAACAAACACAGCGACATCAAAAAGGTCATCGGTGTGGTGAGCGGCAAGGGCGGCGTGGGCAAGAGCCTGGTGACCAGCCTGAGCGCGGTGGCCATGCAGCGGCGCGGACACCGGGTGGGCATCATGGACGCCGACATCACCGGCCCGTCCATCCCGAAGATGTTCGGCGTGACCGAAAAGGCCTACGGCGACGCGGAGGGCAACATCCTGCCGGCGCTGACCGGCTCGGGCATTGAGCTGATGAGCATCAACCTGCTGCTGGAGGACGAGACCGCCCCCGTGGTGTGGCGCGGCTCACTGATCTCCGGCGTGGTGCGCCAGTTCTGGACGGACGTCAACTGGGGCGCCAAGGAATTCCTCTTTGTGGACATGCCTCCGGGAACGGGCGACGTGCCGCTGACGGTCTTCCAGTCCCTGCCCGTGGACGGCATCCTGATTGTCCTCAGCCCCCAGGAGCTGGTGGGGATGATCGTGGAAAAGGCCGTCAACATGGCGAAGATGATGAATATCCCCGTGCTGGGCCTGGTGGAAAACATGGCCTACATGTCCTGCCCGGACTGCGGGAAGAAGCTCTATCCCTTCGGCCAGAGCCGCACCATGAAGGTGGCCGCGGCCCACTCCCTGCCCCTGCTGGCCCAGCTCCCCATCGATCCCGCCATCGCCGAAGCCTGCGACGCGGGCAAGGTCGACAGCCTGAACATCCAGGCGATGGACGGCGTCGCGGACACGCTGGAGAGAATGCTGTAAGGGGAGCCGCCCGCTGAAAGGAGATTCACTTGGCCCGGAGCAGTTCGCCGCGCATCCCGGAGCTGGATGGCTTCCGGGTGCTGCTGGTCTTTATTGTCGCATGGTTCCACATATGGCAGCAGTCCTGGCTGACGCCGCACATCGGGCGCGTCTCGCTGGATTTTCTGGTGCGCTCAGGTTACATGGAGGTGGACGGCACCATCCTGCTGAGCGGCTTTTTGCTGTTCCTGCCCTGGGTGTACGGACGCCGGGAGGGCGGCTGGATGCCGGGCACCCGGGACTTCTACCGGCGCAGAGTGGCGCGGATCGTGCCCAGCTTTGTGTTCATCATCCTGGCGATGTTCTTCGGCGTAGCGCTGCCCCAGGGGCTGTATCGCTCTCAGGGGGACATCCTGCCCGACCTGCTGGCGCACCTCACCTTCACCTTCAACTGGTTCTACAAGACCTACCTGGGCTCGCCCCTGGGCGGCTTCACCTGGACCATCGCGGTGGAGATGCAGATGTACCTGCTCTTCCCCTGGATCGCCAGGGCCGCGGTCAAAAAGCCCCTGGCGGTGCTGCTGGGGCTGTGCGCGGTCTCGGCCTACGCCCGGGGCTGGTTCCTGTGGCGGTACACCGAGTACCAGATGGTGGTCAATCAGCTGATCTGCTTCTTTGACGTGTACGCCATCGGCATGGGCGCGGCCCTGGCCTTCCCCGAGCTGAAGGCGCGGTATGAGCGCGCCGGGAAAAAGCTCCTCTGGCAGCTCCTCGCCACCGCGCTGATGGCCCTGGGCTTCTTCCTCTCGGTGATCCTGCTGAAGGAACAGGCCCGCTCCTTCAGCTATCCCGACATCCAGTCCGGCCAGATGCTGCGCCGCCCGGCCTGGGCGCTGATCCTCTGCTGCATCATGCTGTCCCTGCCCTTCGCCCTCAAGCCCATCCGCCTGCTCTTCGGCAATCCGGTGATGCGCTTCCTGGCGGGCATCTCCATGAACTTCTACCTGATCCATCAGCAGCTGGCCGTGCAGCTGAAGCGCTGGGGCATCCCCTCGGACATCAGCGGCTATGAAAACCCCGGCCAGGCCGGCCTCGAATGGCAGCTCCGCTACACCCTGCTGTCCTTCGGCCTCTCCCTGGCCGCCGCCGCGCTGGTGACCTATCTGGTGGAGAAGCCCGCCGCCTGGGGGCTGAAAAAGCTCTGGGCGCGGCGTGACCGGAGGCGGGAGGAGAAGCGGCTGAAAAGCGCCGGGCAGGCCTGAATTTACAGTTGTTCTCTTGCCAGCGGCGGAAGGCCGTGCTATGATGAGCCTGACCAGAAGGGAGGAAGCTTCCGTGAAAGATCGCCGCCTGATATGCGTATTGCTGCTGACGCTGACCCTCTGCCTGCTCTGCCCCCTGTCGGGCCTGGCGGAGATGCAGGCCTTTGACCCGGCGCTGACGAAGGCTGAAAATCGGGATGCCGCGGCCTGGACGGCGGACGAGACCGCCCGGGCTGAGCTGGCCGCCCTGCTGCTGCGGGACTGGCAGGCCCGGGAAAACGCCCTGCCTGAAGACGCCGCGCCGGACTTCGCCGACTGCCGTCTGCTGGCGGCGAAGAATGTGGCCTGCGTGCTCTTTTCCGCCGGGGACCGGGTGCTGGCCCTGTTCTACGCCTTCGGGGCGGACACCGCCAACTGGGACGCGGCGGAGACCACCCTGACCGACGTTCTCGCCGAAAGGCTCAGCCTGAGCATGGAAGCGCAGGTCTGGCCGGTGGATCCCGCCCTGCTTCAGCCGCAGGGAGAGTGAGCGCAGGGAGGGAGAGGCATGAACCACTGCGGAACACAGCCCCTTGAAACCGGGCGGCTGCTGCTCAGGCCCTTCCGGCTGACGGACGCCGGGGCCGCCTTCCGGAACTGGTGCTCCGATCCCCGGGTGACCGAGTTCCTGACCTGGCCGCCCCACGCCGATCCGTCCGTGACGGAAAGGGTGATCTCCAGCTGGGTGGAGCGGTATCCTCAGCCGGATTATTACCAGTGGGCCATTGAGCTGAAGCGCCTCGGCGAGCCCATCGGTTCCATCACCGTGGTGCAGAGCAATGAGGATCTGGGCCTCGCCCACATCGGCTACTGCGTCGGCCACGACTGGTGGCATCAGGGCATCATGACCGAGGCCTTTTCGGCTGTCATTGCCTTCCTCTGCGGCACGGTGGGCTTCAACCGCATCGAAGCCGGACACGACACCGCCAACCCCCGTTCCGGCGCCGTCATGCGCAAATGCGGCCTGAAATACGAGGGCACCCTCCGCCAGGCCGCCAGGAACAACCGGGGAATCGTGGATATCTGCATGTATGGAGGGCTGAGGGAAGAGCTGATGGGGGATGCGGCTCAGGTTGAAGGTTGAAGGTAGGACACTATGCCCTGCTGGGCATTTCACGTGCCGAAGGCACATTTCACGCGCCGTCAGGCGCATTTCATGCCGTCAGGCATTTCATTCCGTCTCCCCCCGCGACAGAATGAAAAGCGCTTCGCGCATGAAATGGCTGCGCCATGAAATCTCGCTTCGCTCCATGAATTGGCTTCGCCATGAAAACCTTCAACCTCCTACCTCTGAGCTCTGAACTCCTCACTCTTCCGGAGGCGATCTGATTGGGCGGTCTGAACGCGGCGGGGTTCCGCAAGATTTTCTGGGGCGCACTGGCGCTGCTGGTTTACCGCGTCATCCGGTCGAGCCTGCTGGGAACCGCGCTGGGGCTCTCTATGCAGAGCGCCACATTCACCATACCGCTGAGCACCTTGTCTGAGGGCCCGTACTGGGAGGCGCTGTCGGTGCTGCTGGGCTGCCTGCACGTGCTGGCCATTGTGATGCTCATCAACGGGCTCGGCGAGGCCTATGAGGACTGCCGGGACTTCGCCCTCTGCCGGAGCTGGTGCATTGCGCAGCTGCTCTGCGCCGCTGCGAGCATCCTCCTGGACGGGGTTTACGTGGCCCTGAACAACCGCGGCCTGCCGCTGGAGAACATGGGCAGCCTGTATCTGGTCTATATGGTGCTGATCTCGGTGCTGGAAATCGGCTGCTTTTTTGTGACCTCCTGGATGTCGGGGCGGCATCTGCTGGCGGGCTTCCGGCAGCTCTGCTATGACTGCGGCGGCAGCGCGAAGTCCAGCCGGAACATCGAGATCATCGGCCGCTTTCTCGCCGTGTCCGCGGCCGGCATGATCTCCGGCGGCGGCATCGCTGTTATCTGCGCACTCATTGTCAACCCCTTCGCCCCTTCCGTTCCGGAAAACTACACGGGGCCGCAATTCCTGCTGAGGCTCATGAACTTCGGACTGCTTCTGCTGGCGGTTTCAACCGCGCTGCGCATGCTGGTGCACCTGCGCATCATCCTTTCCGCCTACCGCGCGGCCAGGACTGTTGCGATACTCTCTGATTGAAGGAGACTCCATGACCGAGCAGCTGATTCTCGTCAACATCGCGCTGGACGGCGGGAGCGCCTTCTTCCTGATGGTCACCATCCTGCCTCTGCTCGCCCGGCATCATCGGACGAAACCCATGCGCCTGCTGGCTGTCGCCGAGGGCCTGCACTGGTTTGCCCTGGTGCTGAAGGTGGCCGCCGGCCTCAACCTGCTGTCCACCGCCAGTTACACCCAGGCCAACTCCAACTCCCTCACTGCCGCCCTGCTGGACGCCGCCTCCGCCACCGCCCTCCTCGGCTGCATCATGACCGACGCGGATGGCCGCCTGCGCCTGTGGAAGCGCGTCAATCCCCTTCCGCTGAACCTGATGGCTGCCGCGCTGGTGCCCGTGATCCTCGCGCTGATCATCGAGTCCTTCCTGTTCCGGGTGGGACTGCTGGGACTGGTTTACTCCGCATCCCTCGGGCTGGTGCAGATCCTCCTGGCGCTGGAGAATTCCCGCGTGATCCGCCAGCGCGAGGAGGAGCTCGACATCCGCCAGGCCCGGCTGCTGGTGGATCAGATTCGCCCGCACTTCATCTCCAACGCGCTGATGAGCATCCGCGAGCTCTGCTATACTGACCCGGAGGCCGCCGCCGCGCGCATTGACGACTTTGCGGGCTACCTGCGGGGCAACATGGCCGCCCTGACCAGCGAGGAACTGATTCCCTTCAACCGGGAGCTGGAGCACATCAAAGCCTACGCCGCCCTCGAGAAGGCCGATCCCTCCCGGCGCTTCACCCTCGATTTCGACCTGCAGGCGGGGGATTTTGCCCTTCCGGCCCTGACCCTTCAGCCGATTGTGGAAAACGCGATCCGCCACGGCGCGCTCAGCCGCAGGGACGGCCAGGGGCGGGTGCTGGTGCGCACCGAGGCCATCGGGCGCTTTGTGCGCGTCACCGTGACGGACAACGGCACCGGCGAGGCCGCCCTGACCACCCGGGAGCAGGAGCACGTGGGTGTGGCCATGAAGAACGTCGAAACGCGCCTGAATAAACTCTGTCAGGGCACGCTGGCGCTGACCCGCACCCCGGAGGGCGCCAGGGCTGTGATCACCATTCCGAGAATGGAGATGAGATACCGTGCACACCCTCAGCGTGGATGACCGCCAGCTGGTGGTGGACGCCATGCAGCGCATCCTGCAGCGCATCGACCCCCAGGGCGTGCACCGAACCGCCACCGATCCCCTGGAAGCCCTGCGCCTTTCCGCCGGAGAGCCCATCGATGCGGCCTTCCTGGATGTGGAAATGCCGGGCATGGACGGGCTGGAGCTGGCGCGCCGCCTGCAGGAGAAGCATCCCCTCATCAACATTGTCTTCATCACCGGCTATGAGGAGTATGCCCTCCAGGCCTTTGAACTCTACGCCTGCGGCTATCTCATCAAGCCCATCACCGAAAAGGCCGTCCGGGGCGTGCTGAATCACCTGCGCTACCAGATCGCCGTGCCGCAGGACAGACCCCTGAAGGTGCGCTGCTTCGGCACCTTCGAGGTCTTTCATCAGGACAGACCCCTGCGCTTCCCCCGAGCCAGGTGCAAGGAGCTCTTCGCCTACCTGATCGACCGCCGCGGGGCCATGTGCTCCATCGACATGATGATCGGCAACCTCTGGCCCGAGGATACGGTCTCCGAGACCCGCAAGAGCCACCTGCGGGTGCTCATCGCCGAGATGACGAACACCTTCCGCGATATCGGCGCGGAGGACGCGCTGATCCGGGACCGGGGCGAATTGGGCATCAACGTCAGCCGGGTGGACTGCGACTACTACCGCTACCTCAGCGGCGACCCCTACGCCCTGCACCAGTTCTCCGGCGAGTACATGACCCAGTACGAGTTTGCCGAGGAGACCCGCGCCAATCTTCAGCAGCGGCTGGAGTGAGAGACCGCTTTTCCCGCCGCTTCGCTTCCCCGCCTGCGCCTCCGGGCGCTTTTCCTGTCAGGATATCTGTCCATTGGAGGATACGGCCATGAGAGTTCCGCCAGACTGCGCCCAATGCATGTTCGACCGTCAGCGCCGCCGGATGCCCGACGAGGCCTACCTCGCCGAGGTTCAGGCCATCATCGACAACCGCGCCGAAAACGACACCTCTCCCCTGCTGGTCTACCGCTTCGACCAGGCCTTCACCCGGCGCTTCGGCCCGCAGGACAGCTATGCGGAGGTTAAGCGCCGGTTCAACCGCCTGGCCCTGAGCCTGGCCGATCCCCTCCGCGCCCGCATCGAAGCCGCGGCCGATCCCCTGGCGGCCGCCCTGTCCTTTGCCCGGATGGGAAATTACATCGACTTCGGCGCGATGGACAATGTGGAGGAGGCTACCCTGCTTCGCCTCTTTGAGGAGGACGCGCTCCGGCCGGATGAGGCGGAGGTCTACGGCCGTTTTGTGTCCGCCTGCGAGAAGGGCAGCCGTTTTCTGCTGATCGCGGACAACTGCGGGGAGATCGTGATGGACCGGCTGCTGCTGGAGCAGATCAAAAAGCGCTTCCCCCGCCTGCGCCGCCAGGTGCTGGTGCGCGGAGGGGAAGTGCTCAATGACGCCACTGTTCATGACGCGGAGGACGCCGGGGTGGATCAGGTGGCTGAAATCCTTTCCAACGGCGCGCCGGTGGCCGGGACCATCTGGGAGCTGATGCCCGAAAGCGCCCGGGATGCGATCCGCCAGGCGGATGTGATCCTGGCCAAGGGACAGGGGAATTACGAGTCCCTCTCCGGCCAGGGCTGGCACGTGTTCTATGCCTTCCTCTGCAAGTGCGATCTCTTCTCCCGCCGCTTCGGCAAGCCTCTGCTCACGGGAATGCTGGTGGAAGAGGGTCAGCCGACTTTTTGCGTTATTCCGTAAAGATCGCGGTGGAGTAGTACCGGTCGCCGCTGTCAGGCAGGAGGGCCACGATGACCTTGCCCTTGTTCTCGGGGCGCCTGGCCAGGGCAATCGCGCCGGACAGCGCCGCGCCGGAGGAGATGCCCACGGAGATGCCTTCCTTCTTCGCCAGGAGCTTGGCGGCGGCAAAGGCGTCCTCAGCGGCGGCCTTGTACACCTCATCGTAGATGCCGGTGTTCAGCACCTGCGGCACAAAGCCCGCGCCGATGCCCTGAATCTTGTGGGGGCCTGCCTTGCCCTCGGAGAGCACCGGGGAGGCGTCCGGCTCCAGAGCCACGATCTTCACGGCAGGGTTCTGGGACTTCAGGTACTCGCCCACGCCGGTCAGGGTGCCGCCGGTGCCCACGCCCGCGATGAAGATATCCACCTTCCCGTCGGTGTCGCGCCAGATCTCGGGGCCGGTGGTGGCGCGGTGAATGGCCGGGTTGGCCGGGTTGACGAACTGGCCGGGGATGAAGCTGTCTGGGATCTCCTTCGCCAGCTCTTCCGCTTTGGCGATGGCGCCCTTCATGCCCTTGGCGCCCTCGGTGAGCACCAGCTCCGCGCCGTAGGCCTTCAGGATGTTGCGGCGCTCCACGCTCATGGTCTCGGGCATGGTCAGGATGATGCGGTAGCCCTTGGCCGCGGCGATGGAAGCCAGGCCGATGCCCGTGTTGCCGCTGGTGGGCTCAATGATGACAGAGCCGGGCTTCAGCAGGCCCTTTTCCTCCGCATCCTCGATCATGGCCTTGGCGATGCGGTCCTTCACGCTGCCCGCCGGGTTGAAGTATTCCAGCTTGACCAGCACGGTGGCTTCCAGATTCAGTTCGCGCTCAATATTGGTGACCTCCACCAGGGGGGTGTTGCCGATGAGGCCTAAGGTGCCCTTGTAGATATTAGACATAAACCATTCTTCCTTTCATGTTTTTCTCTGCGCGGCGATGCGCGTCTGGATGAGGCGGGTGCGCCTGCTGAGGGTCAGCGGCGCCGGAATGGGGCCTGGTCTGTCCTTCCAGGCTAGGGGCGGCGATCAGCGCAGGCTGCCTGCTGACGGTGCCCCGGCCCTGTGCATGGGCATTCGACATCGGTATTCCGGGAAGTGGATCGGATGAAGACAGATGCGCATGATTCGGGCCTCCTTTCCTTTCACTCGCTTATCATACACCCGCTGCCGGGCGCTGACAAGTCCTGCAGCAGGGCAATAGGTTATGGATCCTGGGGGAAGGGAAGGAACTTTTCTGAAGAAAAGTTCCTTCCCTTCCCCCAGACCCCCATCCCATCTTCAAAAGACTTTTATCCTTTTATAGAGCATGTATGGATCGGGTTCTTGCAGCGGGATCGTGCAGAGGTAAATCTGAGGTTCCATACAGATGCGGCGCAGACCCGGAAACGGGGTTGCTCTTATCGCTGCATCTATTCCATAGGTTTGTAAGCGATTGCCCTGAGTCCTGACGCCGTCCGGCGTTTTTTTGTGCGGCCTTCAGCCTTCACTTTTTCCGCTGTTCTGCTCCGAGCCGCTCTTCTGCTCGTAATCGGCCAGCGCTGCCTGGATGGCTTCCTCGGCCAGGACAGAGCAGTGCATTTTGTAGGCGGGCAGGCCGTCGAGGGCCTCAGCCACCGCCTGATTGGTGAGCTTCATGGCTTCGCTGACCGGCTTGCCCTTGATGAGCTCGGTGGCCATGGAGCTGGACGCGATGGCGCTGCCGCAGCCGAAGGTTTCAAACTTCACATCGGCAATGACCCCATCGTCGATCTTCAGGTACATTTTCATGATGTCGCCGCACTTGGCGTTGCCCACCTCGCCCACGCCGTCCGCGTCCTCAATCACGCCGACGTTGCGGGGGTGCAGGAAGTGATCCATCACCTTTTCACTGTAGAGTGCCATGCTGTTCCTCCGGGCGGGGCTATCCCCGCGGCTTTCGGTATGTTTGATATCCGTATCAATCAGAGAATGTGCGGGATGCGCCCCTCCCGCAGGTCGCGCCAGACAGGGGAGAAGCTGCGCAGGTAGGCCACTGTTTCGCTGACGGCGGAAATCATCGTGTCCACGTCCGCTTCGGTGATGTCCGTATCGAGGGTCAGCCGCAGGGAGCCGTGGGCCACATCGTGCACCCGGCCGATGGCCAGCAGCACATGGCTGGGGTCGAGGGAGCCGGAGGTGCAGGCGCTGCCGGACGAGGCGCAGATGCCCTTCTGATCCAGCAGAAGCAGCAGGGATTCGCCCTCAATGCCCTCAAAGCAGAAGCTGACATTGCCCGGCAGACGCTTCACCCGGTCGCCGTTGAGGGCGCCGTGGGGGATGGTTTCCAGACCCGCGATCAGCCGGTCGCGCAGTGCGGTGACCGCCGCGGCGTCCTCCGCCAGGCTGGCGGCCCGCTCCTTCAGCGCCGCCGCCATGGCCACGATGCCCGGGGTGTTCTCGGTGCCTGCGCGCCTGCCGTTTTCCTGGGCGCCGCCCTCGATCAGGGGTGTCAGCGGCGTGCCCTGCCTGGCATAGAGGAAGCCTACGCCCTTGGGCCCGTGGAATTTGTGGGCCGAGGCCGAGAGCAGGTCGATGTTCTCCGCGGCCACGTCGATGGGCAGATGACCCACCGCCTGCACCGCGTCCGTGTGGAAGCGCACCCCGTGTGCCCGGCAGATGCGCCCGATCTCCGCGATGGGCTGAATGGTGCCGATCTCGTTGTTGGCGTACATCACGCTCACCAGGCAGGTGTCCGGGCGGAGGGCCTTTTCAACCTCCTCCGGGCGCACCAGGCCGTCCTCGTGCACGTCCAGCAGGGTCACCTCAAAGCCCTCCTGCTCCAGGCGCTTCAGGGTGTGCAGCACCGCGTGGTGCTCAAAGGCGGTGGAGACGATGTGCTTTTTGCCCTGGCGAAGCCCCAGGATCGCCGCCGAGCGCAGGGCCTGGTTGTCCGCTTCGCTGCCGCCGGAGGTGAAGGTAATCTCCCGGGGCTTTGCGCCGATCACCGCCGCGATGTCCGCCCGGGCCTGCTCCAGCCGCTCCTTCGCCCGCTGTCCGTAGGCGTAGAGGCTGGAAGGGTTGCCGCTGTCGGACCGGATACAGTCTATCATCGCCGCCAGGGCGGTTTCGCTCATGCGCGTGGTCGCCGCGCTGTCCGCGTAAATCACGAATGCGTGCCTCCTCTCGTGTACGAGGGGCATTATAATCCTATTTGCCTACTGTGTCAATAGGTTGATTGTCTTTTCTTTGTCTCACCCTTATTCCGGTTTATTGACGCAGGGGTTTCGCGCCTGCGGGCGCGAGCAGGGGGCTTTGCGATCGCCCCCCCCTGCACCCCCTTCACTCGCTCCCCCGGTGTTTTTGACAGGTGGGTTGGGCAATTCGTCTCAGCTCGTCTTTCTTCTTCAGCTCGTCTTTTTTCTTCATGTTCTTGACCTGCCTACTTACCCTGCGGTATAATAGGCGAATCAGGAGGTGAGCTCATGATTTCAACCAAGGGACGGTATGGGCTGCGGGTGATGCTGGATCTGGCGGAGCATTCGGAGGCGGGTTTTGTGCCGCTGAAGGACATTGCGGAGCGGCAAGGCATCTCCAAGAAGTACCTGGAGATCATCATGCGGGACCTGGTCAGCGGCGGGCTGGTGGCGGGCGCCAGCGGCAAGGGCGGCGGCTACAGGCTCTGCCGGGAACCCGGGGACTACACAGCGGGCGAGATCATCGAAAGGATGGAGGGCACCTTAGCCTCGGTGGCCTGCCTGGCCGGAGAGCGCTTTGTCTGCCCGCGGCGGGACACCTGCGAGACCCTTCCGCTTTGGACGGAGCTGGACGCCCTGGTGCGCGATTTCCTGTACAGCAAGCGGCTGACGGCTCTGCTGAATCCGCCGGAAGCCCCTCAGCAGCTCTGAAAAAGCGCAACAAGCACAAAAAGCACAATTGAAAACGAAAGGCCTCCCATGTTGCGCGCCGCCCTGAAATATGTTATGATAGGATATCACGAATTTTGCGGCGCTTCTGCCCGGCGGAGGCGCGGCGGACGCGGCCCCACAGCCGCGCGGAAGGGGACAGCGCATGGCAACAGGGTACGTATCGGAGGCGGCCATCCGTCGGCTGCCTGCCTATTACCGGCAGCTGCGGGAACTGGAGAAGGCCGGAGTGGAGACCATCTCCTCCAAGGAGCTGGGCGAAAGGCTGCACCAGACCCCCTCCCAGATCCGGCAGGACATCAATACCTTCGGCGGCATCGGCCGGCAAGGCTGCGGCTATCAGGTGAAGGAGCTGAAGGAGCGCATCGGCGAGGAACTGGGCCTGAACGCTGAGCACCGGATGGTCATCCTCGGCGCGGGCTCCATCGGCACGGCGGTGGCGCGCTATCCCACCTTCCAGCGGGAGGGCTTCCGCACCCTCGCGCTTTTCGACAGCGCCCCGTCCAAGGTGGGCACGGCGGTGGACGGCATCCCGGTGCTGGACATCGCGGATCTGGAGACGTTTTTGGGGGAGCATCCGGCGGATATCGCGGTGCTGGCCCTGCCCGCCGGCGCGGCCCAGGAAGCGCTGCGGCGGCTGGAGGAGAGCGGCGTGAACGCGGTGTGGAATTTCGCCCCGGCGGATCTGCAGTACGAGAGCAGCCGCATGGAAGTGGTAAACGTCCATTTGTCGGACAGCCTGCAGGTGCTGACATACAAGATGGCGCATCGGTGAAAGCATGACAGACAGAAAGCAGAATCTCCCGGATCCCACCCGCGATGAGAAGGGGATCCGGTATTACGGCTATGGGGTGGAATCCGGGCAGCGGCCCCGGGACAGCGCCCGGCGGACCCGGCTCATGGAGGCGGCGGAACAGGCGCGCCAGCAGGAGAAAAAGCACGGCCTGCTCTGGGCGGTGGTGGCGGTGCTGGCCCTGTGGTGCATCGGAGGACTGGCGCTTTTTGCCGCGCCCCAGCTTTTTGGCGTGCGCTACGAAAGCCTGCCCAACTGGTTTTTCACGGGCGGCGGGGTCATCACTCTCGACAGCGAGCGCTTTGAAAACTACCGCGCCTCCCGCCTCTCCCTGGAGACCGACGCCATCTATCCCGGCGTGCTGATTGACGGGGTGGACGTGGGCGGCATGACGGTCAGCCAGGCCCGGCAGGCGCTCGAAAACGTCAGCGCGGGCGGCGGCGGAACCTTTTCCGTCACGGTGAAGGCAGGCAGACAGAAGTGGTCGCTGACATCGAATGACATCCCCATGTCCCGCAATCTGGACGAAGCCCTCGCCCAGGCCTGGGCCGCCGGCCGCCAGAACAGCCCGCTGCTCCGCCAGAGCGGCCTGACACCCTTCGAGGAGCGGCTGATGTCCGTGCAGAAGCTGGAGCGGGAGGGCCTGAGCCTGGTCACCAGCCTGACCTGGGATCGGGAAGCCCTGCGCGCCCGCTGCCAGGAGATCGCCGACAGCGTGACTTATGATCCGGTGGACGCCTCCGTCCTGGCCTTTGACTTCAACACCCATCAGTTCACCTTCACCCAGGACAGCAGCGGCCAGCGCCTCAACGGCGACGCCGTGTACCAGGCGGTGACAGCGCGGCTGGAGGCCGGCGACGTGGAGGCCAGCCTCAGCTTTGAGCCGGAAACCGTGCCGCCCGCCGTCACCCGGGCCCAGCTGGCCTCCTCCTTCGGGCGCATCTCCTCCTTCACCACCAGCACCACCAAGGACAACAACCGCAACACCAACGTGCGCCTGTCCGCTGAGGCCATCCACGGCACGGTGGTGCAGCCGGGGGAGACCTTCTCCTTCAACCAGACCACCGGCCAGCGCACGGCGGAAAAGGGCTACAAGGAGGCCACTGCCATCCAGGGCGGCCAGAACATCGCCGAGGTGGGCGGCGGCGTCTGCCAGACCAGCTCCACCCTCTTCAACGCGGTGGCAAGGGCCAACCTTGAGATCGTCTACCGCAGCCCCCACGCCTGGCCCTCCAAGTATGTGGAGAAGGGCATGGACGCCACGGTCAACTGGCCCGGCCTGGACTTCAAGTGGCGCAACAATTCCGACTGGCCCGTGTACATCGTGGCCTGGTACGAGAACCGCAAGGTGACCGTCGCCCTCTACGGCTGCACCCTCGGCGAGGGTGTGACCATCGACCTGGAGAGCGAAGTGGTGCGCAACCTGCCCAAGCCCAGCGGCATCAACTATGTCTACAACCCCGAGCTGCGCGTCGGCGAGCGCAAGACCACCGTTCAGGCCCGGGCGGGCTATGTGGTGGACACCTACCAGGTGTGGTACCGCAACGGCCAGATGTTCAAGCGGGAGAAGCTCTGCACCAGCACCTACAAGGCTTATCAGGAGACCATCGAGTACAACGACGGCCCCGGCCCGGGCACATGAGCCTGACCGCGCCGGGAGAAATGAGGAGGGAGACACTGCCATGACCAACAAGCTGACCGCCCTGTGTTTCATGCTGCTCCTGGCCGCGCTTTGCTGCTGCGCGCCCGCCTCCGCCGATGACGCGGAGCTGCTGCGGGATCTCCCCGGCCAGTGGGTCTACTCCGGTTACGTCGGGGAGACGGAAGAGGAGGAGCAGTTAGCCGACCTGGCCTTCCTGACCTTTGAGGAGGGCGGCCGGGTGACCCTGCGCTGCACCGACCCGGACGGAACCCACGCCTGCGCCTGCGAGGGCACCTGGGCCTTTGAGCTGGTGCCCAACGCCATGGACCGGCTGACCCTCACCTTCACCGCCACGGACGATCCGGAGCAGGATCCCAGCCAGTATTACCTGGTCTGCGTCTACGACGTGTACGCGGAGGGCTGGGTGGAGAGCGACACCGAGCACACCTACCTCCTCCTGGAGCAGGTCAGCTGCAGCGGCCTTTCCCCCTTCGAGCAGTTTTACGGCGACACCAACGCCGCGCTTCACCGGGAGCGCAGGCCCAACATGCGGGTGGTCAACTGCAGCGAGTACGTCTCCCTGCGGGAGCAGCCCTCCAAGTCCTCCGTCCGCCTCGCAAAGGTTCCCCTGGGCGCCCTCGTCCTCGCCTTCCCGGAAGCCGGCGTGCAAAGCGGCTTCATCTGGTGCGTCTATCACGACGAGTACGGGTTTATCCTCGCGGAGTATCTGGAAGAGTATCGGGAAGAGTGACTTTCCGCTGACGCCCAAAAGCACCGCTGACGCCCAAAAGCTAACCGCTCCAATTGACACCCCGCCCCGCGGGCGCTATAATAGAGCCCGTACCATCAAGTATGCAGGGGAGGAATGTTCCGATGTCCGCACTGACCATGGACAAACTGACCGCGCTTTGCAAGAACCGCGGGTTCATCTTCGCAGGCAGCGAGATTTACGGCGGCCTGGCCAACACCTGGGATTTCGGCCCGCTGGGCGTGGAATTCAAGAACAATGTGAAAAAGGCCTGGTGGCAGAAGTTCGTGCAGGAGAGCAAGTACAACACCGGGCTGGACTGCGCCATCCTGATGAACCGCGAGGTCTGGGTGGCTTCCGGTCACGTGGGCGGCTTCAATGATCCGCTGATGGACTGCCGCGACTGCAAGGCCCGCTTCCGCGCCGACAAGCTGATCGAGGATTTCACCAAGGGCGCCGAGACCGGCGACGGCTGGACGAACCAGGAGCTGGAGGACTTCATCGCCTCCCATGACATCGTTTGCCCGGTCTGCGGCAAGAAGAACTTCACCGGCATCCGCCAGTTCAACCTGATGTTCAAGACCCACTCCGGCGTGACCGAGGACGCCGCCAACGAGATCTACCTGCGCCCCGAGACCGCCCAGGGCATTTTCGTCAACTTCCAGAACGTCATGCGCACCACCCGCAAAAAGCTGCCGGCCGGCATCGCCCAGATCGGCAAGAGCTTCCGCAACGAGATCACCCCCGGCAACTTCATCTTCCGCGTCCGCGAGTTTGAGCAGATGGAGCTGGAGTTCTTCTGCAAGCCCGGCGAGGACCTGGAGTGGTTCAACTACTGGCGGAGCTTCTGCCGGGACTGGCTGCTGAGCCTGGGCATGAAGGAAGAGCACCTGCGCCTGCGGGACCATGAGCCCGAAAAGCTGGCCTTCTACAGCAAGGCGACCACGGACTTCGAGTACCTCTTCCCCTTCGGCTGGGGCGAGCTTTGGGGCGTGGCCGACCGCACGGACTATGACCTGACTCAGCACCAGAATCATTCCGGCAAGAGCATGGAATACCTGGATCCGGTGACGGGCGAAAAGTTCATCCCCTACTGCATCGAGCCCTCCCTGGGCGTGGAGCGCGCCGTGCTGGCCTTCCTCTGCGACGCCTATGACGAGGAGGAGCTGGAGGGCGGCGATGTGCGCACCGTGCTGCGCCTGCACCCGGCCCTGGCCCCCTTCAAAGCCGCCGTGCTGCCCCTGCAGAAGAACAAGCTGGGCGGCCTGGCCAGCGAGATCCATCAGCAGCTGGCCAAGTACTTCCCCGTGGATTACGACGAGACCGGCTCCATCGGCAAGCGCTACCGCCGCCAGGACGAGATCGGCACACCCTTCTGCATCTGCGTGGACTTCGACACCGAGCCCACCGGCACCGTCACCGTCCGCAACCGCGACACCATGCAGCAGGACCGCGTTCCCGTCAGTGAGCTCAGGGCTTATATTGAGGAGCGGATGGGGTTCTGAGGGAGGAGCTTTTAGCTGTTAGCTTTTAGCCTGATTGCGGAGCTGAAGTTGAAGGGTGTCAGGACTTCAGCCTGCATCCGGGGATTTGATTTTCAAGCGGTGTGATGATGATCATGCCGCTTTTTGGGTGCAGGCGGGAGGGGGATGCCTTGCTGAACTGACAGCTTAGAGCTCTTCGGCCAGAGGCTTGCCTCCTGAGTGCTAACATGCTATAATCAACACAATCACTGCTTACGGCGAGGGCGGGTTTTCGGCTGACCAGGCCTGAGATCAACAGCTGAAGGGAGCGTGGCGATATGCCACAGAAGATCGATATTCACGGTCTGTTCCTCAATCCGGAGGAAATCACCGAGCTGAGGCTGCAAAAACGAATCTCGGTGTTCATTCCCGTATTTCAGGAGATTCCTGACACCAGAAAGTTCTTTGGCCGCCTGATTCAGTCACCGGTGCATAAGCTTCAGTTTGTCAGCCATCAGCCCTACGGGATCATCCTGGCAGATGCTGAACAGCCTGATCCTTCGAGTTACGTGGTCACTTACCGGGATGCGGTTATTGAGCGCTTTTTGCGGGGAATCGGCCAGGCCGGAAAGAGTATCGTCGGTCACATACAGGATCTGCTGAAGATCGAAATATCCGGCAGCCGCAGATACCGTATCCTGCAATCAGGGCGGCAGGTGAAAGAAACTACTATCCGGGAGATTCCGGCAAAAGTCAGGCTCTTAAGCGGCCAGTGGGTGGACGTTTTTAAGGACACCCCGAATTACGACTTTCAGGGCGGAACTCCGTATGCGGTTACCGAAATTGGCGCTGCGTCGCTGATGATCTGCACCAATAAAGAGATTCACGTGCTGTTTGGCGCCGGCGTTGACGCAACCGATGAGGAAGTCACATCCTCCTACAAGGAGCTTGCCGAAATCTACAATCAGATACAGGCGAAGCGGGATGCCGCGATCGAGGAGCGGAAAAAGCAACCCCTCTTTCAGCTTCCGCAGATCAACCTGCAGCTTCCCAAGGTGGAGCTGCCAAAGGTAGAACTTCCCAAGGTAGAACTGCCCAAGATTCGCTTCCCCTTTGCCTTTCCCAATGGCGGCAAGGAAGAGGCCCAAATCAAGCCTGCGGACGAAACAGCGCAGCAAGACGCTGCGGATGGCGAAGTGGGGGAAGAGGACAAGAACTAGTCAGTCAGCTAAGACCGAAGGAAGAAAGCGCCGAAGAAGTGCCGTTTGGGAGCATGCTCCTGCCCGGCGCTTTTTTGGTACTCCCGGCGCAAACAAAACCCCTTTCCCCGGCACGCGGGGAAAGGGCAGGTAAATCTTGCCGGGCGGAAGGCAAAATCCGGTGTTCACCGCAAAACCAGACAGTCATACCAATGTACATAAACCGCCCCATTCACCGTGATGCGCTCGTTTTCCGGCAGGAGGGCGGACCAGGGCTTGCCGTAGCGGTCGAGAGCCCAGTCGTCGCGGTTGAAGCGGCGCCAGAGCAGGGTGTGGCCTTCGCGGCTGAGGTACTGCTCGCTGATCATGCCCTCTTCATACATGCCCAGATCCATGAGGCAGACCGCGTCATGGGTGACCCCGTCCAGGGTTAGGGCGCAGCGGCCCGCCAGGTCAGCGGCGGGCTTTTCCGGTGCGGTGATTTCGCTGCCCCGGCGGCGGATCAGGCCTTGGGGCTTCAGGTCAACGGGCATGCCGCGGTTGTCCTCGCCGAAGCCCCAGCTGGCCATGAAGGCCTCGCCGTCCAGGAAGGTGGTCAGGGTGCGCTCGTCCCCCTCCCGGTGCTCGGCGGAGAGGAAGCGGGTGAAGCCGTCCTTCTCCTGAGCGATGAAGGTCCACTCCTCCTGCCCGCCGCAGGAGGCATCAATGGCCTCGTCGATGGGGCCGCTGCCCTCGGGGAGGGCTGAGAGGACGCGGGCGCTGATGGCGACGCCCTCCAGTCCGTGGACGCTGGCCGGGCCGGTGACGGCCATTTCATAGGCGATGTCCAGCCGGCGCGAGGGCAGGTCATACATGCCCCAGGTGAGCCTTTCACCCAGGCGGGGGATGATGAACCAGCCGGTCAGCTCCTCAAAGGTGACCGAGAAGGCGGGCTCATCCTTCCAGACGATGGTATAGGGCGGCAGGGTATCCGGCAGACGGGGGAAGGCTTTGGCTTCCATTGCAATCGCTCCTTTCGGCAGGTTGGGCCAGGCGGCCCTGAGGCGGGCGCGGGCGGCGCTCATGCGGCTCTTGACCGTGCCCTCGGGAATGCGCAGCCGCAGCGCGATCTGCTTCTGACTCAGCATGTCCTGATAAAACAGGCGCAGCATCAGCCGGTCGCGCTCGGGGAGGGCTTCCAGCGCTTCTTCCGCGCCGGTGTCCTCCGTTTCTTCTGACGCGCGCTCGGGCAGGACTTCGACGGGCACCTCCCGGCGGCGCGCCTGCTGGCGGTACCAGTCGGCGGTCTTGCGCCGAGCGATGCCCAGCAGCCAGGGCAGGAAGCGCTCCGGATCCCGCAGCCCGGCAAAGCCGTTGAAAGCGGCCAGGCAGGTTTCCTGCAGGATATCCTCCGCGTCGGCCAGGCTGGAGACGTGGAACTTGATCCACCGCTCCGCCGCTGTCCGGCTCTGCGCCAGCAGGGTCTCGAAATCGTCCATGGGCAGGCCTCCTGTGAGAATAAGGCTGAAAACCGGTTTTCACTGATATAGTCGCTTTTGAGTGGCGAAAGGTTCAGATGCGCCGAAAAAAGTTTTGCGGCGGAACAATCCATCCGTTTTCCCCAGTCAACAACAGCGGGGCGCTGGTTTTGCGCTCCGCTGAATGTGTGAGTGGGGGAACAGGTGATTCCGCGGGATTGGCCGCCCGGTTCAGACAATCGCCAGGTTGGCCTCACGGGCGATGCGGCGGATGGTGGCCTCGTCTGCGTCAGTCAGATCAGTGATGTATGCAAGAGGCAAGTGCTTTCTCAGCATTTTGATCACCATTTCAGCCAGGTACTCCGCTCTGCCTTTTGCCTCGCCTTCCGCTCGGCCTTCAGCCTTGGCTTCCATCGCCAGCCGTTCTCTTTCTTTGGCTTCGTTGTATTCTGTCAGCAGCATACCTTTCACCTCCGCTCGATGCAGCTCCATGCAGGGCTTGATTTCAAAACTGCCGGGCATGATGTCGATGGCGAAGTCGATCGCTTCCTCCAGGGAGCGGCTGGCTTTGCTCTGCCGGATGCAGTCCACCATCCAGGCGTATTCGTCCAGGGGCTTGCACAGGGACATCAGCTGCAGGCTGTGGCCCTTGTTGATGTTCACCATCCGCACCCGCACGTCGATGTCGCTCAGCTCCCGCTTTTCCTCCGCGAAGGCGTCGCTCAGGCGCAGCACCTGCTCGTCCGGCATATCGTCCCGGCCGTTGTAGAAGACCACCAGGCGGGGCGTCGGCAGGTGAATCAGCCGGGAGGAATACTTGCTGCGCTGCAGGTTTTCCACGTGGCGCTCGAACAGACTGGCCGCGTACTGCAGCATCCGCAGCGGCATGTTCGGGTTGAAGCTGGACTGCTGCTCGTACATGTTCATCTCATCGGAGATCATGAACGACACATCGTTGTGCATGCCCAGGTACAGCACTTCCCGGATGGTGGAAATCTCGATCTGGGATGCGTCCGTGTAGTGGGAACCGTTGACCGCGTTGTACAGGCTCAGCGTCCATTCCCGGTTGATTTCACCGCCGAAGAGGAAGCCGAAAAGCCGATCCTTGTACTTCCGCTGCGCATCCGCCATATGACACCGCCTCCTGTCCGCAGGAATATTATAACCGATCCGCGGATGCTTGGCAAGAGGATGGAATCAATTGCGCAGGTTCAGCGCAGGCCCTCTTCACCATCTTCGTTCACGCCTCGCCCGGCAGGAAATCATCTGTCAGATCCGCGATAGCCGCCAGCTCCTCAAAGCCCAGCTTCTCTCCCCGGACCATCGGATCAACGCCGGCGCGCTCCAGCCAGGCAGCGGCTTCAGCGCGCTCCAGGCGGAAGGCGGCGGCCAAGGCGTTGGCCATGGTCTTGCGGCGCAGGGCGAAGGCGGCGGATGCCACGCGGAAGAGGGCGGCCTCGTTCCGGACGGGCACGGGCGGGGCGGGGCGCATGTCCAGCACCACAAAGGTGGAATCCACCTTGGGCGGCGGGGTGAAGGCCTCCCGGGGGACTTCAGCGGCGACGCGCGGCACGGCGGCCCACTGGGCCCGGAGGGCCAGCATGCCCCAGCCCTCCTCGCCGGGGGCGGCCAAGAGCTTGTCGGCTACCTCCTTCTGCACCATCAGCGCCATGCGCTTGAGGGGCAGGCCGCAGGTCAGCAGGCGGGTGATCAGCGGCGTGGTGATGTAATAGGGGATGTTGGCCACCACGGACAGGGGCTTGGCCAGATCAGCGGCGGCTTCCCGCAGGTCGACGGTCATGGCGTCCCCCTGGATCAGGCGGAAGTTGGGATAAGGCTCCATGAAGGCGGTCAGCAGGGGAATCAGCCGCTCGTCCAGCTCAATGGACACGACCCGGCGCGCCGCGCGGCAGAGGCACTGGGTCAGCGCGCCCGAGCCGGGGCCGATCTCCAGCACGTCATCCTCCGCGGTCACGCCGCTCTCGGCCACCAGCTCCTCCAGCAGCGCCTGGTCGTAGAGGAAGTGCTGGCCCAGGCCCTGCTTGTATTTCAGCTGGCTGTCATGGATGCGTTCACGGGTCTTGCTCATGGGTCAACGGGGCCTCCTCATTTCGTTTTGCGCAGCCGGGCCGCGAAGAAGCCCTCGTACAGGGCGGTGGGGCGAATGCACAGGGTGCCCTCCAGGCTGACGGGCAGGGTGGGAAGCTGACCTGAAAGGGCTTCCGGCACGGGCAGGAGCTCACAGCCGCCTCCGGAAAGGGCGGCGCGCACCACGTTTTCGTTTTCCTCCTCCAGAATGGAGCAGGTGGCGTAAACCAGGTCGCCGCCGGGGGAGAGCAGGCGCAGGGCCTTGCGGATCAGGGCGGTCTGGGTCCTGGTCAGGCGGCGCACCCAGTCGGCCTCCATGCGGCGGGGCTTCCCGCTGAGGAGAAGGGTGCCGCTGCCGGAGCAGGGCGCGTCCAGCAGAATGTGGCTGAAGCGGAAGAAGTCGTCCAGCTCCCGGGCATCCTGCCGCAGGGCGGTGACGTTCCGCACGCCCTGCAGGGCGAGGTTGCTTTTCAGCCGGTCGAAGCGGATGGGATCGCGCTCGCAGACCGTCAGAGAGATCTGCCCGCCCGAGAGCGCCGCCATCTGGATGGACTTGCCCCCGGGGGCCGCGGCCATGTCCAGCACGCTCTCCCCGCGCTTCAGGTCGAAAAGCAGGGCCGGCACCATGGCGGACAGGCTCTGCAGATAGATTTCCCCCGCCGAGTACAGGGGCAGCGTGCGAACCTCGCCTTCGCCGGCCTCCGGCAGAACGAGGGCGTCCGCGTACCAGGGCAGGGTCTCAAACCGGATCCCGGCCTCGGTCAGCGCGGCCTTCATAGACGCCGCGTCCGTTTTCAGGGTGTTGACCCGCAGGCTCACCGGCCGCCGCTCCGGATACCCTCCGGCAATCTCCTCCGCCAGCGGCCCGAAGCGCTGCGCCAGCGCCGCCGTGAGATAGGGCGGGATGGGCGCGGCCGCAGCAAGATGGCTGTCCGTCATCATATCGCCTCCCGCTGAAAGCATATACCATGAGGGCGGAGAATGTCAAGGAGAGCGGTGAGCTGTCAGCTGTGTTAAAGGTATGAAAGATATTGGTAAGGGTGACAAAAGGGCGCTTTCAACCTTGGAGCCACGACTGGTTGTGGTGATTTCCGCTGTCTTCCACAACCAGTCGTGGCTCAGTTCATGAAAGCGGCTTTTTGACATCCGAATCAGATATTGCAGCCTGTGTGAAACTGTGCTATCATGTCATTGCGCCAAATACCAATAAGGAGGCTGAAGACTCATGAAGAAACTCGTTGCGCTCATGATCGCTGCGGTGCTGCTCTGCGGAGCGGCCTTTGCGGAGACCGCGGATGCTTACACTACCGCTTCCGCCACCAAGACCGTCCTGACCGGTGACGCGCTGACCGCGGCTGAGGAAGTCCTGATGGCCAAGAGCTCCCTGCTTTCCTCCGCTGACGAGGCGAAGGCGGAAGGCTATCAGGCCAAGGAAGGCACCGCCATCGCCCAGATCCTGTCCGTCAACCCGGACGGCTCTGTGGGCCTGAGCACCATCAGCGAATGGAAGTACGAAGGCGGCAAGGTCTTTGTGCGGCTGACCGAGGGCCAGAATGCTCTGAACCTGGCCCAGGAAGGCGCCGCCGGCACCCTGCTGGTGAAGGGCGAGGGCCCCTGGTACATCCTGCACCTGAAGGCCGTGGCCGTGACCGTGCTGGAATACAGCGAAGAAACCGCCGGCCAGTTCGACCAGTACTATTCCGGTGCCGCCAACGCCCTGAATGAGTACGACATCGAGTTCGACGTCGGCGTCATTGAGCAGTCCTTCGCGCTCATGTTCTGATCGCCGGCTCTGACGGCCAGAGAGCCCCTGTCCTGCGCGCCTGTGCGGGACAGGGTTTTTTACCACCATGGAAAACCCGGGCCGGAGAGGGCCGGATGAGATAAACGCATGGCGGAACTGCAAGAACGGATTGACAGCATAGCCGCAACGTGTTAAACTGCCTGCAACACCTGAAAGGAGGCGGGGGAGCGTGGCGTACTACTATCAGGAGCCGAGTCACACCTTCAGCGAGTATCTGCTGATTCCCGGGTACACGGGGGAGGACTGCGTGCCGCAGAACGTCAGCCTGCGTACTGTGCTGAGCAAGTATCGCAGGGGCGAGGAGGCGGAGGCCTTCCACCTGAACATTCCGCTGGTTTCAGCCATCATGCAGTCCGTTTCGGACGACAAGCTGGCCATCGCCCTGGCGCGGGAGGGCGGCCTGTCCTTCATCTACGGGGCGCAGAGCATCGAGGATGAGGCGGCCATGGTGGCCCGGGTGAAGGGCTACAAAGCGGGCTTTGTGGTGTCAGCCTCCAACCTGACGCCGGACAACACTCTGCAGGACGTGCTGGACCTGAAGGCGCGCAACGGCTTTTCCACCGTGGCCATCACCGAGGACGGCACCGCCACCGGAAGGCTGCTGGGCATTGTGTCCAGCCGCGATTACCGGGTGTCGCGCATGAGCGTGGACACGCCCGTGCGGAATTTCATGACGCCCCTGGACAAGCTGGTGACCGCTCCGGCGGAAACCACCCTCAAGGAAGCCAACGACATCATCTGGGAGAACAAGCTGAACTCCCTGCCCGTGGTGGACGCCGAAGGCCATCTGATGTACTTCGTCTTCCGCAAGGATTACGCCTCCCACAAGGAGAACCCCAACGAGCTGCTGGACGAAAAGAAGCGCTACAGGGTCGGCGCGGGCATCAACACCCGGGACTACCGCGAGCGCGTGCCCGCCCTGCTGGCCGCCGGCGCGGACGTGCTGTGCATTGACTCCTCCGAGGGCTACACCTGCTGGCAGGAGAAGTGCCTGAAGTGGGTCCGGGAGACCTACGGCGACAGCGTCAAGATCGGCGCGGGCAATGTGGTGGATCGGGACGGCTTCCTCTTCCTGGCCAAAGCCGGCGCGGACTTTGTGAAGGTGGGCATCGGCGGCGGATCCATCTGCATCACCCGGGAGACCAAGGGCATCGGCCGCGGCCAGGCCACCGCCCTGATCGAGGTCGCCCAGGCCCGGGACGAGTACTTCAGCGAAACCGGCATCTATGTGCCGATCTGCTCAGACGGCGGCATTGTGCACGATTACCATATGACCCTTGCCCTGGCCATGGGCGCGGACTTCCTGATGATGGGCCGCTACTTCGCCCGCTTCGACGAGAGCCCCTCCGCCCGCGTGATGGTCAACGGCGTGTACATGAAGGAATACTGGGGAGAGGGCTCCAACCGCGCCCGCAACTGGCAGCGCTACGACCTGGGCGGCGCCGGCAAGCTCTCCTTTGAGGAGGGCGTGGACTCCTACGTGACCTACGCCGGCCCCCTGCACGACAATGTGGAGGTCTCCCTCTACAAGGTGCGCTCCACCATGTGCAATGTGGGCGTCACCACCCTGCCCGACCTCCGCGACAAAGCCCGCCTGACCCTGGTCTCCGCCACCTCCATCGTCGAGGGCGGCTACCACGACGTGACCCTGCGCTCCACCTCCCAGCCCAGCAGGTGAGGGACGAGACAGCGGGCAGATAACTGGATAAAAAGAACCACCGGCCTCCGGATGAATGGAGGCGGTGGTTTTTTGACGGGTGGGTGTCAGAAGGTGTACGTTTTGGCAGTCCTCCGAAATTACCAGTTGAAAAACATGCAAAACTGTGATAAACAATCTCTGCCAATGGTATCTTTGAGAATACTATCCTCTGATCTTTCATCTTCAGTTTCTCATCTATACATTGACCCCCACGCCAGTCTTCCTGCGCGGGGGTCTTTCCATGTCGTTCCATTGCTTTATCCCTTCAGCCGTCGCAGCGGTCCGGCTTCCATCTGCCATTGCTTCCCCTTGGGTCTCCTCACCCCGTAACCGTCACGACCTCCACTCCCGCCAGCGCCTCGGCGATCAGCCCTTCCATATCCAGGTGCTTTTCGCTTTCCACCAGCTTTTCGATCTTCGGGCGGGTGGCGGGGTGCTTGGGGGTGAAGACGGTGCAGCAGTCCTCGTAGGGAAGGCAGGAGGTCTCGTAGGTGCCGATGCGCTCGGCTACTTCGATGATCTCGCTCTTGTCAAAGCCGATCAGGGGGCGGAAGACGGGGAGGGTCACCACGGCGTTGGTGGCGTTCAGGGCCTCCATGGTCTGGCTGGCCACCTGGCCGAGGCTCTCGCCGGTGATCAGGGCCTGGGCGCCGTCCCGGCGGGCGCACTGCTCGGCGATGCGCATCATGAAGCGGCGCATGATGAGGGTGGTGTATTCCTCGGGGCACTTCTCGTGGATTTCCGTCTGGATGTGGGTGAAGGGCACCACGTGCACGCAGATGCTGCCGCAGTAGCCGCTGAGGAGCCGGGCCAGCTCCAGCACCTTGTCCCGGGCGCGCTCGGAGGTGTAGGGGTAGGAGTGGAAGTGCACCGCGCTGAGCTCCACGCCGCGCTTGGCGATCATCCAGCCGGCCACGGGGCTGTCGATGCCGCCGGAGAGCAGCAGGGCCGCCCGGCCGCCGGTGCCCACGGGCATGCCGCCCGCCGCCGGGATGACCCGGACGTAGAGATAGGCCTTGTCGCGGATCTCCACGTTCAGCACGTGCTCGGGGTGGTGGAGGTCGACTTTCAGGGCGGGGTAAGCCGCCAGCACCCGGTGGCCCAGCTCCCTGCAGATTTCGGGCGAATCCATGGGATAGGTCTTGTCTGAGCGCCGGGCGACGACGCGGAAACTGCCGCTGATGTCGGCCATCAGGCGGACGGCCTCGGCGGCGAGGGCGTCAAAGTCCGCCTTGTCCATCTCGACGGCGGGGCAGACGCTGTGCACGCCGAACACGCGGGTGACCCGGGCCATGGCCTCGTCCATGTCGGCAAAGCCCGCCACCAGAATGCGGCCGTCATGCAGCCAGACCTGGGCATGGAGGCCTTCCACGGACTGCTGCACCTTTCGCACCAGGGCGCGAAGGAAATAGGGCCTGTTCAGCCCCTTCAGAAAGATTTCACCGTAACGGACGAGCAATAAGCTGCGCATGGGTCTTTCTCATCTCCTGACATAAGGTGAAAGCGCCTTCCACTGCTTTCCTGCGGCGGCGACGGCGCGGTCGATGTCGTCGGCGGTGGTGTCCGGGCAGAGGCTGAAGCGAAGGGTGGCATCGGCCAGCTCGCGGGTCAGGCCCATCGAGAGCAGGGTTTCGGACACCTTCTGCTTGTGGCTGGCGCAGGCGGAACCGGCGCTGACGATGACGCCCTCGCCCTCCAAGGCCGTCAGCATGGTCTGGGAGCGCACCGGCGGCAGGCTGGCGGAGAGGATGTGGGGCGCGCAGGCGGGGCTGTCCAGGGCGGGGCCGTTCAGGCGGGCGGTGGGCACGGCGGCTTGCAGCCCCTCCCAGAGCCGGCGCTTGAGGGCGGCCATCCGGGCGTTGGCGTCCGCGGGATAGGCCGCCACCGCCGCCGCCAGGCCGAGGATGCCCGGCACGTTTTCCGTGCCCGAGCGCAGGCCCTCCTCCTGGCCGCCGCCCAGGGTCAGCGCCTGAAGCCGGTGGCCCTTCGCGGCAATCAGGCCGCCGATGCCCTTGGGGCCGCGCAGCTTGTGTCCGGAAAAGGCGTAGGTCTGGGCGCCGGAATGGCGGAAATCAAAGGGAACCCGCAAAAAGCCCTGCACGCCGTCCACGTGAAGGGCCGCGCCGGGAGCCAGCCGGTCCCGGAGCCGGGCGATGTCCTGAATGGGCTGAATGGCGCCGGACTCGTTGCCCACCTGCATCACGCAGATCAGCGCGGTGTCCGCTCCCAGCAGACCCTCCAGGGCGGTGAGGTTCACGGTGCCGTCCCGCAGGGAGGGGATGGGCCTGAAGCGGTGGCCCAGGCGCTCGATCTCCGGCCGGCAGGCGCTGACCGCGGGATGCTCGGCGGCGAAGACCAGCACCTCCCCGGGCCTGTGAAGGGTGCGCAGGTGGCCGAGAATGGCCAGATTGTCCGCCTCGGTGCCGGAGCCGGTGAAGATCAGCCTTGCGTCCTCACCCGCGCCGGCGGCCTTCAGGCAGAGGGCCCGGGCCTGGCGCAGCCGCTTCTCCACCGCCAGCGCCGGGCTGTACAGGGCCGAGGGATTGTGCCAGCTTACTTCAAGCGCTTCCGTCACCGCCGCCACCGCCTCGGGGCAGGGGCGGGTTGTCGCGCTGTTGTCCAGATAGACCATGATTACTCCTGCTGCACACTGCGGGGCACATACTGCCGAACCATGTCCAGCAGCTCCTCGTTGGGCTCAAAAATGATGATCTTCCGGTTGGAATCCTTCTGGAAGTAGAAGTAGTACAGGTTGGCGTCCCGGTTGAGGAACCAGCGGGACTGCTGGATGCCGGGCATCGAAATATAGCGCTGGAAGCTGGAGCCGTTCACCGGGCCGAAGGCCTCCACGGTGCGCACATTCAGGCTGCCCAGGCTCTTGCGTTTGGCGTTGTTGAACACCTGGGCGAAATCCAGGGAGCCGTTGGTGAAGGTGTACTCATACTCGGTGCGCAGCCGGTCGTGGAAGAAGAACAGGCCCACCGCGATGCCCACGTTGAGCAGGGCGAAAACCAGGGTGAAGATGTCAAACTGGCCTGCCGCGAAGGCGGAAAAGCAGGCGGAGAGGTACATCATGCCGATGAGGCCCGCCACCACCAGGATGACCCAGGACACGTAATAGGCGATCTCGTCCAGCACGCGCTGGCGCTTCACGACGACCTGTTCGGTAAAGTGATCCATATGCTTCCTCCTGCTGTTGACAGCATGTTTGCGCTGCCAGAATTCTGAATAGGTGTTTGGGGTGACACGGGTTCAGCCGAAGAAGGTCTCGAAGAGCACGGACACCAGCAGACCGGTGATCGCGCCCATGGCGACCTCGAAGGGAGAGTGGCCCACGATCTCCTTGAGCTCCTCATCGGAGATGGGCTTGCCGTCCACCAGCACGCTGGCGAGGATGTCGTTGATGGCCTGGCCCTGGCGGCCTGTCTCCCGCCGCACGCCCGCCGCGTCGTACATCACAATGGCGGCAAAGAGAAAGGCGAGGGCGAAGACCGGGGAGTTGAAGCCCATGCGGACGCCTACCGAGATGGCCACGCAGACCGCGCTGGCTGAGTGGGAGGAGGGCATGCCTCCCGCTGAGAAAAACTGGTGCAAATCCCACTCGTGGTGGGTCAGGCGGTGAATGGGGATCTTGAGCCCCTGCGCCACCGCCCAGGCCAGCAAGCCCGCCCAGAGGCAGCCGTTGCGGCCCAGCTCCTGTAAGATATTCATCCGCAGTCCCTCCCGTCAGCGGACACGCTCCGCGTTCATCCGGGCGATGGCCGCCAGGGGAGAAAAGTCCCCCGGCAGCTGTGAGATGGCCTCAATCGCTTCCTCCGTGCAGCGCCGCGCGTCCTTCCGGGCGCCGTCCAGCCCCCGGAGGGCCACCCAGGTCTGCTTGCCTGCCGCCGCGTCCAGGCCGGTTTTCTTGCCCAGCAGGGCGGGGTCGCCGGTGACATCCAGGATGTCGTCCACGATCTGGAAGGCCAGCCCCAGCTGCAGTCCGTATGTCCGGCCCAGGGCCAGCGCGCTTTCCTCCGCCCCCGCCAGCAGCAGCCCGGCTTCTACCGGCGCGGTCAGCAGATCGGCGGTCTTGTGGGTGTGGATGTAGCGCACCTTTTCGATGGTGACCTCGGTGCCCTCCCAGCTCAGGTCGGCGGACTGGCCGGCCACCATGCCGGTGACGCCGCAGCGCCGGGCGATGGCGTAAGCCGCCCGGGTGCCGCGCAGGTCGGGCCGGGACTGGGCGTCCAGCAGCATCAGCTCCATGGCCGCGGACAGGAGGCCGTCTCCCGCCAGCACAGCCTGGCCTTCCCCGAAGACGATATGGTTGCTGGCTTTGCCCCGGCGGGTGTCGTCGTCGTCCATGGCGGGCAGGTCATCGTGAATCAGGCTGTAGGTGTGGATCATCTCCAGGGCGCAGGCGTAGGGCAGGGCTTCCCCGTCCGGCACGCCCATGGCCTCCGCCGTCAGCAGCAGCATCACGGGCCGGATGCGCTTGCCGCCCCCCTCGAGGGAGTAGCGCATGCTCTCCTTCAGGCCCGGCGGAATCTCGCCCAGCCGCTCCAGCTGGGGGACGAGGGCTTCCTCCACCAGCGCCAGGCAGCGTTCATAGGCGCTCATGCGTCCACCTCCAGCGCCTCCTCGGCCTCGCTGCCGTCTGCCTGACGGCGCAGCACGGTCAGCCGCTGGGTGGCCTCGGCCAGCTCCTGCTCCATCTCCCTCAGCAGGGCCATGCCCTCCTCATACTGCTTCAGGGTGTCCTCCAGGCTCAGTCCCCCGGCCTCCATGGCCGTGACCATGCCGTCCACCTGGCGCAGCTTATCCTCAAAGCTCAGCTTCTTTTTTGCAGCCAATGTCGCTCACCTCAGTCGGTTGAAGAGGATGAATCCGTTGAATCGTCCCGCCGCACGTCCACCGCCCCGTCGCGGAAGCGCAGGCGCATGCGGGCCGGGGCGTCCTGGGCGCTGGTGACCACCCGGTCTCCGGAGGTGACCAGGGCGTAGCCCCGCTCCAGCACCCGCTGGGGGTTCAGGGCCTCCAGCCGGTTCCGCCGCTGGGAAAGGCGCTGGCGGGCGCTCTCGATGGCCTTGTCCGCCGCGGTGTCCAGCCGCAGGGCGCTCATGGCCAGCCGCTGCTCTAAGGCGGGCAGGAGGCGGGGACCGATGCCCTCCAGCCTCAGCCGCGTTTGGGCGGTCTGGGCGCTGAGCTCCCGCAGCCGGCGTTCCGGGCTGACGCGCTCAAGACCCTGGGCCGCTTCCAGCAGGGCCTGACGGCGCTGGCGCAGGGCGTCCCGGGCGGCGCTGTCCAGCCGGTGCCGCATCAGCTCAAAGGCCGCGAGGGTCTCGGAGCGGTCGGGCACGGCCAGCTCGGCGGCGTTGGAGGGCGTGGCAGCCCGGAGGTCGGCGGCAAAGTCCGCGATGGTGAAATCGGTCTCGTGCCCCACGGCGGAGATGACCGGTACAGGGCAGGCCGCGATGGCCCGGGCGAGAATCTCCTCGTTGAAGCACCAGAGATCCTCCATGGAGCCGCCGCCCCGGCCGATGATGACCACGTCCACCCCGGGCAGGGCCGCCGCCTTGCGCAGGGCGGTGACAAGCCCCTCCGCCGCGCCTTCGCCCTGCACGGGGGCGGGCACCAGCGCCAGGGGAATGCCGGGATCCCGGCGGGCGGCCACGGTGCAGATGTCGTGCAGCACGGCGCCGGTCTCGCTGGTCACAATGGCGATGCGCCGCGGGCGGGCCGGGAGGGGGCGCTTGCGGCTCCTGTCAAAGAGGCCTTCCTGAGTGAGCTGCTGCTTGAGCGCCTCAAAGCGCTGCCAGAGCAGGCCCACGCCCTCGGGGCGGAGGCTGTCCGCCACCAGCTGCACCCGGCACTCGTTCTCATAGACGCTCACGTCGCCGTGGACGATGAGCTGGTCGCCGTTGCGGGGGCGGAAGGACTGGCGCTGGGCGCTCTGGCGGAAGACCACCACGGGAATGGTGTGGCTGTCCTCCTTCAGGTCAAAATACCAGTGCCCCGCCGCGGAAAAGTGGATGCCGCTGACCTGGCCCCGGAGCCGGATGCCCTTTAAGAGGGCGTCGTCCCGCACCAGGCCGCTGATATACCGGTTGAGCTCGGTCACGCTCAGGATCCAGCCGGCGCTGTCTCTCACGGGCATGGGTCAGGCGCGCTCCGCCGCTTCCACGGTGTTGAGCATCAGCATGGCGATGGTCATGGGGCCGCAGCCGCCGGGCACAGGGGTGATCCAGCCGGCGGTTTCGCGGACGCCGGCGAAATCCACATCGCCCACCACCTTGCCTTCCACCCGGTTGATGCCCACATCGATGACCACCGCGCCCGGCTTGACCATGTCAGCGGTGATCAGCCCCGGCCTGCCCACCGCCGCCACCAGAATGTCCGCCCGGCGGGTGTGAGCCGCCAGATCGGCGGTGCGGCTGTGGCAGAGGGTGACGGTGCAGTTCTCCCGGAGGAGGAGCAGGGCCATGGGCTTGCCCACGATATTGCTCCGGCCCACCACCACGGCCTCCTTGCCGGAGAGGGGCAGACCGGTGGACTTCAGCATGTACATGGCGCCCCGGGGCGTGCAGGGGAGGACGGTGTCCTGGCCTGCCAGCAGCCGGCCCGCGTTGACCGGGTGGAAGCCGTCCACGTCCTTTTCGGGGCGGATGGCAGCCAGGGCGCGGTCGGCGTCCAGATGGGCGGGGAGGGGCAGCTGCACCAGGATGCCGTGGATGGCGGGGTCAGCGTTCAGCCGGGCGATCTCCTCTTCGAGGGTCTCCTGGGCGGTGTCCGCCGGGAGATGAATGGTCTCGGAGCGGATGCCCGTGTCCTCGCAGGCCCGGCCCTTGTTGCGCACGTAGATCTCGCTGGCGGGATCATTGCCCACCAGAATCACCGCAAGACCGGGCTGGCGGCCCTTTTCAGCCAGCGCTGCCGCCCGCTCCCGGGCCAGGGCGCGCACTTCCTGCGCCATGGCCTTGCCGTCCAGAAGGGTTGCTGCCATTCGATGCTCTTCCTTTCCGCTGGCCGCCCCTGAGGCGGCGTTCTCATTTCAACAGGATCTGCGCGAAGGCTGAAGTCAGGGTGAAGCGGCTGAATCCGTCAGGGTTTGCCGCAGCTTCTCCGCGCCGAGAAGGGCGGCGCCCACCGCGTTGTCCCCGCTGTACTCCGGCCTGCCGAAGAAGAGGCGCAGCTCCGGATTCAGCCGGGCGAGGCGCAGGGTCAGCAATTCCCGGAACAGGGCGGAGGAGGCCACCCCCCCGGCCGCCAGCGCCTGCCGGATGCCGGTTTTCTCCGCGGCGGCGGCGATCATGCGGCTGACGGTGCGGGCCAGCAGGTCATAGACCTCCCGGGCGATATCCTCCGGGGGCAGGGCCTGGGCGGCGATCCAGCGCTGGCACTGGCTTTCCGCTCCGGAGAGGTGGCAGTACAGGCCGCCCTCCGCCGTGGAGGTTTTGAGCAGCGCCTTCGAGACGCCGTGCCGTGCAAGGGTTTCGAGGGCAGGGCCGGCGGGGAAGGGGAGGCCTAAGGCCACGCCCACCCGGTCCACCAGCTGGCCGGCGTGCAGGTCGAGGGTGCCGCCCATCAGGGTCAGCTGGTCCCCCTCCAGCGCGAGGGCCTCGGTGGTGCCGCCGGAGAGGTGCACCGCGATCAGGGAGCCCGGCCCGATGCCGCTGTCCACCGAGGCGGCGGCGATGTGTCCCCGCTGGTGCGTGGATGAAAAGCAGGGGACGCCCAGCATCGCGGCCAGTGCGCGGGCTTGGGCATCCCCAACCTGGAACACAGGCATATAGGATTCGGGGTCGTCCCGGGGCGTGCGGGAGGCGCAGACCGCCCGGATGGGCAGGCCGTCCAGGGCGCGGGCCAGCTCCTCCATCAGGGCGGGCAGCTGGCGCACATGGGCGAAGACCATCTCGCTCTGCCGCAGACCCCGCTCCCCGGCTTTCACCGGCAGGAGCTTCCGGCAGGAGGCGATCACCCGTCCCTCAAGGGTCACCGCGGCGCAGGAGGTGGTGTAACAGCTGGTGTCCAGGCCGATGACCGCCCCGGTCACGCTTCGGCCTCCTTCTCCCGGAGGATGGCTCCCAGCACGCCGTTGATGAAGCGCCCCGAGCCGTCGTCGGAATAGGTGTTGGCCAGGTTGACCGCCTCGTTGATGACCACGGAGCCCGGGGTGTTCTCCTCATAGAGCAGCTCCCAGACCGCCAGGCGCAGGATGGTCAGATCCACCTTGGGCATGCGCTCCACGGTCCAGTTGCGGCTGTGGGCGGCAATCTTCCCGTCCAGCTCGTCCAGGTGCTCCAGCACCCCGGACAGCACCTCCGCGATCCATTTCCGGTCGCTCCGGCCGGGGTCGCTCTCGGCCACCGCGGAGAGACCCTCCTCCCGCAGCTCGTCATAGACCATCTGCAGGGATTCGTCCCCGCCCTGTCCGCCGGAGAGCTTTTCAAAAATCAGCTGCATCGCGGCAACCCGCGCCGTCGCTCGTGACATGATGCTTTCCTCTCAATATGCTTGTGGATGGGATGGCGGCCCCGCCTTCAGCCCTCGGGCCAGTGGAAGGCCGGCGATTCTGACGCTTCCTCAGCCGCGTCCTCCGCCTTGTCTTCAATGGTTTCGGCGACGGCCTCCGCCTCGTCTTCAATGCCTTCGACAGCCTCGGCGGCGTCTTCGGCGGCTTCCTCCGCGGGGACTTCCGCCTCGTCAAAGGCGTCAGCGGCCTCCGCAAGGGCTTCTCCTGCTTCAGCAGCGGGGGCTTCGGCGGCTTCAGCGATGGCTTCTTCAGTGGTCTCTTCAGCTGCTTCAGCGGTCTCCTCGAGGGCCGCTTCGGCCTTTTCAACGATCTCCTCCGCCTGGCCGGGGGCGGGGTCGGGGCCGATCACCGGCTCCTCCATGTGCCCGAAGATCCGCTGATGATGGGCTTCCTGCTCCTCCTCGTCGGCGGCGGGTGCTTTCCCGCGCTCGGCGGCGGTGGCGGCGTCCTCAGCGTCTAAGGCGTCCAGCACTTCCTCCATGTCGAGGGCGGGGCGGGACGGCTCCTCGGGGGCTTCAGCGGGGGTAGGAGGCGGCAGGGGGATGCTCACCGGCTCGTCCGGGCGGCTGAAAACCCGCTGATGGCCGGCGCTGGACTGGGCATCGGCGGCCCCGGGGGTGCCGGGCAGGGGCTGGGGATCGGCGATGGCGTAAGCGCCGCCGGCCTTGCTGCCGTCCGTAGCGGCGACCTTCACCCGCACCTCGTCCACCTCGAGACCGGTGCAGGAGGTGACGTACTGCCGCAGCTCCTTCTGCACGGAGGAGACCACCAGCGGCATGTTGACGCCGGTGCCCACTGTGCCCTTCAGGTCGATGACCAGGCCGTCCTTGCCGGAGGAGATCTTCGTGCTGTCCACGGTCAGCTCGCTCTGGCAGCCCAGGCAGCGCGCCACCAGGCTTTCCACAGCGCTGAAGGAAATGCTCAGCTCGCCCTCGTCCGTGTTCTGGGCGATATAATCCCGATCTTTTTTGGGGCGGCGGAACAATGTCAAAAAGCTGTACAGTCCCAGCAGGGCGATCACCGCCACGCCGGCCACGGTGATGAGGCGGCGGTACTGGCCCTGGTTCTGCAGCCAGCGCTGGATGACGGCGCTGACAGGCACCTGCCAGAACGCCTCCGCGCAGACCGCCGCCGCGGCGCAGAGCAGCAGCAGGCCAATCAGCGCGAAAAGAATGCGATCGATCACGCGCAGCTTCATGGGAATAGCCTCCTCTCAGACAGGCTGGAAGGAACGCCGCGGCGCTCCCGGGCCGGTCACTCCGCCTCGGGGGCTTCCGGCGCGGGCGCTTCCTCGGCCTCGGTCAGTTCCACGGTATAGGGCTTATCTTCCGCCGGCTTTTCTTCAGCGGCGGGCTCAGCGGGGGTGTCCTTGGCCTTGGTGGCCTTCTTGCTCTTCTTGGCGGGCTTGGCCTCTCCGCCGGGCAGGGCGGCCTTTTTGCCGTCGTCCTGCTTCTCAAAGCTCACGCCCTGCACATGCACGTCCACCCGCACCACGTGCAGGCTGGTCATGGACTCGATGGCGCGGCGCACGTTCTCCTGAATCTCCTGGGCCACCTTGTGCATGGGGCGCTCGTACTCCACGATGATGTACAGATCCACGCTGACTTCTTCCGGGCCGACTTCCACCTTCACACCCTTGGTGAGGTTGCGGTTGCGCCCCAGGAAAGAGCCGGTGACGTTGCACATTTCAGCCACGCCCTCCACCTCGGAGGCCGCGACACCGGCGATGGTGGCCACCACCTCGCCCGCATAAACGACGGAGCTGGAATCCTGGTTATCGGTTTCCACAGTCTTGGGCAGATTATCCTTCTTGGCCATACCAATATACCTCCTGCGGTGATTGACTGAATGCAGCCGGAAACAGTATAACAGATTTTCAGAGGGTTGACAACATAAGGGTGAAAAAATCCGGGGGAATCGCTGATGGTTACGGATCCTGGGGGAAGGGAAGGAACTTTTCTGAAGAAAAGTTCCATTCCCTTCCCCCAGACCCCTATCCTATCTTCAAAAGACTTTTTATCGATTAGGTTTGTAAGCGATTGCTCCGTGAAAACCAGGGGAGGGGGCGCGGCTGAATCCAGCGGGCGCGCTCAGCCGGAGAAGCCGTCCTCTTATGAACCCGCGGGCGCTTCGGCGGAGGCGGGCTGGCCGGGCTTCTCCGTCAGCGAAAGCTCCCGCGCCAGGAGGGCTTTCACCCGCTTCGCGCAAAAGGGCCAGCGGGCGGCATAGCTCCGGGCCAGACCTTCCTCCCGGAGGCTCAGGGTGATGTCCACTCCGGGGGCTTCCCCGCCAGCGGTGAGGATCAGGAGTGTGCGTCCGTCCGGCTGGGGATCGAGCCGCGCTTCAGCCTCGGGGGAGGAACCGCCCTCTTCCGAAGCATCCCCGCTCAGTGCCTGCATGATCTCCGCGTAGACCTCCGCGGCGGCGGCCTGCCAGCGCTCCTGCAGTCCCGCGCCGGTGGTGGGAGAGGCGAGGGTCAGCCGGATCAGCAGAATCTCGGCGTTCCGGCCGGACATCAGCCGCAGCTCCAGCATCAGCCGCCGCCCCGGGAGCATCCGAGTGCCCGCCGGGGCCTGCTGCTCCAGCCGGAAGCGCTCCGCCCAGGCCGGGGCTTCCCGCTCGATCAGCTCCCGCCGGCTCTGGGGAATGCGCCGGGCATAGCTGTTCACCACAAAAAGCCCTTCGTCCGTCAGCTGGTAGAGCGGGCCGAGGGGATGGGGCAGGGCCGTCACCTGCAGCTGATCGGTCAGCTCGCCCAGCTTCAGCTGCAGGTCAAAATAGCCCATCAGATCGTATTCCGTCAGGAAGGCGTTCAGCTGTGCGCCGCTGGCCGGGCCCAGGGTTCTGAGCGTCAGGAGGAGCAGCAGCCTCGCCTCCGTGTCCGGGATCAGCCGGCGAGACATGGTTCACTCCACCAGGAAGGGCTTGATGTCCTTCAGCAGGGCTTCCACCTGGGCGGGATCCGCGCTGGTCTCGTCGAATTCCAGGAAGATGGGGCGGCTCAGATCCAGGCTGAAGATGCCCAGGATGGACTTGGCGTCCACCACGTGGCGGCCGGCGCGCAGGTCCATGTCAAAGGGCTGGCGGCTGATCAGCCCCACAAAGGTCTTGACGTTCTCCGCCAGGCTCAGGCGGATCTCATAGCGCTTCATAACAGACAGCACCTCCTCATTTCAACCGCTTCTATTATAATCGGAAACCGGGCAATGCGCAAGGGCGGAAGGCATCTGTTTTTTCTCTTCCCTTTTCGGCCAAAATCATGTAGAATAGGGCAGAACTGAGAGGAGGGCTTGACCATGCAGGTGACCGCGGACATCCGTTACATCGGCGTACACGACCACGACATTGATCTCTTTGAGGGCCAGTATCAGGTGCCCCGGGGGATTTCCTACAACTCCTATGTCATCCTGGACGACAAGGTCTGCGTGATGGACACCACCGACCGGCGCAAGGCGGAGGACTACCTGAAGAACCTGGCGGAAGCCCTGGGCGGGCGCAAGCCGGACTACCTGGTGGTCAGCCATGTGGAGCCCGACCACGCTTCCTCCCTGCAGCTTTTCCTGGACGCATATCCGGAAACGGTGATCGTGGGCAACGCCAAGACCTTCCAGCTGCTGGACAATTACTTCATGCTGGGCAGCGCCAACAAGCTGACGGTCAAGGAGGGGGAGACCCTTTCTCTGGGCCGGCACACGCTGAAGTTCCTGATCGCGCCCATGGTGCACTGGCCCGAGGTCATGCTGACCTGGGATGAATGCGACCGGGTGCTCTTCTCCGCGGACGCCTTCGGGCAGTTCGGCGCGGTGGATCTGGCGCATGAATGGGAAGACGACGAGGCGCGGCGCTACTACTTCAACATTGTGGGCAAGTACGGCCCCCAGGTGCAGACGGTGCTGAAGAAGGCCGCCGGGCTGGATATCGCCCTGATCGCGCCGCTCCACGGGCCTGTGCTGGCCGGGGAAGCCATCGCCCATGCGGTGGAAAAGTACCAGACCTGGAGCACCTATGCCGTCGAGAGCGAGGGCGTGCTGGTGGCCTGGGCCTCCCTGCACGGCAACACCGCGGCCGCGGCCGAGCGCCTGGCGGACATCCTTGACCAGAAGGGCTGCCCGGAGATCATGACCTGCGACCTGGCCCGGGACGACGGCTCCGAGGCGCTGGCTCAGGCCTTCCGTTACGGCAAGGTGGTGCTGGCGGCGTCCACCTACAATGCCGGCCTGATGCCCTATATGGACGATTTCCTGCGCCACCTGGCCGCCAAGAACTGGCAGAAGCGCACCGTGGGGCTGATCGAGAACGGTTCCTGGGCGCCCATGGCGGGCAAGGTCATGCGGGAAGCCCTGGGCGGGATGAAGGAGATCACCGTGCTGGAGCCCGCCGTGACCCTGAAGGGCGCGCCCAAGACCAGCGATCTGGCGGCCCTGGAAGCCCTGGCGGACAGGCTGATGGAGAAATAAGCCAGCGGGCGGACGGTTTGAAGCAAGGCCTCCTGCAAACGCGGGAGGCTTTGCAATACACGAACGATATACAGATGGATGGCGGCAATGTTCGGAGCATATGACGAACTATGGCGAAGACTGCGCAAAACGTGTGCGGTATATGCTCCGAAAGTTGCGCGAAGGGCCTGAAAAAGGCCTTGACAATGGTTGGCCTGTTTGCTAATATAGACAAGCTGACCTGCGGAGACGCGGGTTGGCGCAGGACCTTGAAAACGATACAGGAAGAAACCGAAACGCAGAAAGAGACAGCAATCCGATGAGTTTAGAGGATTAAACGGAAGAGTTTGATCCTGGC
>JAFXVR010000039.1 GCA_017534885.1 Clostridia bacterium | reverse complement strand
CCTCACGGTCAAGGCCACCGGCATTCAGGCTTATCAGTGGCAGTGGACGAAGGACGGAAAGACCTGGAATAACTGCTCCAGCTCCGGCTATAACAAGGCCAGTTTCTCCTTCACCATGTCCGCTGTCGTGAACGGGCGGCAATACCGCTGCAAGCTCACCGGTCTGGACGGCTCCACCCTGTACACCTCCTCGGCCACCATGATTGCCGGGAGCGGCGCCACCATCACCACCCAACCCAAGTCCCAGTCCGCCAAGGTCGGCGCGGCCATCACCCTCACCGTGGCGGGCGTGGGCATCAAGAGCTATCAATGGCAGTGGTCCAAGGACGGCACAACCTGGAACAACAATACCGGCACAGGCTACAACACCGCCACCTTCTCCTTCAAGATGACGGAGGCCTTCCACGGCCGGAAGTACCGCTGCGTGGTCAAGGGCGCGGACGGCAAGGCGGTGTATTCCAGCGCGGCCACCGTCAGCGCGGCGGCCACCGTCACCACCCAGCCCAAGTCCCAGTCCGCCAAGATCGGCGCAACCGTCAGCCTCACCGTCGGCGGCGCGGCCATCAAGGCGTATCAGTGGCAGTGGTCCAAGGATGGCAAGACCTGGAACGACTGCTCCAGTTCCGGCTCCAAAACGGCCTCCTTCGCCTTCAAGATGACCGAAGCCTTCCACGGCCGGCAGTACCGCTGCAAGCTCACCGGCCTCAACGGCGGCACCGCGTACACCTCCGCGGCCGCGATCGGCGCTTCCGCCACCATCACTGAACACCCTGTTGACACGCACGCCAAGCCCGGCGTTGTGGTCAACCTGAGCGTCACAGCGTCCGCCGTCACGGCTTATCAGTGGCAGTATTCCACAGACGAAGGCGCGACCTGGAAAAACGAGACCGGCAGCAATTCCAGCACCGGTTACACCACCGCCACCTTCAGCCTCCATTTTGCGACATCCCACCACGGGCGCAAGTACCGCTGCATGCTGACCGGTCTGGACGGCGGCACTGTGTACTCCAACGCCGCGACCGTTCTGGGCTCAGCCAACATATACCGCAATCCTGTATCCCGGACCGTCGGATCCGGGGAGACGGTCACCTTCAACGTGGGGGCGGCCTGCCTCAAGGCGTACCAGTGGCAGTATTCCGCCAACAGCGGCACGAGCTGGTACACCTATACGGCTGACGACAGCCAGACGGATACGATCTCCCTCACCGCAAATCAGACACTGTCCGGCCGGATGTTCCGCTGCAGGGTGACAGGCCTGGACGGCAGATATGTGTACAGCACCGCCGCCACCCTGACCGTGACCAGCAGCGGGGTGGTCATCACCACGCATCCCAAATCCCAGTCCATCGAGCTTGGGCAGCCGGTCACCTTCACCGTCAAAGCCACCGGCGTCAAGTCCTATCAGTGGCAGTATTCCAACGACGGCACCTCTTTCTACAACAGCTCAGCCGGCACCGGTGTCAATACGGATACTTACACCTTCACCACGACCGCTGTCTGCAACGGCCGCAGATACCGCTGCCAGCTGACCGGTCAGGACGACAGTGTGGTTTACACCAACGCCGCCACCCTGACCCTGACCAGCAGCGGGATCGTCATCACCACCCATCCCCAGTCCCAGTCCATCTTACTCGGGCAGCCGGTCACCTTCACCGTCAAAGCCACCGGCGTCAAGTCCTATCAGTGGCAGTATTCCAACGACGGCACCACTTTCTACAACAGCTCGGCCGGCACCGGCTACAATACGGACACCTACACCTTCACCACGGCCGCGGTCTGCAACGGCCGCAGATACCGCTGTCAGCTGACGGGGCTGGACGACAGCGTGGTTTACACCAACGCCGCCACCCTGACCGTGACCGAGTCCACGGATTCCATCTCGCTGAACCAGACTTCCTTCACATCCATCAGCGCGGACGGCAGCAATGTTTCATTGAAAGTCACCTCCAGCGGCAAATGGTCCGCCTCCTCTGACGCCACCTGGCTCCTGCCCGTGCAGAGCACCGGCGCGGCCGCCACGTCATACACAGCGTATGTCAGGGTGTACCGCAACCGCACCGCCTCCGCGCGCACCGGCCATGTGACCTACACGTGCGGCACCGCTTCCGTCACGGTCACCTTCACCCAGAAGGCCGCCACCTACCGCGCGCTGCTGGTGGGCAACTCGGAATTCATCTACAACAATGACCTGATCTGCTGCGCCTATGATGTCACCCACATGAACACCCTGCTGTCCAGCATCAACGGCGGCCTGTACAGCGGCCATATCACCAAGAAAGAAAACACCACCGGCTCCACCCTGCAGAGCGCGGTCTCCTCCGCCTTCAGCGGCGCCGCGGACGGTGACGTCTCCCTCTTCTACATCTCGTCCCACGGCGTGGTCTACGAGGACGATGTCAGCGCAGATCTGGCCGGCGCGGTGCTGATGTCCGACGAGAGCCTGGTGAAGTGGTCGACCCTCGCCGCCTGGCTGAACAGCGCCAACCCGAACAACAAGGTGATTGTGCTGATCGACACCTGCGGCTCCGGCTCTCCTGTCACCACCGCCGGCAAGCGCACCGCCTTCGATGAGAAGCTGTACAACCGCTCCGTCATCAGCGCCTTCGCGGCGGTGGACCGGGGCATCACCACCACCGTGATCACCGAGGAGAACGGTGTCCAGAAACTGGGCGAGCTGCGCACCAGCAAGTTCTACGTCATCTCCGCCTGCCAGGCTGACGAGACCTCCGTCGGCTACACCACCGGCTCCCTGTTCACCAATCAGGTGATCAACGCTGCCGGCTCCGGCCTGCCTGCCGACACCAGCGGCGACGGCCTCATCAGCATCCAGGAGCTCTACAACTACACCTACAACGCCTGCTCCAGCAAGCATCATCCCATGATGTGGGCCAGTGATACGTCCTATCTCGTTTTCTGGGAGTGAGTCCCGGTCCACGCAAAAGGCCTCCGGCGTCACAGCACGCGCCGGAGGCTTTTCTGATGATTTTTCACTTATGATACAGCTTCTTGGTCTGATACTGGGGCTCGCAGGTCAGGTTGACGCCCAGCTTGCGGAAGACGCCGGTGTCCACCTGGGAGAGGATCACCGAGGAGTGGGCCTCCAGTCCGGAGAGGCGGGGCAGCTGGGCGTAGGCGGCCGCGGCGGCTTCATTGGTCAGGGCGGCGATGGCCAGGGCGATGAGAATCTCGTCGATGTGCAGCAGGGGGTTGTGGTTGCCCAGGTATTTGACCTTCAGCTCCATGATGGGCTCGATGATCTCCGGGGCGATGAGCTTCACCGCGTCGTCGATCCCCGCCAGGTATTTCAGCGAGTTGAGGATCATGGCCGAGGACGCGCCCAGCAGGGAGGAGGTCTTGCCGGTGATGATGGCGCCGTCGGGCATCTGCATGGCGGCGGCGGGCAGGCCGGTTTCGGAGGCCCGCACATTGGCCGCGGCGATGACCGGCCGGTTCGAGGGGGTGATGCCGGCCTTCTCCATCAGCAGCTGCAGCTTGTCCACCGGGCCGGAGCCCGAGTCTCCCTTGCGGCGCTCGCACAGGGCGGTGTACAGGCGGCGGATGATCTCCTGCCTGGCGGCGTCGCGCACCACCGCGTCATCCACAATGCAGTTGCCCACCATGTTGACGCCCATGTCCGTGGGGGACTGGTAGGGGCTCTCCCCGAAGATGCGCTCAAACATGGCGCGCAGCACGGGAAAGACCTCCACATCGCGGTTGTAGTTGACCACCGTCTGGCCATAGGCCTCCAGGTGGAAGGGGTCGATCATGTTGACGTCGCTCAGGTCCGCCGTGGCGGCCTCGTAAGCCAGGTTGACCGGGTGATTCAGCGGCAGGTTCCAGATCGGGAAGGTCTCAAACTTGGCGTAGCCCGCCTTGACGCCCCGCTTCTGCTCGTGATAGAGCTGGCTGAGGCAGGTGGCCATCTTGCCGGAGCCCGGGCCCGGGGCGGTCACCACCACCAGGGGCCGGGTGGTTTCGATGTAATCGTTGCGGCCATAGCCCTCATCGCTGACGATGAGCTGCAGGTTGCTGGGATAGCCGGGGATCGGATAATGCCGGTACACCCGCAGTCCCAGGGCCTTCAGCTTCTTTTCATAGGCCACGGCGGAGGGTTGGCCCGAAAAGCGCGTCAGCACCACAGAGCCCACATACAGGCCCTTGCCTACAAAGGCGTCCACCAGGCGCAGCAGATCCTGGTCATAGGTGATGCCGATGTCGCCGCGCACCTTGTTCTTCTCGATGTCGTCCGCGCAGATGGCGATGACGATCTCCGTCTGGTCGCGCAGCTTCAGCAGCATGCGGATCTTGCTGTCCGGCTGAAAACCCGGCAGCACCCGGGCCGCGTGGTTGTCGTCAAAGAGCTTGCCGCCGAACTCCAGGTACAGCTTGCCATATCGCCCGATGCGCTCCATGATGTGTTCTGACTGGGTTTTCAGGTACTTCTCATTGTCGAATCCGATGCGCTCCATGCTTCATCCCTCCGTCCGCAGGGGATTGTAACACAAAACCGGGCTGAAGGGAAGGGAAAAATGCGATGGCGCGCCGGAATGCGCAGAATGCCGCTCACTCCTCCCCGTCCCGCCGCCGCTCGCTCCGCCTGCGCCGCTGGGTGTAGGGCTCATAGGTCTTCTGGAGGCTGACGGGAGGCGATGCCGTGTCGCGGGGGGTGTAGCCGGGAGCGCTGTTCTGGGGCGGCACGCTGGTGTACGTTCCCGCCCTGGGCGCATTGCCCGGGCGCTGGCCGTCGCTGGCAGGGCGGGCATAGTGCCGTCCGTCCGGATTGCGCTGGGCGGCCGCGGCCTGGGCTCTGCGCTGGGCAGCCCGCTGGGCGGCGTTCCGGCGGTTGCGGCGGTGCAGGGTGTAGATATAACCCGTGCCGATGCCCACCACGAACAGCACAATGGCGATCACCGTGCCGGTGGACAGGCCGCCGCCCCGGCCGGTGGGCTGGGGGGTCACGGTGGCGATGGGCTCCGGGGTGGAGATGGGCGCATAGGTGGGGGAAGGCGTGGAAGTGGGCGCGGGGCTGGCCGTGACGCCCTCCGCCGTGCCGGTGGCCAGGGGCGGGGTCGTGGGAATGGGCTGCCAGGTGGCGTAGGTCACGTTCAGGTTGTTGTTGGGATTGCGCCACTGCTCGCTCAGCTGTTCCTCCTCGGTGGAGATATAGGTAGGCGCGGCGGTGGAACCGGTGCTGCCGGTGTTGTTGCGCACGCCCAGCTGGTATTCCTCGCTGCCCATGAAGGCATTGAACTCATCCAGGGTCATGTGGTGAAAGTAATCCTCCACCACATAGCCGGTGGTGACCCCATTGTCATAGCTCACGTTGTACCAGGTCTTGCCGCCCGCCTGGGTGGAGCCGTACACCCGGCACAGAGCGTACTGGTAAAGTCTGCGCACCACCTTCGAGCCCGTGGAGGGCTCCCGGCGCATGTTCACAAAGGAGTTGCCGGTCAGGTTGGTCACATAGCCGTAGCTGGACAGGCTCAGCCCGTTCAGGGGCTCCGGCGTGGTCTGGGGCGCAGGGGTGGCGGTGCCGATGCCGCGCAGGTAGTCGTTCTGCTCCTGGGCGCTCATCATCCGCAGCATGTCCGAGCGGATATAGCCCACCGTCCCGGTATACTGCACGCTGTGCCAGTACCAGCCGTCCTCCGGATTGTAGATCTGCCCGGCCACAAAGACCGCCGTGTTCCGGCGCAGGGTGTTCAGGATCACGCTGCGGTCCGAGTAGGTGGAGCGCAGGCGCACGTCATCGCCGATGGTGTAGGCGTAGCCCACCACCTGGTTGTCCGGGGCGGTGGCGGTGGGGCTCACGGTGGGCTGAACCACATAGGCCGTGGGCGTGGGGCTGACATAGGCCGTGGGGCTGTAGGCCGGTCGCTCCGTGGCGTTCATCTGCCGGTTCAGGTCAATGGCGTCCAGGATAATCTGGGCCTCCGTCTGATTGATATGTTTCAGGTAGGCGTCCGGCACATAGCCCTGTGTGCCATTTTCCATGGAGGTGATCAGGCTCCAGGCGGCGCCGCGGCTGTCATAGCGCTGATCCTCCACATAGACCAGCTCGCCGGAGACCAGGCTGCCCGTCTGGGCGGAACGGCTGTCCGTAGTCTCCCGGACGTCCGCCGCGTTCAGCGCCTGGGCATAGCCCATATACTTGGTGGGCTGAGCGGTGATGTTGGGCTGCACGGTGACGATGGGCGGCTCGGTGGGCGCGCCCCAGTCGGAGTAGGGCGCGGGGGTGTACAGGCTGTTCTGGCGGCTGTCGCTCTCGGCCTGGCTCAGCACGTCCAGATAGGAGGACATGATGTAGCCGTAGCGGCCGTCCACCTGCACGTAGGTCCAGTATTCGCCCGCGCTGTTGCACACATCCCGGATCGCCCAGACCCAGGAGCCGTTGGACAGGTTGCGGATTACCCGGTCCGAGGTGCTGCTGCCCTCCCGGAAGCGCACGCTGCTGGTGGTGCGGCTCCAGCGGTTGATCAGCTCCCCGTGGGGGATGGGCGTCTCGGCGGCAGGGCGGCGGCTGAGGGTATAGTAGATGTCCGTGGGGCTGACGCTGCCATCGGTGTACACGGTGACGCTCTGCAGGGCGACCCCCGCGGCGGAGTATTCCGAGGGCACGTAGCGCTCGTCCACGGGGATCTGGCTGACGCCCGCCTGGCTGAGGCTGTGGCTGTAGAAGCCCACCTGCTGGCCCTGGGTGTTCATCAGATGCACCGTGACGCTGACCGCGATGGGCACCTCGGTGGCCGGAGCCTGATAGCGGTAGTAGAAGTTGATCTGGGGCATAGAGGCCACGCCGCCGGAAACGCTGACGATCACCGCCGTATCCCCGGCAGGCTGGTAGCCATCGGGCAGGGAGGCCGGGCGGGCTTCGATCAGGTAGTCGCCGTCGCCGTAATCGTAAATCTGATCCGGGGAGAGGCTGCGGCCGGTGTCCGCGTCCAGGTAGCGCACGGTGATCAGCGCGGTGCGGGCGGTGGCGGTGGCCTGGGGCCGGGAAGCGCGGTAGCGGAAGGTGATATCCGAGGGATTCGCCACACCGCCGGCCACATGGACCTGCTCGGAGGTGTCGCTTTCCGGGTCATAGCCGCTGATGTCCATCCGCGGGCTGACGGTGTGCCAGCCGTCGGTGAGGGTCAGCATCTCCGGCGGCATCAGGGCCGCGCCGGTCTCAGCGTCCACATGCTGCACCATCACCACCGCCGGCTCGGACACCGGGATCACATAGGGCGTTGCGGTGGCCGGGGGCTGAGTGGCCGGGGGCTGGGTGGCCGGGGGCTGGGTGGGCGCGCTGGCCCTGGTGTAGAAGAAGCTGACCATCGAGGGCTGGGCCTGGCCATAGCTGATGACCACCCGGGCGCTGGTGTCGCCGTCGGGCTGCCAGGAGCTGTCGAGGGTGCTGGGCTGGGCCTGGATGATGTACTCGCCGTCCGGATAGGGGCCGAAGGTGCCGGTCTCCATCAGGCTGCCGGTGGCGCTGTCGTAATAGCCGATCATGACGGTGGCCGTCATCTGCTGCTGAGGCTGCTGAGGCTGCTGCGTCCCCTCGAACTCCGCGGCGGGCAGGGTGCCTACCGTCAGGAAAAAGGTGTCCTCCGCCAGGCCGCTCTCGCCGATGCCGCTGATGACGAATTCCGCCGGAAAGCTGCTGATGGTCAGCCCGGTGCCGTCCGGAATATCGTAATACCAGGCGTGGAAGGGGTGATAGGCGTGCAGGATAAACACGCCCCCAACGCTCTCAGAGGGCACCTGGGCATAGAAGGCGTGCTTCTCGTCCGACTGCAGGGGCACCGCGGTGACCGTCACGGGGCCGCTCATCGTGCCGTAGGTCAGCTCAAATTGCTGCAGCCGCCAGTCGTCTGAGGCCGAGGCGGTCAGGCAGACGGTCAGCAGCAGGATCAGTCCCGCCAGCAGGCAGATCAGGCGCAGCGCGGGCTTTTTCATCTTGAACCCCTCCCATTCCGGTGGTCATTCAATTGATTGTATCCCCTCTGTACAGGCTTGTCAATCCTTCCCGCCGGCAGGAATTTCAGGATTTCTGTCGAACTGTTGAAGGGTGTATCCAATTCTGTGCGCGGAGGGAGCGAAATGGACGAAAATCAGCTGTTGGAACGTTTTGTGAGCAGCGAGGTGGTCTATCCCGGCGTCATCATCCGCCTGGAACACTGGCAGGTGGAGCTGCCCAACGGGGACAAAGCCCTGCGCGAGGTGGCCGTGCATCCCGGCGCTTCCGCCGTGGTGGCGCTGGACCAGGAGGGCAATGTGCTGCTGGTGCGCCAGCACCGGATCGCCGTGGGTCGGCTGACGCTGGAGATTCCCGCCGGCAAGAAGGACGGCCCGGAGGAAGACCCCCTGGTGACCGCCCGGCGCGAGCTGAGCGAGGAAACCGGCTGCACGGCCGAAAACTGGCGCGAGCTGACCGTGCTGGAGACCACCCCGGGCTTCTGCAACGAGCGCATCCACATTTACCTGGCTACGGGCCTGTCCGCCGGGGCGAGCCATCCGGACGAGGATGAGTTCGTGTCCCTGACCCGCATGCCCCTTAAAGAGGCCGTCCGGCGCGTCATGACCGGTGACTTCCGGGACGCCAAGACCTGCATTGGTCTCATGATGGCTGATTACATTGTAAAAAACGAAATGGGCTGAGGCTTTCTTCCCGGATGAGGGAGAAATCGCCCACGCCGACAGGGGATCAAATGCCTGACCAAGCCATGTGGCTGAACCGCCTCCTGGGGCTGAAGCCCACCGGTGCCCGGGAGTATTTCGCCGACCTGCCGCGCCTGGAAACGCCCCGGCTCATCCTGCGCAAGGCCCGCCGGAGCGACGCGGCGGATATCTACGCCTACGCCTCCGACCCGGAGGTCAGCCGGTATGTGCTCTGGGATACCCACCGCTCCATCGCCGACTCCCGGGCCTATATCCGCTATCTGCGGCGGCAGTACTATTCCGGCGAGCCCTCCAGCTATGTGATGGCGCTGAAGGACACGGGCCGGGTGATCGGCACGGTGGGCTTTGTGCGCTATACGGAGGAAAACGACTGCGCGGAAGTGGGCTATTCCATGGGGCGGGACTGGTGGCATCAGGGGCTGATGACCGAAGCCCTGCAGGCCGTGCTGCGCCTCGCCTTTGAGGAGATGGGCCTGCACCGGGTGGAAGCCCGGCACGAGACGGGCAACCCCGCCAGCGGCCGGGTCATGGCCCGCTGCGGCCTGCGCCAGGAGGGCATCCTGCGCGGCAGTGTGTGGAACAAGGGCCGCTATGCGGACGTGGCGCTCTGGTCCATTCTTCAGGAGGATTACGCCGCCCTGACCCCTCAGCCTTCCTTCCGGCCGTAGCCTTCCATGCGCCGGCGCAGGGTGTCCGGCCGGGCCACCGAGTAGCCGAAGAAGCCCAGCGTCTCCCCCAGGCGCTGATAGACGCCGTGGCTGTAGCTGACCAGCCCGGCCCTTTCCAGGTGCAGGGAGCCGTCCTGATCAAAGAGATCCTCCCGCACGGACACCGCGACGACCTCCGCGATGAACAGGATGTGCGAGCCCAGCGCAATCTCCTGCCGCACCTGGCAGGACAGGGCAGCGGGGCAGCCGTCGACGGCGGGCGCGCATAACAGCCCCCTGGCCGGGCGGACGCTCAGAGAGCAGGCCGCCAGCTTGTCCTCCTCCGCACCGCTGCGCACCCCGCAGTAGTCCAGCGTCCTGCACTGCTCCTCCCCCACCAGGTTCACCGCAAACTCTCCGCTCTCCCGGATCAGCCCGCAGGAATAGCGGCTGGGCTTCAGACTGATGGACACCATGGGCGGATGGGAGCACACCGTACCGCACCAGGCCACCGCCAGCGCGTTGGGGCGGCTGTCCGGATCTTTGCCCCGGCAGGAGACCAGCACCGCCGGGACGGGAGCCAGCAGGGTCGTCGCGCCGATCTCCCGGTAAGCATGATCATTGGCTGTCATTTCGAATCGCCTCCGGCATGATTGTACCCGCCGGCGGGCCAAACGTCAACCGGAAAGGACACAAAATGCCGCGCAGATACCGTGCCCGTCACGCCAGACCGCGGAAGCTGCTCCGCGCTATCCTGATCTCCCTCCTGAGTTTGCTGGCGGTGTTCCTGGTAATTCTTCCCGCCATCGAGCCCCACTGGTATCAGGTGGATCAGACCACCCTGCCCATGGAAGCCCTCTCGAAAGATGTCAAGCGGCTGCGCATCGTGTTCGTCTCGGACATTCACGAGGACGGCGCGCCCTACTTCACCTATGAGGACACCAAGGGCCTGGTCAGCCGCATCAACGCCCTGAACCCCGACCTGGTGCTGCTGGGGGGCGACTACACCGCCAACCCGGAGGGCACCGCGGATTTCTTCAGCCGCCTGCCTGAGATTAAGACCAACTACGGCGTCTACGCGGTACTGGGCGAGCATGACCGCTCCGCCAGCGGCTTTGGCATCGAAGAGCTGCGCAAGGTGACCAAGAACAGGAAAATCACCCTGCTGGTCAACGAAACCGCCAGCGTGCGCATCGGCCCCAGCACCCTGTACATCTGCGGCCTGGACGATGCGGTCAACGGCTCCCCCAGCGCCTCGGCGGTGGCTTCCAGCGTCAGCCAGGACGACCTGGTGATTCTCCTGGCCCACAATCCGGGGCTGATCGAAAGCGCCCGGGAGGCCACCGACAGGAACGGCAAGCGGGGCAACTGGTTTGACCTGGGGCTCTTCGGGCACACCCACGGCGGACAGATCGCCCTCTTAGGCGACGCCCTGGGCCTGTACGGGGACATCCCCGAAGGACACCGCCGGGGCTGGTTCATGGAAAACCGGGTGCCCATGCTGGTGTCCACCGGCGTCGGCACTTCCGTCATTCCCGCGCGGCTGCTCTGCCGCCCGCAGATTCATCTCATCACGCTGACCAGCGAGTAAACGCAAAATCTCCATTCCTGCCCGGGAGGTAGCCTTATGGATGATCCGAGAATCGAAACCCCGCAGGCCGATCTGCTGATGCGCTCCGTGCTGACGCTGGAATCGCCGGAGGAGGCTTATCGGTATTTTCAGGATCTGATGACCGTATCGGAAATCAAGAGCCTGGCCACCCGCCTGGAGGTGGCTGTGATGCTGCGCCGGAAGGTGACCTATCAGGAGATCGCCCGCCGCACCGGCGCCAGCACCGCCACGGTCAGCCGCGTCAACCGCGCCCTGTATTACGGCGCGGACGGCTACCTGAGCGTGCTGGACAAGCTGGAAAAGCAGGGGCTGATTCCGCCCGCGGACGGGGAGGAAAAGCGGAATGAATCTGAATGACCTGAACCCGGAACAGCGCAAGGCCGCGGAAACCCTCGAGGGGCCGGTGCTGATCCTGGCCGGGGCAGGCTCCGGCAAGACCCGGGCGCTGACCTACCGGGTGGCCAACCTGATCGACCACGGGGTGAAGCCCTGGCACATCCTGGCCCTGACCTTCACCAACAAGGCCGCCCGGGAGATGAAGCAGCGCATCACCCAGCTGGTGGGCCCCCAGGCGGAGGAGGCCTGGATCTCCACCTTCCACTCCAGCTGCTGCCGCATCCTCCGCCGGGACATCGAGAAGCTGGGGTACAGCCGCTCCTTCACCATCTATGACACGGACGACCAGGACCGCCTGCTGAAGAACATCATGAAAGAGCTGGGCGTCAGCGAGAAAACCCTGACCACCCGGGAGGCCCGCGCCATCATCTCCGATGCCAAGAACAAGGCCCTGGGCCCGGACGAGTGGTTCCATCAGTCCTCCCGGCGGCAGGCGGATCAGCGCCTCCACGACGTTTATGTGGCCTATGAAGAGCGCCTGAGGGAGCTCAACGCCCTGGATTTTGACGATCTCCTTCTGCGCACCCTTGAGCTGCTGCTCCAGCATCCGCCGGTTCTGCAGAGCTATCGGGAGCGCTTTCAGTATGTGCTGGTGGACGAGTATCAGGACACCAACTACACCCAATACCAGCTGGTGCGCCTGCTGACCGACCAGAGCCGCAACCTGTGCGTGGTGGGCGACGATGACCAGAGCATCTATTCCTGGCGCGGCGCCGACATCCGCAACATTCTGGACTTCGAGAAGGACTATCCCGAGACGGCGGTGATCCGGCTGGAGCAGAACTACCGCTCCACCGCCAACATCCTTGACGCGGCCAACCAGGTCATCGCCAACAACATGGAGCGCAAGGACAAGCGCCTGTGGACGGAAACCGATCCAGGCGAGCCCATCACCGTGTACGGCGCCCGGAACGAGCGGGACGAGGCCGCTTGGGTGACCTGGCAGGCCCGATCCCTGCTGGACGCCGGTGAAAAGCCCGGGGAGATCGCGGTGCTGTACCGCTCCAACGCCCAGAGCCGCGTGCTGGAGGAAGCCCTCCGCGAGCGGAACATGCCCTACATCATCTATGGCGGCCTGCGCTTCTATGACCGCAAGGAGGTCAAGGATGTGCTGGCCTACCTGCGGGTGCTGGCCAACCCGGCGGACGACATCTCCCTGATGCGCATCATCAACGTGCCCAAGCGCGCCATCGGCGAGAGCACCGTACAGGCCCTGGCCGACCACGCCCGGGCCGGCGGAATGCCCCTCTTTTCCGCCCTGACCGATCAGCCCGCAGGCCTCGGCAAACGGGCGGCCAGCGCGGTCAGCCAGTTTGTGATGCTCCTGCTGAAGCTCATGGCCGAAAAGGACAGCATGCCGCTGAAATCCTTTGTGACCCACCTCATCGAGGAGACCGGGCTGAAGGAGCAGTACCGGGACAAGGATACGGAGGAAAACCAATCCCGGATCGACAACATGAGCGAGCTGGAGGGCGCGGTCAGCGAGTACGCGGAGGAACACCCCGGCGCCACCCTCGAGGAGTATGTGGAAAACATCGCCCTGGTCACCGACCTGGACAGCCAGGACAACAGCCAGGGGGCCATCTCCCTGATGACCCTGCACAGCGCCAAGGGGCTGGAATTCAACAATGTGTTCATCACCGGCATGGACGAGGGCATCTTCCCCTCCAACCGGAGCGTGGAGGAGAACCGGGAGGAGGAGGAGCGGCGGCTCTGCTATGTGGGCATCACCCGGGCCCGGAAGCGGCTCTTCCTGATCCACGCGGCGGAACGCTTCCTCTACAACAGCCCCCAGAGCTACGGGCCCAGCTGTTTCCTGCAGGAGCTGCCCGAGCGGGTGATACGCCGGATGGGCGAGCGCATCGGCGGACCCGCCCGGAAGAGTTCCTTCAGCCGGAGCGCGGACAGCTATGGTGATTCGTTTGGTTACGGAAGCTCCGTGCGCACCGCCCCCAGGCAGAAGACAGGCCAGCCCGTTTCCCGGCTCTCCGGGGCCGCCGGCCTGGAGACCATTCCCGGGGTCACCAGGGGCTTTGTGCCCTCCAAAGCCGCCGGGATCAGCCCCGCCCCCGCCCTGCCGCAGCTGAAGGCGGGCGACCGGGTCAGCCATCCCACCTTCGGCCCGGGCGTGGTGAAGCGCATCACCGGCGAGGGCGCGGGGATGAAAGCGGTGATTCTCTTTGACCGGTGGGGAGAGAAGCTGATGAAGCCCTCTGTCACCCCCCTGACCAGGCTGGAGGAAGACATATGAGCGAGCGGATGACCCGGATGCGGGAGCTGGTGGATCGCCTGAACGAGGCCGCTAAGGCTTACTATGTGCTGGACGATCCCATCATGGGCGACATGCAGTATGACGCCCTCTACGACGAGCTGCAGCGCCTCGAAAAAGAGACCGGCACCGTGCTGCCGGATTCCCCCAGCCACCGGGTGGGCGGCGAGCCCCTGTCTGCCTTTGCGCCGCACACGCACATCACCCGGCTCTGGAGCATGGACAAGGTGCAGTCCATCGAGGCGCTGAAGGAGTGGATCGCCCGGACAGAGCGCCTGGCGGGCCGCAGCGACCTGACCTATTATGTGGAGTACAAGTTTGACGGCCTGACCCTCAACCTGACCTACGATCACGGCCAGCTGATCCAAGCCGCCACCCGGGGCAACGGCGTCACCGGCGAGGCCATCCTGCCCCAGGCCAGAACCATCCGCAGCGTACCCCTCTCCATCCCCTACCAGGGTCTCTTGGAGATTCAGGGTGAGTGCATCATGCGCCTCAGCGAGCTGGCCCGGTACAACGCCACCGCCAAGGAGCCCCTCAAAAACGCCCGGAACGCGGCGGCGGGCGCCCTGCGCAACCTGGATCCCGCGGTGACGGCTTCCCGGCGGCTGGACGCCTTCTTCTACCAGATCGGCACCATCGAGAACCCGCCCTACCGCACCCAGCCGGACATGCTGGACTTCATCCGGAACAACGGCTTCCCGGTGAGCCCCTACCTGGGCAGGCCCCACAGCGCGGAGGAGCTCATCGCCTGCATTCAGGAGATCGGCGAAAAGCGGCCGACCTTAGACTGGCTGATCGACGGCGTGGTGGTCAAGGTGGGCGACTTCGCCCTGCGGGAGCAGATGGGCTTCACCGAGAAGTTCCCCCGCTGGGCCGTGGCCTACAAGTTTGAGGCCGAGGAGGCCGTGACCACCCTGCGCAAGGTGACCTGGGAGCTGGGCCGCACCGGCAAGCTGACCCCCCTGGCCCACCTCGACCCGGTGGATTTCTACGGCGTGACCGTGCAGCGCGCCACCCTCAACAACTGGGGGGACATTCAGCGCAAGCGCGTGGCCGTGGGCGCTGAGGTCTGGATCCGACGCTCCAACGACGTGATTCCGGAGATCCTCGGCCGCGTGGGCGAGCCCGGGCCCAATGAGGAGGAAGTCACCCTGCCCGGGACCTGCCCCGCCTGCGGCCAGCCCCTGACCTGGCGCGGCGCGCACCTCTTCTGCCTGAACCGGGAGAGCTGCAAGCCCCAGGCCGTGATGCGCATCAGCCACTTCGCCGGCCGCGACGCCATGGACATCGAGGGGCTCAGCGAGAAGACCGCCGATGTGCTCTACGACCAGCTCTCCGTGCGCGACCCCGCTGATCTCTACCACATGGAGCGCGGCGCCCTGCTGGCCCTGGAGGGCTTCCAGGAGAAGAAGACAGACAAGCTGCTGGCAGCCCTGGACAAGAGCAAGGACTGCGCCCTGGACGCCTTCCTCTTCGCCATCGGCATCCCCAACGTGGGCCGGAAGACCGCCCGCGACCTGGCCGAGACCTACGGCACGCTGGACGCGGTGATGCGCGCCGATCTGGCCAGCCTGACCGCCATCCCCGACGTGGGGGACATCGTGGCCGGGAGCGTGGCCGAGTTCTTCAGCTACCCGGAGAACCTGACCATGATCGACCGTCTGCTCAAGGCCGGCGTCAAGCCCCGGGAAAAGCAGGCGGCCCAGGGCGGCGTATTCGCGGGCAAGAGCATTGTGGTGACCGGCACCCTGCCCAGCCTGAGCCGCCGGGAGGCCGAAGACCTCATCCGCGCCCATGGCGGCACGGCGGCCTCCTCCGTGTCCAAAAAGACGGCCTTTGTGGTGGCCGGGGAAGCCGCGGGCAGCAAGCTGACCAAGGCGCAGAGCCTGGGCATCGAGGTCATTGACGAGGCGGAACTGCTGAGGAGAGCCGGCGCGGAAAGCGCGGAAAGCTGAGGAACAAACATCATGGCGACAGAAGGGCTGCGCACCTGGATCGATGTGGATCTGGATGCGCTGACGGAAAACTACCGCACGGCCTGCTCTCTGACGGCGGCTAAGGTGACCTGTGTGCTCAAGGCCAACGCCTACGGCCACGGGGCGGTGCCGGTGGCGAAGGCGCTGCGGGAGGCCGGGTGCCAGAGCTTTGCGGTCTCCTGCGCCCGGGAAGCCATCGAGCTTCGCCTGGCCGGCATCGACGGGGAGATCCTGGTGATGGGCGCGCCGGAAAAGGACTGGCTGAAGGCGCTGATCGCGTCGGAGGTAACCCTGACCGCCGTGTGCGATACCGACCTGTACGACATGGCGGAGGCCGCGGCCGAATTCGGAGCGGCGAAGGTGCACCTGAAGCTGGACACGGGCTTCCACCGGCTGGGCTTTGCCTGTACGGCGGAGGCGGCGGATGCAATCGCTGAAGCCCTCGCGGCCTGTGGAGGGCAAGTGCGGGCAGAGGGCCTGTATTCCCACCTGGGTCTGGTGACGGCCGAGCGGGACGCGCTACAGCAGCAGGCGCTGGAAGCCATGCGCAGCCTGCTGGCGGACAGGGACGTGTGTCCGGCGGATGTGCATCTCTGCGATTCCATCGGGCTGGTGCGCTATCCTCAGTGGCATTACAGCCGGGTGCGGGTAGGAGCCTTCCTCTTCGGTGTGCGGCCCTTCCGCTCGGAGCACCTGCCCTTCGTCTGCCGGGAAACCCTCGCCTTCCGCGCCAGGGTAGCCCAAGTGCGGGATGTGCCCGCGGGCGAGGTCATCGGCTATGACGACAGCGGCGTCACCCTGAGGCCCACCCGGGCAGCCACCCTCTGCGCGGGCTACGGCGACGGCTATCCCCGCTGCCTGTCTAACGGAAAGGGCCAGGCGCTGATCCACGGCAGGAGAGCGCCGGTCATCGGCCTGATCTGCATGGATCAGATGATGGTGGACGTGACGGACATCCCGGACTGCGAGACCGGGGACACCGCCACCCTGCTGGGCGGGGGCGTTTCCTATGCCGAGTACGCCGACTGGGCGCACACCAACCGCAATGAGTGCCTGACCATTCTCTCCCGCCGCCCCATTCGCCGGTACTGGAAGCAGGGCCGGCTCGCGCTGACAACGGACGGGCTGCTGGACTGAAGACCCAACCGAAACCGGAGGACAGATATTGATGACTTTATCGGCATGGCGTGAGGCGCTGGCGGAAACCCTGCCCCGGGTACAGGCCTGGCGGCGGGAGCTGCACGCGCATCCCGAGCTGAGCGGGCAGGAGTTCGCCACCCGGGATCGCATCGCCGGCTGGCTGAAGGAGCTGGGCATCCCGGTGACCTTCTTCGAAGGCTGCTGCGGGGTGATGGGCGTGATGGAAAACGGGCCGGGCCGGTGTGTGGCCATCCGCGCCGACATGGACGCCCTGCCCATCCGCGAGCCGGAAGGCCTGCCCTTCGCCTCCGAAAACCCGGGCGTCATGCACGCCTGCGGCCACGATGTGCACATGGCCCTGGCGCTTGGCTCCGCGCTCTATCTGAGCACCCACCGGGAACTGTGGCAGGGCACGGTCAAGTGGCTCTTTGAGCCCCAGGAGGAGACCGAAGGCGGCGCGAAGTGGATGGTGGAACAGGGCTGCATGGAAAGCCCCTCCGTGGATGTGGTCATCGGCCAGCACGTCAACCCGCGCTATCCCGTGGGCGTCTTTTACTGCAAGCCCGGCTTTGTGAGCGGCGCCAGCGACGAGGTGCGGCTCACGGTGCGCGGCAGGAGCTGCCACGGCGCCTATCCCGAGAGCGGCGTGGACGCCATCGTCATCGCGGCGCAGCTCATCAGCGCCCTGCAAAGCCTCGTCAGCCGGGAGCGCTCCCCCTTCGACCCGGTGGCGCTGACCTTCGGCACCATCCGCGGCGGCTCCGCCCGGAACATCGTCTGCGATGAAGTCAGCCTGGACGGCACCCTGCGCACCCTGTCCCCGGACACCCGGACTGAAATGCACCGCCGTCTCCGGGAGACCTGCGAGGGCATCGCCCACAGCCTGCGGGGCGAGGCGGAATTGACCATTGTGCCCGGCTACGGCGCGGTGTATAATGACGACACCGCCTACCGCGCGGTTGAGGACGCCGCAAGGGAGATCCTCGGGGAGGGCGGCATCGTCCTCCGCCCCAACGCCAGCCTGGGCGTGGAGAGCTTCTGCTATTTTGAGGATCACACCCCCGGCGTGTATTACGACATCGGCTCCGGCCTGTCCACCGCCCTGCACACCCCCACCCTGATGATCGACGAGGGCGTGCTGGAAACCGGCCTGGCCCTGCAGTGCGCGTCCGTCCTGGCGCTTTTATCTCAATCAAAGTGAGGCCAAAGTGAGGACAACATGGGTATTCTGAACCGCCTTGAATCCTATCTGGACGAGCTGACCACCAATCCCCTGGCCTTTCTGGTGCGGCTGATCTATACCGCGGTGGTGGTGCTGATCAGCCTGATCCTGCACGAGTGCGCCCACGGCTATGTGGCGCTGCGCTGCGGCGATCCCACCGCCAAGATGATGGGCCGCCTGTCCCTCGACCCCCGCAAGCACCTGGATCCCATCGGCACCGCCAGCATGCTGCTCTTAGGCGTGGGCTGGGCCAAGCCCGTACCGGTCAATTCCCGCAACTTCAAGGGCAATTATGTGCTGGACGACTTCCTGGTATCCATCGCGGGCATCACGGTCAATTTCACGCTGTTCCTGCTGTTTTCCGGCCTGTCGGTGGGCATCAACCGGCTGATGTGGGCTGAGGAGACCTACGCCTTCTTCCGGGAGGACGGCCTGCTGGAGGCCTTTGTCAACCCCTACAAAAGCTCCTGGGCAGCCGTCATCCTCTACGGGGACAGCGCGGTCACCAGCGCCTACATGGGCACGCTCAGGGAGTATGTCACCCAGCCCTGGCTGCTGTACCTGCAGCGCTTTGTGCTGATGATGGCGCAGGTCAACCTGGGCCTGGCCATCTTCAACTTCATCCCCTTCCCGCCCCTGGACGGCTATCACATCTTCAACGACCTGATCCTGCGGGGCCGCTTCAACCTGGATTACAACGGCTTCCGCATCGCGCAGCTCGTCCTGATCGGACTGGTGATGACCGGCGCCCTGTCCGGCCTGCTGAACGCGGCCAACGAGGCGGTCTACGGCGGGGTACTCTCCCTGTGGCTGAGCCTGGCCGGCGCCTGAGGACGATCGCATGGACATGAGATTCCGCCTCAAGGACTTTGACGGCCCCCTCGACCTGCTGCTGCACCTGGTCACCAAGGCGCAGGTGGACATCCGGGACATTTTTGTCAGCCAAATCACCGAGCAGTATATTGCCTTCGTCCACGCGGCGGAAGACCTGGACATGGACGGCGTCAGCGACTTTCTGGTCATGGCGGCCACCCTGCTGGAAATCAAGAGCCGGGCTCTGCTGCCCCGCCCGCCCAGGGCGGAGGAGGATGAGGAAGACCCGGAGGCCGAGCTGATCCGCCGCCTGGAGGAATACAAGCGCTTCCGGGAGACAGCGGTGGCCATGAAGGGCTTTGAGAACGCCGCCCGCGCCCTGTTCACCAAGCTGCCCGACGAATTTCCCCTGCCGCCTCCCGAGGTGGAGCTGGTGGGCCTGACCTTAGAGGGGCTCACCGAGGCGCTGATGCGGGTGCTCTCCCGCAAGCCGCCCCAGGAGGAGCCCCCCGAAACCAACCGCTACGCGCCCCGGGATATCCGCCGGGACGAGCACACCGTGCAGGAGTGCATGCTGACCCTCCTGCGCCGGGTTCGCCATAAGCCGTGCATCCGCTTTGAGGAGGCCTTCAGCGAGGCCCCCACCCGGGAAGAGGTGGTGACCTGCTTCCTGGCCCTGCTGGAGCTGCTGCGGCTGGGCAAGATGCACATCGCCCAGGACGAGATCTGCGGGGAAATCTGGGTGATGGCCGGCCCCGCAGAAACCAGCGAAGGCGCCGAGGAGGAAGCCCCCGCGCCCAGGACGAAGCGCCGGCGCGGCAAAACCGCCGCAAATGCGGAGGGCGGAGCGGCTGAAAGCGAAACGACACCGACCGAATGAGGGCCTGTCCCTCCGGAGAAGAGACCCATGAGCGAAACCGAAATGGAGGGCTGCCTGGAGGGCCGCATCGAGGCCATCCTCTACGTGGCCGGAGAGCCCGTGCTGCTGGACGAGCTGGCCCGGGCGCTGGATATCAGCCGCCCCGCGCTGGATGCGGCCCTCAGCCGCCTGCGGGATGAATACGACTTTGGCCAGCGCGGTTTTGTGCTGCGGGTCTTCGGCGGCCATGTGCAGCTGGCCACCCGTCCCCTGTACGCGGAGGACGTGGTGCGCCTGCTTCAGCCGGTGCAGAAGCAGTCCCTGAGCCAGGCCATGCTGGAAACCTTGGCCGTCATCGCCTACCGCCAGCCGGTGACCAAGGCGGAGGTGGAGCAGGTGCGCGGCGTCAAGTGCGATTACTCCGTGCAGACCCTGTCGGCCAAGGGCATGATCTGCGAGCTGGGCCGGAAGGACGCTGTGGGCCGGCCCATCCTCTACGGCACCACGGACAAGTTCCTGCAGCACTTCGGCCTCACAGATTTGGAGGAGCTTCCGCCCCTGCCCGAGCCGGCCCCGGCGGAGGAGAGCGGCGGCGAGCTGATCAGCTGAAAACCACGTCAGCGGGAGGGAGCCATGTCAGAGCGGAGAGCCATGACGTACCGGGAGCAGATCGATGCTGCCCGGATTTTGCGCATCCGCGAAATCTGCCGGGAGCTGCCCCAGGCCTGCTACGACTTCCTCACCCATATCGCGGTGACCACCAGCACCTTCACCCGCCTGGCCTACGCCCTCGACCTGCGCACCTTTTTCAGCTTCCTGCACAGCGAGCGCCTGGCCTTCGCCGCCAAGGAAATCACCCTGATGACCGACGACGACCTGGCAGCCCTGAGCACCCGCGACATCGTGGCCTACACCGAATACCTGACCTACTACCTCAAGGAGGGCACCGAGGCGGACGCAATGCCCCAGGAGGTGGTGAACCATGAGCTGGCCATCAAGCGCAAGCTCTGCTCCATCCGCGCCTTATACGACTTTCTGTTCAAGGAGGAGCGCATCAGCGGCAATATCGCCGAGCTGGTGCCCCTGCCCAAGGTGCACGAGAAGCCCATCATCCGGCTGAACGCCAAAGAGCTGGAGCGCCTTCTGCGCACGGTGGAGACCGGCGACGGCCTGACGCCCCGCCAGCAGGCTTACCACCAGCGCCAGGTCACCCGCGATTACGCCATGCTGATGCTCTTTCTGGGCACGGGCATCCGGGTCAGCGAGTGCGTGGGGCTGAACATCGAGGACGTCGATCTGGAGAACCGCGCCTTTGTCGTGACGCGCAAGGGCGGCAACCAGGTCATGCTGTACTTCAACGAGGAGGTGGCCGACGCCCTGAGCGCCTACCTCACCGAACGCAAAGGCCTCGAAGCCGTCCCCGGCCACGAGCACGCCCTCTTCCTCTCCAGCCAGTTGAAGCGCATCAACATCCGCAGCGTGCAGATGCTGGTCAAGAAATACGCCGCCGTGGCCGCGCCCCTCAAGCCCCGCATCAGCCCCCACAAGCTGCGCTCCACCTTCGCCACCAACCTGTACCAGGAAACCGGCGACATCTACCTGGTGGCGGACGTGCTGGGCCACTCCTCGGTGGATACCACCCGCAAGCACTACGCGGACATGAGCGACCGCCAGCGCCGCGAGGCCGCGACCCATGTGCATCTGCTGAACGACGACACCCGGCCTGCCGTCCCCGCGCCAGAGGCCTCCCCCGCCGCGCCGGTCACAGAGACCGCCCCCGCCCGCCGGCGCCGCGCCGCGCCTCCGCCCACTGACGAAGCGGATGCAAGCGAAAAGGCTGGGAGCGATCCCAGCCCTCGAAAAAGGCGCGCCAGCCGCACTCCGGCGGAAAACAGCGCTGCCCCGGCGCAGCCCGAAGCCGACTCCGCGGCCCCCGTCCGGCACCGCCGCGCCCGGCGCCCTGACCCCGAAGCCCCCGCCAGCGCGGAAACCCCGTCAGAGGCCGTGCCGGAAGCGCCGGAGCCTCTGGTCAGGCATCGCCGTTCCCGTCGTCCGTGAGCTCCTGGGGCAGCGCAAAGCCGTCCACCGCGATGGCCCGCCAGTCCGCCTCCCCAAAGAGGCACTTCATGCAGTTGTCACAGCGCTTTCCCGGCTCCAGGTCGCACCAGTCGTCGCCCTCATCGGGCCGTTCATGTTCAGACACAGGCAAGCCTCCCTTCGAAAAAGAGAGCCCGCGCGGGCCCTCTCTTTTTCAATCCTCCTGGGGATCCTCCTCAGACAGGTCATCCGACAGGATCAGTCCTTCATCAGGGCGCTGAATTTCCACGAAAACAGGCTTGCTCTCCCGGGCGGTGGCCGCCTTGACCAGAGAGCGGATGGCCTTGGCGATGCGGCCCTGCTTGCCGATGACCTTGCCCATGTCCTCCTCAGCCACATTCAGCTCGAGGATCACGGCCTCAGGCCCCTCGGTCACCTTCACCACAACCTGTTCGGGATGATCCACCAGGGATTGCGCCACATACTTGAGCAATTCTTGCATGGGTGAATCCTTTCTGGCGCTCAGGGCAGGCGAAAAGCCCTACCCCCGCGCCTGGCGGCAGCGCTTACTTCTCCTCGATCACGCCGGTCTTCTTCAGCAGAATGCGCACGGTGTCGGTCGGCTGCGCGCCCACGCCCAGCCAATACTTGGCCCGCTCGCCGTCCACATGGATTTCAGCGGGGTTGGTCATGGGGTTGTAGTAGCCCACCTGCTCGATGAAGCGGCCATCGCGGGGGCTGCGGTCGTCAGCCACCACCACACGGTAGAAGGGATGCTTCTTCATGCCCATTCTCTTGAGACGAATCTTGACAGCCATGGTTTGTCCTCCTTGATCCATTCGGGATCGTATGATATGGAAACCGCGTTTTGCGGAACCAGTCGATGTTACTGACGCGGCATATTGCGCATCATCTGCTTGAGCTTGCCCTTGCCCTTGGCGCCGGAGAATTGCTTCATCATCTGCTTGGCCTGGTCGAACTGGCGGATCAGCAGGTTGACGTCCTGCACCGTGGTGCCGCTGCCGGCCGCGATGCGCTTGCGCCTGGAGGCGTTGAGGATGCCGGGGTTGCGGCGCTCCTTGGGCGTCATGGAGCGGATGATGGCTTCGGGCTTTTTGAGGGCGTCGTCGTCCACTTCGATGTCCTTGCCGCTCAGGCCCGGCAGCATGCCCACCACCGAGCGCAGGCCGCCAATCTTCTTCATAGACTGCATCTGGTCGAGGAAGTCCTCCAGGGTCAGCTCCTGGGTCTTGGTCTTGTTGGCGAGGGCGTCGACATCCTTTTCGTTGAAGGCCTCGTTGGCTTTGTCGATGATGGTCAGGATGTCGCCCATGCCCAGAATGCGGCTGGCCATGCGGTCCGGGTAGAAGGGCTCCACGTCCCCGAGCTTTTCGCCGATGCCGCTGAACTTGATGGGCTTGCCCGTCACCGCGCGCACGGACAGGGCCGCGCCGCCGCGGGTGTCGCCGTCCAGCTTGGTGAGAATGACGCCGTCGATGGACAGCTTGTCATTGAAGGTCTGGGCCACGTTCACCGCGTCCTGGCCGGTCATGGCGTCCACCACCAGGAGGATTTCCTGGGGCTTAACCTTCTGCTTGACGCGGTCGAGCTCGTTCATCAGCTCGGTGTCGATGTGCAGGCGGCCGGCGGTGTCGATGATCAGCACGTCACAGCCGTAGTAGCGGGCCTGCTGCACGGCTTCCTCAGCCGTCTTGACCGGATCCTGGGTGCCGTGTTCGTAAACCCTGGCGCCCACCTGGCCGCCCACCACCTGCAGCTGCTTGATGGCCGCGGGGCGGTAGATATCGCAGGCCGCCAGCATGGGCTTCTTGCCCTGCTTCATCAGGTAGCCCGCCAGCTTGGCCGCCATGGTGGTTTTGCCGGCGCCCTGCAGGCCGCAGAGCATGTAGATGGTTGGCGTGCGGGGCGACCAGGTCAGCTTGCTGATCTCCCCGCCCATCAGCGCGGTCATTTCCTCGTTGACGATCTTGATGACCTGCTGAGCCGGGGTCAGGGAGGAGAGCACCTCCTGACCCACGCACTTGGCCGTGACCTTTTTGATGAAATCCTTGGCGACGGCGTAGTTGACGTCAGCCTCCAGCAGCGCCATGCGCACCTCGCGCATGCCCTCCTTGACGCTTTCCTCCGTCAGCTTGCCCTTGCCCGTCATTTTCCGAAGCGCGTTCTGCAGCTTCTGGCTCAAGCCCTCAAAGGCCATGATGTCCTCCTGAATGTGGGTGATGTCCGCAGAGCGCGGCTTCAGCCTTCCGCTCCGGCGCGGCTGTCCTGCTGCTCCTCCCGGAGCATTTCCTCCAGCAGGCTCAGGGCTCCGGCCTGATCCCCGGCGCGCAGGGCATCCCGGCAGCGGGTCAGCCCCGTTTCCATCCGGCGGAACCGCGCCGCCGCGCCGAGGCTGTCCTCCATGTCGAAGAGCTTCTGCGCAGCGCGGCTGATGGTCTCGTGCACCGCCTGCCGGCTGATGCCCATCTCCTGGGCGATCTCCCCCAGAGACAGGTCTTCCTCGCAGTGCAGGGCGATCGCCTCCCGCTGGCGCGCTGTCAGCAGCCCGCCGTAGAAGGCCGCCAGCCAGGCCAGCTCTACCTTCCGCCCAATGTCCTCCTGCGCCATGCCGAGCACCTCGCTGTCAAGTCTTTTTGCTTGACAGGGTGGATTATAGCAATTCAGCGGCCGCTTGTCAAGCGGAATCTTGCGGTTTTCAGGGCAATCGCTTGCGGATCCTGGGGGAAGGGAAGGAACTTTTCTGAAGAAAAGTTCCGTTCCCTTCCCCCAGACCCCCATCCCATCTTCAAAAGACTTTTATCGATTAGGTATGGTTTGTATGTGATGGCCCTGTTGCGGTTTTCTGCCCTGCTTCACGCCCTGTTCGGCTTGCCTGTTTGGCCTGTCATCCGCCGCGCCAGAAAAAAAACCGGAGGGGCGGTTTTCCTCTCCGGCTGTGTTGTATACGCGCTTCACCGCACAATGCCGTGGTATGCGTTCTTGATCTCGTACATCCGCTCGTCCGCCTCGTTCAGCAGCTCTTTGGCGCCCTGTCCGGGCTTCCACACGGCCAGGCCGATGGAGGCCTTCAGCAGGTAAGGGGCGTTCTCGTCGGCGATGCTCTTCAGGTAGGCGTAGATGCTCGCGATGAGGGCTTCGGCCTCCTGGCGCTCGCCTTCCATCACAATGATGAACTCGTCCCCGCCGTAGCGCGCGATGTAAGGCCGCTTGGAGATCGGGGCACAGCAGTGCTTCAGCGCCTTGGCCATGTTCACCAGGGCGTTGTCGCCCTCCAGGTGGCCCAGGGTGTTGTTGATGACCTTGAAGTCGTTCACGTCGATCATCATCAGGAAAAGCTGCCCGCTGTGATTCTTGAGCTTGTAGTTGAGGAAGGCCATCAGGTTCTGCCGGTTGTTGACCTGGGTCAGCTTGTCCATGGAGATCTGCTGATTCCGGGTGCCCACATAGAGGCAGAGCAGCTCAATCATGATGCTGACACAGACCACCGGCACGCTCTCGCCGAAGAAGGACAGCAGCCAGGCCGCCAGGATGCACAGGGGGAAGGAGGCGTTGAGCTTCAGGTGCGCCATGCGGATGGGGTCGGACTCCCGGGCATGCTGCCGCAGCAGGCGGACGCTGCACACACAGGCGCAGGCCAGCAGGAACACCATGTTGATGTGGTACAGCACCCGGCTCATCCGCGCCTCCGCCTCCGGGGAGAGCATGGCCGTCACCAGCTGCAGCAGGGCGAGGGCCAGAGCAAAGCACATCATCACCCGGATGGGCAGCCTCCAGCGCTTGTCCCGGTAGAGGCGGTGCTTCTGCTCGGCCTCCGCATAGCCGCACCAGCAGAATACGCCGGCATCCAGGGTGATGAAATACAGCACCCGGAATACCGCCGCCCCAAAACCCGTCTGATCCGCGGTCAGATGGCCGCCCAGGATCAGCGTGCGCAGCAGCTCCACGCCGAAGTTCAGCAGGAAGCAGACCAGCACATTGCGCAGCCAGCGCTCAGAGGAAGACAGGGTCTCAGCCCGCACCGTCCAGTACAGGAGCAGTCCGATGACCGCCATGCAGATGGCGTAGACCTCTGCGCAGAGGATGGTCGTCAGGTTCATTCGGTCACCCCCGGAAGGAGAGTCAAGGGAGGGTATGGCGGAATGCAAAATGTACAATGTATAATGCACAATGCACAATGAGAGGCTGAAGGGGATAAGGCATTGATCGCATCCAGCAAAGCACTATACCGCGGGAGCAGGAGCGGAGCAGCTGACTCATAGTCGCGGTCGTCAATGGACATCAGAGTGACCAAGTAACAAACCCCTCAGGCCAAAAGCGTGTGCGGGGGGATTCGGAGCGCCCGGGAAAGGCCCCAGTGGGGCGTTTCCAGCGGAGAATGGGCGACAGCCCCGGACCTGGGGGACACACGTCGCAACGTGTCCCCCAGGACCTTTTTGTTACTTTTTCGG
>JAFXVR010000038.1 GCA_017534885.1 Clostridia bacterium | reverse complement strand
CACTTGCTTCCCCTCGCAGGTATCGTTCCGCTGCTCTTACCTTGGCTTCTACTGTGTACTTCGCTTTCCTCGACACAAATACTCCCCCCGAAGTCCACTGGTTTGTGTTTTTCCAGTGTCTACTTCAGGGGGAGCATATCAGTACATCAGCGGCGTTATTGCTGAGAATGGCGGAACTGTTGAACTGAACAGCGGCTCCGTCACGGGCAATCTGGACATGGGCGTCGCGATCTACGACGGCAGCGTTCTCACCCTGACGGGCGGGACCGTTACCGGCGGCGGCGATGTCGGCGTGTATAACAGCGAGAGCACAGTCATCATGAATGGCGGTACCGTCACCGGCAGCGACAGCAACAGTGACATATACAATCTCGACGCTGATTTTACTCTGCGGGGCGGCAGCGCGGAGGATATTTACCTGGACGGCACGGTCATCACCATCGACAGCGCGCTGGCCCCGGAAAGCTGCTATCATGTGTCCATGAGCAGCCCTGGCGTGTTTACCAGCGGCCTGAGCGGAAGGGGTACCGAAGCCAATTTCGTGAGCGCTGATTCTGCTTACGGCGTCGCGGTGAATGACGCCGGCGAGGCGCTGCTGGCTCCGGTGGATACCATCGCCAGCTATGTGGATCGCGTCTGGAACGGTTCGGAAGTCGTTTCAACCACGAAGACCGTGGTTGTCAGCGCGGTTCCCTCGGACGGCAATATGACATCCGGCTGGTACTGCCTGAACAGCAATTATACCAAGGATGGCCGCGTGTCGTCCATCACCGGCGACGTGAACCTGATCCTCGGCGACGGGTACAAGCTGGACGTGAAGGGCCTGAGCGTCCCCGAGGGCTGCACCCTGACCATCTACGGCCAGGCAGCAGGCACGGGCGAACTCTACTCCCACCCCAGCTCCGGCGCGGGCATCGGCGGCTGGTCCGGGAATAACAACGGCGATATCGTGATCTGCGGCGGCACGATCCGGGCCAACGGCTACAACAACTGCGCCGGCATCGACACCAACGACGGCAAGACCGGCGGCAGCATCACCATTTATGGTGGAACCGTCACGGCTACCGGCGGCAGCAAGAACTGCTCCGGCGGCCACATCACGATCTACGGCGGCACCATCACCGCGAAGGGCGGCAGCGACGGCGCGGCCATCGGCGGCGGTGTGAACGGCGACGGCGGTTATATCACCATCAAGGGCGGCGGCGAGAACGGCGCGGGCATCGGCGGCGGCGACGATGCGGACGGCGGTACCATCACTATCTGGGGCGGCACGATCACTGCCAACGAGGACCCCAATGAGGACGGCGCGGGCATCGGCGGCGGCGACGCCGGAGACGGCGGCACCATCGCCATCTACGGCGGCACGATCACGACCTGGAGCCGCGACGGCGCGGGCATCGGCGGCGGCGACGACCGCGACGGCGGCAATATCACCATCACCGGCGGCACCATCACGTGCTGGGACGGAGGACACGCCCAGGGCGCGCGCATCGGCGGCGGCTGCGGCGGGGACGGCGGCGTCATCACCATCTCCGGCGGCACGATCGACGTATACCACCGCGACGGCGCGGGCATCGGCGGCGGTGAGGACGGCGACGGCGGCATCATCCGGATCTCCGGCGGCACGGTCACCACCATCCGAAAGGCGTGGGCAACGCCGCTGGCATCGGCGGCGGCAACCATGCCGGCGCGGGCGGCAATATCACCATCACCGGCGGCACGGTCTGGGCGAACAGCACATGGGGTGCAGGCATCGGCGGCGGCCGACAGCCGGACACGCCGCTCTTCGGCAGTACACGAGATTCGGGCGATGGCGGTACGATTGTGATTTCGGGCGGTGAGGTTCACGCTGTTTCCGAAAACGGCCTTGGCATCGGCGCCGGAGGCAGTCGGGCGAAGGCGAATACAAAGTAACTCCTACCTCGCGTACCGGCCTTGCCGGAAACATCACCATCAGCGGAAGCACGGTTGTATATGCTAAAGGCCGTCTGGCAGGTATAGGCGGTGACGGCGGCACGGTCAATATCACGGGCGGCACTGTGACCGCTTGCGGTGATGCCAATAAGAACAATGGCGGAGGCATCTTTGTACTCTACTACGATGCTGTAGTAAATGTTACTATCAGCGGCGGCACAGTAACTGCAAACGGGTTTGGCGAGTGCCCGGGAATCGGAACCAAAGGAGGTACGTAAAGGATCTCCGGAGGAACCGTGACCGCCACTGCCGATTATGGAGCCGGAATCGGTGGATTTAGAGATGCTGAAACATATGTTGAGGGTGACAAAAGGGCGCTTCCAACCTTAGAGCCACGACTGGTTGTGGTGATTTCCGCTGTCTTCCACAACCAGTCGTGGCTTGGTTCAGGAAAGCGCCCTTTTGACATCCGAATCAACATATGGAACCTTGATTATTGGGGGGAGCACACGGTTGTCAGAGCAAGCAGCCAGCATTATTACAGCATAGGTGCATACGCAGATGGTAAATATGTCGAATGGGAGATTTTGCCGGGACCGACTATTGAGGTAACCGGGTACGACGGCAGTGTTCGCATCTTCTATGAAGGATGCCGCATCACGGGCGGTACGAGCAAAGAAAGCGCAACGATACTGCATGCTGAAGACAGAAAAACAGCACACAGCAATTCCACGACAAAGAAATACAGGCTGATCGAGCCCTGCGACCATGAAGGCACGCTGGAAAACGGCGAGTGCTGGGCCTGCGGCTGGACAGCCGGGAGCTATTACGTGACCTACGAACTCTGCGAGGGCGAAGTAAACGAGGTCGAGCTCGTCGAAGCCGGCGAAACCACGCAGCGGCCGGAGGATCCGGTCCGGGCTGGTTTCATATTCCAGGATTGGTATCAAGTGCTGGAGGGTGGAACCCTCGCCGCCGACCCCTACGTGTTCGGCGCGATGCTCACGGATGACATCACGCTTCGCGCAGTATGGCTCCACCAGCACGACGGCATCACCTTCGAGTACTGGAACGGCGATGGCAGCCTGCCCACCAGCGCGGGCAGTTACTGTCTGACGAGAGACGTGACGCTTCCAGACACATGGACCTGGAGCGGCGGCATGCTGAACCTGTGCCTGAACGGGCACTCGATCACGGCCAACCAGATCAACGATCCCGTGATCAAAGTCACGGGCGGCATCCTGAACCTCTACGACGAGGCGGGCGGCACGGTGACGCAGTTTGACGGAAGAGATTCCACCGTATACGTCGGCGCGAACGGAACGCTCAACCTGCACGGCGGAACGGTCACCGGCGCGGCGAACGCTTACGCGGATCCCTTTGGCGGCGTTGAGGTGTACGGCAGCTTCCACATGTCCGGCGGCACGGTCACCGGAAACCCCAGGGGCGTGTTGGTGAGGGGAGGCACGTTCACGGTCTCCGGCAGCGCGCGCGTGACGGGCAATGCCGTCAATGTGCTCCTGCCCCAGAGCGGTAAAATCCAAATCGACGGGGCGTTGAGCTCCGACGCGCTGATCGGCGTATCGGGTATAACGGGCGTCTTTACGGACGGACTTTCCGGCAACGGAGACGAATCGAACTTCTTCAGCGACGACAACCACTATGTGGTCGCACTGGCGGAAGACGGAGAGAATACCGGCGAAGCGGCCCTCGAAGGCGCGCAAACCGTGACCTTTGAGCCGGGCGACGAGAACGCAGAAGGCGATGCCTTCAGAATGAAGGTCGCGCACTATCTGACCCTCCCGGACTGCGGCTTCAGCGTCGCGGGCAAAACCTTCAGGGATTGGTCGGTGAAGGTCGGCGACAATGCGCCTGTGAGCAGGCAGCCGAACAGCCTGATCGAGGTGACGGCGGATACGACCGTCACGGCGGTTTGGGAGATCTCTCCCTTTGGCACTCCGGATTTCATGATTCCCGTGGGCACTCTTGCCATCGAGGCCAATGCCTTCGAAGGCATCGCGGCGACGGTCATCAAAATCCCCGCGAACTGCGCGTCCATCGGCAACTATGCCTTCAGGGACTGCGCACACCTGCTGCAGATCCGCATCCCGGCGGGTTGCGCCCTGGGCACGGACGTCTTCGACGGCTGCGGGAGGGTGTACATCTTCAGCGCCGCTGGCAGCCCGGCGGAAGCGTACTGCGACAGCCACAGCAACTGCGTGTTTGTGGAGGATGCGGGAGAATAACCAAGACAGCACAAAAGAAAAGGGAGCCGGCTCATCACAGGGCTGGCTCCCTTTCATATTATTCCGCCTGTCCCGCTCAGCCCCACAGGGCGGACAGAGCCGGCACCACCTGTTTTTTGCGGGAGACGACCCCGCCGAGGAATACGTGGCCGTTCTCCACGTTGCTGCCCGCGAAGGCCTGACGGATGATTTCTGCGTCGCCTAAGAATAGCAGCTCGGTGCCCTCCCGCAGCACGTCGGTGATCATCAGCAGCACCATGTCATAGCCGTTCTTCTCCTTGCGCTCAGCCATGACCTTCAGGAACTCTTCCTTGCGCTTCAGCATGGAGGCCGCGTCCATGGTGGTGATCTGGCTGATGCCCAGGCCGTGACCCGCAATGTGGAATTCCTTGAAATCTGTGCCGAAAAGGGTGTCCGCGGGCTTGTCCACCGCCTGGTTGGCCGAGAAGATCTCCCGGCCGAGGGTTTCCAGATCCAGCCCGGCAATGTGGGCCAGGCGCTCGGCGATGCGCCGGTCCCTGGGCGTGGCGGTGGGGGACTTGAACATCACCGTGTCGCTGAGGATGGCGGCGGCCAGCAGGCCCGCCAGCTTCTCGTCCGGCAGGATGCCGTGCTCCTGGAACATGGTGGCCACGATGGTGGCGGTGGAGCCCACGGGTTCGTTGCGCATGAACACCGGGTAGCCCGTCTGCACGTCGCCCAGGCGGTGATGGTCGATGATGCCGATGAGCTCGGCCTGCTCCAGCCCGGGGATGGACTGGCCGACCTCGTTGTGATCCACCAGCACCACTTTTTTGCGCTTGGGACGCAGCAGGTGATAGCGGCTCAGGGTGCCCACCACCTTGTTCTCCGCGTCCAGCACGGGATAGGAGCGATGGCGGCTCTGCAGCACGGCCTCGCGCACATCGTCCAGGAAGTCGTCGAGGTGGAAGGAAATGATCTCATCCTGGGGCAGGACGCGGCTGACGGGCACGGCCTGGTAGATCATGCGCGCCGCACGGTAGGCATCGCAGGGCGAGGCGATCAGGCAGGTGGGGGAGGATATGCCCCGGTACTTTTCCGCCAGGTCGCTTTCACAGAGGATGACACAGGCCGCGCCGATGGCCAGCGCCTTTTCCACCACATCTTCCTGCTGTCCGCAGATCACGATGCTGCCCGCCTTGACCCCGCGCAGGGAGCTTCCCGGCGTGGGCAGGGCGATGCTGACTTCGCCGGAAATGGTGTCAAACACGTCGTCATCGCTGTTGATGATCCGACCTTCCAGGGCGGAGAGCAGGTTGAAGATGGGCACATCCGCCACCTCAGGGTGCAGGATGGAGCCCATGTCGCTTTCAGCCACCGCGCCGGCGGTCAGCATGCCCACTAAGGCGCCGCCTGCGTCGGTCACCGGGATGGCGCTGTAGCCTTCGCCGCTGTGCAGCACTTCCCAGGCGTGGCTGACGGGTACATTCATGCTCAGCAGCGGCGGATGGTCAAAGTCGATATCCCGCAGCTGCGTGCGCACGGTGGACAGGTACTGCGGCGGTTTGAAGCCAAAACGCTTGAGGATGAAGGCACTCTCATCGTTGAGATGCCCCAGCCGGGCCGGCACATACCCGTTGTCTCCCAGCGCGTTGCGCAGCCGGGCATAGGCGATGGACGAAACAATGGAATCCGTGTCCGGGTTGCGGTGACCGCTGACATATACAGTGTCCATAGAACCTCCTGCGGTGGGTTGGGGGGAGAAACAGCCTGCGAGAGGTCCTTAGCCCTTCAAAGCCGTGCACGCAGCCTTCTCGGCGGGCAGGGCGGCGCGGTAGCGGGCGATGTAGGCGGCAAAGCCTTCTGTGTCGGCGGCTTCGGGGGCGATGGTGCTGGCGGTCATGCCGGCGAAGACCTTGTCCTTCAGCCAGCGCTCGAGGGTCTCAGCCTCGGCGTGATCCGCGGCGTAATCGGCCAGCAGGGCAATGCCCCAGGCGCCGCCCTCGCCGGCGGTCTCCATGACGGTGACCGGAATGCCGATGGCGGCGGCCAGCAGGCGCTGTCCCACGCCCGGCGTCTTGAAGAGGCCGCCGTGACCCAGCACGCTGTCGATGGACACCTGCTCATCTTTGGTCAGAATCTCCATGCCGATGGAGAGAGTGGCCAGGGCGGAGTTGATCTGGGCGCGCATGAAGCTGCCGAGATTCATGGGCAGATCGGGCCGGCGGGTGAAGAGCGGCACGCCGTCCGAGGTGCCGGTGATGGGCTCGCCGGAGTAATAGTTGTAGGCGGTGAGGCCGTCACAGTCCGGGCTGCCCTCTAAGGCTTTCCGGAACAGGGCGGTGTACAGCTCGTTGGCGCTGAAGCGGGCGCCCAGGAGCTCAGCCGCCTGCCCCAGCAGACCGGCCCAGGCGTTCAGGTCGGAGGTGCAGGTGTTGCAGTGCACCATGGCCACCGGATCGCCGGAGGGGGTGGTCACCATGTCGATTTCCTCGTGCAGGGCCTTCAGCGGCTTTTCCAGCACGATCATGGCGAACACTGAGGTGCCGGCGGACACATTGCCTGTGCGGACGGCCACGGAATTGGTGGCCACCATGCCCGTACCCGCGTCGCCTTCGGGCGGGCAGAAGGGCACGCCGGGCTGCAGGTCGCCGTCGGGATCGAGGAAGCGCGCGCCCGCTTCAGTCAGCTGACCTGCCTTGGCGCCGGCGGGCAGCACCTTCGGCAGAATACCCTTCAGCTGCCAGGGGAAGGCATCCGAGGCATGGGCGTTCTGCCAGAGGGTCAGCCTGTCCGCGTCATAGTCGCAGACGGCGCTGTCGATGGGGAACATGCCGGCGGCATCGCCCACGCCCAGCACCTTTTCCCCCGTCAGCAGATAGTGCGCGTAGCCGGCGAGGGTGGTCAGATGGCGGATGTCCTTCACATGGCTTTCGCCGTTCATGATGGCCTGCTCCAGATGCGCAATGCTCCAGCGCTGGGGGATGTTGAACTGCATCAGCGCGGTCAGCTTCTGCGCGGCCGGGCCGGTGATGGTATTGCGCCAGGTGCGGAAGGGCGAAAGGAGATTCATGTCCGCGTCAAAGGGCAGATAGCCGTGCATCATGGCGCTGACGCCCATACTGCCCACCTTGCTCAGTTTGACGCCGTACCGCTGCTGCACGTCCTTTTTCAGGGACTGATAGCAGTCGGTCAGGCCGGCGTGAATCTTTTCCAGGCTGTATGTCCACACGCCGTCCACCAGGCTGTCCTGCCACTCATGGGCGCCGGAGGCGATGGGCTGACGGTCGGGGCCGATCAGCACCGCTTTGATGCGGGTGGAGCCGAACTCAATGCCCAGCGCGGTCTTTCCGGCCTGAATGCTTTCGATGATGCTCATGGGAACCCTCCTCAATCTGTTGTATGATGGGCACAATGGCGCTTGAATCACGCAGGGATACGGAACCGGTTCTGAATCAATGCCCGCGAAGCCGGTTGATGGACGGAATGCGGACACGGCGGCGACGGCGCTTTCTGAGCCGTTTGACAAAGCGCCAGATCAGAACCAGCAGGATCAGGGCGGCCACGGCGATGAAGGGTGCGAGCATGCGCCAGACCCGGCCATAGGGGTTGGCCTCGTTCCGCACCTCTTCCGCCAGCTGCTCCAGGGTCTTAGGGATGTTCTCGCGCACGCGGACGCTGCGGGTGGCCAGCAGGTTGTACACCACGGGCTCATAGCGGCCTTCGATGAAATAACTCATCGTGCCCATGACCTCACCTGCGCTGATGGGCGCCGTGAAGTCCCGGGTGTACTGAATCAGGGCGGTGGTGCGCAGGGTGGCGGCCATGTTTTCCACATCGTCATGAGTGGCGATGATATGGGCGTCAGCCGCAGCCTGGCTGTCCTGGGGCACGCAGGAGAGGGACAGGCGGCCCATGTTCGGGTCGTTCAGCGAATAGCGGCTCACCTCGATGGTGATGGGATTCATGGCGTAGAGCTCCTGGGGCGTCACGCTGACATACTGCGAAAAGCCGTAGTTCATCAGCTTGATGGTGTCCGCCCAGCGGGAGCGCTTGCCTGTGTACATCACCACCGAGATCAGCTCCACACCGTCCCGCTCGGCCGCTCCGGCGAAGCAGTACTGCGCCTTGGAGGTGGTGCCCGTCTTGATGCCGATGGAATCCGGGAAGTAATACTTATTGGAGCTGGTCTCTGTGCCGGGGTTGAAGAGCTCGTTGGTGCTCCGGATGGTCCGGCTGCGGCGGAGGCTGGTGCCGAAGGTGTAGGAGCTCATCGCCACGATCTGGCGAAAGGTATCGTTGCTCATGGCCTCCCGGGCGATGATAGCCATGTCGCGGGGCGTGGTGTAGTGGTTGTCATCGTGCAGGCCGTGGGCGTTCATGAAGTGGGTGTTGGTGCAGCCGTACAGCTCGGCGGCCTGGTTCATGGTGGCCACAAAGTTTTCGATGGAGCCGGAAACGGTCTCTGCGATGACATTGGCGCCGTCGTCCGCTGAATAGATCAGGGTGGCGCAGACCAGATCGTAAAAGTTGATGACTTCCCCGGCCTGGAGATGCAGGGTCGAAAGGTTGTCGTCCGTGTCATTGACGGCCACGGCGGTTTCCGAGCAGGTGACGTCAAAATCCAGCCCGTCCGGGAAGGCGATGATGGCCAGCAGGCCGGTCATCATCTTGGTCAGGGAAGCCGGGTAGCGGATATCGTCCGCGTTTTTTTCAAAGATGGGCTTGCCGGACTCCGCCTCGATCAGGATGGCGGACCAGGCGTACAGCTGATCCGCGCTCAGTTCCTCCGGATGCTCGGGATCATACTCGGGCGCGTTGGGATCGAGGGTGGCCTCCGGCTCAGGATTGGGCGTGGCGGTAGGGGAGCTTCTGGCGGCCAGCGCCGGGGCCGCTGTCAGCATCAGCGCCAGAATCAGGGCAAGGATACGTCTGCGCGTGGAGGTCACCTCCTTCAAACAGATTCAGGAAAAGCCTCACAGGCTGAGTTTGATGAGATCAGCCAGGGACGGCAGCTCAAAGGCGGGCACCAGCGGGCTTCCGGCCAGCTGCAGCAACAGGAAGCAGAGCCCCAGCAGCGCCATATACAGGGCGAACCAGCTCAGCGGCACCTTGGTGATGAGCCGCAGCATGAAGCGGATGGCCAGGTAGCCGCTGACCGCCGCCACCAGCACGCCCACCACGGTGGGAACCAGCTCCAGCTGGGAGAAGAGGCCTTCCTCCAGCGCATGCTTGCCCTCCATCAGCAGGGAGCCCGCGATGGCCGGGGCGCTCATCATGAAGGAGAAACGGGCGGCTTCCTTGCGCTCCAGACCGGAGAACACGCCGCCGGAAATGGTGGAGCCGGAGCGGCTGACACCGGGCAAAAGGCCCAGCGCCTGCATCAGGCCCATGCAGAGGGCATTCAGCCAGCCCACCTTCTGGCGAGCCACGCGGCGATGGCGGCTGACCACGTCCGTCAGCAGCAGCAGAACAGCGGTGATCAGGCAGCTGACGCCCAGGAACCAGCCGGAGTCAAACACGTCCATGTCGAAGATGACATAGGCGGCCAGGGCCGGCAGGGAGGCTAAAAAGAGCAGCGCCAGCGTGTGATTCCTGATGGGGTGGCAGATCATGTCGATCCAGTCGCGCCAGAACACGATGAGCACCGGAATCAGCGTGCCCACATGGAGCAGAATCTCCAGCACCTTGAAGGCGCTGGCTTCGGTATCGATACCCAGCAGCAGCTTGCCCAGAAGCAGGTGGCCGCTGGAGGAGATGGGCAGGAATTCCGCCAGGCCCTGAACCAGACCCAGCAGCGCACCCTCGAGAACAGACATCGCAATTCCCCCTTTTTTAGGCTTCCTATGCAGTATAGCATAAAAAGGGCGGGTTGTGAATAGCGGGCAGGAAACACTTCAAGCGGGGCGCGGAAGGCAGGACAACCAAGAGACAACCAAAATATCACCAAATTTTGCCGCTTATCGTGAAAAAAGTTGCCGCGCCCCCTTTTATTTCGCGGAAGAATCCGTTATAATAAAATCAGTCGCTTATGCGGACTGACTGAACAGAAGGAGGCGTTTTCCATGTCTGTGATTGAGCGCATCAAGGCGCAGGCGAAGACCAATGTCAAGCATATCGTGCTGGCGGAGGGCAGCGAGCCCCGCACAGTGCAGGCAGCGGCGGCCATTGTGGCGGAAGGTCTGGCGAAGATCACGCTGGTAGGCAAGCCGGAAGAGATTCAGGCCGTGGCGGCGAAGACCGGCACCGACCTGAGCGGCGTCAGCATCGTGGATCCGGAGACCTGCGAGAAGAGCGAAGCCTACGCGGCCAAGCTCTGTGAACTGCGCCAGAAGAAGGGCATGACCATCGAGCAGGCCCGTGACCTGGTCTACAAGAACACCCTGTACTTTGCGACCATGATGCTCAAGATGGATGACGCCGACGGCATGGTGGCCGGCGCGATCAACTCCACGGGCAATGTGCTCCGCCCCGCCCTGCAGATCATCAAGATGGCGCCCGGCATCTCGACGGCTTCCAGCTGCTTCATCATGGAGCTGCAGACCAAGGAATACGGCGACGACGGCGTGATGCTCTTCGGCGACTGCGCTGTGAACATCGAGCCCAACGCGGACGAGCTGGCGGCTATCGCCCTGGCCACGGCCAACACCTGCAAGAGCCTGCTTCAGGCTGAGCCCCGGGTGGCCATGCTGTCCTTCTCCACCAAGGGAAGCGCCAAGCATGACGTGGTGACCCTGGTGCAGCAGGCCACTGCCAAAGCCAAGGAGCTGGCGCCTGATCTCCAGCTGGACGGCGAGCTCCAGGCGGACGCCGCGCTGGTGCCCGAGGTGGCCAACCTGAAGGCCCCCGGCAGCCCCGTGGCCGGCCACAACCCCAACGTCCTGATCTTCCCCAACCTGGGCGCGGGCAATATCGGTTACAAGCTGGTGCAGCGCCTGGCGGGCGCCAAGGCCATCGGCCCGATCATCCAGGGCCTGGCAAAGCCGGTCAACGACCTCAGCCGCGGCTGCAACGTAGAGGAGATCGTGAACACGGTGGCGGCGGTGGCGGTCATCGCTCAGGGCTGAGCTTCGAGCCATACAGCCGGGCGGACTTTGCCGCCGGGCACATCAACCAGAGAAGGAGACGGTTCCCATGAAAATCTTAGTTGTCAACGCCGGTTCTTCCTCGCTGAAGTATCAGCTGATCGACATGGACGGCGAGAAGATGATCGCCAAGGGCCTGGTGGAGCGCATCGGCACCGGCAAGCCCGGCCATCAGAAGCAGGTGGTGGGCAAGGAAGTCTACGAGGTGGAGGGCGTGATGATCGACACCCACGTCCAGGCCACTGAGATGATGCTCAAAGCCTTGCTGGACGAGGAGAAGGGCGCGATCCGCTCCATGAACGAGATCGGCGCGGTGGGCCATCGCGTGCTGCACGGCGGCACCAAGTTCTCCGCTTCCGTGATCGTCAACCAGGCGGTGAAGGACGCCATCCGCGAGTGCATCCCGCTGGGCCCCCTCCACAATCCCGCCAACCTGATGGGCATCGAGGCCTGCGAAAAGGTCATGCCCACCACCCCCCAGGTGGCTGTGTTCGACACCGCTTTCCATCAGACCATGCCGCCCAAGGCCTATATGTACGGCGTGCCCAAGAAGTTCCTGACCAAGTACGGCGTGCGCAAGTACGGCTTCCACGGCACCAGCCACCGCTATGTGAGCAAGCGCGTGTGCGAATTCCTGGGCATCAGCCAGCTGGGCACCAAAATGATCATCTGCCACCTGGGCAACGGCTCCAGCCTGAGCGCCGTGGTGGACGGCAAGTGCGTGGACACCACCATGGGCCTGACGCCATTGGACGGCCTGCTGATGGGCACCCGCTGCGGCACCTGCGACCCCGCGGTGGTGCAGTTCATCGCCAACAATGAGAACATGACCGTTGACGAAGTGCTGAACATGATGAACAAGGAGTCCGGACTCCTGGGCATCAGCGGCCTGAGCAACGACATGCGCGACGTGGACAACGCCGCCGACAACTATCACGGCGACGCCATGCTGGCCCGGGATATGCTGGTGTACGGCATCCAGAAGTACATCGGCAGCTTCGTGGCGGCCATGGGCGGCTGTGACATGATCGTGTTCACCGCTGGCATCGGCGAGAACAACGGCGCCCTGCGCGAGCGCATCCTGACCGGCATGGAGTGGATGGGCGCGAAGCTCGACCACGCCCGCAACATGGCCTGTGCGGACGGCCACGCCACCGAGTGCGTGATTTCCACGGACGACAGCAAGATGAAGCTGCTGGTCATCCCCACCAACGAGGAAATCATGATCGCCCGGGACACGCTGGAGCTTGTGAAGCACTGAGATAAATGCAAAAAGGGCATCGGCTGATTCAAACGGCCGGTGCCTTTTTCAGCACAATTCGCACGCTGGAGGCGCTACAGGCTGATTTTGCCCATGACCACCGGATGGCTGGCCCCGGTGACCGAGGGGACGTTGTTGCAGCATCCGTGCACGCACTCGCTGGCAAGGATGGCAAAGGCGATGGCCTCCTTGGCCTCGCTGTCAAAGCCGAGCTCCTCGTTGAGGCGCACAGGGATGGGCAGAAGATCCCGCAGGAAGCGCAGGAGGGTGGGATTCCGGCTGCCGCCGCCGCCGATGATCAGCTCATCGGGCTTCACCGGGCAAAAGTCGCGGTAGGCCGCGAGGACGCAGGCCGCGGTGAAACGGGTGGCGGTGGCCGCCAGATCAGCGGCGGTGAGACCCAGAGCATCGCCCCTGGCGGTCAGGGCGTCCACATAAGCTTTGCCGTAGCGCTCCCGGCCGGTGGTCTTGGGGGGAGGCTGGCGCAGGTATTCGTCGTCCAGCATCCAGCTGAGGAGCGCCTCGCTGATCCGGCCTGACGCGGCGATGCGGCCATCGGCGTCATAGCGCTGCTCCCCGCCGGTCATGCGGCTGATGAGCTGGTCGATGACCATGTTGCCTGGGCCGGTGTCGAAGGCGAAGGTATCCTCCGGCGCGCCGCCCGCGGGCAGGACGGTCAGGTTGCCGATGCCGCCGATGTTCTGCAGGCCCACCGAACGGTCTGCCTGACGGTACAGCAGGTACTCGGCGTAGGGCACCAGCGGCGCGCCCTGGCCTCTGGCCGCCAGATCCCGTACCCGGAAATCGCTGACCACGGGGCAGCCCAGGCCTTCGCAGATCACCGAGGCCTCGCCCAGCTGCAGCGTGCCGCGGACGGGACGCCCGAGATAGCTTTCCGCCGCGGGCGCGTGATAGAGGGTCTGGCCGTGGCTGCCCACCAGATCAATCTGTTCCGGGGAGACGCCCGTCTGGCGGCAGACCGCCCTGCAGGCTTCCAGAGAGAGCTCGCCCAGCAGGAAGTGGAAGAGGCACAGATCCCGGCTCCCGCCCGCGTCGCCGGAGGCCAGGCGCAGAATCTCCTCACGGATCTCAGCGGGATAGGAAAGGGAGACAAAGCCCAGCGGTTTCACCCGGGTGTTCAATCCGGCTCCGGTGATTTCCGCCAGCGCGGCGTCCATGCCGTCCGCCGAGGTGCCGCTCATCAGGCCGATGACCAGCAGGCTTTCTTTCTCCCGGATACGCTGCAGCGGATGCATATCCTCACCCCTTCACGCCGCCGAGGGCAATGCCCTCCACAAACTGCTTCTGCAGGAAGATGTACAGCACAAAGGGGAAGAGGAAGGTCAGGGTGGCACCGGCCATCACCATGCCGTAATTGGTGGTGGAATTGCTGGACAGGGTGGACATGGTGACCGGCAGGGTGGCCATCTCTGAGCGGGTGTTGATGATCAGCGGCCAGAGGAAGTTGTTCCAGGTGGCGTTGAAGGTGAAGATGGTCAGGGTGATCAGGGCTGGCTGCACCAGCGGCAGCACGATGGTCACAAAGCGCCGGAGCTCCCCGCAGCCGTCGATCTCAGCGGCCTCCAGCAGATCATTGGAAACCGCCACCATGAACTGACGCATCAGGAAAATGCCGAAAGCGCCCACCATGGGCAGGATCAGCGCGGCAAAGGTGTTGGTCAGGTGGGCCTTGTTGATCATCATGAACATGGGAATCAGGATGACTTGCCCGGGGATCATCATGGTGGCCAGATAGCCCTGGAAGAGGGTTTCCTTGCCGGGCACGGGCTTCTTCTCAAAGCCGTAAGCCGCCATGGCGGACACGATGTCCACCAGCAGGCAGGAGCCGATGACCGTGATGACGCTGTTCTTGAGGGCCAGGCCGAAATTGCGCTTGGTGATGGCGTACTCGAAATTGCTGAAGTCAAAGCGCAGGTCCTTCAGCCCGATGTACAGCGATTCCGAATCGGTGAAGGACACCGCCACCATGTAGAGCAGGGGCAGCACGCAGAGGATGGCGAAGAGCGTGACCAGCACCACGCCGGCCGCCTTGCCGAAGGTCAACCGCTTTTTCATTGGCCGTCACGCTCCTTGAAAAACAGGGTCTGCAGCTGATGGATCAGCAGAATGACCACCAGCAGTCCTACGGCCAAAGCGCAGGCATAGCCCATCCGCTTGTCCTGGAAGGCATAGGAGTAAATCATGTAGGCCACGGTGAGGGTCGCCCGGCCCGGCCCGCCGCCGGTCATTTTGTAGACCAGGTCAAACACCTGGAAGGAGCCGATGATGCCGAGGGTGACGATCATATAGGTGATGGGCCTGAGAATGGGCAGGGTGATGTACCAGAAGCGTTGGATCGGGGATGCGCCGTCCACAATGGCGGCCTCCCGAACCTCGCCGGGCACGTTCATGATGCCCGCGTAGTAGATCACCATGTAATAGCCGGTGCTCTTCCAGATGGCTACCGCGGCCACGCTGGGCATGGCGGTGGCTTTTTTGCCCAGGAAATTGACAGACTCAAAGCCCAGGAAATTCATGCACTGGTTGATCAGGCCGCCCTTGGGCTGGTACATGACATTCCACACGGCGGCTGAAGCGATCAGGGAAGCGATGACCGGAATAAAGATGACACTGCGCATGAAGGAACCGTAGCGGTTCTTCATGTTTTCGGCGATGAAGGCGGCGATAAGCAGCGCCAGAATGGTCTGGATGGGCACCGTGATCAGCACGTACTGCACGGTGTTCTCCAGCACCATGCCCAGGTATTTGTTGGCGCCGAGCTTGATGTAGTTGTCGAAGCCCACCCACTGGGGAGCGGCGGTCATGTCATATTTGGTAAAGGAAAAATAGATGCTCAGGAAGATGGGCGCCACGTTGAAGATGAACATCAGGATAAAGCTTGGCGCGATATAGGCCGCGCCGATGAGCGCCTGGTTGCGCCGCCGCCGGGTCCAGCGCGGCTTTGCGGTTTGCATGGAATCACCTCCGGCTGTAACAGCCAAATCTCCCCTCAAGAAAGGCTCCGGTCAGCCGCAGCTGCCGGAGCCCTTCGCGGGAGGAATTACTCTTCCTTGAGCTGGGTGTTGTAGTACTCCATGGTCTCATCCAGCACTTCCTGGGGTGTCAGGTTGCCCTGGAACATATCCTGGATATTGGCCAGCAGAGTGTCCTCGAAGGACTTCTTGGCTTCGAACTCTTCCACCACGTAGATCGCGTCGGAGTGGGCGCTGGTCAGGGCGTAGAGGGCCTCGTCCTTGACAAAGGAGGCGTCCTTGGTGTAGGGCGGCAGATAGAAGATCTGGGAGTGGAAGGCGTCCATGACTTCGCCGGAGGTGATGTACACCAGAGCCTTTACGGCCAGCTCGTCGTTGCCGCGCTCCAGGGTCTTCTTGTTGACGGCGAAGGAGTCGGTGGCGGTGCGGGCGCCAAAGCCGGCGTCGCCCTTCAGGGAGAAGACGTACTGCCAGTTGACGCCGGCGGGGGTGAAGGTGGTGTTGCCCTTGTTCAGGTCAGCCACGATGTAGGCCACCTCGCCGTTCGCGAACTTGTCCACGGACTCGCTCTCGGTCACGATGTCCTCGTCGAAGATGCCCTCGTCAAAAAGCTTCTTGAGGAACTCGACGGTTTTCAGACCCGCCTCGTTGTTGATGCTGATCTGGCCGTTCTCATCCAGCATCTTGCCGCCGGCCTGGAAGTAGTAGGGCCAGAAGGCCAGCATCAGCGCGCTGGTGCCGCTGGTGGCGCCCCAGTTCTGCAGGAAGGCGCGCTTGCCGGTCTTTTCCTGGATGATCTTGCCCGCTTCGATGAAAGCGTCCCATTCCAAGGGCAGCTCATCGTAACCGGCTTCCGCCAGGATGTCGGTGTTGACATAGCCGATGGCCACGCCGTCGTCCATGGGCACAATGACCTTCTCGCCAGCGGCGTTCTCGGGCGCGGTGCTCCAGAGGATGTAGTTGTCCTTCTGCTCATCGGTCAGGTAGGGATCCAGACCCAGCAGCAGGTCGCGCTTGACCAGATCGTAGTTGTCGGTCACGTACACGACGTCGGGGCCGTCCTCGTTGAGGAGGCTGGTGAAGAAGGTGTCGCCGTAGACGCCCCAGCCCACGATCTCCACCTTGACTTCGCAGTTGTTCTCTTCCTCGAACTTGTCAAACACGCCGTCCCAGAAATCCTGGTCAGAGATGGCGTCCTCAGCCTTGCTGAACTGGTACTGAGGAATCCACACGGTCAGAGATTTCTTCTCTTCCGCCACGGCGAGGCTCACGCAGGACATGAGCAGCGCCATCACGAGCAGCACAGCCAGGATACGCTTCATACCAAACATCTTCCTTTCTTGATTTGATGCTCAGGCACCAATTGGCTGTATTATAACAGATGCGCTGGCGTTCGTCAACAGCAGGAGAGCCGGAACAGCGGCGGGATGGCGTGACTGATGTGATCTGCGCAACCTTTGATGATTCCTGTCCCGGCTTTGCAATCCCGGTGAAATATGCTATAATGCTGCTGTGTGCTGGGGGCGGTCCGCGCCCTCGGCGGAAAAGAAGCCGGGAGAGGAGCTTCCGTTGATGATTGCGCTGATATTGAATTCCGGCCTGGGCAGCCGGATGGGCATCCTGACCGCGGAGCATCCCAAGTGCATGACCACCATCAGACCGGACGAGACCATTGTGTCCCGGCAGCTGCGGCTGCTGGCAGCGGCGGGGGTGCGGGAAGTGGTGATGACCACCGGGCCTTTTGCGGAGGTGCTTGAGGAGTACATCACCGGCCTGGGCCTGCCCCTGCGGGTGCGCTATGTGCCCAACCCCCGCTGCCGGGAGACCAACTATATCTATTCCATCTGGTGCGCCCGCGAATATCTGGATGACGATATCCTGATGCTCCACGGCGATCTGGTGTTTGAGTACCGGGTGCTGACCACGGCGATCGAAGCCCCCGAGAGCTGCATGGCGGTTTCCTCGGCCCTGCCCCTGCCGGAAAAGGACTTCAAGGCGGTGGTGGAGGACGGCCGGATCCGGGCGGTGGGTGTCGAGTTCTTTGAACAGGCCGTGGCCGCCCAGCCGCTGTATAAGCTGAACCGGGACGACTGGCGGCCCTGGCTGGAAGAGATCGGGCGCTTTGTGGAGGCGGGGGAGACCCGCTGCTACGCCGAGAAAGCCCTGAACCGGGTGACGGACCGGCTGACGCTGAAGCCTCTGGAGGTCGGGAGCCAGCTCTGCGCGGAGATCGACACCGAGGAAGACCTTGGAACGGTGTCCGCAAAGGTGCGGGAGGTGGACAACCGTCTGGTCTACATGTGCTTCTCGTCGGATATGTTGCACAGCGGCCATTTCGCTATTATCCGGAAGGCCGCCATGCTGGGCCGGCTCATGGTGGGCGTGATGACCGACGAGGCCGTGGCCAGCTACAAGCGCTTCCCCCTCCTGCCCTATGAGGAGCGGCGGGCGATGTTCGAGAGCATTGCGGGCGTTTGGCGGGTGGTGCCCCAGACCGCGCTGAGCTACCGGGAAAACCTCGAGAAATACCATCCTGACATTGTGGTGCACGGCGACGACTGGCGCGAGGGCTTCCAGCGGCCCATCCGCGAGGAGGTGGAGCACATTCTCTCCGGCTATGGCGGCGAGCTGGTGGAGTATCCCTATGCCTCCGATCCCAAGTACAAAGCGCTGGAGGAGCGCTCCCGCAGAGATCTTTCCCTGCCGGATCTCCGCCGCGGCCGCCTGAAAAAGCTGCTGGCCATGAAGGGGCTGGTGACCGCTATGGAAGCCCACAGCGGCATCACCGGGCTGATTGTGGAGAAGACCGCGGTTTACCAGGACGGGGCGGCCAAGCAATTCGACGCCATGTGGATTTCCTCCCTCTGCGATTCCACGGCTAAGGGCAAGCCGGACATCGAGCTGGTGGACATGACCAGCCGCTTCCGCACCATTGACGACATCATGGAGGTTACCACCAAGCCCATTATCTTTGACGGGGATACCGGCGGGCTGACGGAGCATTTCGTCTATACCGTGCGCACCTTGGAGCGGATGGGCGTGTCCATGATCATCATCGAGGACAAGGTGGGGCTCAAGAAGAACTCCCTCTTCGGCGCGGAAGTGAAGCAGACCCAGGACACCATCGAGAACTTTTCAGCCAAGATCGCGGCCGGGAAGAAGGCGCAGAAGACGGCGGACTTCATGATCTGCGCCCGCATCGAGAGCCTGATCCTCGAGCAGGGCCTGGACGACGCCCTTGCGCGGGCCTTTGCCTTTGTGAAGGCCGGGGCGGACGCCATCATGATCCACAGCCGCAAGAAAGACCCGGCTGAAATCTTTGCCTTTGTGGACGCCTTCCGCGCTGAGGACGCTGTCACGCCGCTGGTGGTGGTGCCCACCTCCTTCAACCAGGTGACGGAAGAGGAGTTCAAGGCCCACGGGGTGAATGTGGTGATTTACGCCAACCAGCTGACCCGGGCGGGCTTCCCGGCCATGCGCGAGGCGGCGGAGCGCATCCTCAGCTGCCACAGGGCTTATGAGTGTGACAGCATGCTGATGCCCATCAAGGAGATCATCACCCTGATCCCGGAGGAGGTGTAAGCCGTGCGGGTTGAAAAGTTCATGGAAGCCATCGGCGCGGACTTCTACGCCGGTGTGCCGGATTCTCAGCTCAGGGTGCTCTGCGACGCACTGATGCGGCGCTGGGGCATTGATCCCACCCATCATGTGATCGCAGCCAACGAGGGCAATGCGGCCGCGCTGGCGGCGGGCTATCACCTGGCCACGGGCAAGGTGCCGGTGGTCTACATGCAGAACAGCGGCGAGGGTAACATCATCAATCCGCTGGCCTCCCTGCTGGACCGGGCGGTGTACGCCATCCCGACGGTGTTCATCATTGGGTGGCGGGGTGAGCCCGGTGTGCACGACGAGCCCCAGCACGTGTATCAGGGTGAGGTGACGCTGGAGCTGCTGCGGGTGATGCGGGTGGCGCATTTCGTTCTCCGCCCGGAGGCATCGGAGGAGGAGCTGGCGGAGGCGATGGAAGGATTTCGAACCCGCCTCGCTCAGGGCGAGTGTGTGGCCTTCGTCGTCGCAAAAGGCGCGCTGACCGGCGAAAAGACGGCTTATTCCAACCGCGGCAGCATCTGCCGGGAGGAGGCCATCAGCCTGATCGCGGAGGCGGCGGGGGAGAGTCCCATCGTCAGCACCACGGGCAAGGCCAGCCGAGAGCTGTTTGAGATCCGGGAGGCAAGAGGCCAGGGGCATCACCGGGATTTCCTGACGGTGGGCTCCATGGGCCACGCCTCCTCCATTGCCCTGGGTATCGCCTGCCAGAAGCCGGACACGAAGGTCTGGTGCATCGACGGGGACGGCGCGGCACTGATGCATCTGGGCGCGATGGCGGTCATCGGCAGCCAGAAGCCGGGCAACCTGGTGCATATCGTCATCAACAACGAGGCGCATGAGACCGTCGGCGGCATGCCCACGGTGGCCGGGAAGATCTCCCTGACGGACATCGCCCGGGCCTGCGGCTATCCGAAGGTCAGCAGCGCTGACAGCCTTGCGTCCCTCCGGGAAGCGCTGGCGGAGGCGGCTGAGGCACGGGAGACCTGCTTCATTGAAGTGAAGTGCGCCTTAGGCGCCCGGGCTGATCTGGGGCGGCCCACCACCACCCCACAGGAGAACAAGACGACTTTCATGACCTTTCTGCGGAACCGCGGATGAAATCAGGAGAAGCATATGTTGAAGACAACCGAACTGTTAGACCTGACCCGCAGCCTGGCCGGGGACTGGCTCCGGGGCTTTGACTACCCCTGGCAGGCTCTGGGCGGCATCAAGGAGCTGATCCTTCGGCTGGGCCCCGCCCTTGACCCGGCGGAATACGCCGAAACCGCGCCGCAGGTCTGGGTGCACCGGAGCGCGGTGATTGCCCCGACGGCCTTCTTGGGCGCGCCATGCATCATCGGGCCGGAGACCGAGGTGCGGCACTGCGCCTTCATCCGGGGATCGGCCCTGGTGGGCGCGGGCTGCGTGGTGGGCAACTCGGTGGAGCTCAAAAACGTCATCCTGTTTGACAAAGTGCAGACGCCGCACTACAATTATGTGGGCGACAGCATCCTGGGCTTCAGGGCGCACATGGGCGCGGGCTCCATCACCTCCAATGTCAAGAGCGACAAGACCCTGGTGACCATCCGGGACGGGGAGGAGAGGATCGAAACCGGCCTCAAGAAGATGGGTGCGATCTTAGGCGACCGGGTGGAGGTGGGCTGCAACAGCGTGCTCAATCCGGGCACGGTCATCGGCCGGGACAGCAGCATCTACCCGCTGTCCGCCGTGCGCGGCTTTGTGCCGGCGGGCAGCATCTGGAAAACGGGCGGTCTTGTCATCGCCCGGGAAACGCGGTAAGGAGGAACACACATGGGACAGATCACAGTGACCGGCACCGGCATCGAGGGCCTGTACATCATTGAGCCCACCCTGCACGGAGACAGCCGCGGCAGTTTCATGGAGACCTACAACGAGCGGGACATGGCGGAAAAGGGCCTGACCCGGCGCTTTGTGCAGGACAACCAGAGCGAGTCCGTCAAGGGCGTGCTGCGGGGACTGCACTTCCAGAAGAACTTCCCCCAGTGCAAGCTGGTGCGGGTCATCGCCGGCAGCGTGTTTGACGTGGTGGTGGACCTGCGGCCCGAGAGCAGCACCTTCGGCCAGTGGCGCGGTGTGGAGCTGAGCGCGGAGAACCGCAAGCAGTTCTACATTCCCGAGGGCTTTGCCCACGGCTTCCTGGTGCTGAGCGACCGGGCGACCTTCTGCTACAAGGTGACGGATTACTGGCATCCGGGCGATGAGTTCGGCATTGCCTGGAACGATCCGGACATCGGCGTGGAATGGCCGGGGCTGGTGATCCCGCAGCGGGACACGGCTTCAGCGGAAGGCTGCGCCATGGCGGACGGCACACCGCTGATCATGTCCGACAAGGATCAGCGCTGGCCGAGGCTCCGGGACTGATCGGATTTCAGAAGAACAAAAAAAGAGGCATCGCAGAACGGTGTCTCTTTTTGCGCGCAACAAAAACACGCTATAACCGGCAGAGTGCGCAGAGTGATGTTTCTTCAGGGCGGTCAGCCTTCTGTTTCTGCCGCCGGGGCGCTGTCGTCGTCTTCTGCCAGACCCAGATCGATGGCGTTGGTGCCGTCGTTCCAGAGGCGCTCCAGGTTGTAATACTTGCGCTCCTCCTGGTGGAAGATGTGCACCATGATATCGCCGTAATCCAGCACGATCCACTTGCCATCGCTTCCACCCTCGCTGCGCTTGAGGGCATAGGCGTTTTCGGCCATCTTGTCGTCCACCGCGTCCGCCAGGGACTTAACCTGGTTAGCGTTGCGGCCGGTGGCGATGACCATGTATTCGCAGATGACGGTCAGGTGGCGGACATCCAGGGCGAGGATGTCGTAGGCCTTCCGGTCATAGAGCGTCTGTGCCATCAGTTTGACCAGTTCCAGATGTTCCATTCAATTCCTCCTTCTGATTCGATGCGGCGCGGGGGCTGAGCTGCTGCTTCAGCCATTGGATGGTATCCCTTGTCTGCGTATGAAGCGGCTTGCCGCCTTTTGTGACATAGCTCTCGGTGCCTTCCATGGACATGACGGCGGCGCGCTCCAGGGAGAGGGGCGCCATCATGCGGATTTTGTTCAGCAGGGGATAGTCCTTGCGGGTGGGTTCGATCTTGTCAGCCAGATAGACGATCAGGTCGAGCTTGCTCATGCCGGGCTTGCCGGTGGTGTGATTGGCGATGGCGCTGAGCTGTTCCGGGTCGGTCAGCCCGTAGACCGTCTCGGCGATGTATGCGCCCACGGGGGCGTGGAGCAGCGCGTTGCTGGACAGCAGCTCCGGATCGCTGACCAGTTCCTTTGACAGGGCCAGCTGCTGCATCTCGCGCAGGGGCATGCACTTGGCGCAGTCGTGCAGGAGCGCCGCGACCTCCGCTTTGACCTGATCCACGCCGTGGTTTCTCGCCAGGCTGCGGGCGGTATAGGCGACGCCGATGGAATGGGCGAAGCGCTTCAGGTTCAGGTCGGCAAAGAGGCGGGTCATCCACTCCTGAATTCGCGGATCGATGGGCTGGCCGCCGTAGAGCCCGCAGAGGGAGATGTACTCCTGCACCACGGGCGACAAAAGATCAGTAGGGGAGGAGGAAAGAATGGCCTCGCGGATGGCGGTGGAGGAGATATCGACCACCTCCGTGTCCACGCTGACCAGGCTGGCTCCCAGCTCCGTCAGCCGGCGGCGCTCGGCGAGCACCTCCTCCGGACTGGCCTTGGTGGAGCGGGGGCAGACCAGGAAGGCGCAGAGCTTCAGCACCTCCTCGTACCGGTGCCAGTTCTTCAGCTCCAGCAGGGTGTCCGTGCCGATGATATAGAACAGCTGCGCCCGGGGGTAAGCCTTCTGCAGCTCCGTCAGGGTGTCAAAGGTATAGGTGGTGCCGGTGCGGTCCAGCTCCATGCGGTTGGGCACCAGCCCTTCCTCGCCCGCCACGGCCGCGCAGACCATGCGCCAACGGTCTTCAGCGGGCGCGATGCCGGTCTTGTGCGGGGGCTGACCGTCCGGAAGGAACAGCACCTGATCCAGCTTCGCCGCGCGCATGGCAGCACGCGCGATGTGGATGTGCCCCTCGTGTATGGGATTGAAGGTCCCTCCCATGATGCCGATCCGCGCTTTGGACACCTTCATCCTTCCCTTCCTGCTTCATTCATGATAATTATATACGATTTGGGGCGGAATGAAAAGTGCCGGGAGAAGAATGAAAGACAATTATCATATTTCGCAAAACTTTTGTATTATTCCTGGCGGATCGGACACATACATCCCTGATATCATCCTATCATGCGGCTGTTGCCTTGTCAAGCTTGTTTTCCCGGGGCTGATGCGGAAGAAGCGACGCCGGGAGCAAAACGCAATACCTGCAGGAGGCCAGCAAAAAACGCGGCATTCCGGGCAGTAAGACTGAACTGTCCGGATATGCCGCGCCGGTATGACAGAGGGGAGGAGACTGAGGGCTGAGTCTACCCGTCACAGGCTGTCCTTCATCTGCTCGTATTCCTCGCGGGTGATGAGCACAGTGCGGGGTTTGCTGCCGTCCGGCTCCGAGATCACGCCCAGACGGGTCATGGCGTCCACGATCCGTCCGGCCCGGGCGTAGCCGACACGCAGGTAGCGCTGCAGGGTGGAGGTGGAAATCTGCTCGTCGTTCAACGCCTTCTCGATGGCCTTGCGCAGCAGGTCGGAGTCGGTTTCGCGTCCGCCGCCGTCATCCGAAGAAGAATAAGAGGAAGTGGAAGAGCGGGAAGGCGCGCCGCCCTCGTCGTCCACGTGATCCAGAGCCTCGATGATGCTCGGGTCGTAGCGGGAGGGATTGTGCTCGCGCTCGTAGTCGGTCACCGCGTTGACTTCCTCGTCGGAGAGGAAGCAGCCCTGGATGCGGGTGGGCTCGAACTGGCCGGTGGGCATGTAGAGCATGTCGCCGTTGCCCAGCAGCTGTTCGGCGCCGATCTTGTCCAGTACGGTGCGGCTGTCCACATAGCTGGCGACCTTGAAGGCGATGCGGCTGGGGATGTTGGCCTTGATCAGGCCGGTGATGACGTTGACCGAGGGGCGCTGGGTGGCCACGATCAGGTGGATGCCCGCTGCCCGGGCCAGCTGGGCGATGCGGCAGATGCGCTCCTCCACGTCCTTCTTGCAGACCATCATCAGGTCGGCCAGCTCGTCGATGATGATGACGATGCGGGGCATGGTGTCAAGGCCGTCCTTGCGCATGATCTCATTGTAGCCGTCAATGCCGCGGACCTTGTATTCCTCAAACTTCTTGTAGCGCAGCATCATCTCGTCCACCGCCCAGGCCAGGGCGCCGGAGGCCTTGTGGGGCTCGGACACCACGGGCAGCAGCAGGTGCGGCACACCGTTGTACCCCTGCAGCTCCACCACCTTGGGGTCGATGAGGATCAGGCGCACATCCTTGGGGGAGCAGCGATAGAGCAGGCTGTTGATGATGGCGTTGATGCACACGGACTTGCCTGAACCGGTCTGGCCGGCGATGAGCAGATGAGGCATTTTGGAGAGATCGCAGACGATGGGCGTGCCGGAGATGTCCTTGCCCAGGGCGACGATCAGGGGCTTGGTGGCGTTCTGAATCTGGGGGGATTCCAGCACTTCCCGCAGGGTGACCATGGCGATGGTGCGGTTGGGCACCTCGATGCCAACGAGGGATTTGCCGGGAATAGGCGCCTCGATGCGGACAGACTTGGCCTCCATGTTCATGGCCACGTTCTGCTGAAGGTCGGTGACCTTGCTCACGCGGATGCCCGGGGCCAGCTCCAGCTCAAAGCGGGAGACTGCCGGGCCGTGCACCACGTTGACCACCTGCGCGCTGACGTTGAAGGACTGCAGGGTTTCTTCCAGCCGCTGGATGCGCTTCTGATCCTCGTCCGGATCGATGTCCGCCCGCGGAACGGCGGGATGGAGCAGCTCCAGAGTCGGATAGGTATAGGGGACTTCGGGCTCGGGCGGGGGCGCGTTCAGTTCGCCCAAGGTCAGATCACCCTCGGCAGGCTCGGCGATGTCCAGGGACGGCTTGTAGCGGCTGCGCTGGCCGGCCTGCATCACCGGCAGCACGGGGGCATTGGTGCCCTCGTCCACATCCCAGGGCGGCAGATCCTCATCGACAGGGGTCTGAACAGCCGGCTGACGGCCGGTGGATGCGGTGCTCTTCGCACTGCGACGGCTGCGGCGGGGGCGGGGCTGAGCCTCGCTCTCCGGTGATACAGGGCCGGTCTCCTGGCTCGCTCTGGCCACGGCGTCCGGCACGGCATAGACCGGCGTGGGCCCCGGAGCAGGCGGAGCGCTCTCCGGCTGGGCGGCGTTCTGGCGGGTACTGCGCCTGGGCGCGGGATTCTCAGCGGGTGCCGGAGACGGATAACGGACAGGCGTGGGCTGAACGGACGCTTCCTGTGCGCCGCGATCCAGGAAACCGCGGAGACGGCCCAGCAGGGAAGAAGCGTTGGAAGCGGACGGGGGAAGCTGAGTCTCCTCGCGCACCGGGGCAAAGCCGGCGCGGCTCTGATTGCCGGTGGGCCAGGACTGAGGCGGGGGATTGACCGGCGCCTGCTGCTGGGGCCAGGCCTGGGCCTGCTGCAGCTGCTGGGGCGGCTGGCGCTGAATGGGCGGCTGGGGCGCTACCCCGGCGTACTGGGGCATAGGCACATAGTTGCGTGCCGGCACAGCCTGGCGCGGCTGCTTCGGACGATTGCGGAGACTCCGGGCCAGCTTCTGGTAAACACCGTAGAGATCAAGCCGGAAGAGCAGCACCAGCACAAGGGCCATCAGGCCGCCGGTGATCAGCCCGCCGATGGAAGCGCCGGTCAGCCGCCACAGAGGCCAGCCCAGCAGCGCACCGAACACGCCCCCGGCCCGGCCCTGTCCAGTGGCCAGGCTGAAGCAGAAGTCCCATGTCTCCAGCATGGCGCCCTGCCAGACATAGCCGCCCTTGACGGTGACATATTCCATCAGCGGCATGGCGGGGCTGCCGGTATATACGATCAGGTTCATCAGAGTGAGCAGAAGCAAATACAGCAGGGAGGCGAAGACCAGGGGACGATAACGCACCACCACGCTGGCGGAACGGATCAGCGTCACACCGGCCCAGACCAGCAGCAGCGGCAGCATAAAGGCGGGCGCGCCAAAGAGGCGGAAGGTCACAATACGCAGACCGGCCAGCGCGTCACCGGCCAGGCGCAGATCCACCGCCAGGAACAGCACCAGGCCGAGCACCAGCATCAGTCCGCCGGTTATGCCGCGGGCAAAGAGGCTGTCCACGCTCAGGACATGGGGCTGTTTCTGCTTTTTCTTCTTGGCGCTTTTCGCGTTTTTTGCGTTTTGCTGTGCCATGGTTTCCTCCTTACAGGGCGGGAAAGTATCTATTCAGTCAGGGCCAGCGCCGCCAGCAGGCCGTTTTCGTCGTAATGCAGGCAGAGTCTGCAGGGGGCGCAGGGGTAATAATCGCTGGTGCCGGACGGCAGACGAAGGGCCGCGGCCAGGTCGCTGCCCAGGGTGACGGTGGCCTCCGGCGCGCCGGTTACCGCGAGCACCTCCTCCCGGGAAAGCCCCGGATGCAGGCCGTACAGGCCGAAGCGGCTGGAACGCAGGCCCTGCACCAGGGTGCTTTCGCCGATGTCGTCGTTCAGAGCGTCGGTCAGTAGCAGCGTGCCCCGGAAACGGTCATCCTGCAGTTCAATCAGGCGGCCGTTCATATACAGGTCAGGGTCGGACAGGAGGCCGCCGCCTTCGCGGATGGCCTCTGGCAGGGGATCGCCCACGGCGACGGGCCAGAGTGGCAGGGAGCCGGACGCGCCGTCCTTCAGCAGGGCCTGCCAGCTGTCCAACGTCAGCGACAGGGCCTCTTTTGCGCCCAGCCGGGCGGCGGGACTGTTTTCATCCAGCGCCAGCAAGTCTTCTATCTCATACCAGTATACCCGAAGCGTTCCGGCTTTTCCGGACAGGGTGCTGAGCTGGTCAGCGGAGTAGAAGAAGGTCAGCCCCCAGCGGTCAGCGGCAAAGGTCTCCGGCAGCGGCGTGACAGCCGAGGCGTTCTGGTGGGCGCTCAGATCCGAGACCGCGCTTTCCTCCAGCCGCTCCTCCAGAAGCGATACAGCTTCGTCCTGATCCGCCAGGAAGGCGCTCAGGGGAAGGGCTTTGCCGCTGGTGAGGTCGATGAGGGCGGTGCCCCAGCGCTCCTCTGCGCGGTTGGTGCGCAGGGGACCTTCGGCGTGCGTCACAACGCTGAGGATGCCGCCGGTCACCTGACCCTGCCATTCAGCCTTCAGCGCAGTGGGGGAGGAGAAGAGCAGTCCCATGCGGGCAGTGAGTTCCTCCGCGCCGGCGGCGGCTCGCAGCGCCAGGTTGATCTGTTCCTGAAGCGCCTCATCCTCCAGTCCGGTGAGCTCCGGCCAGTGGACGCTGTTCGCGCCTAAGTCCAGGCCGCGGTCTGTCAGGGCAATGTCCTCACCGAAGGAGGAAGCGCACAGGATCGTCAGCGTCAGCAGCATCAGGCAGAAGCGTTTCATAGGCAGAATCCTCCTTGTCCATTATACGCCAATCCAGGACAAATTTCAAGCGAATGAAATAATTTTGTAATATTTGCAATATATTTGAAATATACAGGTCGTTTTCAGCGCTGTTTCAGGCATCGCGTGAGACGATTGCAGCCCGGATACAGGCCGGGTACACCTCAATGAACGGCTGAAACGCGGAAAAACATCCCGCGGAGGCGCCAGAAAAAAGGCGGAAAATACAGAAAAAGCGCTTGCATTTTCTTCGCGGCTATGATAATATATCTTGCGATGTCCCGAAAGGCATCGACCGCAAGGAGGTGAATGAAGTTGCCGAATATCAAGTCTGCCAAAAAGCGCGTGAAGGTCAGCGAAAAGAAGAATCTTCGCAACCGCATCGTGAAGAGCACTGTCCACACATCTGTGAAAAAGTTTGAAGCCGCCGTGGCCGCTGATCCCGCCAATGCCGCTGCGCAGCTGAGCGCTACAGCCTCCGCGATCGACAAGGCTGTTATCAAGGGTGTTGTGCACAAGAATGCAGCCAACCGCAAGAAGGCTCGTCTGGCCAAGAGACTGGCCAAGGCCGCGGTCTGATCCGTACAGGCTGATGACTCCTTTCGTCCAGGAAGGAGTTTTTCTTTTTGCTGAAGCGCAAAAAGGGGGAGGAGCCGTTTGGGTTTCCTCCCCCTGAATACGTTTTTACAGCCCCAGGCCCGGGAGATCGAGATCAAAGAGGATGCTGTTGACGTCGAAGACATCAAACACCTTCGCTTCCAGACAGCTGCGGACGACCTGATCCCGGAGATCGGCGGAGGAGAAGGCGAGTCCAGCCGCGGATAGGAGCGCGTCCGCCGCGCCGGGCTTCAGCCGCAGAGCCAGACAGAAGGCTAAAGCGGTGCCCTTGGAAGGCCGGTAGGCGCGGTCTGAACGGATCTTGGAAAAGACACGGCGATCCACATTGGCGCGCTTGTAGACGGCGGCGTCGGTCTCGCCGGTTTCGTCGATCAGGCGCAGCAGCTGATCGGAGAAGGTCTCCTGATGCCTGACCGCCTCGCGGGCTTTGGCTCTGATGCGGTCCAGAAATCCCTCGCCCGCCCTGATGGCGGCCTTCTCCGCGACAGGTTCCGCTGCAGCCATCGGGGCTTTCATGGGCCTGGGACGCTGGGCTTCGGAGGGCATCGCCTCAGCGGGCATCGCATCGGCGGGCGGAAGCGGCATTGACTCATGAGCGGATGAGGAGAACAGCGCTTGATCCAGCGCATGCTGCGGGATATTCGAGATGGCGCTGTGGGTGGTTCCGGAAGAAAGCCGCTCGTAGCTGCGGCTGGCCGCGCCCCAGGGCAGGCCTTCCAGCACCATCCGACGGAGGCGGCTGTCGGAAACACTGACGTTGGCGCCGCGCAGCACCAGCTCCACATGCAGGCTGCCGTCCGGGTCTTCTTTGTCCAGAAAGTCGAGAATGGTGTGAATCGCAACGCGCAGGGCGGTCTGCTGGGGGCAGTTGAACAGGCCGGAGGAAATCAGCGGAAAGGCGATGGACTGGGCTTCGAGCTGCCGGCAAAGCCTCAGCGCGGCGCGGTAGGCTGAGGCTAACATGTCCTCCTCACCGCTGCGGCCGTCCCGCCAGACAGGGCCGACGGCGTGGATGATATATTTGCTGCGCAGGGCAAAGCCGGGGGTGGCCACCGCCTGTCCGGTGGGGCAGGGAGCCAGCTTCCGGCAGGCTGCGGTCAGCGCATCAAAACCGGCTTTGTGGAATATTGCGCCGCAGACGCCGCCTTCGCTGGCCGTATGGGAAAAGCAGCGCAGCTCCTCGTTAGCCGCGTTGACGATGACTTCCGCTTTCGTGTCAAGCAGGTCACCGCGGATCAGCTGAAAAGGCATGTGGCTCCTCCTTTCAGCGGGTGAACAGGATGGACTGGTCGGCTGTTTCGCAGCGGTACATCCTGTCATAGCGGCTGCGCAGGACTCCGGCTGCCGCGTCCGCCTTCTCTGCGTCCGGGAAGACGCCGAACACGGCGGAGCCGCTGCCGGACATCTGGGCGCATGGAGCCCCGAGATCAAAGAGCTGCTTCAGGGCTTCTCCGATGGCTGGCTGCCGCTGCAGGGACACGGTTTCCAGGTGATTGCCCGGACTGGGAGGCAGATCGCTGGGGCTGCCATGGCGCAAAGCCTCAAGCGTCCGCTGATGATGCACGGGCGGGCAGTCTTCCAGCTGATGCCAGCCCGCGTAGATTTCCGCGGTGGATAGCCCCTCGCAGGGCTGTAGGATCACCAGATGAAGGGGCGGCACCTGACCCAGGGACTCCAGTTTTTCTCCGATGCCCTCCACCCGGGTCAGTCCACCCCGGACGCAGAAGGGCACATCCGCGCCCAAGGTCAGGCCGATGGACTCCAGCCGCTCCCGGGTCAGGCCCAGATGCCAGAGTCGATTCAGCCCGAGGAGCACCGCCGCCGCGTCCGCGCTCCCGCCGCCCAGGCCGGCGCCCGAGGGGATGCGCTTCCTGAGCAGGATGTCCACGCCCAGGCCGCAGCCTGTTTCCCGCCGCAGGGCTTCCGCGGCCCGCCAGGCCAGATTCCGCCGGTCGCAGGGGATGCCCGGGCCGCTCTCACAGCGGAGGCTGATGCCCTCGGCGGGGATCAGGGTCAGCTCATCGCTGAGGGTAACGGGCTGCATCAGCATGTCCAGCAGGTGGTAGCCGTCCGGCCGGACGCCTTTGATCTCCAGCGTCCAATTGATCTTGGCCCGCGCTTCAACAATCATATTACACAGCAGGCGGCTGACGGCAGAGACGGGTCAGCGGCAGAGCCTGTCCTTTCATAATATATGGGGCATGCTGCGCGGCGGATGCTCAGCCCTTCCAGCCCCTCAGACGGCGGAGATCAGCGGAGATCCGGCGGATGGCCTCAGCGGCTATGGCGATGTCCTCCGCTGTGTTTTCATCGCCGATGGAAAAACGGATGGAGGAGCGGACGGCCTCCTCGTCCAGGCCGATGGCCCGGAGCACATGGCTGGGTTCCGGAGCGCCGGTGGTGCAGGCTGAGCCGCTGGAGGCTGAGATGTCCTCCAGATCCAGACGGAGCAGGAGGGCTTCCCCCTCGCAGCCGGGGAGGCAGACATTCAGCAGGCCCGGAAGCACATCCCTCTCCGGGGAATTGCGGCGGATGCCCGGAATGTCCCGCAGACGCTCCCAGAGCTCATCCCGCAGGGCGGCGATGCGGGCAGTGCGTTCGGGCAGGGTTTCGACTGCGTCGGTGATGGCGGCTCCCAGCCCCGCGATGGCGGCTACCGCCTCGGTGCCGGGGCGCAGGGAGCGCTCCTGCTGACCGCCTTTGAGAAGACCGTCGATGCGGGTGCCCCTGCGGATGTACAGCGCGCCGATGCCCTTGGGCCCGTGCAGCTTATGGGCGCTGAGGCTCAGCAGATCCACCGGCAGCTCGGACAGGCTGAGCAGCACCGCGCCGACGGCCTGCACCGCGTCAGTATGAAAGAGAACGCCCTGGCTGTGGGCGATCTCGCCGATTTCCCCGATGGGCTGAAGGGTACCCAGCTCATTGTTGGCGGCCATCACGGAGATCAGGATGGTGTCCGGCTCGATGGCGGCGGCCACATCGGCGGGGGAGACCCGGCCCTCCGCGTCCACCGGGAGGTAAGTCACCCGGAAGCCTTCGGCGGCCAGCATTTCAGCGGTGTGCAGTACCGCGTGATGCTCCACCTGGGTGGTGATCAGATGCCGCCCCTGTCCGCGCAGGGCATGGGCCACGCCCCGCAGAGCCCAGTTGTCCGCCTCGGTGCCGCCGGAGGTGAAGCAGATTTCCCGCGCCTCACCGGCATGGAGTGCCTCCGCCGTCTGCCGCCTTGCCTTCTCGACACATTTGCGGGCGGCCCGACCCTCAGCGTGAATGCTGGAAGGATTGCCCCAGCAATTGAGAGAAGCGTCCCGCATCACCTCCAGCACATGGGCGGAAGGACGGGTTGTGGCGGCATTGTCCAGATAGATTCCCATCATCGGGCCTCCGTGCGTGATTCAGGCCGGGTGATCCACAGAAACGGGCATCGGGCCGGAATCAGCCATCAATATGATCATACATGGCGATTTTATCACGGGCTGCGGCCTGCGTCAAGCTTGACAAGGCGGCGGAAAAGGCTTATGCTGTCTTCAGCGGCATACAGAGACGATTCAGCGGAAGGAGGCCGGGAGAACATGTACGAGCAGGAGCGCGAAGAGGAGCGGCAGCCCCGGTACTTCGAGAAACCGCTGCCGGAAGACGATTTGGAAGACGACGCCGATTTTGAGGATGAGGCGGATGAGCTGGCCTGGGCTGAGGCCTATGACCCGCAGGAACGCCGGGAGCGGCTGGCGGACCGGGTGCGGCTGGCGGCTGGGGTAGGCGACCTTCTGGGCGTGGTGAGCGGCACCATTGCGGTGCTGGCCCTGCTGGCGCTGATCCTGACCCTGGTGCAGTGGGTGCGGCAGGATCTGCTGCAGACAGCGGAATTCCTGGGCACAGGGCTGTAAGAAACGGCTGACGCAGAGGAGCGCCTTATGGATGAATGGCAGAAGCTGTTGAGCGAGATTGCGGACTGCGGACTGTGCGGCCTGGGCTCCGGCGCGCTGCACAGGGTGCCCGGGCAGGGCGACAGGCAGAGTCCGCTGATGTTCATCGGAGAGGGTCCCGGTCAGACCGAGGATGAGCAGGGACTGGCCTTTGTGGGCGCGGCGGGCCAGCTGCTGACCAGGATGCTGGACGCCATCCGCATACCGAGGGATCGGGTCTATATCTGCAATGTGGTCAAGTGTCGGCCGCCCCGCAACCGGGTGCCCGCCCCGGAGGAACAGCAGGCTTGCCTGCCTTACCTGCACAGGCAGATCGCTCTGGCTGACCCGAAGGTGATTGTGCTGCTGGGCGGCACGGCGGGACAGGCGATCCTGGGCGCGCCGGTGCGGGTGACCCGGGAGCACGGCCAGTGGTACAAAAAGGACGGGCGCTTCTATATGCAGACCTTCCATCCCTCCGGCCTGCTGCGGGACGCCAGCAAGAAAGCCCTGGCCTGGCAGGACATGCAGTCCCTGCGGGACCGGCTGCAGGAGCTGGGGCTCTATGACAGCCTGTGCTGGTAAACATACAAAAACCCGCCCTGAGCATCCGGAGTGTTCCGGAACAGGGCGGTTTTTTGATGTGCTTACGACTGCTTCAGCGCGGCGATGCCATAGGGCGGCAGAAGCAGAGGGCCTTCCGCTTTCCTGCCGATGAGCAGGTCTTCCCATGCGCCGCTGAGGCCAAGGCTTTGGGGCTGATCGGTATAGTTTTCCACAAATACTGTATCGCCCCGGCGGTGAGCGGTAACCCCATCGGGCAGCTCCGCGTCCAGCGCACGGGGAAGGGCCAGCTCCTGGGCCAGGCGGCGGTACAGGGTGTTGAGGCTGTTCTGATCCGCATCGGCGGCCAGGTACCAGGCGGTGCCCTTCCCGAAGGCGTGGCGGGTCAGGGCGGGTTCGCCGGCGTAGAAGTCTTCCGCATAGACGCCCACTGTTTCAGCCCCTTCAGCGGCAATCCGCTCGCAGAGGGCGCTGACAGGCCACTCGCTGCCGTCCGCCAGCCGGATGGCATTGCGATCCTTCGGCCAAAGGGCGTCCACCTCTAAGGTGCGCACGCCTAACACGTCGGTCAAACCGTGGGGGGTGTCGCCCAGGAAGGCCAGATCGTCGGCGTCCACCACGCCGGTCAGGCCGGTCATCAGCAGGGTGCCGCCTCCGGCCACATAGTCCCGGAGCTTCTCCTCAATGCCGCAGCGGAACATGAAGAGCTTCGGCGCGATCACCAGCCGGTAGCCGCTCAGGTCGGGACAGGTGCGCATGTCGGCGAGATCTACCGCGATGCCCTGCTTCCACAATCCCGTGTAATGCGCCAGTACGGTTTCCATATAGCGCTTGTCCCGCAGCCAGACCTGGGCGTACTCGAAAGCCCAGCGGTTCTCCCAGTCATACAGGAGGCACACCGGCGATTGCTGAGCGGGCTGTTCATACACGGAGGCCAGCTTTTCGAGGGCCCGGCCGACCTGCGTCACATCCTGGAAGGTGCGCGTATCGCTCCGGCCGTCATGGCCGACCACCGCGCCGTGGAAGGTCTCCGGGCCGCCCCGGCCCTTGCGCCACTGAAAGTACATCACGCCCTGGGAGCCGTGGGCCACCGCCTGCATGGAGGACAGGAGATGCACCCCGGGGCGCTTCAGCTTGTTGACCTGGTGCCAGTTGACCAGGGAGGGCGTGGACTCCATCATCAGGAAGGGCTGACGCTTCAGGGAGCGCATCAGGTCGTGGTTCATGGCGAACTCCGCCGCGGTGGCCGGGTCGTCTCCACTGTGCCAGCCCGGATAGGCGTCCCAGGAGACCACATCGATGGCTTCCGCCAGGGAGAAGTAGTCGTAGTCCCAGAACAGGTGCATCAGGTTGGCGGTGCAGGGCAGATCGGGAGCGGCGGATTTCACGGCGTCGCGCTCCATGGCGATGAAGCTGCGGCACTGGGCGGTGGAAAAACGCCGCCAGTCCACCAGCAGGCTGGTGTTGCTCATCTGGCCGATGGAAGAGGGGGCCTCCACCTGCGCCCAGTCCGAGTACTGCATGCTCCAGAAGGACGTCCACTGCCGGGCGTTCAGGGCGTCCAGCGTCCCATACTTTTCCTTCATCCACTCCCGGAAGCGCTGCTGGCACAGGGGGCAGTAGCAGTCGCCGCTGAACTCATTGCCCAGATGCCACATGATCACCGCCGGGTGCTTCGCGTAGCGCTCGGCTAATGCCCGGTCGATGGCAGCTACCTTCTGCCGGTAGACCGGTGAGGAGGGACAGTGATTGTGCCGCCCGCCGAAGTGGTGGCGGATGCCGTTTTCGTCCACCCGCAGCACCTCGGGGTACTCTTCAGCCAGCCAGGCTGGGCGCGCGCCGGAGGGCGTGGCCAGATCAATGCGGATGCCGCCCGCCCAGAGCGCGTCCACAATGCTGTCGAGCCAGCCAAAATCGTACCGGCCTTCTTCAGGCTCCAGCCTTGCCCAGGCGAATATGCCCAAGGATACGCAGTTGACATGGGCCTTCTGCATCAGATGGATGTCCTCAGCCAAAATATCCGGTCTGTCCAGCCACTGGTCGGGATTGTAATCGCCGCCGTGCAGAAAAGCGGGGAACCTCGGTGTGAACGCCATGTGCGCACCTCCTGAAAAAAGGATTCAGCGGGAGCTTTGTCAGGGAACATAGATGATGCAGGCGGCCCGGCCGAAAACCAGCATCTCCCGGAGCCAGGCCAGGCGCTGGGCGGCGGCCTCATCCGGGGAAAGGGCTTCCAGGGCCGTGAGCCGGGCTTCCTTCAGGGAGGCGGCCACCACCCCCCGCTGCAGATGTGTCAGCGCAAAGTCATAGGGCAGGCGGCCCTCCCGGCGGACAAGGGTATAGCGGTCGTCGTAGGCTTCCCCCTTGCCGAAGGCCTCGCCGGGCAGGGCGCGGGGATCGGAATCCAACACATAGAAGGCGCAGCGCTCCAGCAATTCATCCGGCGACAGCGCCACGGAGATATAGTGCCCGCTGTCCCCGCCCCGGAAGGGCGCTACTGTGCTGCTGGGCCCTGCGGACACATACACCGCCAGCAGCAGCGCGTCATTGTGCCCGGCTTCCAGCAGGTTTTCGCACACGCTGACCACGTCCGCCCACTGGTCGGTGAGGCTGATCCGACAGAGGAGCAGGAGAGGGGAATCGCCGCGGTTATCCAGACAGGCGCTGACCAGATCGGGAGACAGGTTTCCGTCCCGACAGACGACCTGCGCGCCGGCGGCATCCAGCAGGCGGCTGAGGACGGGATACTGCGCCGGATCCACCTCCGCCAGGCGCTCCATCCGCTTGATGTCGATGATCTCCCGCGCCGGCTGGTGGCTGTTGGTGAAGAGCTTCATGCTCTCCAGCAGCAGGGCGTCCGCCTCCTCCTGCTCCCGCACGTCGAAGAGGGCGCAGAGAGCGTTGGCGATGGAAGCCGGCCCGCAGCCCCGGCGCACGAAAGCCGCGCCGTTGTACTTGTACGCGGCGGGTTTGTAGGCCTCGGCGTTCTGGTCGATCAGGGCTACGGCGCTGAGCCGCTCCTCCAGCGAGGACGCGGAGGCCGCGGGGATCAGGGTGAGGATCAGCAGCAGGGTCAGAATGATTCGCATAGCGCTCCTTGACAGGGTTTATTTTGTGTGCAGAAAGGATTTCAGCTTGGGCCTGAGCCGCTGGCCGTAGAGGATCAGCAGCGGATTGATCAGCCGGTCGTAAATCAGCAGGGAGGCGATCATCATCGCGGCGAAGAGCAGGGACATCCACAGGCCCATCTCCCGGAACTCCAGCAGAATCGTTTCAACGCCGAAGATCAGCAGGAGAACGGCGTACATCGCGCCTACCGCGGCGGTGAAGATGGCGGCCTTGATCAGGAGCCGCGCCGTTTTTCCCCGGACGCGCTGGTCCAGATCCCATTTGATGATGGGATACCAGCCCACAAAGAAGTAGAAGGCAGCGGCCTCCTTGTCCAGCCCCAGCAGGATACTCAACGCGGCGGCGGCCAGCCAGGTCATCCAGGCGGCCCGGCGTCCAAATTCCACCCGGACGGGCAGGAGCAACAGCCCCGAGAACAGGGGCGCGGCAAAGGTGGCGATGGGAATCACGCCGCCCGTCAGCATGAAGACCAGACTCAGGGCGGCCATCATGCCGCAGAAGGCCATTTTCACGCTGGCTTCCCGGGCGCTTTGACGATTGCGGCTGTCAGGCATGTTTGACCTCCGTCTGGCTGAGAGGCAGGGCATTCAGCTCGGCCTTCAGCCGATCAAAAAACTGTGCGATATGAATGCCGTCCACCAGGCCGTGGTGGGCCTGGAGCGTCACCGGCATCATCAGCCGGCCCAGAGCGTCCTGCTCACAGCGCCCCCAGCTGATGCGGGGATGGCTGTCCAGCCGCCCGTCCGTGGGCTGGATCAGCTGGGTGTAGTTCAGCCAGGGCAGAGCGGATATAAAGAGGTAGCTTTCGACATCCGCGTCCTCCTCCAGGGAAGGCGCGGCAAGGCACGCTGCCCGGGCGGCTTCGGCATAGGGCAGGTACGCATCCCAGCCCATGTCGTGGCGGAGGGTGCAGTAACAGTAGATGCCGCTGTCCGGCAGCTCAGTGTGGGAGGTGTCGCAGCGGGGGTATTCCACAATCCCGCCGTCCCGGATGCGCCGCCGGAGCTCGGGCACCGCGTTGGCCGCCAGGGCAGCCAGGTGGAGGAACACCAGATAAAAGGAAGCGCCGCGTTCCCGGGCAAAACGCCGGGCCCGGCTCACGTCCACCGGCACGGTCACGCCCACCTGGGGATTCTCCATCTGCAGGAAATGCCCGAACTGCGCCCGCCGGGGCTCTCTGGCCAGGTCGATCACCCGGTATTCCATGCGCTGCCACCTCCTGTCAGGCTTATGATAACAAGCCGTGAAGGGAAAGTCAATGGAGGAATTGACCCGGACGCGGCTGGAGCAGGGGCGGAGGCGCGGGGCTTTCACAGGCGGGAAGCGGGGCGGGTTTCAAGGCAGAAAATAACAAAAATATGAAAAGGCTTGTCAAAGGCGAACTTTCATTGTATAATAACTTGAAATCCTGAGAATGGCCGGCAGCATGGGCTGAAGAGGCATTCTCTGCGGACTGTACAGAGGAGGATGAGCCCAATGGACAAGAAGTACGTATATCGCTTTGAAGAGGGCAACGCCAACATGCGTGAGCTCCTGGGCGGTAAAGGCGCGAACCTGGCTGAGATGTCCCGAATGGGTTTCCCGGTGCCTCCGGGATTCACCGTGACAACCGAGGCCTGCACCCGCTACTATGAGGACGGCAAGACCATCGCCCCCGAAATCGAGGCGCAGATTTTCGCCTCCCTGGCGGTTTCCGAAGAAGTGATCGGCAAGAAGTTCGGCAGCGAGGACGACCCCTATCTGGTGTCTGTCCGCTCCGGTGCCCGCGCTTCCATGCCCGGCATGATGGATACCATCCTGAACCTGGGCTTGACCGACAAGTCCGTGAAGGGCCTGGCCAAGAAGACCAACAACGAGCACTTCGCCTATGACGCCTATCGCCGCTTTATCGCCATGTTCTCCGACGTGGTGATGGAGATCCCGAAGAGCGAGTTCGAGGCTGTGCTGGACGAGTTCAAGGAAAAGCGCGGCGTGAGCTATGACCGCGACCTGACCGCCGAGGACCTGAAGGCCGTCGTGGAGCGCTTCAAGGAGATCTACCGCGCGCACAAGGGCGTGGAGTTCCCCCAGGATCCCAAGGTGCAGCTGATGGAAGCCGTCAAGGCCGTGTTCCGCTCCTGGGACAACCCCCGCGCCATCTACTATCGCCGCATGAACGACATCCCCGGCGACTGGGGCACTGCCGTCAACGTGCAGTCCATGGTGTTCGGCAACATGGGTGAGACCTCCGGTACCGGCGTGGCCTTCACCCGCAACCCCTCCACCGGCGAGAAGAAGCTCTATGGCGAGTATCTGCTCAACGCCCAGGGCGAAGACGTGGTGGCCGGCATCCGTACGCCGTCCCCCATCTCCCACCTGCAGGACCAGATGCCCGAAGTGTATCAGCAGTTTGTGGACACCGCCAACAAGCTGGAAGCCCACTACCGCGATATGCAGGACATGGAGTACACCATTCAGGAAGGCAAGCTCTTCATGCTGCAGACCCGCAACGGCAAGCGCACCGCTCAGGCCGCGCTGAAGATCGCTGTGGATCTGGTGGACGAGGGCGTGCTGACCGAGGAAGAGGCTGTGCTGAAGGTGGAGCCCAAGCAGCTCGACTCTCTGCTGCATCCCGCTTTCGATACCGCTGAGCTGAAGAAGGCGCCCGTCATCGCGAAGGGTCTGCCCGCTTCCCCCGGCGCCGGCGCTGGCGCGATCTATTTCACCGCTGAAAAGGCCGCCGAGCACGGCAAGAACAAGGAAAAGGTCATCCTGGTCCGCAAGGAGACCACCCCTGAGGACATCGAGGGCATGGACTTCTCCCAGGCCATCCTGACCGCTTTCGGCGGCATGACCTCCCACGCGGCCGTTGTGGCCCGCGGCATGGGCCGTGCGGCTGTCGTCGGCTGCGGCGACCTGAAGTTCAACGCCGATGAGTCCGCTGTGACCATCAACGGCAAGGAGTATCACGAGGGGGACTTCATCTCCGTGGACGGCTCCACCGGCAATGTGTACGATGGCTTGGTGCCCACTGTGGACGCCTCCATCTCCGGCGACTTCGCCCGCTTCATGGCCTGGGCTGACGCCGCCCGCACGCTGCACGTGCGCACCAACGCTGACACCCCGCGCGACACCAAGCAGGCTGTGGCCTTCGGCGCTGAGGGCATCGGTCTGTGCCGCACCGAGCACATGTTCTTCGAAGCGACCCGCATCGCCGCTGTGCGCGAGATGATCCTGGCCGACACCAAGGAGCAGCGCGAGCATGCCCTGGCCAAGATCCTGCCCATGCAGCAGGGTGACTTCGAGGCCATGTACAAGGCCCTGGAAGGCCGTCCCATGACCGTCCGCTATCTCGATCCGCCGCTGCATGAGTTCGTGCCGCACCTGGATATGGATGAGGAGATCGAGGAGCTGGCCAAGAACCTGGGCATGACCGTTGAGGAAGTGCGCCAGAAGATCAACGCGCTGCATGAGTCCAACCCGATGATGGGCCATCGCGGCTGCCGTCTGGCTGTGACCTATCCCGAAATCGCCGAGATGCAGACCCGCGCCGTGCTGCAGGCTGCCATCAACGTGAAGAAGGAATGCGGCTATGACATCGTGCCCGAGATCATGATTCCGCTGGTGGGTTCCCGCAAGGAGCTGGCCTTCGTGAAGAAGATCGTGGACGAGACCGCCAAGAAGGTGTTCGAGGAGCAGGGTGTGACCCTGGAGTACAAGGTCGGCACCATGATCGAGATCCCGCGCGCCGCTGTGACCGCGGACGAGATCGCTCAGGAAGCTGAGTTCTTCTCCTTCGGCACCAACGACCTGACCCAGATGACCTTCGGCTTCTCCCGTGACGACGCCGGCAAGTTCCTGGGCAGCTACTACGAGAACAAGATCTTCGAGAGCGATCCCTTCGCCCGTCTAGATCAGGACGGCGTGGGCAAGCTGGTGAAGATGGCTGCCACCCTGGGCCGCCAGACCCGCCCCGACATCAAGCTGGGCATCTGCGGCGAGCACGGCGGCGATCCGAGCTCCATCATGTTCTGCCACAAGGTGGGCCTGAACTATGTGAGCTGCTCTCCCTTCCGTGTGCCGATCGCCCGTCTGGCTGCGGCCCATGCGGCGATCCTGTCCAAGCAGGAGAAGGCCTGAGGCATCAACTGAACTGTAATCACCCAAGGGGGCTTCGGTGCATGCCGGAGCCCCCGGCTTGTTTCAGGAGTCAACACCATGCGCATATTGCTCGTTGAAGACGAAAAGGCGCTGTCCGCGGCTGTCTGCAAGGTGCTGCGGCAGGAAAAATATGAGGTTGACCCGGCGTACACAGGCCCGGACGGGCTGGACAGGGCGGAGCTGGGTATTTATGACGCCGTCATCTTAGACGTGATGCTGCCGGAGATGGACGGTTTTACCGTGCTCAGGCGGCTGCGCCAGGGCGGCAGCAAGATTCCGGTGCTGATGCTGACGGCCCGCTCGTCCTTGGAGGATCGCGTGCGCGGGCTGGACAGCGGCGCGGATTACTACCTGCCCAAGCCCTTCCAGATGGCGGAGCTGCTGGCCTGCCTGCGGGCGATCACCCGCCGGGGCGACAGCGCGCCGCAGATGGAGCTGAGCTTCGCCGGTGTATCACTGGACGCGGGCAGCGCGAAACTCCGCTGCGAAGCCACCGGGCAGGAGGTCAAGCTGGGCGCGAAGGAATACCAGCTGATGGAGCTTTTCCTGCGCAATCCGAAGCAGATCATACCCAAGGAGCTGATCACCGAACGGGTTTGGGGCATGGACAGTGAGGCGGAGTACAACAACCTGGAGGTCTATGTCAGCTTTCTGCGCAAGAAGCTGGCCTTCATCGGCGCGGCGGTGAAACTCAAGGCCACTCGCGGACTGGGCTATGCCCTGGAGGAGGACGCATGATCGGACGGCTGAGACGGCGGATGACGGCGCTGGTGCTGGCGGCGCTGGTCCTGATCACCTCCGGCATTGTGCTGACCATCAACGTGCTCTACTGGCGCAATCTGGAAAACAGCGCCTATGAAGCGCTGCAGACACTGAGCCTGAACGGCGGTAAGCGCCCCGAGCTGCCTTCGAACAAGCCGGATAATAAACTGGACGGCAGCAGGAATACGCCGCCGCCCAAGCCATCCGGGGAGGATCGCGCGCCGGGAAATACCGGGGAGCATGGCAGCTCTCCGCCGCCCAAGCCTTCGGGCGGTCCGGAGAACGGCGGGGGAGGAGAACGTCGGGGCATCCAGAGCCAGCCCGGCCAGCCGATGGGCTTCAGCGACGCGGCCAGCCTGGCCAACTCGTATACCATCACCCTGGATGCGGACGGCGGTGTGACGGAGTGGAGCTCCGACCGCTCCGACCTCTACAGCGACGAGCAGGTGGCGGATCTGGCAGCAGCCATTTACGCGGACGGCCGGGAATACGGGCACATCGGCACCCAGTTTTTCCGGGTGTCAAAGCAGGAGGACGGCACCGCTCTGGTGGTGGTGCTGGATCAGCGGCTGGAAGTGGCCACGGCGGAGCAGACCCTGCGCACCACGCTGATGGTGACGCTGGCTGCACTGATCGCGCTGGGCCTGCTGGCGGTGACGCTCATCTGGCGGATCACCAAGCCGGTGCAGGAAGCCTTTGACCGGCAGAAGCAGTTTGTTTCTGATGCAAGCCATGAGCTCAAAACACCGCTGGCGGTGATTTCCGCAAACGCGGAGGCGCTCTCGAGGGAGATCGGGGACAACGAGTGGCTGGGCTACATCCGCTCGGAGGTGGACCGCTCCGACCGGCTGGTGCAGAATCTGCTGACCCTTGCGCGCATGGACAGGGGAGGGCTGATGGTCAAGCCGAAGCCTGTCGACCTGAGCAAAGCGGTGCTCAGCGTGACCCTGCCCTTTGAGAGCACGGTGTTCGAGGCTGGCCGCACACTGGAAACGGACGTGGACGAGGGTGTCACCTGCATGGGCGATGAAGATCTGCTCAAACAGCTGACGGTGAACCTGCTCAGCAACGCGCTGAAGTATTCTGATGAGGGCGGGCGCATCAGCGTCAGCCTGAAAAACCGCGGAAGCAGAGCCGTTCTCCGGGTGTGGAATACCGGGGAAACCATCAGCCCGGAGGATCAGGAGCACATCTTTGACCGCTTCTTCCGCGCTGACGCCAGCCACAGCAGCGAACGCGCCGGCAACGGCCTCGGGCTGGCCATCGCCAGGAGCATTGTGGAGGAGCACAAGGGCCGCATCGAGGTCAGCTCCGATCCCGACACGGGCACCGCGTTTACGGTAATCATCTGAAAGATCGTATTCTATATGGAAGGGCGGGGAAGGCAGAGTGATGAAAGCGATGCGCAGGTGCGTCACAGGCCTCCTCTGCTTTTTGTGCGCCTTCCTGATCCCGCTGATGGTGCTTGATGTCCCAGCTTTTGCGGATGAAGCGGAGGAAGCCCTCAGCCGCATGAGCCTGCACGAGAAGGTCTGCCAGCTCTTTATCGTGCTGCCCGAGCAGCTCAGCGGCACGGAGAAGGTCACCGCCGGCACAGGCGCGCTGAATAAAGGACTGCAGCGATATCCCGTGGGCGGGGTGATCCTGTTCCCGGCCAATATGGTCAGCGGCAGCAGGCTCACCGGCCTGAACGCCTTCATGCAGACCTGCTCGCTGGAAAATACGGGCATCGGCCTGCTGATCGGCGTGGACGAGGAGGGCGGCGGTGTATCGAGGGTGGCCAACACCTTCAAGCTCAGGGAACGGCAGCAGGCGGCCAGCGCGATCGGCAGGGGCGGGGACGCGAAAGCGGCCTACCGCGCCGGGCTGGCCATCGGGAAGTACCTGAGCCGCTACGGTTTCAACCTGGACTTCGCGCCGGTGATGGACGTGCGCTCAGATGTGAGGGATGCGGAGATCACCCTGCGCGCCTTCAGCAAAGACCCGCGGACGGTGGGGGAGATGGGTCTGCGTTTCATGGAAGGCCTGCGGGATCACGATATCATTTCGGTGATGAAGCACTTTCCCGGCCACGGCGCGGTGTCGGGCAATACCCACGACGGGCAGGGCACATCCCTCCTGACGGTGGAAGACTGGCGGAACGCCGACTGGCTGCCCTTCCGGGCGGGCATCGAGGCCGGAGCGGAGATGATGATGATCTCCCACCAGGTGGCTGTGAATGTGGACGCGGAGCGCCCAGCCTCCCTTTCCCCCCTGATCGTGACCGGCCTGCTGCGCGGGGAGCTGGGCTTTGACGGCGTGGCGGTCACCGATGCCCTGCGGATGGGGGCAATCAAGAAGAGCTGTTCCACCGCGGAGGCCTGCGTAATGGCCCTTGAAGCCGGCTGTGATATGCTGCTTATGCCATCCAGCCTGAGAGAGGGATATACAGGCGTGATGGACGCCCTTGCGTCCGGTCGGCTGACGGAGGAGCGGATCGATGAAAGCGTGCGGAGGATCCTCAGGATGAAAGACCATCATGGGCTGATTGACGTGGATTTCGGAGCGGCTGAGGAGCCGGACGAGGGCCCCGGTCCGGCCGGGGAAACAGAATCCAGAAAGTGACAGAAATGCGGAGCAAAATAACGAAAACGCTGAATACAGCGGTATTACAGGCGAATACAAGTGGCAAAAAATGATAAAGCCGGCATATCTGCCCGGCAGTGTTTTTTGTGAATTTGGGCTTTACAGCCACTGAATGATATGCTATAATGAGTCAACGCAATCAGACCGATGATGGTTATTTGTGCGTATTCATTGCGGAAGTCTTAAGCAGCGTCAGACAAAGTGAAAGGATGATCCACGATGAGTCAGACTCCTGTTCAGAACAAGCCGAAGAAGAAAAACATGGCGGGTGGATTCGGCCGTCAGGCGGCTTATCTGACAATGGTGCTTCCCGGCACGCTCTTCCTGCTGGCTTTTGCCTACCTGCCCATGCCCGGTATTGTTCTTGCGTTCAAATTCTATAAGATGCAGGTGCCGCAGGCCGGTGACTTCTTCCAGAATGTCTTTCTGAACAGTCTGGTCAAGTCCGAGTGGAACGGCCTGAACAACTTCACCTACCTGCTCAATGACGCATGGATGCTCATCCGCAACACGGTGGGCTACAACCTGCTGTTCATGATTGTGGGCGTCGTGCTCCAGGTGGGCCTGGCGGTGCTGATCAATGAGCTGCGCAACCGCAAAACCGCGAAGGTCTACCACACCATCATGTTCATGCCCTACTTCGTCAGCTGGATCGTGGTTATGTACGCCCTGTACGCCATGATTGCCTTCAACGGCTTCTTTAACCAGGTGGCCGTTTCTCTGGGCGGCACAGCGGTGAAGTATTACTCGGAGAAACAATACTGGCCGTGGATTTTCCTCATCGCCAACATATGGAAATACACAGGCCAGGGCTCTATCATCTATCTTGCCACCCTGACCGGCTTTGACGAGCAGCTCTATGAGGCGGGCGCCATCGACGGCGCGTCCAAGTGGCAGCAGTTCCGCTTCATCACCCTGCCGCAGCTGATGCCCACCATCGTGATGCTGCAGATCCTGGCCATCGGCCGTATCTTCAACGGCGACTTCGACATGTTCTACTCCCTGCCCAACGGCTCCGGCACACTGCGCCAGGTGACCACCACCATCGACGTGTACGTGTACGACATGCTGAAGAAGGGCAACCTGCGGAACTCCTTCGGCTATGCCAGCGCCGGCGCTTTCTTCCAGTCTGTGGTTGGCTTCGTGCTGATCCTGGTCACCAACAGGATTGTGAAAAAGCATCAGCCCGACATGGCGCTGTTCTGAGAAAGGAGGAGACGAAGCATGTCCACTTTGAATGCGAAGGACGCGGCAAGAGAAGCCAAGCGGCTGCTGAAAGCCGAAAAGGAAGCCGCAAAACACAGCGCAGCGCGCAACCAGATTTCCAAGCCCACCAACGCGATCTTCAACGTCCTGCTGATTATCGGCTGTGTACTGACGATTTTCCCGCTCTGGATCATTATCGTCTCATCGTTCACCAGCGAGGTGGCGCTGAAGACTTACGGCTACCAGCTCTGGCCGGTGGAATTCTCCGTAAACGCCTACAGCTACCTGTTCCGTGACGGCTCGGTTATCCTAACCGCTTACAGGAACACCCTGATCGCCACCTTCGCGGGCACGATCCTCTCGGTGATCACTGTGGGTCTGTACGCGTACGCGCTCAGCCGCCCGGACTTCAGGTACAAGAAATTCTTCACCTTCTTCAGCTTCTTCACGATGCTGTTCTCCGGCGGCATGGTCAGTTACTATAATATGTGCCGCAAGGTGCTGGGACTCCAGGACACGGTGTGGGCGCTGTTCCTGCCGATGGCCTTCTCGGCCTACTGGGTCATCATCATGCGCACCTTCTATTCGTCCTCTGTGCCGGAGGCCATCATTGAATCCGCGCGCATCGATGGCTCGGGCGAGTGGCGCACCCTGATCCAGATCGTGTGTCCGCTGGCCATTCCGGGCTTTGCGACGGTCGCTCTGTTCAGTGCTATCGGCATCTGGAACGATTTCCGCGTCTGCCTGCTGCTCAATGACAAGGCGCAGTACTTCAACCTGCAGTACACCATCTACCAGACCATGAACAACATCCGCTTCCTGAAGGAGAACGCCTCCCGCATGGGCGGCGTGAACGTGGCCAACCTGCCTGAGGAAACCTTCCGCATGGCCATGGCTGTGGTCACGGTGGGCCCCATCATCATGGCCTATCCCTTCTTCCAGCAGTATTTTGTCAAGGGCCTGACGGTCGGCGCAGTGAAGGGCTGATCGAGCTGCTGCAAAACACAGGATTTCAAGGGCTTACGCGGCCCTGGAAATAATATCAAAAGGAGGACTCCACAATGCGTAAACTGGTTTCCCTGCTGCTGGCGCTGGCGATGGTTCTGGCGCTGGTACCCACCATGGCGGACGATGCCTACACCCTGGACATCTACTGGGTTGGCAACGGTGACAACGAAGCTGTCCGCGCCGGCGTTGAGGCCGCTGTGAACGCTTACATCGAGCCGCTGATCAATGCCAAGGTTTCCTACCACATCGTCTCCTGGGGCGACTGGAATGACAAGGCCATCAACGCTCTGCAGTCCGGCGAGAAGATGGACCTGATCTTCACCGCTGACTGGGAAGGCTATGGCGTCGAAGTCTCCGGCGAGCTCCTCTTGCCCCTGGATGACCTGCTCGAGCAGTATGGTCAGGGCATCAAGGAAACCCTGCCCCAGACCTTCCTGGATGGCGTGAAGGTGAACGGCGTTCTGTACGGCATCCCCACCAACAAGGAGCTGTGCGTGCCCGAGGGCTTCATCATCAACAAGACTGCCGCCGAAGCGATCGGCTGGGATGTGGTTGCTGACGATCCCTCCATCAAGACCACCGCTGACCTGGAGCCCTGGCTTGAAAAGTACAAGGAAATGTTCCCCGAGAAGTATCCTTATCTGATGGATGGTCAGGCTGGCCGCTGGGCTGACGAGCCCTGGTGCCCCGACTGGGCCGGCATGGCTTCCAACTCCATCGCCATGAAGATGGCTGCGCAGGAAGACGGCACCTTTGACGAGACCATCTACAGCATCTTCGAGACCCCCGAGCAGGAAGAGCACATCCGTCTGATGTACTCCTGGGGCCAGAAGGGCTACATCAGCCCCGACGCCGCCCTGTCCAGCTTCGACTACAACGGCACCTTCGGCCGCGGCGACTTCCTGGTGTTCTCTCAGCCCCTGAAGGGCAACGGCATCAAGGCCGCTGAGATGTATCAGGCCAACAAGACCGCTGAGTTCGAGTGCGTCGAAATCACCATGCAGCCCAAGTACGTCGTGACCACCCATGCCGGCGGCTCCATGTTCGCCATTCCGGTGACCTGCCAGAACCCCGAGGCGGCCATGAAGTATCTGAACCTCATGCACTCCGATGCCACCCTCGTGAACCTGATGCTGTTCGGCGCTGAAGGCCAGAACTACACCAAGGTTGACGACGTGACCGTGGAAGTCATCGGCGACGCCAACTGGTACGGCGTGCACGGCGGCGCCTGGACCGTGGGCAACACCCTGCTCCAGTATGTCACCGTTGGTGAGGATCCCCAGAAGAACGCTCTGCTGCAGAGCTACGCTGACGACGCTGTCGCCACCGCCTCCCTGGGCTTCCGCTTCGTGAAGGACAACGTGGCCAACCAGATCGCCGACGTTGATTCTGTGATTGCCGAGTATGCCAATCCCCTCATGTGCGGCCAGGTCGATCCCGACGGTCCTCAGGGCATTGAAGCCATGAAGAAGGCCCTGCAGGATGCCAAGATCGGCGAAATCATCGAGGAAATCCAGAGGCAGTATGACGCCTGGAAGGCTGCGCAGTAATGCGAATCCATCCTTTCAGGTGTGATGCCTGAATAATCCTCAACAGAAAAGCGGCGGGCTCCGGAAACGGGGCCTGCCGTTTTTAGCTGGGTTGATAGAAGGATTCGTTTTCAATTTTCATGATGGCCGGACAAAGAACAAAAACAACACCGGCTGGATCGTGGGTGACAACAAACGATACCGGTGTCACGATGAACTCGTCAATCTTATACTATCGGCATCCGCGGGATAAAGCCCTCAAGAAAACCGCCTCTCCGAAGAGAGGCGGCCTTGCAGCTTTCAGGGATTACTTGCCCAGCATGATCTTGGCGCGGGTGGCGGCTTCGCTGGTCAGGATGGTCTGCTCGGTCTCCTTGTCGAAGAAGTGCAGATGCTCGGTCTCCAGCGCGATCTTGATCTTGTCGCCGGCGCGGCTGGCGGTGCGGGGATCAACGCGGGCGATGATGTTGCCTTCCTTGCCGGTGGTGGTCAGGTACAGATAGGTCTCAGAGCCCATCTGCTCGGTGACTTCCACGTTCACGTCGACGGTGGCGGTGGGATACTTGGCCAGATCCTCTTCGCTGTCGCCGATGTTCTCGGGACGGATGCCCATCACGACGTCACGGCCGATGTAGCTCTCGTCGGTGAACTTGGCAACCTTGGCCTGCGGCACGACGATCTTGTTGTCGCCGAAGTAGGCCACCACGTCCTGGCCTTCCTTGCGGAGGGTGACGTTGAAGAAGTTCATCTGGGGGCTGCCGATGAAGCCGGCCACGAACTCATTGGTGGGGAAGTCATACAGGTTCTGGGGCGTATCCACCTGCTGCACAACGCCGTCCTTCATAACGACGATGCGGCTCGCCATGGTCATGGCCTCAGTCTGGTCATGGGTAACATAGATGAAGGTGGTCTGCAGGCGCTGATGCAGCTTGGTGATCTCAGTGCGCATGGCAACGCGCAGCTTGGCGTCCAGGTTGGACAGAGGCTCGTCGAAGAGGAAGACCTTGGGCTCACGGACGATAGCACGGCCCAGAGCAACGCGCTGACGCTGGCCGCCGGACAGAGCCTTGGGCTTGCGGTTGAGCAGGTGGGCGATGTCCAGAATCTTGGCAGCCTCTTCCACGCGGCGCTTGATTTCGTCCTTGGGGGTCTTGCGCAGCTTCAGGCCGAAAGCCATGTTGTCAAACACGGTCATGTGGGGATACAGAGCGTAGTTCTGGAACACCATGGCGATGTCGCGATCCTTGGGGGCCACGTCGTTGACCAGGCGGTCGCCGATGTAGAGCTCGCCGTCAGAGATCTCTTCCAGACCGGCCACCATGCGCAGGGTGGTGGACTTGCCGCAGCCAGAGGGGCCGACCAGCACGATGAATTCCTTGTCTTCGATGTCCAGGCAGAAATCGCTGACCGCAGTCACGCCGCCCTGATACACCTTGTAGATATGCTGCAGGGATACGCTTGCCATAGTGCATTCCTCCTCAATTCTGACCGGGTTCCCCCGATCTTCTGCCCGTATTATACACAGCGCTTTCCCAAAAGTGAATTGACTCTTTTCACAAGCTTTTTTGTCGCTTTTGTGCATGATGTCAGGAATCGGCTGAACAGGGAACAGATTCGACAGCCATATGCATGAGAGAGATGAGGTGACAGCGGTTTCAGCATGTCGGAATGAAAAACGCAGTTGAAATCAGCAGATATGTATGATACAATCAGGACAGGACAGTCTGTGACGACCGACCGGACAGACGATAGGAGGATTCATATGAAGAGGCAGTGGATTGCGCTGCTGCTGGCGCTGGCTTTTGCTGTGTTCCTCGTGCCCACCATCGCCGAGGGAAACCTTGACCTGGACGCGCTGATGCTGGATATCGAGGCCGAGGCCGAGGAGGACAAAGCCCTGAGCGTAGGCCCGCTGACCTTTCAAGTCAGCGAAAACCACCAGTCCATCTACATCAACAAACCGACTGTCACAGGATCGAGCAGCTACAAGATTGCCTACAACATTTACGACGCAGATTCCTATCCGGTCAACTACTTCTACTCTATGGAGAACCGCGTGGCGGCCACCCCAGGCTACGGCGGACGGTTCAACGTCTTTGTGGTGGTCACCGACGAGAACACCGGGGCGAGCAAAACCCAGGACATCGGCTGGCATGATCTGTCCTGGCCGCTGGCGGATGCGCTGACAGTGGGGAAGGCCGCCTTCGAGATTTCCCCCGACAGGAAGTCCATCTTCGTCGACCGGCCGGACATCAGGTGCAAGAGCGGCTCGGTCAACATTGCCTACAACATTTACGACAGCAGCTCCAAGCCGGTCAACTACTTCTATTCCACTCAGAAGCGGGTGGCGGCCACGCCGGGCTACGACGGCAAGTTCAACGTGTTCATTGTGGTGACGGACACCATCACCCTTGAGCAGAACGTGCAGAACATCGGCTGGACCATCCTGGGCGAACAGCAGCAGGAAAGCTGGCCGACGACCATCAACGGAATTACCTATGACCTGGTAGGTGGCAAGGTGACCGTCACGGGCAAACTGCCGGAGACGGGCAACCTGACCTTTGTGGACGAGGTGTACGGCAAGAAGGTCACCCGGATCGCGGACAACGCCTTCGCGCAGGAGATGAAAACCGGGAAGGACGGCGGCGTCCGCCTCACCGGCACCCTGCGCATGCCCGGCTATCTGGAGTACATCGGCAAAAACGCCTTCTGCAACTGCGACGGCCTCACGGGCGGGCTGATCCTGCCCAAGACCCTGCAGACCATCGACGAAGGCGCGTTCATGGGCTGCACGGGCTTTGGCGGCGCGCTGACCATCCCCGACAGCGTATCCGCCATGGGCAAGAGCGCCTTTGAAAACTGCAGCGGCCTGACCGGTTTGACGCTGAGCGCCCGGCTGAGCACCATTCCCGAATACGGCTTCAGGTGGTGCAGCAGTCTGACCGGCATGCTCAAGATTCCTGACTCGGTAAAGACCATTTCGGCAGGCGCTTTCTATGAATGCGGGGGACTGACGTCGCTGACCTTCGGACAGTCCCTGGTCACCGTCGGCGACAGCGCGTTCGAGAAATGCTCAGGCCTGAAGGGGTCGCTGACCTTCCCGGACAGCGTAAAAACCATCGATGAATACGCGTTCCACTGGTGCGAAGGACTGGACGGAAAACTGAACCTGGGCAGCAGCCTGGTCACCATCGGCCAGCGCGCCTTCCTCAACTGCAGCAAACTGACGGGCAGCCTGACCTTCCCGAACACCGTGCAGACCATCGGCGCCGAGGCGTTCGGCAACTGCAGAGGATTCAACGGGAGCCTGACCCTGAGCGCTTCCCTGACCGCGGTCGAGGACAGCGCCTTCAGGGCGTGCACCGGGCTCAAGGGCAGCCTGGTCATCCCGGACAGCGTTAAAGTCATTGGCAGCGGGGCGTTCAGCGAGTGCACCGGCTTTGACGGCGACCTGACTCTCGGCAAGCTGGTCAAGGGCATCGGCGAATACGCCTTCTGGAAATGCACCGGGCTCAAGAAGGTCATCTTCAACTGTGACGGCCTGCTGCAGATCGCCAAGGGCGCCTTCGAGGACTGTGTGCTGTCCGGGGAGCTGAACCTGCCCGCAAGCCTGCAGACCATCGAGGAATCCGCCTTCGCCAAGTGCTGGGGCCTGAGCGGTCCGCTGACCATCCCGGACAGGGTCAAAACCATCGGCAACAGAGCGTTTTATTCCTGCTACGGCCTGGACGCGGCGCTGACCATCGGCGACGGTGTGGAGACCATCGGCAACTATGCTTTCTTCCGCTGCACAAACGCCAAGAAGCTGCAGCTGGGCGCAAACGTCAAAACCATTGGCTACCATGCCTTTGAGGACTGCTACAGGCTGATCGGCACGCTGACACTGCCGGGAAAACAGCTGACCAGAATTGATAACGAAGCCTTCGCCAACTGCACCGGCTTCACCGGAAAGCTGGTGATCCCCGATTCGGTCACGAATATCTCGGACCGCGCTTTCCAGTACTGCACAGGGATGACCGGCCTGTCGATCGGCAAAAAGGTGAGGATCATTGGCATCTCAGCCTTCCAGTACTGCTTCGCCATGAGCGGAACGGTGTATATCCCGTCGGGATGCACGGTGGGCAAGGACGCCTTTGACTCCACGGACCTGAATGTGGTCTACCAATAACAGCGCCTGATCCCGGCGCTGCGCGGCGGCCTGACCTAAATCGCGGACAGGCTGCCGCTTTGCTTTCGGACCCACGCAAAACAGTCGTGATATCCTGTCGATATCTTATGGAGGAGACATATAGTTAGACTTGACTAATTCGCGCTCATATGCGAAAATAGATTTGATAATTGGGATGAAAATACCCGCAGTATGACATTCAAAACCGGCGTGGGCCGAACGACCAGAACAAGGCGGGCGGCAGTCCGCGCAACAGAGGGGGGAGCTTTTCCATGTTTGGAAAGCGTTTGTTTCCCGGAGGCATACACCCGCATGAAGGCGCCAACGGCAAGGCCGTAAACAGCGGCAATGCCATTGAGGACGTGCCGGCGCCCAAGCGGGTGACGATCCCGCTGAGTCAGCACATTGGCGCGCCGGCCAAACCGGTGGTCAACAAGGGCGACCATGTGCTGGTTGGCCAGGTGATCGCCGAGGCGGGCGGCTTTGTGTCCGCGCCTGTGCATGCCTCCGTGTCCGGCCGTGTGGTGGAAATCGCCACCGCGCCCATGCCCAGCGGCCTGCATGTGCCCGCGATCGTGATCGACAATGATTTCAAGGACGAGTGGGTGGAGCTTCATCCCGCACCGCATCCGGAAACATTGGACGCGGCCGGCATGCAGAAGATCATCCGCGAGGCCGGTATTGTCGGCATGGGCGGCGCGACCTTCCCGACCTCCGTCAAGGTGACGCCGGGCAAGGACAAGACCATCGAAAAGCTGTTGATCAACGGCGCGGAGTGCGAGCCCTACCTGACGGCGGATCATCGCCTGATGCTGGAGAAGCCTGCCGAAATCATCGACGGCATTCACCTGCTGATGCTGGCCTTTGGTGTCAGCGAGGCGGTCATCGGCGTGGAGAACAACAAGCCGGACGCCATCGCCGCGCTGCAGGACGCCTGCAGGGGAACGGACGGCATCCGGGTGCAGCCCCTGCCTGTGCGCTATCCCCAGGGCGGTGAGAAACAGCTGATTTACGCCATCACTCGCCGGGTGGTGCCCAGCGGCGGCCTGCCCATTGACGTGGGCTGCGTTGTGCTCAACGTGGGCACGGTCTTCGCCATCGACGAGGCGGTGCGCCTGGGCAAGCCGCTGGTGCAGCGCGTGACCACGGTGGGCGGAGAGGTCAACAACCCCCGTAACTTCCGGGTGCGCATCGGCACGCCGGTCATCTGCCTGCTGGAAGCCTGCGGCGGGCTGAAGTCCAATGTGATCAAGCTGATCAGCGGCGGTCCGATGATGGGCATGACCATCCAGGACATCGAGGTGCCCATCACCAAGGGCTCTTCCGGCATCTTGGCCCTGGGGCCGGAATCCGCCGAGCCCGAGGAGAGCGCCTGCATCCGCTGCGGCCGCTGCATGAGGGCATGCCCCATGTCCCTGCCGCCGGTCAGGATGGATCAGTACGTCCGGGCCGAGCGCTATGACGACGCGGTGGAAGTGGGCCTGATGAACTGCATCGAGTGCGGCGCCTGCACCTATGTCTGCCCGGCGAAGCGGCTGCTGACCCAATCCTTCCGCATGGGCAAGCGCATGGTGAATGTCCGCCGTCAGGAGGCTAAGGCCAAGGCGGAAGCCAACGCCAAAGCTGTGGAAGCCGAAAAGGCCCGCGAGGCCGGAAAGGAGGGCTGATGACATGCAAAAGAACCTGATCATTACCACCTCTCCGCACCTGCGTGACCGGGCGACCACCGCCTCCATCATGCGGGATGTGTGCATCGCCCTGGCGCCGGCCGGGATTGCCGGCATCGTCTTCTTCGGGGCAAGGGCGGCTGTTCTGATTGCCCTGTCCGTCATTACCTGCGTGCTGGCCGAATTCCTCTACCAGAAGCTGACAGGTCAGAAAGTGACCGTGGGCGACTGGTCTGCGGTGGTCACCGGCCTGCTCCTGGCCTACAACATGCCGACCACGGTGCCCTGGTGGATGGCCGTTGTCGGCGGCGTCATCGCCATCCTGCTGGTCAAGCAGCTCTTCGGCGGCATCGGCTCCAACTTCATGAACCCGGCGCTGACAGCCCGGGCGGTTCTCTTCGTCTCCTGGGGCGGCGTCATGGGCGCTTATCCCATCACCCGCTTCATGGAGGACACGGCCTCCGGCGCCACGCCCCTGGCGCTGCTGGCGGCGAAGGAAACAGTGGGAGACGTCCAGCTCTGGGATCTGTTCATCGGCAACTGCGCGGGCGTCATCGGCGAGACCTGCAAGGCGGCGCTCCTCCTGGGCGGCATCTATCTGCTGGTCCGCAAGGTCATCGACTGGCGCATCCCCTGCGGCATGATCGGCATTGTCTTCATCTGCTACCTGATCTATGGCGGCTTCAACCTGGCGCTGAAGGAAATCCTCTCCGGCGCGCTGATGCTCGGCGCGATCTTCATGGCGACCGACTATGCCACCAGCCCCCAGACCAACCTGGGGCGGATCATCATGGGCGTGGGCTGCGGCCTCATCGTGTTTGTGATCCGCGCCTTCGCCAACTATCCCGAGGGCACTTCCTTCGCCATCCTGTTCATGAACGTGATGACCCCCCTGATCGACCGCTATACCGTGCCGAAGTATTTCGGGGAGGTGAAGAAAAATGGCTGACAGCAAGAAGACCTTCCTGGGCACATTTAACAACGGTATGATCGTGGAGAACCCCACCTTCACCCTGATGCTGGGCATGTGCCCTACCCTCGGCGTGACGACCGCCGCGATGAACGGCATCAGCATGGGCCTGGCCACCACCTTCGTGCTGGTGTGCTCCAACCTGTTCATCTCCCTGCTGCGCAACATCATCCCGGACAAGGTGCGCATTCCCTCCTACATCATCGTGATTGCGTCCTTCGTGACCATCATCGACCTGATGATGAAGGCCTTCCTGCCCGATCTGCGAGCGGTGCTGGGCACCTACATCCAGTTGATTGTGGTGAACTGCATCATCTTCGCCCGGGCGGAGTCCTTCGCGGCCAAGAATCCGCCGATGCTCTCCGTGGCAGACGGCCTGGGCATGGGCCTTGGCTTCACCTGCTCCATCACCCTGCTGAGCTGCGTGCGCGAGCTCTTCGGCTCCGGCTCCATCTTCGGCCTGCAGATGATGCCTGAGGGTTATCAGCCCATGGCCATCATGAACCAGGTGCCCGGCGGCTTCATCACACTGGGTCTCCTCATGATCCTGGTCAACTTCATCAAGCAGCGCGTCGCCGCGAAACAGGCGCTGCGGAAGGAGGGCATCGCATGAATACCTTCCTGACCATCCTCATCGGCCAGATCCTCGTCAACAACTACGTCATGTGCCAGTTCTTCGGCATCTGCCCCTTCCTGGGTGTCAGCAAGAAGGTGGACACGGCGATCGGCATGGGCCTGGCGGTGACCTTCGTCATCACCTTGGCTTCCTTCATCACCTGGCTGGTGCAGTACTTCCTGCTGGTGCCCCTGAACCTGGAATACCTGCAGACCATCGCTTTCATTCTGGTCATCGCCGTGCTGGTGCAGGTGGTGGAGAACGCACTCAAGAAGCTCTCTTACTCCCTGTATCAGGCGCTGGGCGTGTACCTGCCGCTGATCACCACCAACTGTGTGGTGCTGGCTGTGGCCATCAACAACATCACCGACGGTTACAATCTGCTGGAGAGCACCTTCTGCGGCTGCTGCTCGGCGCTTGGCTTCACCTTAGCGCTGGTGATGCTGGCGGGCATCCGGGAGCGGATGGAGCTCTCCAATATGCCCAAGTGGATGCACGGCTTCCCCGGGGCGCTGATCATGTCCGGCCTCATGGCGGTCTCCTTCATGGGCTTCGGCGGACTGATCTGAGGAGGGTGACGGATGAATATTATCATTGCTGTGCTGGCGCTGGCAGGCCTGGGCGTGGCCTTCGGCCTGCTGCTGACCTGGACCTCCAAGGTGTTTGCCGTTCCCAGCGATCCCAAGCGCGACGCGGTGCGTGAATCCCTGCCTGGCGCGAACTGCGGCGGCTGCGGCTTCCCGGGCTGTGACGGCTGCGCGGACGCGATTGCCGCGGGCAAGGCGCCGGTAACGGCCTGCCCGGTGGGCGGCGCGCCGGTGGCTGCGAAAATCGGCGAGATCATGGGTGTGGCCGTGGAAGGCGGAAAGCGCAAGGTCGCCCATGTCATCTGCCAGGGCGGTGTGGATCACTGCCGCCAGACCTTTGACTACAACGGCATTCAGGACTGCATTGCCGCCTCCCTGATTGCGGACGGCAACAAGGCATGCCGCTATTCCTGCCTGGGCCTGGGCAACTGCGAGCGCGTCTGTCCCTTCGACGCCATCCATGTGGATCCAGCCTTCAGGATCGCGGTGGTGGACGAGGACAAGTGCCAGTCCTGCGGCAAGTGCGTGGCCGAGTGCCCCAAGCACGTGCTGGAACTCCGCGTGGTGGATCAGCCTGTGGATCTGCTCTGCCGCAATCCCGACATGGGTAAGAACGTTACCCAGCAGTGCTCCCGCGGCTGCATTGGCTGCGAGCGCTGTGCCAAGGCCTGCAAATTTGAGGCCATCACCATGGTGAACCATCTGCCGGTGATTGACACCGACAAGTGCCGCCACTGCATGGTCTGCGCGGAGGTCTGCCCCTCGGGCGCCATGCGCGGCGAGTGGGACAAGCGGCTGATTGCCGAGATCGACCAGAACGCCTGCGTCGGCTGCGGTCTGTGCAAGCGCACCTGCAAGTTCGGCGCAATCGCCGGCGAGCTGAAGAAGCCGCATGAAGTCAACAACGCCTGCACGGGCTGCGGCGAGTGCGCCCAGAAGTGCCCCAAGAAGTGCATCACCATGAAGGTGCGCGTCCGGGAGCGCGATCCCAAGGAAGCCCTGCCCGTTGAGCCTCCCAAGCCGGCGGTCAAGCCCCAGATTACGCCTGAGATGCAGGCGAAGATCGACGCGGCGAAGGCAACCAAGGCGGCCAAAGAAGCCGAGGCAGGAAAGTAAGACGAAATCGGATCAAAGGCATCAATCCGCACACAGGGAGCATCCGCGCAGGGTGACTCCCTGTTTTCATGCAGTGCGGCAGGATTCAGCGACTGTGATGCGGTTGCAGGCCATGCGATTGAGCATGAATGAGCTGCTGAATGCGCGGGTGAAGAATGCCCGGCGCATCTGCAAATTCAGAAGATGATGCGCAATAATTGCGTTTTCATGGTTTGAAAGGGCTTTATTGAAACCGCAATTGTGATATTCTTGACGAATGAATGAAAGAATGATATTATAATAAGAGCTTGTCCGCTTTGGGCAGGAACTTATAATGAGGAAGGAACCGATATGAAACTGAATGAAGAGCTTGTACTTGCTTTTTTGGAGGAAGACAATGTACAGCGGGCGTTTTTTCGTGTATTGCCCCAGCTGACATCCAGCGGAGACGTCCGGGCCGAGGCTAAAACCACCTGGCTGGACGATGGCGCCCTGCGCGTGGTGCCGGACCGCAATGAGCAGCATACCTTCAAAGAGCGGATGCGGGGGCTGGGCAGCTGGTGCGTGATCGATGTGACGGTTTTCGCCCCGGAGGCCAGCAAGATCCGCACCAACAAGAATTATCGCCCGGACCGCGGGGAAAACAACCAGTACATCATCTATTCGGACGCGGTGACCGCCGTGCCCGGCCGGGTCTTTTATGAGGTGATCGAAGGCGCACCGGCGTCCTTTGCCGACGCGGCGCGGGTGTCCATCACGCCGCGCTTCTACCTGCGCGAAAAAGACACCTATTACGGGCCTGTCAGCCGGGAGAACCCCGCGATGCCCCAGCCCGCGCCGGAAATGGAAGCGGCTCTCTATGAGTTTGACGCGCCGGACGGGAAGATGCACACGGTACTGTGCGTGGCCTCCGAAAACCTGACCGGTGAGCGCCGGCCCATGTTTGGCAGGAACTTCAAGCCGCACCTGCCGGAAGCGGAGCCGGTGAAGCCCACCGTGCCGGAGACGCCCGCCGTTCAGCCGGTTCAGGAGGCGAAGCCTGCCGCGGCACCGGTGATACCCGCGGATGCCGCCAGCCAGGCGAAAATGCCCGAGAGCGCGGAGAAGCTGCCCATCGGCGAGACCCTGCATATCCTGGACGAGAGCCTGACCTTTGAGGAGACGGTGGAGGGGCTGAACAAGCCGCTGAGCAAAGACGCGAACCTGATCGGCAAGCAGGCTTCCATGCTGATGCAGCCCCACAAGCCCAGCGAGGGACGGGTGGCCGGCACTCCCCTGTACCACACGCCGATTTCGACCTCCTCCCCTCAGCCCAGGGATCGGCTCCAGGAGGTCGTGTCCAACCAGTCCAGGGCCGCCCGCAGCGAGCCCTACGCCGAGCCCCTGCCCGGCAACGCAAAGCTGAAGCCCGTGAACAACCCCATTGAGCAGGCCTGCGTGTCCTTCCGCAAAGCCTGGGAGTCCTTCCACTCCCGCCCGCAGCTGGTCAACTGCGTGATGGCGCTGGACGGCATGAAAGCCCTGCTGGAGCGGCGTCAGCAGTCCGACGGCGCTTCCAGGCTGCAGGCTGCCCTGCAGAAGCACCTGCACGACCTGGAGACCGAACGCCTCAGCGTACTGGTGCAGCTGGACGAAGCCAAAACGGAGCAGGACGCCTACCGCGCCAAGGCGGTGGCCGAAGCGGCTGTGCGGGAGCGCCGGGAGCTGGAAGATCTGCAGAAGCAGCGCCAGGAGCTGGAGGAAGCTTCCCGTAAGGCTCGCGCTGAGATGGCGGTGCTGGATCGCCAGCGGAAGGAAATCGAGAAGGAACTGCAGGAGCTGACTGGCAAGGCGGTGCCCATGGAGGCCGCCCGCATCCTGCGCGAGCATCAGCTGAACGCCGCCATCACCGGCCGCATCCTGCAGCCCGCGCCCGGCGAGCCGCTGGCTGTCGATGGCCTCTGTGAGCGCCTGAAGGCCGCCTGTGAGGCCTGCGACGTACCCTACAACCGGAACGCGGCCATCGCCTTCCTGACGCTGATGGCGGTCTGCAGCCGGCTGACCATCGCCGCCGAGGAGCCCGCTCCCCTGGCGACCGTCATCCACAACATGGTGGACGCCCTGGGCTGGGGCTCCGCATACGCGGTGCAGGAGGATGTCACCCAGCAGTTCATCATTGCCGGCGGCAGCGCGGAAACCACGCCTGCGCTGGTGCTTTCCCTGACGGATGAGCGCAGCGTCCTCCCCGGCGCCTGCCGGATCATGCTGGTGAAGGACGCAGCGGATACGACCGCCTCCATGGCCTACGCGGTCAGCCACTGGCCGGTGGTGAAGCTGCCCAAGATGGATATGATCCGACAGCTGGACGCCGCGAACACGGCCGTCAGCCTGAAGAGCATCCTGGACACTGCGCCTGCCATCAGCCCGGAGGACATCGACAAGCTGCTGCACGATCTCTACGTGCTGGTGCCGCGCATCTCCGGCGAGGCCCGCGACCAGATGAATCGCTTCATTGGCATCTGCGCGGCGCTGATGGACGGCGGCATCGCCGGCGCGGTGGACTGGGCCATCCGGCTCTGGCTGCTCCCGTCCTTCGCGGGTCAGACGGAACTGTGCGAGGCGCTCAAGCCTCTGCTCTATGAGTATCCGCTGACACTCCAGGCCATCAGCTGAATCCGTTTCTTCAAACACAGGCACAGTCCGCAATGGGCTGTGCTTTTTGAACGGCCTTCATGCTTTACCGCATGATTTCAGCATCAGTATCAGACGCAGCAGACTGCCTGAATCGTAAATCTTAATCAAATTTTCACAATTCGGGTGAATTTGATACTTGCACATTTCGAAAAAATGTACTATAGTAGCGATGTTGATGTTAGCACTCAACACTGTCGAGTGCTAACAATCTGGAACAGGAGGGATTTCTGCATGACTGTGAAGCCATTGGGTGACCGCGTGGTCATCAAGAACGTTGAGGCTGAGGAAACCACCAAGGGTGGCCTGATCCTGACCAGCGCCGCCAAGGAAAAGCCGCAGATGGCTGAAGTGCTGTCCGTGGGCCCCGGCGGCATGGTGGACGGCAAGGAGATCAAGATGGAAGTCAAGGCCGGCCAGAAGGTCATCTACAGCAAGTATGCCGGCACCGAGGTCAAGATTGACGGCCAGGAGCTGATCATCGTCCGCCAGAGCGACATCCTCGCGGTGGTGGAGTAACCGGTTATCTCAGATAAGAAAGGAAGCAGAACATTATGGCCAAGCAGATTAAGTACGGCGAGGATGCCCGCCGCAGCCTTGAAAAGGGCGTCAATGCCCTGGCGGATACCGTCAAGATCACCCTGGGCCCCAAGGGCCGCAACGTGGTGCTGGACAAGAAGTATGGCTCTCCGCTGATCACCAACGACGGCGTGACCATCGCCAAGGAAATCGAGCTGGAAGACCCCTTTGAAAACATGGGTGCCCAGCTGGTGAAGGAAGTCTCCACCAAGACCAATGACGTGGCTGGCGACGGCACCACCACTGCCACCCTGCTGGCCCAGGCCATCATCCGCGAGGGTCTGCGCAACCTGGCCGCCGGCGCCAATCCCATGGTGCTGAAGAAGGGCATTGAGGCCGCCACCGAGGCCGCTGTGGAAGCGCTGAAGGAAATGAGCCAGCCCATCAACGGCAAGCAGGCCATCGCTCAGGTGGCGTCCATTTCTGCCGCCGACGAGGCCGTAGGCAAGCTGATTTCCGACGCCATGGAGACCGTTGGCGCAGACGGCGTCATCACCGTGGAAGAGAGCAAGACCATGACCACGGGCATGACCACCACCGAAGGCATGATGTTCGACCGCGGCTACGCTTCCGCCTACATGGTGACCGACACCGAAAAGATGGAAGCCCTGCTGGACGATCCGCTGGTGCTCATCACCGACAAGAAGATCAGCAACATTCAGGAAGTGCTGCCCCTGCTGGAGCAGGTGGTGCAGACCGGCAAGAAGCTGCTCATCATCGCTGAGGACGTGGAGGGCGAGGCCCTGTCTACCCTGGTGGTCAACAAGCTGCGCGGCACCTTCACCTGTGTGGCCGTCAAGGCGCCCGGCTTCGGCGACCGCCGCAAGGAAATGCTGCAGGATATCGCCATCCTGACCGGCGGCACCGTTATCTCCTCTGAGACCGGCCTGGAGCTGAAGGACGCCACCCTGGATCTGCTGGGCAAGGCCCGCCAGGTCAAGGTCAACAAGGAAAACACCACCATCGTGGGCGGCGCTGGCCTGAAGGAAGACATCGAAGCCCGCGTGGGCCAGATCCGTGCCCAGATCGCTGAGACCACCTCTGACTATGACCGCGAGAAGCTGCAGGAGCGGCTGGCCAAGCTGGCCGGCGGCGTGGCCGTCATCCAGGTGGGCGCTGCCACTGAGGTGGAGATGAAGGAGCGCAAGCTGCGCATTGAGGACGCCCTGGCCGCGACCCGCGCCGCAGCTGAGGAAGGCATTGTGCCCGGCGGCGGCATCGCCCTGCTGAACACCCTGCCAGCCGTGAAGGCCATCGAGTCCAAGTTCTCCGGCGACGCCAGGACCGGCGTGGAGATCGTCCTGCGCGCCCTGGAGGAGCCCGTCCGCCAGATCGCGGAGAACTCTGGTGTGGACGGCTCTGTGGTGGTGGAGAATGTGAAGAACTATCGCCGCCGCAACGCCAAGAAGACCGGCTACGGCTATGACGCCCTGAAGGACGAGTATGTGGATCTGGTGGAGCGCGGCATCATCGACCCCACCAAGGTGACCCGCTCTGCCCTGCAGAACGCCGCTTCCGTGGCGGCCATGGTGCTGACCACCGAATCCCTGGTGGCGGACATCCCTGAGCCCGAACCCGCGGCTCCCGCTGGCGGCGCCGGTGGCATGGGCGGCATGTACTGAGCCTGAGCGGCATCAACAGAGACATCAAAGAGGGAGCTTCCTGAAACACGGAAGCTCCCTTTCATGATGGAATGGTGGATGCTGTGGCGGCGCGGCTCAGGCGGCTTCGGCCTTCTTGCCCTTGCCGGTGAGCTTTGCCCAGCGGGCCTTCCACTTGGCGCGGTGATTGAGCCGCTCGCCCAGGTCGCGGGCACCCACGCCGTACACCAGGTAGAGGATCAGGCCGGACACCACCATGATGAACACGGTGGAGGCGCAGCGGCGGCCGGAGGCGTTGACGTTGTAGCCCTCGCGGCCCTCCTCGTTGCACATGTTCTGGATGACCATGGCGTAGGTCTTGCCGTAGCTGGAATGGAAGGTGGCGGACATATCGTACTCGGTGAAGAGCGCGTTGAAATTCAGCGCGAACACGCTCAGCACACTGGGCAGCACGATAGGCAGCTTCACCCGCAGGAAGGTAACCAGCTGCGAGGCGCCGAGGTTTCTGGCCGCGTCCTCCAGCTCATCGTCGATGGCGTAGAAGGCGGCCTTGATCATTCGCAAGGCAAAAGGCAATTTGACCACCGTGTAGGCCATGATGATCAGGAACTGCACATTCTCCCGCCAGTACAGATTCTGCCCGAACACGTACCAGATCTCGTTGTTGAAGAAAATGCGGAAGGAATAGCAGATCAGGATGGTAGGCAGGAGCCAGGGGAAGAGCAGACAGCTCTCCACCACCAGAGCCCGCTTCTTGTTGCGGTGCTTGAAGATGTAGTTGACCGCGATGACCACGATCACACAGGCCAGCGCCGCGGCCAGGGCGGACATCAGGAAGGAGAGGCGGATACCGCCCACCGTGTCTGTGTTAGCGAACACACCGGAGATGGAGCCCTTTCGCACCCGGGTGACGCCGCGGCTGGTCAGGTACTCATAATCCTTCTGGCCAAAGTAGTTGATCAGCGTCCAGTCGCCCATGTTCAGCGCTTTGGAGCGGATGGCCGGATAGTTCTGGAAGGAGAAGAGGACGATCATCACCACAGGCGTCATGTAGATGATGAAGAGCACATAGGCGTAAATGTGGGCCAGCACATTGGCCACGGGGTTCTGGATCTTCTGCTTGACCAGCTTGGCCTTGGTCTTGCTGACGGAGAGATAATGCCCCTTGCGCTCGTAGTGGTTGAGCACCGTCAGCAGCACGATGGTGAACAGGGCCAGAATGACGGAGAGCAGGGCGGCGCGGGCCTGGGGGAAGGCCTCGTCCGCGGAGGAGGAACCGGCCAGGCGGACGATCTCCGGGTTGATAGAATTGTAACCCAGTAGGGTCGGAGCGCTCATGGCGCACAGACCGGTGATGAAGGTCATGACGGTGAGGGAGAAGAGGGTGGGCAGCAGGGTGGGCATGACCACGCGGAAGAGCACCTTGAAGGGCCTGGCGCCCAGATTGCGCGCGGCTTCCACCGTGTTGTAGTCGATGGAGCGGATGGCGTTGCGCAGGAAGAGGGCGTGGTTGGAGGTGCAGGCGAAGGTCATGGTGAAGAGCACGGCGCTGAAGCCCGAGAACCACTGCTTGTTCATGCCCGGGAACATGCCGGAGAGCCAGGTGGTCAGCATGCCGTTGGAGTCATAGAGGAACTGGTAGCCTGTGACCAGCGCCACGCCGGAATAGATCAGGGTGGTCATGTAGCCCAGGCGGAGGATCTTCGCGCCCTTGATGTCAAAGTACTCCGTCAGCAGCACGATGCTGATGCCCACCACATTGACCGTGACCATCAGGAATACGGCCAGCTTCAGGGAGTTCAGCACGAAGGAAGGCATGTTGCCGGCGAAGAAGAAACGGATGACGGCAAAGGGATCGGTTTCACCGGCGCTGTTGGTGGCGGTGAAGATGGAAGTCAGCGTATTGAGACAGGGCACCACCATGAAGCCCAGGAAGAGATAGACAAACAGCGCGCCGCCGAATACCTTGTAAACCAGCGACCAGTCGGGGCCGCTTTTTTTCTTGATTGCCTGCATAAGCCCCTCCTCACTCCGCGCTGTAGGACATCAGATCATCCGGATGGATGCCGATGGTCACGGTTTCGCCGGTTTCGTAGAGGTTGATGCCATCGTTCTTCTCGATCACCTTCAGCGTCTGGTCTGCCACGCGGATGTAATACTTGATATATAATCCATAATACTCGCGGCTCTCGATTACGCCCTTGCACTGGTACTCGCCCGGGTCGGGATCGCGGTTGACCCGCAGGCGCTCCAGGCGGATGAAGTGATGGAGGGAGGGATCCAAGCGCATGTTCTCCACGAGCTGGCCCTCCAGGCGGTTGATGTCGCCGATGAAGTTGGCCACGAACTCTGTCCTGGAGTGATTGTAGACCTCGTTGGGGGTGCCGATCTGCTCGATGTATCCCTTGTTGAATACAGCGATGCGGTCGGAGAGGGTCAGGGCCTCCTCCTGGTCGTGGGTGACATAGATGGTGGTGATGCCGAATTCCTGCTGCATCTTCTTGAGCTCGTTGCGCAGCTGCACCCGGAGCTTGGCGTCCAGGTTGCTCAGAGGCTCGTCCATGCAGATGATGATGGGCTCGGTTACCAGGGCCCGGGCGATGGCCACGCGCTGCTGCTGGCCGCCGGAGAGCTGGGAGACAGCCTTTTCCAGCTGCTCGTCCGACAGATCCACCTTGCGGGCGATGCTGCGCACCTTCTGGTCGATCTCCGGCTTTTTGAGGTGCTTGATCTTCAGGCCGAAGGCGATGTTGTCATACACCGTCATGGTGGGGAAGAGGGCGTAGCTCTGGAAGACGATGCCGATGTTGCGCTTCTCGATCGCCACATGGGTGATGTCCCGGTCGCCCATGTGCACAGTGCCGCCCACCGGATCGATGAAGCCGGTGATGGTGCGCAGGGTGGTGGTCTTGCCGCAGCCGCTGGGGCCGAGGAAGGTGAAGAACTCGCCTTCCTTCACGTCCACGTTGATGTGATGCAGGGCTTCAAAATCCCCGAATTTCACCACGATATCATCAAGCCTGATCATCGGCGCGCCGCCGTCCTTGATCCGGGTCATAAGCCGAAGCACTTCCTTCCTGTTTTTTTCTTCACGCAAAACACGGCGCATGGCCGTTCAACTGCACCTATTATACCACGCTTTGCGGATTTGACAAGTCTTTATTGGCTTTGGCTTATCTGCGCGGGGTGTTCCTGCGGATCAGGGAGAAGACCCATTTGCTGCCCGTGAAATGCCAGAGCGCCAGGCAGCCCAGGCCGTAGACCGCCGCGCCGGCAAAGACCTGCAGCCCGAGCCTCATCCAGGTGATGCCGGGGAGGAGGCGGTCCAGCAGGGCGACCGCGCCGAGCATCAGCGCGCCCAGCAGACTGTAGCGGAGCAGAGAGCGGAGGAAGGGCCTGTAGGAGAGTTCACGGCGCAGATGGAGATACTGCACCAGGGGCACAGCCAGCTCCGCGCAGAGGGTGCCTGCCACCGCGCCCATGGCCTGCATCCGGGGGATGAGCAGGGCATTGACCAACACATTCACCGCCGCGCCGGTGAGCACGGAGCGCACCACGATCCTGTCCTTCTCCCGGGGCAGGATATACTGGGTTCGAACGACATTGGCGAAGCCGATCATGATGAGGGTAAAGCTCAGGGGAATCAGCAGGGGAGCGGACAGGAGGAAATCCTCGCCGTAAAACAGGGGACAGAGCCGCCACGCGACGGCGGTGACCCCGAAGGCCATGGCGCAGACCATGCACATCACCAGCTCCATGGACTTCTCCATATGCTCCAGCGCCTCGGCCTTGAGCCCGCGCTGATAGAGGCTGGTCACCTTGGGCAGCATCACCGTGCCCACGGCGCTGATGAAGCCGGACAGGCAGTAGACGATTTTCTCCGCGTTCTCATACAGGCCGTTCTGCGCCATGCCGGCGATCGCGCCGACCATCACCCGATCCATGATGCGGTAAACGCTCACCGCGATGACCGAGAGGGCCAGCACCGAGCAGGGCTTCAGGTGGGCGAGGGCAGCGCGGGGCGATACCCGGACAAAGCGGATCTGCTTCCGCAGGCTGAAAGCGCAGCTCAGGCAGCCCAGAAGGGTGGCCGCCGCCCAGCTCAGGCCATAAATCCAAAGATCTTCTTTCCTGCGGACAAAGAGGAAAACACAGGCTGCCGCCAGCAGCTTGACCGCCGTATTCCGGAGCGCGATGGGCTTGAACTGGCCCAGTCCCATCAGCACCCAGTCCGGGTTGACCAGGCAGCTGACGACGATGAGGGTGAGGCTCAGGGCGATGTCCCGCTCCTCACCGGCGACAAAGGCGACATAACCGAAGTAGAGGAGGAGGGTCAGTCCGGCCACCATCAGCTGCATCACCCAGATTTCGCTGAAGACCCGGTTCAGCTTCTCCCGGTCGTCCCTGGCCTGGGCGATGGCCCGGGTGCCGTAGTTTTCCAGCCCCAGCAGACCGATCAGCCAGAAGATGTAGTTGATATTCCAGGCATAGGCGTAGAGCCCCACGCCCTCCTGCCCCACGGTGCGGCTCAGGTATGGGGCGGTCACCAGGGGCAGGAGCACGGAAAAGACCCGGTAGCCCACATTGTACAAGGTGTTTTTGCGGGTGGACAAGGCGATTCCTCCAGTCAAACTGTCAGCGGCCGCTTGACAGGCGAGGGGCGGCAGCGTATAATGCGTAAACGTTAAGAGTAAATCAGGTTGACGCAAAGGACGGATTCAGCATGCGAAACCCTTCCAAAAAAGCGGAAAGCAGAACCCGGCTGCTGGTGCTCAGCGCTATGTTTGCGGCATTGACCGCGGTCTGCGCGCAGGTGACCATCCCCATCGGGGCGGTGCCGGTCTCCCTGTCCCTGTTGCCGGTGCTGCTCTGCGGCGCGCTGCTGCCCCCGCGGTACGCTGCCCTGTCGATGGGCGCTTACCTGCTGATGGGGCTGGCGGGCGTGCCGGTGTTCAGCGGACTGGGGGCGGGTCCCGGCAAGCTCTTCGGGGTGACCGGGGGCTACCTCATCGGCTACCTGCCCTGCGCCTGGCTGACGGCCTTCCTCCTGCGGCAGGAGAAGCCCTGGTGGCATCAGGCGCTGGCCATGGCGGCGGGTGTTTTGAGCTGCTATGCCTTTGGCACGGCCTGGTTCATGGCGACCAAACAGATGGCGCTGCTACCGAGCCTTTCGGTCTGTGTCTTCCCCTTCCTGCCCTTTGACGCGCTGAAAATCGCGCTGGCCATCCTGCTGGTCAGGCTGGTGGGGGAGAGGCTCAAGGGCCTCCGGTGAGGCTGACGCCGGGCTCATTCATTGAAGAGATAGGCCTCAAGGGCTTCCGGCTCGGTGAAGTGCAGGTACTGGCGCATCTCCTCATGAATCTCCGGGATCTGATGCGCCCAGAGTGCGGCAGCGAAGGCCACGCCGGCGGCAAAGGCCATCTCCCGGCCGGGGCGGAGGTCGTCCACCACAAGGATTTCACCCGGATCGAGCGAAAAGCGGCGCAGGGTTTCCTCCACACCCCAGGGGGAGGGCTTGCGCTGCTCCCGGGGCCGCTCCCAGCCGAAGACCAGATCGGGCTCGGGCAGGCCGTTGGCCAGATAATCCCGGCGGATGTTCACGTCCACGGAGTGGGAGATCACACAGATCAGGCCTCCCGCAGCCTTGTGGCGGCGGATCAGATGAGCCATGCCGAGGTATATCTCAGGCACCCGCGCCTTGACGAAGGTCTGCCAGATATCGTACTCCCTGCGCTCCTCCGCCTCGGTGAAGTGGAGCACCTCGCTGATATAGGGCATGAAGCCGGGATCGAAATTCAGCCGGAAATAGCCTTCCAGCGTGGGCCTTTCCGCCTGGGGCCGGAGCTCGTCCAAAGCGGCCAGAAAGGCTGGATAATGAATGGCGGCGGTGGAATTGGCCACTGTGTCGTCATGGTCAAGGATCAGGCAGCGATAGCGCATTAGTCATCCCTCCACCGGCTATCATACAGGAAAAGGGTGCGCTTTGCAAGAAAAAAGCAGACGTTTCCGCCTGCCATGGCCTGCCGCTTGTCTCAGCGGCCGCTTTGTTCCATCTTGCCGATGGTTTGGGTGATGGTGTTCAGGGCATTCAGCAGCTCCCGGATATCGCCGCGGCTCAGGCTCTCGGGCCAGGCGGTCAGCTGCTGGCTTACGGACGCGCGAATATCCCGCAGGCAAGCCTCACCGGCCGGAAGAATATGCACCAGAACAATCCTGCGATCCTGTTCACTGCGGATGCGCTCCACCAGGCCGCGGCTGTTCAGCGTATCCACCAGCGGGGTGATGTTCGGTTTGGCAATGCCAAGCAGGGTAGAGAGCTGGCCGATGGAACGGCTCCGATCCTCTACCAGCGCCAGGATCTGGATGTGCGAGAGGGGCATGTGGTATTCATGCACCAGCTCATCCACCTTAACGATCCGCTTTGGAAACATAGACATGGCTTTGACAAGGGCCTCTGAGAGGCTGTCGAGCAGCTCTTGTTCGTCCTTCCAGCGCTTCGGCATGTTGGCAACCTCCTTCCCGGATGCATTAGACCATATACATTATAATACAACAGAATCAGAATTACAAGCTTATCAACACATTTTTCCAAACTTGTCTTACAATCTTTGAAGCGCACGCGATTCTTCCATAAAAACAGGACAGGCACGCCATAAAGCACGTCTGTCCTGCCTGCGTATGCGTCTCAATTGCGTGTCCGTGTCATCGGATGCCCTCTCAGACCAGCTTCCCCAGCAGCTCCTGAGAGCGGGTGAGGAAGGCGGTGACCTGGTCGGCTTCCAGGGGACGGGCGGCCATGCGAGCCAGGTCGTAAATCTGCTCGCAGAGGAGAAGGGTCAGGTCGTCCTCGGGGTCGCGCGCAGAAAGGGCCTGGACGGTGGGGCTGCGGCGGTTGAGCACCAGATCGTAACGCTCGGGCATGTCCTTCATGCGGTACATCTCCCGGAAGCGGCGCATCTGCTCATCCTCGGTCACCACGGCAATCAGGCTTTCATCGGCCATGGGCGCCAGGCTGACGTTCAGGTTCTCCTGCTTCAGGGCTTTGCGGAAGAGCTCCTGCAGCTTGTCGGCGTCCAGCTCCTTGCCGTCTTCGCTCTCCTCGGTCAGGCTGCTGACGTCCGCGTCCACCCGGGCGAAGCTCAGCTCCGCCTTGCCGGGACCGTACTCCATGAAATTCAGGAAGCTGGCGTCGATCTCCGGGAAGTCCAGCACCGCCACATCGATGCCGCGCTTGGTGTACAGGCTGACGGCCGCGGCCTGGCGCTTGGGGGCGGCGGTGTAATAGACCTTGTTCTCGGTCTTCTCGGCGTTGGCGTCCTTGTATTCCTGCAGGGTTTTATAGGTGCCGTCCGTCAGGCGGAAGAGCAGCGCGTCCTTTACCTGCTGGTAGAACTTCTCGTCAGTGATGCAGCCGTACTTCACAAAGGGCGCGATGTCATCCCAGTAGCTCTCGTAGGCCTTGCGGTCGGTGGAGAAGAGGCTGGTCAGCTTGTCCGCCACCTTTTTGGTGATGTGTCCGCTGATCTTCTTGACATAACCGTCGTTCTGCAGATAGGAGCGGCTGACGTTCAGGGGGATGTCCGGGCAGTCGATGACGCCCCTGAGGAGCATCAGGAACTGGGGGATGATCTCCTTGATATTGTCCGCCACGAAGACCTGGCCGGAGAAGAGCTTGATCTGCCCTTCCCGGACGCCGAAGTCCTCCTTCAGTTTGGGGAAGTACAGGATGCCCTTCAGGTTGAAGGGGTAGTCCACGTTCAGGTGAATCCAGAACAGGGGATCGTCGTAATCCGTGAAGACCTTGTGGTAGAAGGCCTTGTACTCGTCGTCCGTGCAGTCGGAAGGCTTGCGCAGCCAGAGGGGATTGGTGTCGTTGATCTGCTCGGGCCGGGGTTCCTCGGTCACCTTGCGCATGACCGGGCTGCCGTCCTCGTTGGTTTCGCCCTCCACCGGCTCCTCGCGCTCAACGGGCTTGGCGTTGGCGTCGAAGAGCAGCACCGGGTAGGCCATGTAAGCGCAGTAGCGGCCCAGCACCTCCCGCACCCGGGACATTTCGAGGAACTCGCTCTCCTCATCGCTGATGTGCAGGATGATCTCGGTGCCGTGCGCGGTGCGTGTGCCGGCGGAGAGCTCAAAGCTCATGCCGTCAGCCGATTCCCAGTGTACGGGCTCGGCCCCGTCTTCAGCGCTCAGGGTTTCGATTTCCACCTTGTCGGACACCATGAACACGGAGTAGAAGCCCAGGCCGAAGTGGCCGATGATGTCGCTCTGGCCTTCCTGCTTCTCCTGACCCTCAAACTTCTTCATGAACTCAGCCGCGGAGGAGAAGGCCACCTGGTTGATGTAGCGCTTGACCTCATCCGCCGTCATGCCGATGCCAGTGTCCTCGATGCGCAGGGTTTTCTGCTCCTTGTCCACGGTGATCAGCACGGACATATCCCCGGCGGCCGGGTGCAGCATGCGGAACTTGGTGATGGCGTCGCAGCCGTTGCTGACGACCTCCCGCAGGAAGATATCCTTGTCTGAATAGAGCCAGCGCTTGATGACCGGCATCATGTTGACCGCGTCAATGGATACACTGCCGTTTTCTTTAACAATTGCCATGATAATGCCTCCAATGTCACATCACCGGCGTTTTGCCGGCAAGGGTATTGTAGCACCATCCCGGAATGAATGCAAGAGCAAATTAGCACTCGACGGCATCGAGTGCTAATCAGGTATGAGAATCGCTGGAATGACTAAGCGTGGTATACGTGCAGGAACTGCTTGACAAAGTCCAGCCAGTCCACCGGTGTCAGCACACCGCTGGCATAGGGGTAGAAGAGGATGAAGCAGCCCAGGCAGAGGATCAGGTAGACAATCAGCGCGAGCCGCCCGGCGCCGGGCCAGCGGAGGCTGATCCAGTAGAAGGTCAGCGTGATGGAGAGAATCAGGAAGGGGATGCTGGCAAAGTAGTGATAGATATAGGTGCCTCTGGGCACCAGCACCCAGGGCAGGAACTGGGCCAGCAGTCCGATGATCACGAAGGCTGGGGCAATCGACGCGCTGCGGCTGTACAGGTGCACCGTGCAGTCGCTGCCGCTGAGCACATAGCGCCTGCGCAGCGCCCAGACCAGCACGGTGCAGGCCAGACCCGCCAGACCGGTGAGCCACACGGCGGGATTGCCGAAGCAGAAGATGGCCTGGGAGTAGCCGGCGGGCACGAAGGCGGCCATGGCGTAATACATGGGGCGCTCGATCAGCGGCCACTCATACCAGGGGGAATAGAAGGGGTGATCCATGCCGAGGCGAGGCGTGCTGTGATAGTTCAGCATGTAATTCTGGGATTCCCAGACCTTGCGCAGAAATTCGCCGAGAGAAGTGATATTCGCGTAACGGTAATAGGGGACGTAGGACAGGAGATAGATGGCCAGCGGCACCGTCACGAAGAAGAGCAGGCACCACAGGCAGAGGTGCACAATGCGCTTCAGGCCGCAGCGGCTGCGCGTCTCCAGGAGCGCCTTTTCCTCCGGGGTGAGCCCGGGAGTTTCGGCGTCCTGCCTGAGCAGACGTTCCGCCTCGAGGGAGAGGTTCAGGTGGCGGGCGCAGGCCCAGAAGAAGAGCACAGCCAGCCCCAGACCCGCGTACACTCCGATCCATTTGCTGGCCACCGCGCAGCCCATGAAGAAGCCGCTGAAGGCCAGATCGGGCAGGAGGGTCTTCAGGGGGGCGGCGGAAATGTCCCGCTGCATGAAGCGCAGCATGAACAGGTAGCTGCAGATGATGAACAGCACCGGGAAGGAGTCGATGGTGGCGATGCGCGTCTGGGTGAAGTGCATGCAGTCCAGCGCCATCATGGCCATGGCGGCAAAGGCCATGTCCGTGCGCTTGGTCAGCTGCTTGCCCAGGGCGTACATGGCCGGCAGCATCAGGATGCCCATCAGCGCCCCGGCAAAGCGCCAGCCGAAGGGCGTCATGCCGAAGATGGCCACACACCAGCTCATGATGACCTTGCCCAGCGGTGGATGGGTGGTCTCATAGGGAGAGGTGCCCTTGTAATGCTCGTAGGCGGTGCGGGCGTGGTAGATTTCATCAAAGTACGTGCTGTTGAACCATCCCGGCTCGCCCTCCAGCACCCCCGGCTCATCCACGGCCAAGGCGCCGCTGCAGTAGAGGGGGGACTCCGGATTGCCGCCGCTCTGGCTCAGGAAGGTGACAGGGATTTCCTCGCCGGAGACAGCCGCCCCGTTCTCGTCCACACTGGACTCCCGGAAGATCACCGCGCCCAGGCACAGGTTGATCTGGTTGGCCCGCAGCTTCACATAGCGGCCGGAGAGGCGCTGGGTCTGGCTGTAACGGGAGACGGAGGGGTAGGAGCGGCCGGAGGCGCTGACGGTGGAGGAGCCCAGGTATTTCCAGTGGTAGCAGGAGCCCTGATTCATCTCGGCCCAGTATTCCTCCGACCAGTTTTTGCCGTCGTCGGACACCTGCACCGTGAAGTCCTTGTAGCTGACGCCGCAGTAGTAGGCCATGCTGAAGTTGTAGTAATACTCGCCCAGATCCAGCACGATCTCCTCGTCAATCGCCGAGGATGTCCAGAAGGTCTGGGGCGCTTTGGTGGAACCCAGGTTGCACAGCGTCAGCGCGGAGTACAGCAGGGTGACAGCGGTCACCAGCAGGGTATCGATGCGCTTCCAGTTCAGGCGATGGCTGTCATGGCTTTCCGCCGGGGAGAGCGCTTTGCGCGTCATGGTCTGGATGGGCATCAGGGGCATCAGCGTGAGATCCAGTTCGCCTTCTGACGGGGTCAGGCAGATGTCAGCGCAGGTGTACAGCGCCAGGGGAACGCAGAGGAGATTCAGGAGGGAGAGGCAGCGGGCCAGGCCGGCGGTGTCGTTGTTGAGATGGCCCATGCTGGCCCCGAGGCGCACCGAGTTGTCCAGCACGATGCCCTCGTTGATGAAGACTGTGCAGGAGGTCAGCAGGAGCAGGAAGAGGGTCTTCCGGTCGCGGCGCTGGGCGAAAGCCATGAGCAGGAGGATGATGGCCGGGTAGTAGTACCGCTCATGCATCTTGATGCCCAGCACGTACAGCAGCAGGAAGAGCAGGCCGCCCAGAAGCGGCAGATGCTCCAGCTTGCCCGAGCGGATGTACAGGGGCAGCACCACCGTGAAAGCCAGCCCCATGGCCAGATAGCCCAGCAGCGCCCAGGTGCCTCCGAAGACGGGAATCAGCACAAAGGCGGTGGCCAGCAGCGTCATGAGGACGGTTTCCAGCCAGGGGAGGGGCGCCTGGATGGCCTTCAGCTTGCGCCAGCACCACAGCCCCCAGCACAGCGAAATCAGGGAGAGCACCACGCCCACGCCGATGGTTGAAGCGCCGGTGATGGCCTGCCAGTTCAGACCGAAAAGGTAATACAGGTTGGCGGTGTTGACGGTGGCGTAGGCGTAGGACGAAAGGGTGTTGCCGTACAGGCTGATGAGCCAGCCAAAGGGCTGATGGATGCCGAAGGGCAGAATCACCAGCACCGCCACGGCGGCGGACAGCCCCAGGCCGATCAGCATATCCCTGCGGGCGGCGCGGCGCTCCTCATCAGTGCGGCCCTTGCCGATCCACTCCGCGATCAGAGCGATCAGGCCCAGCGGCCCAAGCATCAGCGCCTGCGGCTTGACCAGAACGGAGAGCACATAGACGGGCATCAGCGCTTTCCATTTCCGGTGGATGGCCAGATCAGCCACCAGCATCAGCAGCAGCGCCAGCACGGAATCGATCTGCCCCCAGGCGGCGGTGTTCAGCACAAAGACCGGATTGAAGGCGCAGAGCAGGGAGAGCAGGCCCGCCTGATCCCGGTTCATCTTCCTTTCCCGGGCGAATCGGTACAGCAGCCAAGCCATGGCGGCGTCGCAGAGGGTGGGAATCAGCTTCATCACCAGGGCGCTGAGGCGGGTGCTCCAGATGCTGCCCATCAGGCCGGAGCAGGCCTGATTCACCACGTTGTTCAGCCCCATGACCCACACATAAGCCGGGGGATAATCGCAGAAAGAGGTCGCGGCGTAGAAGCCGGTGGGGCCGGCGGTGCGCATGGTATTGCCCCAGGCCAGGAAGCAGTTGATGTCCACGTCATAGCCGGTGACCAGCAGGGCGATCACCAGGCGCAGCAGCACAGAGAGGATGATGCCCAGCACCGCGAAGGCTGGCATCCTGCGGGAAGGGCTGGCCTTTTCAGCCAGATCTTCACGGCGGTCCAGGCGGAGATGGGCTGCCATCAGCATGCCCGCCAGGAGATACAGGGCGCTCAGCACCAGCAGCCAAGGCCAGAAGGGCTCAGCGGCGCCTTCGTCCGCGGCGTCATCCTCGGTGTCATCCGCCACGGCCACATTGCTGCTGGTGCGGAACCAGCGGGCAGCCACGGCGGTGCCGGGCACTTCCCTGACCTTGGTCAGGCACAGATCGTCAAAGCAGGCCTTGCCGATGCTCTCGCCGCTGTAGCCGCCCAGACGGGCGCTGACGGTGACCTGGGTTTGATCCGGGCCGGTCTCGCCGTAGATCTCGACGTACTCCCACTGGCCTTCGGTCTCAAAGCAGCCCTCGGTTGAGGAATACACGCCCAGCACCGAGATGTTCGCGCCCCAGCCGAAATCGGGAACGCCCTCTGCCCAGACCCAGCCGGACAGGCGGTACAGCTCCTCGGGCTCCACTTGAACGGTCTGGATGAAGCGGGCGTCGTTTTCGCCGAAGTTCTGCACGCAGGCGCTGCGGCTGCCGCTGTGGCTGACGCTGTCGGACACGGAATAGACCGTGTAGCCCTCGGAGTGATTCCACTCGTCCGTGCTCCAGCCGCGGGGCAGACCCCGGCTGTCCAGCTCCTCAAAGCCTGGATTCTGCAGCAGATTCTGCCCATCCTCGCCCCAGGCTGCGCAGGGCAGCGCCAGGAGGCTGAGCAGCAGCAGGAGAACAATACAGGTTCTGGTCAAACGCATAGTGTTCCTTCCCATCACAAAGATTGCGCGGTCAGAAGGCGTTGCGGATGTGGCAGACGCCGTCGGAAGTGATCTCCACCACGTCAAAGCGGACAGGCGTGTCAGTGAGCTCCTGTTCCGCCAGATAGGCCTGGGCCGCGTGCACCAGGCGGCGGCGCTTGTCCGGGGTCACCGCGCTGAGGCCGACTCCCCGGCTTGCGGTCGGGCGGTACTTGACCTCCACCATCACCAGGGTTTCCCCGTCCCTGCAGATCAGGTCGATCTCCCCGTCCCAGCCCCGGTAGCGCCGGGCGATACAGACCATCCCCTGTTCCGCCAGGTAGGCTTCTGCCTGACGCTCGCCGGTCAGGCCGGATGCATACTGTTTCATACGACAAAATGGCCGATAAAGCTGCGGCGGTGTTCGGGGCAGGGGCCCAGCTTTTTCAGCGCTTCAATGTGGGCTGCGGTGCCATAGCCCTTGTGCTGGGCGAAGCCGTAGCCCGGGTAGCGCGCGTCCATCTCCCGCAGGAGTCGGTCACGGGTGACCTTGGCCACAATGCTCGCGGCCGCGATGGAATAACTCTGGGCGTCCCCGCGGATGATCGGCACTTCCTGCCCTGCCAGACTCAGGCTTGTGACTGCGTCAATCAGGAAGAAGTCCGCACAGACCTGATCAGCCGCTTTGCGCATGGCGGCTCTGGTGGCCTCCAGGATGTTCAGCCGGTCGATGTCCGCCGCGCTGACGATGCCCACGCCCACCTGCAGAGCCGTCTGCAGAATCTCATCATATAGTGCTTCCCGGCGCTTTTCGGAGAGCTTCTTGGAATCGTCCACCCAGGGGAGCACAGGCTCCGGCGGCATGACCACACAGGCGGCCACTACTGGGCCAGCCAGGGGGCCGCGCCCGGCCTCGTCCATCCCGGCGGTGACGCCCTGCGTCCGCCAGGCGCTTTCGAAGGCAAGCAGGCTGTCGGCATGGGCGGCGCGGTCACTCAGCTTCATCTGAAGCGGCCTCCTTCCCGGGCTTGTCAGGCCATTCGAGGGTGATGCGGCCGAGCTTGCCGGCCCGGAATTCGTCCAGCACCACCGTGCAGCAGCGGTCGTAATCGCAGGCGGCGCCCTTGAGCAGGAAGCCCCGACCCCGGCAGACCGCGTCCAGCAGCTCCGGCCCGCGGAGGGCTGAATCGCTCAGGTGGAAGCGCTCGCACACGCTGTCCGGCTTGACGGACAGCATGTCCTCCAGCAGGTGGATGGTCAGCATGGGCAGATCCACCACGTCATCCTTGACCGAACCGATATAGCACAGCCGGCGCGCCGCCAGCTGGTCGTCCAGCCGGGGCCAGAGCAGGCCGGGGGTGTCCAGCAGCTGAAGCCAGGGGGTCACATTCACCCACTGGTTGGCCCTGGTTACGCCGGGCTTGTCGCCGGTGCGGGCGATGGTTCCGCCGTAGAGCCGGTTGGTCAGGGTGCTCTTGCCGCTGTTGGGCACGCCCACGATCATGGCGCGCACCACTTTTTTGACGCCCTTGTCTGCCGCCCTGCGGATGGCCTCAGCGGCGGCGGTTTCGATCAGGCTGACCACCTCTTTGGGCTTGCCGCCAACCGCGTTGAAGGGGGCGGCGGTGAGACCTTCCTTCCGGAAGTGCCCCAGCCAGAGAGAAGTGGCGTTGGCATCAGCCAGGTCAGCTTTGTTGAGGATCAGCACCCGCTTTTTGCCCTGGGCCAGCCGATCCAGCTCGGGATTGCGGCTGGAATAGGGGAGGCGGGCGTCGCAGAGCTCCACCACCACGTCCACCCGGCTGAGCTGATCGCGCAGCAGCCGCTTGGCCTTGGCCATATGTCCCGGATACCAGTTGATATTCATGCCTGCCACCCCGCCCACGGACATCAGCGGTTTCCCGCTGAAGCATACAAAGATACAGCATATTAATACCATTCTTTTGGCTGTTTGACAAGGTGTGCGGCCAATTTTTACAGGATTTTCGGAACGACATCCAAGCTGAAGTGAAGATGCTGGCGGATGCGTAGAGCGGTGCTGTGCAGGGGTATGCAAAAACGCCGAGGTTCATTCACGGATGAACCTGACGGCGATTTGTATATGGCATCATGACACGCAGGCGGTGACCGCGAAGCTTCAGCAGACCGCCTTCCGGTACAGGCCCAGCAGCCGCAGGGAAGCGGTGTAAGGCTCTGCGTCCCGGATGGCGGCATGGAGAACCGCCGGATCGCCGACGCCCTCAAAGTCTGCGGAAAAGAAGTACTGAAATGGCGTTTCGGGCAGGGGACGGGACTCGATGCGGGTCAGGTTGAGGCCGCTCTTCGCAAAGCAGAGCAGCACCCGGGCCAGCGCGCCCACCTCATGATTCAGCCGGAAGACCACCGTGGCCTTGTTGGGCAGGTCGATGGGCTCAGGCCTCCGGGAGAGGATCACAAAGCGCGTGGTGTTGTTCCGGGCGGTCTGGATGTCCTGCGCGAGCACCTGCAGGCCGTAGGCTTCAGCGGCTTCCGTGCTGGCGATGGCCGCAAGGGCTGGGTCGCAGGATTCCGACACCTGCCGCGCGGAGATGGCGGTGTTGGGAGAGGGGAGGAGCTGCACGTTCTTCAGCGCTGACAGGAAGGCGTCGCACTGGGCCAGCGCCTGGGGATGGCTGGTGATCCGCCGGATGCCCGGCAGGGTCGCGCCAGGCAGACCGAGCAGCTGATGCCGCACGGGACGGGCTGCTTCACCCACGATGTGCAGGAGCATGCTGTCCAGCAGGGCGTAGGTGCTCTGGACAGCTCCGGCGAAGGAATTCTCGATGGGCAGCAGGGCGTAATCCGCCTGGCGAAGCGCCGCCTCCGCCGCGTCGCGGAAGGCCTCGAAGCCGATCAGTTCCGCGCCGGGAAAGGCATCCCGCGCCGCCCCGTAGCTGAAGGAACCCGCGATGCCCGGATAGGCTATTCTCTGACGCATGCGGCTCGCTCCTTCCACAGATCCATCAGGCCGATGGCAGTCATGGCCTCGATGACGGGCATAGCCCGGGGAACAATGCAGGGGTCGTGGCGGCCCCGGACAGCGAGGGTGGCTTCCTGGTGGGTGCGCATCGAAACCGTCTGCTGGGGCTTTGCGATGGAGGGCGTTGGCCGGAAAACGCAGGTCAAAAGCAGCGGCATGCCGTTGGTGATCCCGCCGTTGACGCCGCCGGCATGGTTGGTGCGGGTGACGATCTGTCCCTCCGCGCCCAACGCAAAAGGGTCATTGGCCTCGCTTCCGCGCATGTCCGCCAGCGCAAAGCCGTCGCCGAAGGAAACGCCCTTAACGCCGGGCACGGAAAAGAGCAGGTGGGCCAGCACCGATTCCACGCTGTCAAAAAAAGGCGCGCCAAGACCGGCAGGCAGACCGTCCACCCGCACGCTGACACAGCCGCCCACGGAATCGCCCTCGCATTTGGCGTCAAGGATGGCGGCTTCCATCTCCTCGGACAGACCGGGCCGCAGGGTGGGGAGGGTCATGCGCTGAAGACCGGAGAAATCTGTTTCCGCGGGGAGACCGGCGATAGGGTCATCGGTGAGGCCGGCCAGCCGGGAGATGTGCGCCGCGATGCGGATGCCCTGAGCCGAAAGGTACTGGCGACAGAGAGCGCCGGCCAGCACGATGGGCGCGGTGAGCCTGCCGGAGAAGGAGCCGCCGCCGCGGAAATCCTCAAAGCCGTAATAGCGCACATGGCCGGTGTAATCCGCGTGCGAAGGCCGCAGCAGATCAAGCGCCTCGCCATAGTCGGCGGAGCGCTGGCTGGCGGAGCGGATCACCGCGCACAGGGGCTGGCCGGTGGTCACGCCCGCCATCACTCCGGAGAGGAACTCGGGCTCATCGCGCTCCACCCGCGGCGTGGACAGGGCGCTTTGCCCCGGCGCTCTCCGGGAGAGCTGGAAGCGGAGGGCTTCCTCGTCGATGGCCATGCCGGCGGGAAACCCGTCCAGCACCACACCGACAGCGGGGCCGTGGCTCTGGCCGAAAAGGGTGACTTTCAGGGAGAGACCATAGACCGAACTCATTCGGCGATCCCTCCCAGACGCCGGTACAGCGGCAGGAAATCGGGCCAAGATTTGTCCAGCGCTTCAGCCTCGTGCACCGTCACAGGGGATTCGGCCACCGTGCCGGCTGCGGCGGCCAGCATCACCATGCGGTGATCCCTGGCGCAGTCCACCGTGCCGCCCTTCAGCTGTTTGACACCCTTGATCCGGATGCTGTCGCCGTCTTCAGAAGCCCGGCCGCCCAGGTCGTTGAGCAGCTTTACTGTGGCGGACAGGCGGTCGCTTTCCTTCAGGCGCAGGCGGCGGCAGCCCGTCAGCAGGCTTTCGCCCTCAGCCAGCTGGCAGACCAGCGCGAGAATCGGGGCGATGTCCGGGCAGTCGCTGAGGTCGAGCTGCACGCCTTTCAGGCGGCCGGGACGCACCAGGATGCCCTCATCGGTCTGCACCGGCTCGGCGCCCAAGGCTTTCAGGTGGCTTAGAATGGCGCGGTCGCCCTGGAGGGTCGCTTCGCTGAGACCGGCCACGGTGACCTCCGCGCCGAGCGCGTCCGCGCAGAGCAGCACCGCCGCCTGGCTCCAGTCTCCGTGCAGGGAGCCCGAGGGAGCCTGGTACTGGCTGGAAGCGGGGATGCGCCAGGAGAAATCATCCAGCGCTTCAGCCTGAATGCCGCTGTCGATCAGCGCCTGCACCGTCATGCGGATATAGCTGGCGGACTCCACCGGCGGCCGCACCGTGAGGGTGGATTCCTGACCCAGGAGGGGCAGGGCGAAGAGCAGACCGGAGACGAACTGGCTGGACACATTGCCGGGCAGGGTGTAATCTCCGGGCTGAAGCGTGCCGGAGACCGTCAGCTCCGCCGCGCCGTCCGCACCGACGCTCATATGCCAGAGCGCGCCGCGGGGCACAAAGAGATCCCGGTAGACGTTCATGGGGCGCTGGCCCAGCCGGCCCTGCATGCGGAAGACGCCGCCCCGGGTCAGGGCCATGGCGATGGGCACCATGAAGCGCAGGGTGGAGCCGGACTCGCCGCAGTCGAAGAGGGGGAGCAGGGAGGGCTTATGGTCATAGCCGCGTAGGGTCAGCCTGTCTCCTTCAAGCTTCAGGAAAGCGCCAAGAGCCTCCAGACAGCGCCGGGTGGCGCTCATATCGGCTGATTCGGTAAAACCGGTGAGCACAGTTTCCCCATGGGTGAGGCCGGCGCAGATCATCCGGCGATGGGCCTCGCTCTTGGAGGCGGGGGCGGCGGCGATTCCGGTCAGATGGGCAGGGCGAAAGGTGACATCCATGCGCAAGCTCCTTTGCTCGGTTGATGTCATCATCATATCACAATTGGCGCGAGGGTGCTGTTTTGATTGTGTTCTTTTGCGCAATGAAAAGGGAAGCCCCCGGTTTGGGGGCTTCCTCGTGCGCGTCACAGGCGCTTTATGATTTAATGAGGATTCGCCCGCAGGTCTCGCAGGACACGATTTCCTGCCCGAGCTCGATCTTGCGGAGGGCGGCGCTGGGCTGACTGGTGTTGCAACCGGAGCACTTGCCGCCTGTCAGCCGGGCCAGGGGCGGGGTGATCTGCCGCTTGACCGCGCCGTAGCGGGCCAGCAGTTCAGCCGGGATACCCACCGCCTTGGCGTCAGCAGCCTGGCGCTGAGCGGTGTAGGCCTCCTTTTTGGTCTGGCTCTCGGCATTGTAAGCGGCGCGGGCCTGGTCGAAGTCCTGCTTGGCCCGGGCGGCTTCCCGGCGGATGGTCCGCTTGCGGGCGTCGAACTCGGTGCTCTCGCTGCTCATCTTGCGCAGCTCCTGCTCATAGGAGAGCACGGTGCGGCGGCACTTTTCGATCTCGTCGATCAGGAGCTGGGTGTCCTCAACGGTCTCCGGAGGATTCTCGTTGGCCCGCTCGATCAGGGCGCTGAGGGTGGTCTCGGCGCGGGAGATCGCGTCGCTGATGGCATCCTTGCGATCCGCCATCACCGCGATGGTCTCATCGATGGCATTGTAGGCGTTCTGGCGCTCCTTGATAAAGGCGCGGAGCTTTTCCAGACTCTGGCGCGCCGGTGAATTGCGGAGCTCGCTGTCGATGCGGTCCGCCTTGATATCCTCTTCCATGTAGGCCCACAGTTTCTCCATCTGATCCATGCAAATCCTCCTTGCTGACGGCCCGGGAGCCGCCGGTCACGCCTTGGCGGGCGGAGCATAGCGTCCGCACCGGGAGCGTGAAATCGAACATTTCCATTGTAGCGCATCCAGCCGGGTTTGTAAAGCGTCCGCCAGGGCGAAAATCCCGGGCTCCTCCGTGGCGAAATGGCCGCATTCCAGCCCCAGCAGGCCGGCGTCGGCCAGAGCTAAGGCGTGATGGTGCCGGATCTCGCCGGTAAGGAACACCTCCGCGCCCAGGCGCTGGCCTTCTTCCCAGAGCTCTCCGCCCGCGCCGGAACACAGCGCCATCATCCGCAAGGGACGGTTTGCGTCCATCTGCCCGATGACCCGCACCGTGTCGCCTAACTTTTCCTGCGCGTACCCGGGCAGATCACCGGCGGTCATGCCCTCGGGCAGCAGACCCACGCGGATGAAGCCCTCGCCCGAGACCTCCCGCAGTCCGAGACGGCTGGCCAGCGCGTCATTGATGCCGCCGGGCGCCTGATCCAGGTTGGTGTGCGCGGCGATCAGGGCGATGCGCTCCCGGATCAGGCGGCAGAGCAGGACGCCCTCCCGGTCGCACTCGGTCATGACTTTGCGGGGGGAGAACATCAGCGGATGGTGGGTGACGATCAGGTTCGCGCCGCTTTCGAGCGCTTCATCGATGACCCGATCAGTCACATCCAGGGCGAAGTGCATACCCTTCACCGTCCAGTCGGGATGACCGGTGAGCAGACCGCTGTTGTCATAGCTCTCCTGGGTTTCAAAAGGCGCGATGCTGTCAATCAGGGCGAGCATATCGCTGACGCGCATGACGGATACCTCCTCGGACGGATATCAGCCGGTATGGACGGGAAGTCAGAAAGGACAGTCAATCGTAAAGACGTGACCGTCCAGCTGCGGAAGGCGGCCTCCGGTGTCCAGACACAAGGAGGCTGCGCAGAGCATCAGCTTGCCCTGGGCGCGGTGCAGGCGGTTGAAGGCGCGGTCGCCGTACACATCATCCCCCAAAAGCGGATGGCCCAGCGCGGCCATGTGGGCGCGGATCTGATGGGTGCGCCCGGTGATCAGGTGAACCCGCAGGCGGCTGATCTCCCCGCCCTGCAGGGTTTCATAGGCGGTGATGATGGGGCGGGCGTCCCGGGCGGGGTGATCCAGCACAGTCACTCGGCCAGCCTCCGCGTCCTTGCGCAGCCAGGCGCGGCACTGAGCCGAGGGCGGCTTGGGCTGTCCCTTGACGAGGCAGATATAGCGCTTGTCCAGGGAGCGGGCGCGGAACACATCCTCCAGAACCTCCGCCGCCTTCGTGTTTTTCGCGAAGAGAATCAGGCCGCAGGTCTGATTGTCCAGCCGGTGGCAGGGGAGGGGGGCAAGAGCATCGGGGGCGGCTGCGCGCACATGGCGCAGGGCCAGGGCGCTCAGGGAAACGCCGCCGCCGTCGTCCTCCACGCTGATGCCCGCCCGCTTGTTGAGCAGCAGCACGTCCGCGTCCTCATACACCACGTCCAGCACAGGCGCGGCAGCTTCCATGGCGTAAACCTGAACCAGATCACCTGCCATGAGGCGCTCATCGGAGCGCACCCGCTTCCCGTTGCGCTTCACATCCCTGCGCCGGAAGGCCTCCCGGAGCTGCACGGCGTCCACTTCGGGCAAAAAGCGGCGGATGAAACCATCCAGCCGCATGCCTTCCACGCTGTCGGGCACCCTTGCCTCATAACAGGCCATCAGTGGTACCTCCCGGGTTTGTGAATCAGCCACGTTGTCGTGTGGGACTGCATCAGCCGCAGGGCGTCGCGCATGGCGGGCGTGGGCTGGACAGTCAGCTGGGCGGCCAGCACCTGCTCCAGATCCGGGATAGGCACACCCTGCTTCATCAGGATGCGCAGATCCTCGGTGGAAGCAGGCGGATAGCAGTCGGGCCGCAGCGCTCCGGCCAGCAGCTCGGACATGAAGATCGCCGCGTCGCGCTCCGCGTCGGACAGGAGCATCTGCGAGCCCTCATCCTCCTCCGGATTGCGGATCAGGTGGCGGGGATCGATCTCGGCGGCCTGGTCGGCCATCTGCACAGGATCCGCCAGACCCGGATGCGTCAGCACCAGCTGTCCCCTGCGGTTGTACACATAGGGGTAGGAAGCCTTGAGCATGCGCAGGCAGAGGGAGGGATCGGTGAGAAGCCCGGGCTGGCTGCAAACCAGCTGCAGCAGGGAAAGCGCAGAGTCTGCCAGCACCGCGCCGTAGACATTCAACGCGCTGATCATGCCGCTGTGGAAGACAGAGAGCCTGTTCCGGGCTTCCTCAGCCTGATCGGAGGTCAGCAGGTCGGCCAGGCGCACAGAAAGGCGGGCGGGCAGGGTGACGCTCAGCTCCTCGCCCTGGCCCCTGACGGTGCACCAGAGGCGTCTCACCAACGATTCCACGCCCACAAGATGGTAGTCGTCAGCCAGGGAGAGCGTGCCGCCGCCGGCAATCAGCCCCATGAGCACCTGGTACTCAGGCGGTGTGATGAGCAGGGCTTCCCGGGGCAGGCGCTCCAGCACCAGGGAGCGGAGGCCTTCCACCGTGTGCAGCACAGGCGCGTTCAGGCGGGCAGAGCCCTCATAGGAAATCAGATAGAGCATCTCGGCCTGGGCGTCGGTGACGTCGTCAAAAAGGCCAAAACGCGGAAAAGCAGAGACGCGCTGAAAACGCGCCTCATGCTGACGGGCCTGAAGCATAGTCATGGTTTTGTCGGTCCAGGAAATGGACTTGGGGTCGGCTTGACGCATATACACTCCTTTGCTTGCGTCGGGATTGGGGATACCGGGCGACCGCGCAGAAATCAGGTCAGCTTGACGACCCAGTTGTTTTCATCGGGGAGCCGTCCGTACTGGATGCCGGTCAGGGTGTCGTAGAGCTTCTGGGCCACGGGGCCGATCTTGCCGCCGCCGATGACCAGCTTCTCGTCCTTCCAGCACAGCTCACCCACCGGGGAGACCACCGCGGCGGTGCCGGTGCCGAAGGCCTCGGTCATGCGGCCGGCGCGGGCGTCCTCAAACACATCGGCGATGGCCATGCGCTCCTCAGACACCTGATAGCCCAGCTGACGGGCCAGCTTCAGGATGCTGTCGCGGGTCAGACCGGGCAGGATGGAGCCGTTGAGGGCGGGCGTCACGATGCGGTCGCCATAGGCGAACATCATGTTCATGGAGCCCACTTCCTCCACGTACTTCTGCTCCACGCCGTCCAGCCAGAGCACCTGGGAATAGCCCTTCTTCTCGGCCAGCTCGCCGGCCAGGATGGAGGCGGCATAGTTGCCCGCGCACTTGGCAAAGCCGGTGCCGCCGCGGACGGCGCGGACGTACTCGTCCTCCACATAGATGCCCACGGGAGCCAGGCCGTTCTTGTAATAGCTGCCGACGGGGGAGAGGATGATGAAGAACAGGTAGTGATGCGCCGCGTGCACGCCCAGATGCGCGTCCATGGCGATGATGGTGGGGCGGATGTACAGGGAGGTGCCCTCCTGGTGCGGCACCCAGTCCTGCTCCAGCAGCACCAGCTGCTTCAGGCCGGCCAGGGCGGTCTCCTCATCCAGGGCGGGTATGCCCATGCGCAGGGCGCTGCGGGTCATGCGGGCCAGGTTGTCCGCGGGGCGGAAGAGCTGCAGGCCGCCGTCAGCGCGGCGATAGCACTTGGTGCCCTCAAAGATGGCCTGGCCATAGTGGAAGACCATGCAGGCCGGATCCAGAACAAAGCTGGAATAAGGCACAATGCGGGGATCGACCCAGCCCTGGCCGTCGTAATAGTCCATCAGGAACATGTGGTCGGTGAAAATCTGACCGAAGCCCAGCTTGCTCTCATCGGTGGGCTTGGCCTTGGGGGTCTGGGTCAGGGTGACGCTGATATCTTTCATCAGGTGATACCTCCCATTCTGAGCAGCCTTGCGGCGCAGCTTGTCCTCTCTATTATAGCCCGATGTGTCCGCCGTGGATGTACTTCAGTTGTATTTTTTCTCGCTCTGGCGGTCAGATTTCGTCCAGCAGCTCCTCCAGCGGAATGGGGAACAGCTGAGGCCCTTCTTCCTCCGGCGCGATCATGCCCGGCTGCACAAAGAACACGGGATCGCCGCTGGCGTCCAGGTAGAAATCCTCCTCGGGATAGAAGATGGCGGAGAGATACTCGCTGTCCACCCCGTCCAGCCACTGGCCCGGCGTGGCTTCCATGCGCTCCAGCACGAGATCCCGCACGCAGGCGTCAGCCTTTTCCTTCTGCCGCTGCAGCATCCAGGCGTCCGCCTCCGTGCCCTCCAGGATGCCCAGCAGATAGGGGAGAGTGATGATGCTGCCGGCCTTGTCCGTGTTCCGGGAGAAAACCTGGGCGGAAAGAATGGTGAAGGTCTCTCCCTGGTAGCGATCCGCGGTGGTGATCAGCACGGAGAAATAGGTGTCGCTGCTGCAGGTGATGGTGTAGCTGACGTCCGTTTCCTCGCGCTCCCCCTCGGGCACCATCTCGCCGAACATGGGTACCCGGTAGATTTCAGCGTCGGTGATTTCATAGGCGAAGTGGGCGTTGATGGCCAGCACGGCCTCCTCCTCGCCCAGCACCTGGGGATAGCGGTAGGTGTAGACATAAACAGCGTCAGCGGGATCGGCATCCGCCGGCCAGCACAGGGTGCCGGACAGGTCTTCCGTCTGTACCAGAGGATCGGCAAACACGCAAGAGCAGAGAGACAGCGTCAGCAGCAGCGCTGCGATCAGCCTGATGAGCTTCATGGAGGCCCTCCTTTGTTTCAGCCGGCGCGGCCCAGGTCTTCAGCGGCAGAGATGGCGGCGATATTGCCCTCGCCCACAGCCTTGGCCACCTGGAGCGGCTGGCCGGTGCAGTCCCCGCAGGCGTACACGCCCGGAATGCTGGCAGCCATGCGGCGGTCGACGCGGATGAAGGCGCCGTCCACTTCCAGACCGGGCAGCAGGCGATCCGGGGCGACTGCGGGGCGGAACACAAAGACGCCCGCGTAGGCCGCCCGGCCCTGGTCGGTTTCCACGGTCACGCTGCGGCCGTCCTCCGCCCGGCTGAGGCCAAGCACCCGGCCTTCCTTCAGGCGGATGCCTTCCTTCTCCGGAAGCTCGTGGGCCGCGAGGGCATAGTAATCCACGCCGGAACAGATGCCCGAGAGAAAGAGCGCTTCCTCGACGCCGCCGTGCCAGGATGAGACCACCGCGACTTCCCTTCCGCGGTAGAACATGCCGTCGCAGGTGCCGCACCAGCTGACACCTGTGCCCAGCAGGCCTTCCTCGCCGGGGAGGAGCTTCGGGCGTGCGGCGCCCATGGCCAGCACCACGGCGCGGCTTTCCAGAATGTCATTTCCCACCAGTGTCATGAAATACGCCGGGCCAAGGGACTGCACCTGTCGGGCCACGCCGGTCACAAAGCTGCAGCCCGCGTCGGAGGCCTGCCCTCGGAAGATCCGGAGCAGCTCCCGACCGCTGACGGCGGGAAGACCGGGATAGTTGTCCAGCCGCTCGGCCCTGTCCAGCCAGCTGCTCCCGGCATCCGCGGACACGATGACGGTCTCCAAGCCGCGCTTGCGGGCGGTCAGGCCGCAGCTCAGCGCAGCGGGGCCTCCGCCGATAATCAGCAGATCATACATGGGTTTCACCCGGCCGGCAGCGCGCTTTGCGCCGGGCCGTCCTTTCCAAAATGAGTGGGGGTCAGTTGTCGTAGGTGTACCTCGCGCAGAGCCAGGGCATGTTGTTGTAGGTGGAATAAGCGTCCGCGTAGATGCGGTAGAACTGCCCGGCCACCCAGGTGGTGCGGGAATAGTTCTCCACCATCACAGGCTGGCTCTTGCCGTCGTCCGATGTGTTGAACACGGCCATCTGCGGCTTCTCGGACACGAAATACTGCAATGTGCCGATGACCACATAGACCTGGCTGTGCTCAGCCCGGTAGGCGATGTTGCTCACCAGCTCGGAATAGCCGGCGGCGGTCAACGGCCAGGCCTTGGGCGTGTAGACATCCGGGCTGGGCACATAATACACCGTGTACTCGATGGTGGAGGTCTTCTTGCCCGGGAAAGAGGAATTGATCAGAATGGTGTTGTTGCCGATGTGGTCGAAGAGGGCGTAAAAGGTGAACGCGCCTGTGGAGGACAGGTTGGTGATGTTCAGGTCGGAGAAGGGGGAGAGCACCTCCACCGTCGCGCCGGGCAGGGTGGTGCAGCTCACCAGCATTTTGGAGGAGGAGGTGGAAGAATAGGTGGTCGCGGCCAGATCCAGGGGAATCTCCTGGGGCTCCCGGTAGAGGGTGACGGTCATACTGCTCTCCCGGCAGTACTGGCTGCGGCAGGTGACCGTGAACACATTGTCTCCGATGGGCTGCACGGTGGCGTTGTAGGAGAAGGTGCCGGTATCGGCGTTGACCGTATCGCTGACATCCTTGCCGTTGATGGTCACCTTGGAGGCCGGGCGGACGGTGAAGGACATGGTGTACATGGAGGCAGACACTGTCTTGACCGGCGTATCCGGGGTGTTGAGCTCAATGGGGCTCAGGGGGATGTCGATGGTGTAGTTGATGACGCTCATGGGCTGCTGACGACCTGAGGCGGTCTTCATGAAGGGCGTCAGGGTGACCTCCATCTGTGGCTCGGTGACTTCCTCCAGGCTGTCATACCAGGTGTGATCCGCCACCTCGATGGTGGCAAAGCCGCCCTCCACGATATAGGAGGTGTGCAGCTCGCGGATGTAAATCTGTTCGCCGTCATTGCCGGGAATCAGGATTGTATGGGCCGCCAGGTCATCCTTGATGGAGGCAAAGACCGAGGCCTTGTTCTGGTCATCAGCCTGCTGGGCCCGGGCCTCAAAATACTTGTAGCCAAAGAACCCGGCGGCTCCGCACAGGCCGATCAGCAGCACGATGCCCATGAATTTGAGAAAGGCGTGGAATCGCGCCACGCGCTTGGGCACCAGCGGCAGGGCAGAGGTGTACCGGCCGGTGCGGAAAGAATGGCCATAGGCGTCCTGCTCAGCCCAGAGAGGATCCCAGTTGTGGCTGTCGTCCCAGGTCTCGTCATCCTCATCATCAACGGGTGATGGCGGGACGTCCGCGGCGGATTTCCGGCTGATCCGGGTCTGGCTGGCGTTTGGCCCGGCCCAGTCGATGCGGGCGCTGCGGCCGGTGTCATCCGGATCGCGCCAGAAAGCGTCGGCGGACTGAGTCCGGATGTGCCTTCCGGTCGGCGCCGCGCCGCGTTCAGCGCTCCGCACCTGCATCCGGCGCAGACGCTGGTAGCCCTCCGCTTTGCGGGTTTTCAGCTGCGCCATCTCCTCGGCCAGCTCGTCCCGCTGGTCGGGGTTCAGCGCCTCGTCCACCACGCCCTCTTCATCCGGGCGGTAGTAGACGCTGCCGCGCTTCTGATCCCGCAGCTTTTCCTTCCATGCGGGTTTGCCATCCGCGCTGCCCAGAGGCGCGCCGCAGCGGGCGCAGGCGGTCAGCGAGGCGCGGTTCCAAAGGCCGCATTGGGGACAGTTCATGTCATGCTCCTTTCGTGAAGAGGCTTACTCGTCCCAGTCGAAGTCTTCCAGGTCTTCCAGGTCGTCCAGGAGGGTGTCGTCGCGCGGAGTGTATACCAGGAAGCTGTTTTCCAGGTAATCCGCCATGGCTACCCGGCACTTGTCCCAGTCCAGCTCCTGAGCCGCCATGCCCACATAGCTGATGGGGTGCACGGCGCCTTCCGGCGGGATGCGAAGTTCTTCCACCGTACAGCCGCGCAGTTCAAAGGCGTGCTCCATTGCGTCCACCATGGTCTCCAGGTTGATGTTGGTCACCACGTTGTTCTGCAGGACGACATTCACGAGATTCCGGGCCTCGTCATAGGTGATTTCCCGGCACTGGTCGGCTAAGGTGGACAGCACGGTGCGCACGCGCTGGGTGCGCATGAAATCGCCGCCGCCGCCTGCCTTGCGGATGCGCATATAGATGACTGCCGCATGTCCGCCGAAAAGATAGGTGCCCGCGCTGGCCATGGAGGGCTTGGTGGAGGTGCGGCTGATGCGGTAGCGGTTGAGGTAGCTGGCCTCCTCTGCGGTGACGGTGATCGTGACGCCGCCCAGGTGGTCGATGATGTCCGACACATGCTTGAAGGTGAAGATGATATACTTGTCCACCTTCACGCCAATGTGCTGGCTGATGACGCGGCAGAGGGTTTCCGGGCCGGACTGCTTGGCGATGTAGTTGATGCGGCCGATGCCGTCGCCGGGCTTGTCGGGATTGGGCCGGCTGACCAGGGCGTCGCGGATGAAGGAGGTGAGCATGACGCGCCTGGCCCGGGTATCGAGGGTCACCAGCACGATGCCGTCCGTGTTGCCGCGGGGCTTTCCGTCCCTGGTGGGGCTGTCCGCCCAGAGATCCTCACAGAGCAGCAGATAGTGATACTGCCCATCCAGGGGCTCAGGCAGGTCTTCATAGGGGATGACATCGATGGGCTTCGGGGTGGCGGCGAGAGCCGGGAACGCACCGAGCGTCAGCAGCAGCGCGCACAGCAGCGATAACAGCCGTTTAAGCATCAGGGACCTTCTTTCTCAGCTGACGATGGGTCAGCCGGATTCAAATACGCAAAATACACCTCTGCGCCAGAGGGCAATCTGATTATAGCATGAAACAGCGCAAAAGAAAAGCAAAATGAAAGGGGTTTGCGGTGGAGAATTGTAACAAGAAGGCGAAAGAGAAGTGCGGAAAAGGGACCAGCCGTGAGGCCGGTCCCCCGGGAAAGATGGAGACAGGATCAGTCGCCGGGATAGAGCAGGCTTTCCTCGGTCTTGGGATCGAAGAGGTGCATGACCTTGCCCGGGAAGTTAAAGTACAGCTTGTTGCCGTAGGCCAGGGAAGCCCGCTGGCTGTCCGTCAGGTCGATGGTGGGGATGCGCAGGATGACCTTGTCGCCGGCCTTGGTGACCACGTGCAGGTGCAGCTCGGAGCCCATCATCTCGTTGACGCTCACGGTGCTCTCGATCGCGTTGGACACGTCATCAAAGCACAGCGTGGTGTGCTCGGGGCGCACGCCGAGGGTTACGGGCATGGGCTTCACCTGCTTCTGGTTCAGGATGGCGTTGTGCTTGGCCTCCAGCGGCACCGTGATGCCCTGGACGTTCACCGCGTACTGCCCGCCCTTGTTCACCAGATCGGCCTTCAGGAAGTTCATCTGCGGCGAACCGATGAAGCCGGCCACGAACAGGTTCTTCGGGGTCTCGAAGACCTGCTGGGGCGTGCCCACCTGCTGGATGTAGCCGTCCTTCATGATGACGATGCGGTCGCCCAGGGTCATGGCTTCGGTCTGGTCATGGGTGACGTAGATGAAGGTGGTGTCGATGCGCTTGCGCAGCAGGATGATCTCGGCGCGCATCTGGTTGCGCAGCTTGGCGTCCAGGTTGGACAGGGGCTCGTCCATCAGGAAGACCGCCGGGTCGCGGACGATGGCGCGGCCGATGGCCACACGCTGACGCTGGCCGCCGGAGAGCTGCTTGGGCTTGCGGCCCAGGTACTCGGTGATGCCCAGGATCTCGGCAGCCTGGGTCACGCGCTTGTGCACCTCCTCATTGCTCATCTTGCGGATGCGCAGGGAGAAGGCCATGTTCTCATACACGGAGATGTGCGGGTACAGGGCGTAGTTCTGGAAGACCATGGCGATGTCGCGGTCCTTGGGCTCCACGTCGTTCACCACGCGGTCGCCGATGGTCAGGGTGCCGTCGGAGATGTCCTCCAGACCGGCGATCATGCGCAGGGTTGTGGACTTGCCGCAGCCGGATGGGCCGACAAACACGATGAATTCCTTGTCCTGGATGTCCAGGTTGAAATCATGCACGGCAACCACATTGTTGTCATATACCTTCTTGACGTGCTCAAGCTTGACGCTGGCCATACTGTATTTCCTCCTTCAAACTCGATTGCTGTCCGCGTGTCCGTCAGCCCTTCACGGCGCCGCCGGTCACGCCCTCCACGTAGTACTTCTGCAGAGCCAGGAAGAGCGCGGTGATGGGCACTGCCACCAGCACGCCGCCTGCGCAGAAGCGGGTGAAGAAGCCCTGATAGTCCGCCACGTTGACCCACTGGTAGAGACCGACGGCCACGTTGTAATTGGTGGTGGTGCCGAAGGCCACATAGGAGGCGAACACGAAGTCGCCCCAGGGCGCCATGAAGGCCATCAGGATGGTGTAGATCACGATGGGCTTGGCCAGCGGCATAATGATCTTCATGAAGACCTGGAAGCGGGTGGCGCCGTCGATGCGGGCGCTCTCGTCCAGGGACTTGGGGATCGTGTCGAAGAAGCCCTTCGAAATGTAGTAGCCCATGCCGGAGGACGCGCAGTAGATCAGGATCAGGCCGGGGATTGCGCCGTTCTGGGTCAGCCCCAGCTGTTTGAGCAGGAAGTACAGAGTGATCATGGTCAGGAAGCCCGGGAAGAGGCCCAGCACCAGCACCGCGTTCATGATGAGCTTGCGGCCCTTGAAGCGCAGGCGGGAGAGAGCGTAGGCAACGGACAGGACGATGACGGTCTGGAGCACGGCGTTGAAGAGGGCGATGATCAGGGTGTTGAGGTACCAGCGCAGGAAGAGACTCTTCTCGTCCGTGAACAGCCAGATGTAGTTGTCCAGCGACCAGGTCTTGGGCAGAAGGTAGTTGACCATGCCGCCGTTTTCGGTGAGATAGGAGCGGAAGGACTGGAACACAAGGAATACGAAGGGAGCCAGCCAGATGATCGCCATCAGCGTCAGAATGGTGTAGATGCCGACGTTGACGCGCTTTTCATGTCCGGACTTGGAGCGGAGCTTCTGTTCCGGCTTGATCTCCCGGATGACACCGGCCTTCTCGTCGACCACGATGTCAACTTCAGGAATCTGCTTATTGTTGCTCATCACTGGAAGTCCTCCTCGTTCTTGACCGACGGGATCAGGTTGTACACCAGCAGGTTAATGACGGCCGTGACCACAAAGACCAGAATGCCCATGACGGCAGCCAGCTTGTAGTTGGTGTCGTTGACCGTCATCTTGTACAGCCAGGTGATCAGCAGGTCAGTATATCCGGCGTTGCCGCTCAGCTCAAGGGACAGCGGTTTGCCGCCGGTCAGCAGGAAGATCACGTTGAAATTATTGATGTTGCCCGTGAAGCTTGTCAGCAGGTATGGGCCTGTGACGAAAAGCATGTAGGGCAGCGTGATCTTGCGGTACATCTGGAAGGCGTTGGCGCCGTCGATGCGGGCCGACTCATACAGGTCAGCCGGGATGTTCATCAGGATGCCTGTGGCGATCAGCATCAGGTAGGGAATGCCAATCCAGAGGTTGATGAGGATGATGGTGAAGCGCGCCCAGCCCGCGTCCGTCCAGAAGGGGATGGGGGAGGCGATCCAGCCCCATTTCATCAGGTAAGTGTTGATCAGACCGTCCTGGGCGAACATCTTGGAGACGTACAGCAGGGAGACGAACTGCGGGATGGCGATGGTCATCACCAGGATGGTGCGCCACATCTTCTTCAGCTTGATGCCCTTCTTGTTGATCATGATGGCCACCATCATGCCTAAGAAGTAGTTGAGGAAGGTGGCGAAGAAGGCCCACAGCAGCGTCCAGAACAGCACCTGCTTGAAGGTATCACCGTAGGAGGCGCTGTCGGAGGAGAGCAGCTGGCGGAAGTTGTCCCAGCCCACCCAGGTGAAGAGCTTGGATGGCGGCTGGTGCGTCGCGTCAAAGTTGGTGAAGGCCACCAGGATCATGAAGATGATGGGCAGGACGGTGAACACCAATACGCCCAGGGTGGGCAGGGCCAGCAGTGTCTTGTGGAACTGCTCGTCCGCCAGGGACTTCAGGTCGTCCTTGGTGCTCTTCAGCTTCTTGCCGGAATCCAGAATCTGCTGGGAAACCTTGTTCTGCCGGATGTTGGCCCGCCAGGTATAGATGAAGGCCAGCACGAAGAACAGGGTCAGCACGCCGTAGAGCAGGATGAAGAAGGAATTGTCGCCGTAGATGGTGCGGCGGCCCTCCCGGTAGGTCTCCAGGGTGCCCAGCGTGTTCAGCTTGCCCAGGTAGGCCACGCCGAAGTTGACCATGTACAGGTTGAACACGGTCTGAAAGAGGAAGAAGAGCAGGCCGCGGCCCCACTGTCCCCGGGCGAAGGAGCCAAAGCCCATCACCAGATAGCTCAGCCGGGTCTTCCAGTCGCCTTTGACGAAGGTGTCCACCAGGTCAACCAGGTTGTCCGCGATACTGCGAAACAGGCGGACAAACCACAGGCCGAGCTTTTTGAACCCGTCCCTGCACTTCGATGGAATCGATGCGAAGAAACCAACGAAGCTGTGAGCCAATCGGGCCCATTTGCTCATTTTCAGGTAGTCCAGATCAGTCATGCTACCACCCTCCGGCTCTGTTTTTCACCGGACACGCCAGTCCGGTCAGGGGGAAACTCCCGGGTACGCCGAAAGCTTCCCATAAAAAGGGGCAGGGGACACAGCGTCCCCCGCCACCTCAATGCTGCGTCAGTTGACGTAGGAAATGGCAGTGGTCTGGAAGGTGTTCAGCACTTCCAGCAGCGCGGCGTCATCCAGCTCGTCATACTTGTCGGCCAGAATGTCGTCGCCCAGGCCGGTGGCCAGAGACCAATACTCGCCGGGATACTGGCCCTGGGGCATGCAGTACTGGAGCTGATCAGCCAGAGCGGCCAGCGCCACATTGGCCTGCACAGCCTCGTTCTGCTGGGCGGTCAGGTTGGAGGGACCCCAGCCAACCGCGTTGAAGCGGGCCAGCTGCACGTCGCCGGAGGTCAGGTAGGAAGCCAGCGCGTCGCAGGCCTCGATCTTGGCGTCATCAGTCTGGGGCTTGACACCCAGCATCTTGAAGCCGCCGAAGCCGCCCAGCTGGAAGCCGTCCACGGTGGGCAGCTTGCAGGCAGCATAGTTCTCGCCGAAGAGCTCCTGAGCAGCGCCGGCGTCCCAGGTGCCGCTGACAACCGCCGCCGCGTTGGTGGCGTTGGACACGGAGGAGCCGTTCACGAAAGCGGGGCTCTTGGCGACATTGATCATGGCCTTCAGAGCCTTCACGCCGTTCTCGGAGGCATAGTCGGTGTTGCACTTGACCAGGGCGCCGCTGTCGTCGGAATCATAGGTCAGGGTGCAGCCCGCGCCGAAGAAGAAGGCGGTCTGATACCAGCCGGAGTTGATCTCCATGTAGAAGCTCTTGCCAGCGGCTTCGCAGTCGGCCAGCACAGCCTCCAGGGTGGAGGGATCCTTCACGATTTCCTTGTCATAGTAGAGGAAGTAGCCGTTGTCGGAGGTCATGGGATAGGCATACATGGTCTCGCCCATGGTGACAGCGCCCACAGCGCCGGCGTCGTTCTCCAGGCTCACCTGGATCGCGTTCATCTCCTCAACCTCCAGCAGCGCGCCGGCGGCCACCAGACGGGCCAGCTGATCCTGCGCAAAGCCGAAGATGTCAGCGCCGCCCTCGACGTCGGTGATCATCTTGCTGGCAGCGTCGCCCTCGCCCACGGGCTCAACCTTCACGGTCATGCCGGCGTACTGCGGATTGGCAGCCTTGAAGTCTTCCACAGCCTGCTGGGTAAACTCCACGGTGTTCTCAGCGACCCAGATCTTGACTTCACCGCTGAAGCCTCCCTCGGCAGAGGCGAAGGCAGCGCAGCTCATCAGGAGCATGGCGGCCAGCAGCAGAGCAACCAGTTTCTTCATACAGGGTTCCTCCTTCAGAATGTTGAATTGCGGCCCTCAGGGTCGCCTATCTTTACGGCACAAAGGCCGCAGAGACACAGTGTAAACGTTACCGGAAATCATCACGAAACAGCAGTGCTTTGCTTCGCGGGTATGAAAACCAACTTTGGACGTATGGATTATAACACCAACATACTGAAGTGTCAATTCAATTTTTAGAAGGTTTGTAAAATTCGGTTTTCGCCTTTCCATTTCATCACAAACGTGCTATGCTTTGGGCGGCGACCGTGAAAGACACAGGAGGTGGCCCCATGACAGAGGATTTGCTCCGGCGCGCGAGAGCGGGGGACAGCCGGAGCTTTGAGATGCTGGTGACGACCCATGAGCAGACAGTCTGGCGCGTCTGCTGGCAGATGCTGGGCAACAGTGAGGACGCAGCAGATGCCCTTCAGCAGACGATGCTCCGAGCCTGGCAGGGCATCGGGAGCTTCCGGGGAGAAGCGACCCTGGGCACCTGGCTGTACCGCATCGCGGTGAGCGTCTGCCTGGATGCCCTGCGGCGGCGCAAGGCCCGGCCACAGGTTTCCATGGATCAGTTGAGGGAAGAGGACGGCTTCGATCCGCCCTCCCGGGAAGCGGGGCCGGAGCAGGCCCTGGAGCAGAAGGAAGATCGGGAGGCGGTTCGGGAGGCCCTGAACAGCCTGTCGGACGAACAGCGGGTGCCGCTGACGCTCTTCGCGGTGGATCAGCGGCCCTATGAGGAAATCGCGGAACTGCTGTCCCTGCCCGTCGGGACGGTCAAAAGCCGCATCAGCCGGGGGCGGATGCAGCTGGCAAAAATCCTTCGGGAAAACGGGAACTATCCGGGCGCTGCCGCGTCCAAGAGAGTGAAGGGAGGGCCGATCCATGAACTGTGAGGCATATCAGGCGCTCCTGACAAGCTGTCTGGACAGGGAACCGACACCGGAAGAGGCCGCGCAGCTCAGCGCGCACGAGGCGGAATGCCCCGAATGCCGCGCCCTCCGCGAGAGCCTCGAACTCCTGCCGGACAGACTGGCCGGCCTGCGTGAGGACGTGCCGCCCATGCCGGCGGATCTTCACCAGCGCTGGACCCTGATGCTGGAGGAGAAACCGATGGAGAACAAGCAGACCCGCAAACCCGCCCGCCGCCGCCAGCTGGCTGGCATTCTGGCCGCGGCCGCCGCTCTGGTGTTCATCGTGGGCGGCACCCTGATGACCCGTGACGACCTGCCCTCGAGAACAAAGACCAACGCCGCCTCAAAAGAGAGCGCCGGGGTGACCGTCAGCAACGCTTCCAGTTATGGAAACGGCGTGTACGCATCCTCAGCCCGCGGCTATGAAGCCCCGGCGGAGGCGATGGTGATGGATGACTACGACACCGCCGCGTTCTACGAGGAGGACATGGAAGCCGAAGAGGCGGCCGCCTTTGACGCGGATGACGATGGCGGCGCGGCGGAGGAGCGCGAGACCAAGCTGATCCGCAATGTCAGCCTGACCATCGTGAGCCGCGATTTCGACAACAGCCTGGAATCCCTCAAAAACCTGGCGGAGGGCGGCTGGATCTCCTATTCCTCGGTGACAGCCGGCTCCAACGGCCTGCGGACAGCCTGGCTGACCCTGCGCATTCCGGCGGAGGCGGTGGACGCTTACCTGAGCGGCACCGAGGCGCTGGGGCGCATCACCCGCATGGAGGAGACCACCCGGGACGTGACCGACAGCTACTACGACACAGCCTCCCGTCTGGAGAGCCAGAAAGCGCTTCTGGCCCGTTACCAGCAGTTGGTGGCGCAGGCGGAGGATATGTCCGACCTGCTGGTGCTGGAGAACGCCATGTCCGAGGCCCAGCGGCAGATCGACAGCTATACCGCAAGCCTGCGCTCCACGGACAGCAAGGTGCGCTATGCTACCGTCGAGATTTCCCTGCGCGAGGAAAAAGAGCAGGAGCGCCTGCAGACCACCGAGCTCTCCCTGGGCGAGCGCATCGGCGCGGCCATCAGCGTGGGCTGGACGGCCCTGGCGGACTTCCTTGAGGACGCGCTGGTCTTCCTGGTAGCCGCCCTGCCCTTCCTGATCCTGGCGGGCGCGGTGATCGCCTGCGCGGTGATTGTCCAGCGCAGGAGAAAGGCACGGAAGGCAAAGGAAGAAAAGGCGGAGTAATCACAACTGAACAAAAAACAAGGCTGCCATGAACCGGCGGCCTTGCTTTTTGAATCTGCGTCCTGCCTTATGCGTTCCCATCCAGGATGCGGCGTCCCTGCTCGTCCTGGAACTGGTTGGTATAGAGGTTGTAATAGATGCCTTTGCGGGCGATCAGGGAGCGGTGGGTGCCATCCTCGGCAATCTGTCCGTCCCGGATGACCAGGATGCGGTCGGCGGAGCGGATGGTGGAGAGCCGGTGGGCGATGATGAAGCTGGTGCGGCCGCTCAGGGTTGTCTGGATGGCGCTCTGGATCATCTGCTCCGTCTCGGTGTCCACCGAGGATGTGGCCTCATCCAGCACGAAGATGGCGGGATTGGTCAGCAGGGCGCGGGCAAAGGAGATCAGCTGCTTCTGGCCGGTGGACAGGCGGCTGCCACCCTCGCCCACAGCGGTGTTGTATCCGTCCTTCATCTGGATGATGAAGCGGTTGGCGCCCACCATTTCCGCGGCCCGGCGAACCTCCTCCTCCGAGGCGTCCGGACGGCCGTAGCGGATGTTGTCGGCGATGGTGCCGGAGAACAGGTGCGGGGACTGGAGCACATAGCCCAGGTTGGACTGAAGCCAGAGCTGGCTGCGCTCCCGGTAGTCCGTGCCGTCGATCAGGATGCGGCCTTCCGTGGGCTCATAGAAGCGGCAGATCAGATTGACGATGGTGGATTTGCCGCTGCCGGTTTCGCCCACCAGGGCGATGGTCTGGCCATGCTTCACATGCAGGCTGAAGTGGGAGAGCACCTGCTCGCCGTCCTTGTAGCGGAAGGACACGTCCTCGAAATCGATGTCTCCCTTCAGCGCGGGCCAGTTCTCGCGGCGCGGGTGGAAGTTGTCGCCGAAAGCGGCTTCCACCTCGGGGCTGTCCACAATGTCCGGCTGGGTTTCCAGCAGGGTCAGCACCCGCTCGGCCGCGGCCTGGGAGGACTGGAGCTCGGCAAAGACCCGGGCGATGTCGCGCACGGGCTGGAAGAACTGGATGGTGTAGCTGATGTAGGCGCTCAGCACGCCCACCGTCATGCCGACGCCGGTGGCTGCGTTGGCCAGCACCTCGTTGCCGCCCCGCCACAGCACATAGGCGGTGGCCAGGGAACCCAGGGAGACTACGATGGGCAGGAAGAGCGCCGAGAGGGTGGCGGCCCGCACGGAGGCCTTGCGCATGTTCTCGGTCAGCTCGCCGAACTCACGGATGTTCATCTCCTCCCGCACCAGGGTTTTGCTGGTCTTGGCGCCGTTGATGCCCTCGTTGATGGCGGAGGTGATCTGGCTGTTGTGCTTGCGCACCTTGCGGTAGCTCTCCAGGATGCTCTTCTGGAAGCGCCAGGAAATCAGCGCCAGGGGAGGAAGCACCAGCAGAGCGATCAGGCCGATGCGCCAGTTGAGCGAGAGCATCTGGATGGCGCAGGCCACCAGGTAGACCGCGCCCCAGGTCAGATCCACCAGCGACCAGCCGATGGTATCGCCCAGGCGCTGGGTGTCGTTGGTCATGCGGCTGATGAGATAGCCCACGGGCATCCGGTCGTAGTAGGAGAAGGGCAGCTCCTGGAGCTTGCGGAAGCCCTGCTGGCGGATGGTGAAGCAGACCCCGGTTTCCACCAGGCCGCTCAGGCGGATGAAGGCGTAGACCGCGATGGTCTGGAGCAGCATCAGGAACACATAGGCGCCCATGAACAGCCCCAGGCCCTCGGTGGTGCGCAGGGCGATGAAATGGTCGATGGCGTAGGCGTTCAGCCGGGGAAGCGCCACATCCACCAGGGCGGTGAAGGCCATCAGCAGGCCGACGGCGTACAGGTGCTTATGATAGGGTTTGGCTAAGATCAGCAGCTTTTTCCACAGATTCAGGTCCAGCTGTTTGGTATAGTCCTGTTCCTCAATGGCTTGCATGAGGCGTTTCCTCCTTTCCGGTGGCGGCCAGCTCCTCCTCCAGAGTGTTTTGAATACTGTTGATGCGCTGGTACAGGCCGGGCTGATGGCAGAGCTCCTCGTGGGTACCGGTGGCGGCTACCTGGCCGTCCTCCAGCACGATGATCTGATCCGCCTGACTCAGGGTGGTGATGCGGTGGCTGATGATCAGGGTGGTGACGCCCCTTTCCTCACGGTTCAGGGCGGCGCGGATCTGGGCGTCGGTCTCGGTGTCCACTGCGGAAAGAGAATCGTCAAAGACGAGAATGCTGTTGTCCTTCAGCAGGGTGCGGGCGATGGCCAGGCGCTGCTTCTGCCCGCCGGACAGGGTGACGCCGCGCTCGCCTACCACCGTCTCCCAGCCCTTGTCGGCCTGGCGGATGAAGCTGGCGGCGGAGGCGATCTCCGCGGCGCGCTCGGCCTCGGCATGGCTGGTGTGCTCCCGGGCGATGCCCACGTTCTCCTCGATGGTCTTGGAATAGAGGAAGGGCTCTTGGAGGATCAGGCCCACATGGGCGCGCAGGTAGCGCCGGTCGATCTTCGTGATGTCCGTTCCGCCGATGGTGATTTTGCCGCCAGTGGGCTCATAAAGGCGCTGCAGCAGGTAGAGTAGGGTGCTTTTGCCGCTGCCGGTGCCGCCGAGAATGGCGGCAGTGGAGCCGGCTTTGATGGTGAAGCTGACATCCGTGAGCACCGGCACATGGTCGTCGGGATAGGCGAAGGACACATGATCGAAGACGATATCCCCGTTCAGGGGCGGCTGAAGGGCATTAGGCTCCTCGGGTTCGGGCTCGGCGTCCAGGATGGCCTGAATGCGCTCGATGGCCACCATGCTCTTGCCGGAATCGGACAGGGTGCGGCCCAGCTGGCGCACCGGCCAGAGGAGCTGCGCCACATAGCTGGTGAAGAGGATCAGCGTGCCGGTGCTGATCTCGCCCTTCACCGCCGCGACCACGCAGACCCCGAGGGTGATGAGCTGCTGGAAGATGGAGATCGCGTCGCCGCCGCTCCAGTAGACGGCCAGCAGATCGTTGACCACCTTGCACTTGTCGCGGAAGTCCTTGTTGACGCGGTCAAACTTTTCCACCTCGCGCTGCTGCTGGCCGAAAGCCCGCACCACCCGCACGCCGGAGAGATTCTCCTGCAGCACGGCGCTCATGCTGCCCTCAGCCTCATCCGCGGCCTGGAAGCTCTTGTGCACCCGGGTGAAAAACCAGCCCGCGAACACGAAGAGCGCCGGCACCAGCACAATGCTGTACAGGGTCAGGGGGACGCTGCGCTGCAGCAGCACCGCTAAGGCGATGACAATCATCAGCAGGGCGCTGACGATCTCCATGATCTGCACGGCCAGGAAACGGCGCACGGTCTCCACATCGGAGGTGCAGCGCTGAATCAGGTCGCCGGTCTGGGCCTGCACGTGATAGGCGAAGGGCAGGGACTGCAGGTGGGCGAAAACCCGGTCGCGCATTTTCTGGGCGATGCGCTCGCTGGCCTGGGCGTTGAGCCGGCCCTTGAAATAGGTGAACACACCGTTGACCAGGCTGAGCAGGACGAGGGCGATGGCCAGCACCCACATGCGATTTCGCAGCCAGTCGCGGTTGACGGACAGGGCGCGCAGGGGCGTCAGAACCCATTCAGGCAGGGCGGAGGGCTTGCCGTCCAGCACACAGTCCACCACCTCGGAGATCAGCAGCGGCGTCAGGTAAGTGATGATGGTCATGCCGACGGTGCAGAGCAGCGCGCCGGTGAGCTGCGGGCCATGTCCCCGGAGCAGCCGCAGCAGCAGGCGGCCGCCGGAAGCTTTGCGTTCCATGATGGTTTCCTCTCTGAATCGTGATATGCGGGTGAGATGGGGCAGGCCACACAAAAACCGGCCTGTCTCCTGACAGACCGGCTGAAAGCTCCGTTATGCGCTTTGGTCAGCGGCAGGCTGAGCGCGCAAAAGGAGAGCGGACTGTCAGATGGGCATAGTACGCCCCAATCATTGCCAGGGCTTTACGGATGATCTTCATGTCCACACCTCCTTTCGTTCATTTGGTGATCAGCTTCACCGGGAGAGAATATACATGATCGAAAAGCGTTTGTCAATAGCAAATATGCTTCTAGCCTCCGGCCTCCGCTGTACCGCTGTACCTGCCTGTTTAACGGAGAGACTGACCTTCCTGCGGGAAACGGGGCGTCATGGGTGCAAATGCGGCGGTGTCACCGGCCGCCCACGGGTTTGGCGGCGTTCACGGCGGCTTCCAGAGCGCCCAGCAGATCGCCATGCGCGTCGGAGAGCGACATGGTCGCGCCGGTCAGGGCATCCACCACGGCCTTGTCCTCGTCAGACAGGGCGTTCCACTTGGCCAGATCCGCTTCATTGGTGTTGCTCGCGAAGATCACACGGCCGTTGCGGTCGGAACAGTTCTTCGCGTAGAAGGCGAGGAGCTCATCGATGGTCTTGCCTGCGAAGAAGGTCTCGAAGATGTCCATCTCCTGCGCCCAGGTGCCGCTGTTCATCTTATAGAGGCTGTCCAGGCCGCGCTTGGTGCGGAAAGCCGTGAGCATGGCCACGAAGCTGTCGCTGGTCTGCTCGGCTATGCCGTCCACCTTGCCGTCGCCGTCGTCATCGGTGTTGTAGCTTTGGCCGGGCCAGCCGATGAAGGCGTTGTCGTTCGCACCGTCATGGTTTGGCGTGATGACTTCGAGAATGTCCTCCCTGGCTGCTGCGATCGCACTCGCTTCATCCAGCAGCACGCCGGACACGACGACGTTGAAGGAATACACGGGAACTTCCTGGTCATCGCTGCCGGGGCCGAGACGGGGAGTGACCACCACACCCAGGCCGATGCTGGCGATTTCTTCGGCGGCGATGGGCTTCTGGCTGTCCAGCGCCTTGATGACGGCCCCGAGGATGTCGCCATGCGCGTCGGAGAGCGACATGGTCGCACCGGTCAGGGCGTCCACGCCGGCCTTGTCTTCGTCGGACAGGGCGTTCCACTTGGCCAGGTCGTCTTCATTGCTGGAATTCTCGCGCACCGGACGGCCGTTGCGGTCAGAGCAGGCGCGGGCGAAGAAGCCCTGCAGCTCCTCTGCGGTTTTGCCCCGGAAGAAAGCCTCGAAGATGTCCATCTCCTGCTCCCAGGTGCCGCTGTTCATCTTGTAGGCGCTGCCCAGCATGCGCTTGGTCTTCCATGCGGGCAGGCCGGCGGTAAAGTTTTCGGGCGTCTGTTCCATTACGCCGTCCACCTTGCCATCGCCGTCGCTGTCCTCATTATAGGAAGCGCCGGGCCAGCCCGCCAGGGCATTGTCCTCAGCGCCGTCATGGTTGGGCGTAATGATTTCCAGAATGTCGGTTTCCGCGTCGACAATGCGTCCTTCGGCATCGGAAACCACATAGGCGATCACCACATTGAACGAGTACACGGGCACTTCCTGATCGTCGCTGCCGGGGCCGAGACGGGGAGTGACCACAATGCCCAGCCCGTGCTTCAGGCCGGAAGCGCTGATCGGCGCTGCGTCCTCCGCCGCGGGCTCGGCGGCTTCATCCAGACCCAGGGCGTTTTTGATCGCGTTGAAGACGCCCTTGCTGGTCCAGGTGGCACCGGTGACGACATCAATGCCGTCGATGGTGCCTGCTTCCAGAATGGCCTGCTGAAGGGCTTCGATGGCCAGACCGCCGATGGTGGGCGTTTCCTTGTCGCCGGTCAGCGTGAGGGCGGTGATTTTGCCCTCCGTCAGAGTCACATCCGCGGCGATGATTCCGCCGAAGCCGTCCGCCTCGCCGTGAAACTCGCCGTCATCTGCCCAGACGATGGCGCTGGTCAGCAGCATCGCGGCGCAGAGCAGGATAGCCAGGGTTTTCTTCATGGTAGAACCTCCTTTGCTTGATATCATAGCCGGCATCTCGCGCCGGATGATTCCGGACAAAGCCCCGCAGAAATATGTTTTCTGTGGATATTCTACCATGATATTGGAAAAAGTCAATATCGGCTGCGCGCCATCAGAGGGCTCAGGCCAGCGCGGTCAGCTGTCCCGACGGCACCTCGACGGCCTCGTGGAACATATCGGGCTGCACATATACCGTCATGGCGGTCGGATTGTACACGGCGCGGCCATCCGCGGTGGGGATCAGGCTGCGGGCGGCGGCCATATAGTCGCAGATCTCGATGTTGGTGCAGTACCAGATGTCGTCCCGGCCGGATATCCTGTCCGCCCAGTTGATGATGACCTCCCAGTTGTTGCTGCCTTCAAACTCGTAGGCGTGACCCCAGAGATAGAAGAGCCTGCTGGTCCAGCCGGCGGGATCGGCCAGGAAGCGCTCGGTCAGGGGCATCAGCTCAGGATCGGCGTGGTGGCAGGTGGGGCGAAGACGCAGCCAGTCCTGGGGGATGGAGAAGTCATGGCTGCTGATGACTGTCCGGCAGTACACAATGCCGCAGTCCCGCAGCACGTCCACAACCGCGTCCGAGAAGGTGCCGAAGGGGTAAGCCGCGCCGCGCACCAGGCCGCCGGTCAGCTTCTCGAGATTCAGCCGGTCGGTCAGCACCTCGCGCACCATTTCGGAGCGCGGCAGGTCGGTCAGGTCGGGATGGGTGAGGGTGTGCACCGCCACCTCGTGGCCGGAACCGACGTACAGGGCGCGCACTGCCTCCTCGGTCATGCGGCGGTGCACCTGTCCCTTGGGCCAGACCAGGCCGGGAGGCGCGTAGCAGCCGCTGTTCAGGTTGAAGGTGGCCTTCAGTCCGTGGGCGTTCAGGATCTCCATCAGCCGGACATCCTGCTCCACGCCGTCGTCATAGGAAAGGGTGACAGCCTTGCGCAGGCCGCCGGGAAAACGAATCGTCATGCTCGTACCTCCTTGTGTGATCAGGCTGATGCGCTGCTTTCCGCCAGTGCCCTCAGCGCCAGTGCGTAGCCCTGAAAGCCCAGGCCCATGATCTGTCCACGGCAGGCCGGAGCGGTCAGGGAGACGTGCCGATAGCCCTCCCGGGCGTGGATGTTGGACATGTGCACCTCGATGACCGGCAGCGGCACTGAGGCGATCGCGTCGTGCAGCGCCACGGAGGTGTGGGTGTATCCGCCGGGGTTGAAGACGATGCCGTCCAGCCCGTCCCGCCAGGCCTGCTGGATCAGGTCGATCAGCGCGCCCTCGTGGTTGGACTGCTCACAGCGCACGGCCACGCCAAGCCGCTCCGCCTCGGCGTGGATCATCGCCAGCAGGTCGTCATAGGTCTGGCGGCCGTAAACCTCCGGCTCGCGCAGGCCGGTCAGGTTGATATTGGGGCCGTTGAGGATCAGATAGGTTTTCATCCGTTCACCTCCCGGTGTTCAGGCCAAGCGTTTGAATGACCTCCTGCAGCACCGCGTCGGTCAGGCCGTCGGGCAGTTTGGTCAGCCCCTGCCAGAGGCGTTCGGCCTCCATGGCCTGGGCTACCAGCATGGTGAGCCCCCCGCAGCAGGGCAGACCGGCTTCTCCGGCGGATTTCAGCAGGGGCGTTTCAAGGGGGTTCGCCACGATATCCGCCACAGCGGCTGCCCGCGGGAGAATCTGCCGGAGCGCATCATCAGAGAGCGGACAGGCGTCCGGGAAATGCAGCATCCCGGCGGGGGTAGCGTTGACCAGCACGCCGGAGAAGCGTTCCGGGAGCTCCGCGTAGCTCAGCTGGCCGGCTGCGGGATGGCGGGAGACCAGCATCACGGAAGACGCGCCCATGGCCAGCAGCCCCGCCCTGGCCGCTCCGGACACACCGCCCGTGCCGAGAATGAAGCAGGGCTGCCCGGCAGGATCAATGCCGGCGCGGCGCAGCATCTCCATGAAGCCGTACAGATCAGTGTTGAAGCCGGTGGCGCTGCCATCAACCAACACCACCGTGTTGACCGCGCCCAGCGTCCGGGCGGTGTCGTCCAGCGCGCTCAGGAAAGGCATCACCCGGCGCTTGTAGGGGATGGTCACGTTGAAGCCGTCGGCTTCCGCCAGCAGCCGTCTGACCCCGTCTTCCAGCGTTTCCGGCGCAAGCTCTGTCAGGTCATAGCGCGCTTCGATGCCCATCAGCCGGAAGAAAGCCTCGTGGATTTCCCGCGACCAGGAGTGGCCGAGATGCTCGCCGATCAGCGCATAGCGCTTCATTCCGCGTCCTCCCAGCGCACCAGCACCTGCCGGTCGTCCACCTCACGCCCGGTGAAGGGTAGGGCTGCGCCGATCCGCTCGATCTCGCCGCTCTGGTTGTCGGTGGGGTCGAGGCGCAGGAAGCCGGACGCGGGCTCGAAGGCTGCCATGAAGCTGCGGGCGGCGGCCAGGCGCATGGGATCCAGGTTGCCGAAATAGAAGGCCCGGCGGCTCTCATTGCCAGCGCGGAAGGCACCGCCGCCGAAGCTCGGATCGGCGAAGAGCCAGCCCCAGCCGTCCAGGTAGAACTGGGCCCAGTCGTGGCTGCCGACGCCGTCTCCGCTGATGGAACAGCCGCTCTGCCAGCGGGCCGGGATGCCGCTGATCCGGCAGAGGACGATGAAGAGCAGGGCCTGAAGGCCGCAATCGCCGCGCATGTTGCAGGCGCAGAATTCCGCGTGGTTGTCGATGCAGAAGTACCCGCGCACAAAGGAATAGCGCACCCGGGTGGTGATGAAGTCATAAATGCCCTTCGCCTTTTCGAGGGGCGTGGCCGCGCCTTCGGTGGCCTCGGCGGCGATGGCCCGCAGCAGGGGGGTGAAGCGGATGTGCGTTTCCTCCTGCAGATCGGCCGCCGTGGGCGGAGCGGCGTTGGGATACAGCGGCTCAGCGGGAGGCGGCGCGTTCAGCGGATCGGCATAGCGGATCTCGTTGACATAGCTGAAGCGAAGGGCGAAGGCCTCTCCCCTGGCCAGCGGGCCCTCAAAGTATGCCGTGCGGGCAGTGGCATCAGAGGGCGCAATCAGTGTCGGCTTGCCCTCCAGCAGGCGGACATCGCGCTGCTGATCGCTCTCGACGGGATAGGGAAGCCAGGCGCGGTAGACGCCCTCCTGCCAGGCCTCCTCCTCGGGACGGATGCGCATCTCCAGCTCAATGCGCCGGGCCAGACGGCCCTTCTCCCGGATCTCGCGGATCATCGGATCCAGCCAGGGGGACTCGGGGCTGGCACTGGGATCGGCGCGGCGCAGGTATTCAGGCCGGCGGGTCAGGCTGAGAGCGGCGCGGACGAAATACCGCTTCTCCCCCTGCCAGAAGATGTAGTCCAGCTTGCCGTCCAGCTCCATGCGGCGGAACTCTTCCTCCGTCACGTCCGGCATGATCTCCTGCACCTTCTTCAGCGCCTCCTCCGATCCGTATGGATAGGAGAGGGGCAGACGGCGCAGGCGCTCGCGCTCGAGGGTCAGCCGCTTCTGCATGATCTCCGGCAGGCCGCAGCGCAGGCGGCAGTCAATGGCCTCGATGGCCTCCTCATACCGCCCTGCTTCCCGGAGCCGCAGGATGTCATCGGGCAGGGGAACAGGCCAGGCGGCGATCAATTCGCTGGGGGTGAACATGGGCAGGACTCCTTTCTGACTGCTTTAGCCGGCGGTGTACATCTGGTACAGGCCTGCGTAGATGCCGCCCTTCGCCATGAGTTCGGCATGGGTGCCGGTCTCCTCCACGCCCTTGTCCGTCAGCACCCAGATCACATCCGCGTTGCGGATGGTGGTCAGGCGGTGGGCGATGGTGAAGGTGGTGCGGCCGTGGGCCAGCTTGTCCAGAGACTGCTGCACCAGGCGTTCGGATTCGTTGTCCAGGGCGGAGGTGGCTTCATCCAGAATCAGGATGGGCGGGTTTTTGAGGAAGAGGCGGGCGATGGAAATGCGCTGCTTCTGTCCGCCGGAGAGCCGCACGCCGCGCTCGCCCACATAGGTGTCATAGCCCTTGGGCAGGGCGCAGATGAATTCGTGAGCCCCGGCCAGCTTCGCCGCCTCCATCGCTTCTTCCCGGGAAGCGCCGGGCTTGCCGTAGAGGATGTTGTCCAGCACAGAGCCGGAGAACAGATACACGTCCTGCTGCACCATGCCGATGGCAGCCCGCAGGGAGGCCTGGGTCAGATGGCGGATGTCCTGACCGTCAATCAGGATCCGGCCGCCGCTGACATCGTAGAAGCGGGGAATCAGGTTGCACAGGGTGGTCTTGCCCGCGCCGGAAGGCCCCACCAGGGCGATGGACTGGCCGGGCTGAACCGAGAGATTCAGGTGAGAGAGCACCTGCGTGCCGTCGTCGGTATAGTGGAAGCTGACGTTGTCAAAGTCCACCGCGCCGCGCACATCCTTCAGCGGCACAGCGTTTGGCTCATCGCGGATTTCCACCGGCGCGTCCATCACCTCATAGAAGCGCTCGATGCCCGTCATGCCGCGCTGGAACTGCTCGATGAATTCCACAATGCGCCGGATGGAGGCCAGAAGGACGTTGGCGTAGAGCAGGTAGGCGGTGAAATCCGCCACCGTCAGCGAGCCGGAGAGCATCAGGAAGCCACCGGCCAGCACCACGATGATGTACATCAGGCCGTCGAAAACGCGGTTGGAGGAGCCGAATTCCGCCATGTACCGGTAGGAGATGGATTTCAGCTCCAGGAAGCGCTGGTTGCCCTTGTCGAACTTCTCCTCCTCCAGGCGCTCGTTGGCGAAGGACTTCACCACGCGGATGCCCAGCAGGCTGTCCTCCACCTGGGCGTTGATCTCGCCCACCTGCTTGTTGCGTTCCTTGAAAGCAGCACGGAACTTGTGATTGTAGCGGTAGGCGAAGAAAATCATGCCCGGCAGCACCGCGAACATCAGCAGGGTCAGCAGAATGTTCATGCGGATGAGCATCACGAAGCCCACAATGATCTTGATGCCGGCGATGAAGAATTCTTCCGGGCAGTGGTGACAGAACTCCGTGACCTCAAACAGGTCGGAGGTGATGCGGGACATGATCTGTCCCACCTTGGTATGGGAGTAATAGCTGAAGGAGAGCTGCTGAAGGTGGTGGAAAAGGTCGGTGCGCATGTCAGTCTCCAGGTGGGAGCCCATCACATGGCCGACGTACTGCATGTAATAGTTGGCGGCGATATCGATCAGCCGCAGCACCACATAGGTGAGCCCCAGCCGGAGAATGAGGGATGAGGTGAGCTGCCCGGCGGTGGCTTCGGCGGTCAGGGTGCGCACGATCAGCGGAAGCGCCAGCTCGGTCAGGGTGGTCAGGCTGGCGCAGAGCAGGTCAAAAATGACGGTCTTCCAGTACTTCTGATAATATGGCAGAAAGCGGCGGAACAGGTTGGGCGATGGCTGCATGGTCACCTCCGGGCGGGTATGGGTCAGGTTTCGGCGGATTGGTCATTCTTCTCGGCCTCGGCGTTCATCCGGCGGATGTCCTCCATCAGGTGGTCAGAGGCCGGGGGAACGGACGCGGAAGATCGGGCGGAGGACTTCCTCGCGGGCCTGGCTGCCTGATCCTGGCGGAGGCAGGCGGGCAGGGAGACCTGCTTCTTCTTCCCCAGGCGGGACTGCATTTCCTGCAGAACGGGCTGCCAGGTGTCAGCGGTGCAGGGCAGCCAAACCCTGAGCCAGAAGTGCGGCGCGTACAGCAGCACCGCGCCCTTCTCGGGCCAGAGCTGCACCCGCCGGATGTCCTTCCAGGCGATGTCCAGGGAGGCGGTCTGTACGGGCTCGCCGGGGTAGGCGGTCTGCTTGTCGGGCCGCAGCCCCCGCAGCAGCAGCTTCAGCGGCGTCGGCGCGGGCAGGAAGATGCGCAGATGCGCGCCTTTGCCGTCCAGCACGCACTCCAGAACGTCCGTGCCCTGCAGGGTGAAGAGCAGCCAGGCTCCGATCACCAGCGTCAGCAGCATCCAGAGGAGTGTGATTCCCAGCCCTTTGGTGAAGAGGTTTTCGAGCCCCCGCCAGCCGCCGCCCGCCAGCTCCAGGCCGGCGATGAGCAGCAGGGCCCCGGCAGCCACGGGCAGGGCCAAGCGGGCCAGACTGTTCCAGCAGAACCAGTCCTGGGCGCGTTTCCGGGAGGTATACCAGGAAAGCATGTTGGCCATAATGATCCTCAGTGAAGCAGCAGGTAGAGCACCGTGCCCAGCAGGCCAATGACCATCAGCAGCAGGCCGAAGGACACGGAGCCGGTGATCACGCTGGACTCATCCTGAAGGACGCGCCGCTCCTCGTCCAGCACATATTCATAATCGGTGCGGAAAAGGCGGCGGAAGCGCCCAGAGGCGTTGAGCTTTGCGGCCAGCCGGTTCAGGGCGCAGCCTAATGTCCAGGTGGCGCGGGTGCCCACAGGAGCCTGACGGCGCTGCCGGAGGGGCGAGAGCACGGAGCGCCGCGCCAGCACCACCAGCCGCTCGGGAATCTCCGCCACAAAGCGGAAGACGGCGGTGACAGCGGTCGGGAGGAAGCATGTGACGGCCCAGGACTCGGGCAGGCCGGAGAAAAAGCGGGTGACAGCGCTGATCAGGCCGGGAATCCAGCGGGTAACGAGCCTCGACTCGGGGATGCGCTCGAAGAAGCGGGTGACGGCGCAGACAGCGGCGGGAATCCATACCCGGATGAGGCGGGAATCGGGGATGCCCGCGATGAAACGCACCACCGTGTGAAGCGCCTTCACCAGGAAGCCCAGCACCGCCCGGTAGCCCAGCTCCAGGTCAAGCCAGGCCGGCCAGCGGTTGACGTAGACCCGGGTGCCATCGGCCTCGCGGCGCATCAGCAGTGGTCGCACCACGCCCAGATACACCGCCGCGCCGATGGCCAGAGATTCCGCAGCGCCCAGCAGGTTTTCCCCGGAGAAGTAATGGATGGCGTGGTGCAGCGTTTCCTGACCGAAGAAGGGCATCGAAAGCTCCGCCAGTGGGGTCAGCAGCTGCGCCCCGAACAGGCCCAGGAAGGGCAGGGGCAGGGCGGTCAGCAGCAGCACCGCGGCGGACAGCGGCTTTATGCAGGTCTTGTTTTTCGCGTCAAACTCCGCCTGACGGGTGGGATGCTTCTCCCAGAAAAGACAGATGTAGAGCTTGGTCATGTAGGCGAGGGTCAGGCCGCCGGATATCAGGAAGAGAATCTCCAGCGCCTTGTAGATTCCCCAGGGCTGGCTGTGGTGCTGCAGGTGGGCGATGTACTCGAGGATGCCCTCGTGAATCAGCGATTTGGAATTGAAGCCGCTGCCCAGGGGCGGCACACAGCCGATGGACAGGGCGCCGATCAGGAAGGCGATGTGCAGCACCGGCTTGCCCCGGCCGAAGCCCCGGATGTCGTTGAGGTTCAGCTGGTGGAGGTTCATGAACACCGCGCCGGCGCAGAGAAAGAGGCAGAGCTTGATCAGGGAGTGGTTGACCATGTGCTCCAGTGCGCCGTAGGCCGCCAGCGAGCCCTCCTCGCCCAGCAGCAGAGCCATCGAGAGCCCCACGGTGATGAAGCCGATCTGGGAGGCGGAGGAGCAGGCGAGGGTTCGCTTGAGATCCACCGAGAAGAGGGCCAGCAAAGCGCCGAGGAACATGGTGACGGCGGCAAAGATCAGCAGCAGCTTGCCGAAGGCCTCGTTGTCCGCCATCAGCCGGGAGGTAATGACGATCACCCCGAAGACGCCGGTCTTGGTCAGCACGCCGGACAGCAGGGCGGAAGCCGGCGCGGGCGCCACCGGGTGGGCTTTGGGCAGCCAGATGTGCACCGGGAACATGCCCGCCTTGGCCGCAAAGCCGAAGAGGGTCAGCCAGGAAGCGGCGGTTACCAGGCTGTGGTTCATCTGGCCGGTCTGCATGGCAGCCCGCATCTCGTCAAAGGACAGGGTGCCCAGCTCCCGCCAGAGCAGGAAGAGACCCATCAGGGTGGTCAGTCCGCCGATGACCGCCACCGCCAGGTAAGTGCCCGCGGCCTTCATGGCGCCGGGGGTTTCCTCCTGCGCCACCCAGGTGTAGCTGGTCAGGGACATGATTTCAAAGAAGATCAGCGTGGTGTACAGGTCGTCCGAGAGGAAGACGCCGAGGGTCGCGCCGAGGGTCATCAGGTTGAAGAACACATAGCGGCCGCGCCGGTGATAGTGGGCAAAGTATTCCGGGGAGAACAGGCCGGTCATCAGCCACATGAAGGCCGCCACCGCGGCGTACAGGGAGCGGAAACCGTCCGCCCGCAGAGTAAGTCCGAGCCCGCAGAAGCCATCCCACACAAAGCGGGTGTCGCCGCCCCACAGCGCAATGCAGCCCGCCAGCGCCGCCGCGTCGGTCAGCACCATCAGCGTCCAGCGCGCCCGCGCCGAAAAACGGCCGGCGGCATAACAGACCGCGCCCATCAGCATCGGCAGGAAACACAAGAGTGGCAGGAGCATGGCGGGCCTCCTTGGTGGGGGTTGTGTGACCGTGGTTCAGGCAGGGCTTTGGCCTCACGGTACGGATTCGCTTCAGAACAGGGATACAGAAGCGGCGCGCATCAGGTTCAGCAGGGGAGAAGACCAGACGCCGAGGGCCAGCAGGGAGAGTGTCAGCAGGCAGAGCGGCAGCCACATCTCCCAGGGCGCTTCCCGGCGCTGAAGCGGTTCTGATCCCAGAGCGGGGCCGGCGGGCCGGAAGCACATGACGCCTACGGCAGAGAAGAGATAGATGGCTGTCAGCACCGAGGACAGGATCACGCTGGCTATGGCGAGCAGACCCATCCAGCCGCCCAGATCCGCGGCGGCGGTCAGCAGCTGCCACTTGCTCACAAAGCCCACCAGCGGCGGGGTGCCCACCAGCGCCACCGAGGCGATGGCAAACAGGGCGCAGGTCAGGGGCATCACCCGGTGGAGGCCGCCCATCTCCCGCACATGGTTGAGACCGGTCTGAGTCAGGATGGCGCCGGCGCAGAGGAAGAGGGTGATCTTCATCAGCCCATGGAAGACCAGATGCGCCAGCGCGCCGGTCACGCCGTCCGCCGTCATCAGGCAAAGGCCCATCAGCATGTAGCTCAGGTTGGACACGGTGGACCAGGCCAGGCGGCGCTTGAGGTGGTTTTCCCGCACCGCGGTGGCGGAGGCGTACAGAAGGGTGAGGCAGCTCAGCCCCAGCGCAATGCCCTGCGGAACGCTGCCCTTCAGGAGTTCGGTGCCCCAGGTGCCATAGGTGACGCGCATCACCGCGAAAGCGCCGGTGTTGACCACGGCCACCGCGTGCAGCAGGGCGGTGACGGGCGTGGGCGCTACGGAGGCGGCCGGCAGCCAGGCGGAAAGGGGCAGCACCGCCGCCTTGACGCCAAAGCCGAGGAAGGCCAGCAGCCAGACCCAGCGCAGAAGCTCAGCGCTGGCCTGCGCGGCCTCGCCGGTCAGCACGCCGCCGGGGGTGAAATCCAGCGTCAGGCCGTACTGCATGGCCACCGCCATGGCGATAAAGCCCAGGGCCGCCCCGGTGATGGTATAGGCTATGTAGAGCCGGCCGGCGCGGATGGAAGCCTTGTCCTGCTTGTGGCTGACCAGGGGCAGGGTGACCAGGGAAAGGCACTCGTAAAAGATGTACAGGGTGAAAAGATTGGCCGATAGGGCGCAGCAGAGGGTGACACCGTAGGACATGGTGTACCAGGCGAAAAAAGTGTTAGGGCGCTCTTCATGGCGCATGTAGGCAAAGCCGTACAGGACGCACAGCGGCCAGAGAACGGCCACCAGCCCCGCGAAAAGCCGGGAGGCGTCATCCAGACGGAAGGCAAGACATAAGCCAGGATAGATCTCCGCCACGCTGAGGCTGAGGGCCTCCCCCGAGAGGAGCAGCCACAGGGTCAAAACGGAGGTCAGCAGGGTGAAAAACAGCACGTAGGCGTTGCGCCAGCCCTCCCGGCGGAAGCGGAACAGGGGCAGCAGCGCGCCGGACACCAGGGGCAGGAGCAGGGGCAGCATGAGCCGCAAGCGAATCACCGCCTTGGAATGGATTCAGGCAGTCGGGAGACAGACTGTTCAGGGGATGAGCGCGGCGGCGATCCCGCTGAAGAACTGGATGAGCCCGGCAGGGAAGAGCCCCAGCAGCACGGACAGGGCGGTGAGGATCAGCATGGGCACCAGCATCACGGGAGTGGGCTCAGCCTTCTCCAGATCAGGCGCGTCCTCTCCCGGGAAGAAGGCCTTGATGGAGATGGTGATGAGGTAGCCGGCGGTCAGCAGGGCGGAAATCAGCAATACCGCCGGGCCGAGATAGCGGAAGAAGCCCGCCACGCCATCCATGCCCAGGGCGCCCTGCGCCAGGTACCACTTCGACACAAAGCCCAGACAGGGCGGAATACCCACCAGACCCACGGAGACCAGGGTGAAGCACCACATGACAACGGGCATCTGCCGACCGATGCCGGTCAGCTCGTCCACCCGCTTTTTGCCGGTCTTGTGGATGATCGCGCCGGCGGACATGAAGAGGGTGTCCTTGATGAGGCTGTGGGCGATGACGTGCAGCAGGCTGCCGGTCAGGCCGAGGGGATGCAGGGTTGAAAGGCCGAAGAGCACATAGGAGACCTGCGACACGGAGGAATAGGCCAGCCGCTTCTTCAGCAGGCCCTCCTTGTAGGCCATCAGCGAGCCCATGAAGACCGTGAAGAGGGTCAGCGACATAAAGGCTGTCTGCACCCAGGTGCCCCGGATGAAGTCCGCGCCGACAAAGCAGTAGATCAGCCGCAGGATGCCCAGCACGCCCGCCTTGGTGATGATGCCCGAGAGCACCGCCGAGGCAGGGGAGGGCGCCACCGGATGGGCCGTGGGCAGCCAGCCGTGCAGCGGGAACATGCCCGCCTTGGTGCCGAAGCCCACCAGCATCAGGAAGACGACGATCAGCAGGCTGCTCTCGTGCCCCGAGACCTTTGCCGCGTCCAGCACACCGCCGGGAACAAAGGAGAAGCTGCTGACATAGGGCGAGAGAATGAAGACGCCCAGCAGCACCAGGGACGCGCCTAAGACCGAGTAAATCAGATACTTGATGCCCGCCGCCACGGCTTCCTTGCTCATCTCATGCATGACCAGCGGCACTGTGAGCAGGGTCATGAGCTCATAGCACATGTAGTAGGTCACGATGGAGCCGGCGAAGCACAGGGCCATCAGCACGCCCAGGGTGGACAGGTAGAAGGCGTAGTAGCGCTGCAGGTGGCCTTCGTGCTCCATGTATTCAAAGGAATAGATGCCGGCCATCGCCCAGACCAGGGCGATCAGCGCCGCGAAAACCTTGCCCGTGCCGTCCACCCGGAGGAAGACCGGCAGGCTGTCTGAGAAGCGGAAGAGCTCTAAGGTGCCTTCTCCGCCCAGCAGCACCGGCAGCAGCATGGCCGCGTTCAGCAGCAGGGTGACGCTGACGAGGCACTTGCGGGGACGGGACTGCTCAAAGGCGGGCACAAGACCCACCAGCAGGGCGCAGAGCACGGGGAAGAAGACGGGAACGAGCAGGTACAGCATGATGGCCTCCTGTCAAGCGGAATCGGTTCAGTCGAGCAGGCCCAGACCGCTGCGCACCAGTTGGAGCAGCGGCACGGCGAGGACACCGATGGCGAAGTTCAGCAGGGAGAGGGCGGTCACGGCGAGACCGGACGCGGTCCTGTGGGTCAGCGGGGGATGGCCGGGGGCGGTTTCCCCGCGCTTCCATAGAATCAGCAGGGCGCGGAAGAAGTAGAGAACGTTCAGCAGGGTGGAGAGGATCAGGCAAATGAGTACCGCCCAGCCGCCGGGTCCGCCGATGGCAGCCGCAGCCTGAGCCAGGGCCAGCTTGCTGGTGAAACCGCCCAGGAAAGGGAGCCCGATAATGGACAGGGCACCGATGGTAAAGCCTGCCCCGGCCAGGGGGGCGGACAGCGCCGCGCCGGAGAGACGGCTGAAATCGGTATCGCCGCTTTCGCCGGTATACAGCCCGCCGGCGGAGATGAAGAGCAGGGATTTGCAGGCGGCGTGGGCCAGCATGTGGACGACCGCCGCGCTCAGACCGGCTTCCGTGCCCAGGCCGAGACCCGCGAAGATGTAGCCGATCTGCGCCACACTGGACCAGGCCAGCATCCGCCGCAGGTCGCACTGGCTGAGGGCCGCCACAGAGCCGCAGATCATGCCTGCGAGGCCGAAGAACAGCAGCACATCCCCGATGCCGGTCTGCGCGATGGTTTCAAGGCCGATCACCCGGTGGAAGACCTTCAGCAGCAGGAAGATATAGCCCTTGCTGACCAGCCCCGAGAGCACCGCCGCCGAGGCGGGCGTCGAGGTGCCGTAAGCGCCGGGCACCCAGGTGTGGAAGGGAAACAGCGCGCTCTTGATGGCCAGGCCGGAAGCCATGACTGCCACGACCACCGTCAGCGGCAGGTGGTAGGCGCCCGAGGCTGCCAGCTCCTGCACCTTGATGTGAATCGGCTCCATCAGCAGATGGCCGGTGAGGTCATAGAGCAGGATGACCCCCAGGAGAAAAAGGGCGGAGGCGATCAGGTTCATGATCATGTAGCGGGTGGCGGCCAGCAGGGCGGGCCCGCTGGAGCGCACGGCGATCAGCACCGCCGCGGCCAAGGTCATGATCTCAATGAACACATAGGCGGTGAACAGGTCGTTGGTGTAGACCTGCGCTTGCAGGGAAGCGCAGAGCAGGAGCATCAGCGCGCAGTACAGGGCGTGCTTTTCCTCCGCGATGTGCCTGTCCAGCCAGCCCAGGCCGCCTAACATCGAGAGCAGCATGACCAGGGCAAAGACCAGCCCCGCCGCGGCTTCCAGCGGGCCGGCCCGGAGCTCGTTGCCCCAGGGAGCGGGATAGTGGCCCATGGGATAGGTGTAGCTCCTGCCGAAAGACCAGATGCGCAGCACGAAGACCGCGCTCAGCCCGGTGATGAGCGCCAGCGCCAGCAGACACCAGCGCCGGGCCCAGCGGCCGGGCAGGAAGGCTGTCAGGGCGGCGGAACCAAGGGGCAGCAGCACACAGGCCAGGGGGATGGACTGCCAGAGCGCCAGGGACATCTCAGTCCTCCTCCTTCCGCGCCAGGGCAGTGATTTCGTCCAGGTCGAGGGTGTGATAGCGCCGGTACAGCCGCAGGCACAGCGACAGCATGACCGCGGAGCAGGCCACGGACACCACGATGCCCGTCAGCACCAGTCCGGCGGGAATCGGGTTGATGTAGGCTTCCATGGACTGAACGCCATTCTCGATGATGGGGGCGCGGCGGCCGCTGATATAACCCTTGGCCGCCAGAAAGAGGAAAACCGCCGAGTCGGTCATGTCGAAGGCGATGACCTTTTTGACCAGGTTGCGGCTCATCATCAGCAGCGTCAGGCCGACGCCAAAGAGGGCGATGGCGGCGATCTCCGCGATATTGTGGAGGCTCATGCTCACATGTCCCCCTTTCGGAAAAGGGTATAGAAGGCGTACATGGTGCAGCAGACCACCAGGCCGACGGCGATGTTCAGGTAGGGGATGAGGCCGGCGGAGAAGAGCATGCCCGGTATGCCGGCGTTGATAAAGGAGGGCAGATGATTGGCCCCGGTGAAGAACGAATAGCTCTTGGCCGCCGCGTAGAATGTCAGGGCGGCGCAGGAGGCCGTCTGGAACACGCGGTAGTTCATGAAGCGGGCGGTCTTCTCATAGCCGAAAGCGTTCAGGTACAGGATAAGCCCCGCGCCCATGACCGCGCCGCCGGAGAAGCCGCCGCCGGGGGAGAGATGGCCGTTCAGCACGATATAGAAGCCGAAGAGCAGCGCCATGGGTGTCAGGAAACGGGCGAGGGTCTGCAGGATGGCGTCGTTCTGCGGCTCATACAGGCGGGCGTCCAGATCCCGCTCCCACCGGCGCACCCGGTCGGATACGCCCAGCCGCAGGAGAATCAGCACCGCGCAGGCTGCCGTGAAGAGCACATTGCTCTCGCCCAGGGTGTCAAAGGCGCGGTAATCCAGAATCATGCCGGCCACCACATTGACCGCACCGGTTTCCGCCATGCCCTGCTCGATATAGCGCCGGGAGACCTCGTTGTGCACCGGATTGTCCGGGTTGCCGAAGGGCGGCAGGGCGGCGGCGGTGGCCAGCAGCACCCCGATCAGCCCGAAGCAGATCAGCACGGCCAGCGTCCGGTACAGTCCCCGGCTGAATTTCTCCGCCCGGGCGCGCCGGGCCTGCACCGCGCTGAGGGGCAGGTGGTTGACCGCGCCCGGATCAGCGCTCTCCGGCGCAGACGGCGCTGGCTGGGGGGCGGAGGAGCGTCCGTCCACCGCGTCCATCAGCAGACTGTCCAGGGAGGTATCGCCCTCGTTCAGCCAGGCGCGGAAGCGCTGCCAGCGGCGGCCTTCAAAGTCATTTCTCACGCGGGCCATGGCGCTCCCCCTTTCCCGGGCCGATGGCGCCGATTCGCTTGAGCACCGCAAAGAGCAGCAGGCTGTCCACGCCCGCGCCCACCGCGGCCTCGGTGATGGCCAGGTCAGGGGATTCCAGCAGCACCCAGATCAGCGCCAGCATCAGGGACTGGGCCATGAAGACCACGGCACAGGTCAGCAGATCCCGGGTAAAGGCCACGGCCAGCGCGCAGGCCAAAACGAGAACAAGCAGCAGAATCAGCAGCGCCTGCATCATTCCCCCTCCTTTTCCCGGCGGACAGCCTCTGGGTCGTCCACCCGCATATCCTTTTCAAGAGCGTCGTTGACGGTTACCTCCATGCGCCCGATCAGGTGGGAGGACACCGGGCTGGTCAGCCAGAGAAAAGCGACCACCGCCAGCAGCTTCAGGGAGGCCGGGGTGAAACCTTCCGCCACGATCAGCCCCGCGAACATGGAGGCGATGCCCAGCGTATCCACCAGGGCGGCGGCATGTACCCGGCTCAGGGTCTGCCGGAAGCGGAACACGCCCAGCACACCGGAGGCCAGGACGAACAGGCCCAGGGCCAGCAGCAGGGCGGACAGCACAAAACGCGCCCACTCAAGCATCTTCCGCTTCCTCCTCTCCGGACTGATCGCGGTTTTTCGCAGCGCGGGCGGCTCCCACGCTCAAGCGGGAAAGCACCACCACCGCCAAGAAGGACAGCATGGTGTAGATCAGGGCGACGTCTATGAGATAGCCCTCCTGCTTGATGAGAGCCAGGAGGCCGATGGCGATGACCGTATGGGTGCCCAGCATGTTGATGGCGATGACGCGGTCAGCGGTGCGCCGGCCTGAGATGGCCCGCAGCAGGCAGAGCGCCATCAAAACGCCGACGGCGATGGCGGCAATGGTGAAAAGCGCTTCCCAGGGCGGCGCCGGGGACGCGGCGGCGGTTTCAGCCAGCTTGCTCTCAGGCATCGGGAGACGCACCTCCCTCCACGGCCAGGAGCCGCTTTTCCATCTCGCCGCCCTCGATTCCCTGCGCCATGTCGGTGTCCAGGGCGTGCACCAGCAGGCGACCGTCCTGGAGGGAGACAGTGATGGTGCCGGGGGTCAGGGTGATGGAATTGGCCAGGCTGACGCGCCCCAGCCGGGTCTTCAGCCGGGTGCGCACCGTAAAGAGAACAGGCTCCGCCACCAGAGTGGGCGACCAGATCAGCCGGATCACCTGCACGCCGGCGAGAATCACCTGTCCGGCCAGGAAGGCCAGATAGCCCAGCCACTTCCACAGGCGCAGGAAAAGCGCCCATTCCTTTCGGGGAGTGAGCCCCATGCAGCGCCAGGACAGCAGCCAGATCAGCAGGCTGATGACCGCGCCGGTAACGGCGACTTCCACCGTGAAGCGTCCGTTCAGCAGCAGCCAGAAGACAAACAGCAGAATGAACAAGGGATGTTCCTCCCCGGGAAAGCGTTCGGGATCAATTGGAAGCGCCTGCAAAAGGCGGTGGGACGATTGATTGGGACAAAGGCATTTTACAACCACAGGGGATTAAAGTCAAATGCTTTTCTAATGAAAGGATGGGAAAAAGACAGACCCGGGAAACAGCCGGACACAAGAAAAGAAGCCCGGCGGGCCGGACTCCTTCTCCTTGACGGTCAGCTTACTCCTGCACGGGAGCGCCAACGGGGCAGTTGTCGGCGCAGGCGCCGCACTCGATGCACAGATCGGCGTTGATTTCGTACTTGCCGTCGCCCTCAGAGATCGCTTCCACGGGGCAGCCAGCGGCGCAGGCGCCACAGGCGATGCACGCGTCGGTAATCTTGTATGCCATGGTACACCTCCATAAAATACCGATTGCTCGGCTGATGCAGTGATTATAGCATGAAAGCCGCCCGAATGCAAGCATTTGTGAAAAAGTTATGAAAGCATGGCAGCGTGGAAGCCCGAAAAGCCATTGCACTTGGTCAGCGTGCAGGCGCATGACGGGGAAATTGTGATCGGACAGACAGCGGCAGACAGACTCAGCCCTTGTCAAAACCTGCGAAATCTGCTATGATGTGTGCTGAAAATGGACAACGGAAAACGAGACCAGACTGACAGGAGGAGTATTGATGAAAAAAGGCCTGATCCTTGTGCTGACACTGATGCTCCTGATGACAGCTGCGCTTTCCGAGACAGGCGACCCGGATCTCATCGAAGATACGGTGACCTCGGAGAGTGGCATTTATGAGGTTGCTTTCGTGGCGGACGTGGGTGACCTGAAGGACAGATCCTTCAACGAGGGCACCTGGAACGGGGTGAAGTCCTTCGCGGCGGAGCGGGGACTGACCTACAAGTATTATATCCCCGCCAACGGCGTCCAGACGACCGACGACGACCGCTTCGAAGCCATGGCCGCGGCGGCTGAGGGCGGCGCAAAAGTGGTTGTAGCTGCGGGCTTCCTGCAGCACAATGCCCTCAAAAGGGCTGCAGAAGCCTATCCGGATGTGATTTTCCTCTTCAACGACGGCGACGCCATGGGCCTGGACAATGTGCTCAGCTACTCCTTTCATGAGGAGCAGTGCGGCTATCTGGCCGGATACGCGGCGGTTCGGGGCGGCTTTGAGCAGCTTGGCTTCTCCGGGGGTGGCGGCGGAACAAACGCGGCCTGCTGCCGATACGGCTATGGCTATATCCAGGGAGCGAACGCGGCGGCGGTGGAGATGGGCAAGCACATCAGCATCCGTTTCAGCTGGGCCTATGGAGCGAGTTTCAGCGGCTCGGCAGATCTTCAGATGCTCATCTCCAGCTGGTATGCCACGGGCACCGAGATCGTGTTTGCCTGCGGCGGCGCGATGTTTGAGTCCATTTCGGCTGCGGCTGCGGCCAATGACGGTTATGTGATCGGTGTGGATGTGGATCAGTCATATCTCTCGGATACTGTGCTCACCTCGGCGCTCAAAGGCATCACATCCGGTACACGGCAGATGCTGGAAAAGGTCTATGACGGCAGCTGGAAGGAGCTGAACGGCTTTGTGACCCTGGGGATCAGCGAGGACGCTGTTGGTCTGCCCATCGAGACCTGGTCCATGGAGAACTTCACCATCGGGGAGTACAACGCGATAGTGGAGGCGATGAAGAGCGGCGCGCTGCAGGTGGACGCTGACGCCGCCACCGGCGACCCCAATGTCCGCGGCCCCTGGTCCAATGTGACGGTGGATTACATCCGGTAACGCGGGATTCAGCCGGGGGACACGCCTGAAGAGGGCGGGCTTCCCCGGCAAGCAGCAAACAGAGAGGAAGGGAATTGTTCATGAGTGAAAACAGACCGGCGGGCCGCCAGAAGCACATCACGGGTACAGGCAGCGGTGCGGAAAAACACGGACAGGGGCTCGGCACGGGGCCGGTCGGCGCGGGCCGTGGCAGCTCCGGCTCCTCCTCAGGCGGAGGTTCGAGACCCACGGCGGGCGGCTCGGGATCTTTTTCAGGCGGACGCCCTTCCGGCTTCGGCGGCGGACGGCGCTCGACAGGAAGCGGCGGGGGCGGCTTCAACCCCCTGATCATCCTGCTGGTGGTGCTGCTGCTGGGCGGCGGCGGGCTGAGCGGCATCTTTGGCGGCGGCAATAACAGCTCGCAGGACTACGGTCAGCAGGTCTATGTGGAGACTGCTACCGCCACACCGCGGGTGACCGCCAGGCCGACAGAAGCGCCCCGGGTGACCGCCACGCCCAAGGCGACCTCGAAGAAGACGACTAAGCCCACGGCGACGCCCAAGGCGACCGCAAAGAAAACCGCGAAACCCACGGCCACGCCCAAGGCGACCGCCAAGCCCTCCGGCTACGGCGGCAACAGCTGGTACAGCCTGTTCAGCGGCGCGTCCGGCTCGGTGGCGTCCGGGGCGGGCACGGATTCCACCGCCCTCAACCGGGAAGTGGCGCCCGGCTCCCGGGAGAAGTATACCCGGCTGAAGGGCAGTGGCAAGGATACCGTTACCCTGATGATCTACATGTGCGGCACGGATCTGGAGAGCCGCTCCGGCATGGCGTCCCGGGATCTGCAGGAGATCACCAAGGCGAGCTATGGGGACAATGTGCAGGTGATTGTGTACACCGGCGGCTGCTCCTCCTGGCATGTGCAAGGCATTTCCTCCTCCGTCAACCAGATTTACCGGGTGGCGAGCGGAAAACTCCAGCGCCTTGTGGATAATGACGGCAGCGACGCGATGACCAACCCGGCGACCCTGACCCGCTTCATCAAATACTGCGCCAGCAATTACCCGGCCAGCCGCAATATGCTGATCTTCTGGGATCACGGCGGCGGTTCGGTGAGCGGCTACGGCTATGATGAAAAATACAAGTCCTCAGGCGCCATGTCTCTGGCCGGCATCAACACCGCGCTGAAAAACGCAGGGGTGAAGTTTGACATCATCGGCTTTGACGCCTGCCTCATGGCCACGGTGGAGACAGCCCTGGTCTGCGCGGAGTACGGCGATTACCTGATCGCCTCCGAGGAGAGCGAGCCGGGCATTGGCTGGTATTACACGGACTGGCTGACGGCGCTGGGCCGCGACACCTCCATTGATACCCTCGACCTGGGCAAGATGATCTGCGACGGGTTCACCTCGGCCTGCGCTTCCCAGTGCCGCGGGCAGGACACCACCCTCAGCGTGATCGACCTGGCGGAGGTGCAGCACACCGTGCCGGAGGCGCTGACGGCCTGGAGCCGGTCGGTCAGCGACCAGATTGCCGCCAAGGATTACAACACCATCTCCAACGCCCGGGCGGGAAGCCGCGAGTTTGCCAGCTCCAGCCGCATCGATCAGGTGGACCTGACCGACCTGGCCCTCAAGACCGGCACAGAGGAAGGCGAGAACCTGGCGAACACGCTGCGGAGCGCGGTGAAGTACAATCGCTCCACCATGTCCAACGCATATGGTGTGTCGGTATACTTCCCCTACCAGAAGACCAGCACCGTCAACAAGGCGGTGAGCACCTACAACGCCATCGGCCTGGACGAGAGCTACAGCGACTGCATCCGCGCCTTTGCCAGCGTGCAGTCCAGCGGCCAGACAGCCATGGGCGGCTCTCACTCCCCGTACTATTCCCTCTCCGGCGGGGCGACCGGCGCATACGGCGTGGGGGATGATGACCTGACCAGCTTGCTGAGCGTGCTCCTGGGCGGCGGCTCATCCTCCTCCAGCATGGACTTCCTCTTCGGAGGACGCGCCATCAGCAACGAGGACATCATCAGCCTGGTGACGGACAACCGCATCAGCGACAGCATGCGCTTCAGCCTGAACGACGCGGGCGATGTGGTGCTGGCCATGAGCGAGCGGGACTGGTCGCTGGTGCACAGCGTCGACCGCAACCTCTTTATCGACGACGGCGAAGGATATATTGACCTGGGCCTGGACAACACCTTTTCCTGGGATCAGGACGGCAACCTGGTGATCGATATGCAGCGCACCTGGCTGGCCATCGACGGACAACTTGTGCCCTACTATCACCTCTATGATAAGGAAGACAGCACGGTGGTAGGTTACATCCCCGCTCTGCTCAACGGGGAGCGGGTGCGCCTGCTGGTGTTCTTTGACAGCGAGGGCTATGGCTCCGTGGTCGGCGCCCAGACCGATTACAGGGAAGGGGAGACCGACACGGTGGCCAAGAATATCACGGAGCTCGCCGACGGGGACGAAATCATCCTGCTGTGCGATTACTACACCTATTCGGGCGTGTACGACGACAGCTACAGGATGGGCCGGCCGCTGACCGTGAGCGGGCCGATGGCCGTCAGCGACGTCTGGCTGCCCGAAGGCCAGAAGGCTTTGGTCACCTACCGGCTGACGGATGTGTACAATCAGGCGTACTGGACGGAGAGCCTGGCGGCGGAGTGACCTGCCTGATCAATCTCATCAGAACAACACAAAGGGGCTGAAACAATGCTTGCGCGAACCCTGTCCTTTGGCCTGAGCGGTGTGGACGGCTTTCCGGTGACGGTGGAAGTGTACGCGGCCAACGGCATTCCGCAGATGGAGATCATCGGGCTTCCGGACGCCTCCGTGAAGGAGAGCCGGGACAGGGTGAGCGCGGCCATTGTCAACGCGGGCTTTGCGATGCCCATCGCGCGGCTGACTGTCAACCTGGCACCCGCTGACCGCCGGAAGGAAGGCCCGAGCTTCGATCTGCCCATCGCGGTGGCGGTGCTCGCGGCCACCCATCAGGTCAGCCAGACGGACTATTCCCGGCTGCTGATGATGGGTGAACTGTCCTTAGACGGCTCCCTGATGCCCATCAACGGCGCGCTGCCCATGGTGATCAGCGCCAAGGAGCAGGGGATTGAGGACGTGATCCTGCCCCAGGGCAACGCGGAGGAGGTGTCCTGCATTCAGGGCATCCGGGTGTACCCTGCCGCGAATCTCAAGGAAGTGGTAGAACACCTGCGGGGCACGGCGCACATTCCGGTGCAGGTGCAGCACCAGTACGAGGATATCCTGCGGGGCGTCCACGCGGACGTGGACATGAGCCAGGTGCAGGGTCAGGCCGGTGCGAGGCGGGCGCTGGAGGTGGCCGCGGCCGGCGGGCATAACCTGCTGATGGTGGGCGTACCCGGCTCAGGCAAAACCATGCTGGCGCGATGCCTGCCGGGCATCCTGCCGCCCATGACTTTCGAGGAAGCCCTCGAGACCACCCGCATCCATTCCATCTCCGGCAAACTGCAACCCGGCATGGGGCTGATGGCCACCCGGCCCTTCTCAGCGCCCCATCACTCCGCTTCTGTGGCTAGCCTGATCGGCGGCGGCTCCACAGCCATGCCGGGCTCGGTCTCCCTGAGCCACAACGGCGTGCTCTTTCTGGATGAGCTGCCGGAGTTCAGCCGCCAGGCGCTGGAATCCCTGCGCCAGCCCCTCGAAGACGGCTTTGTGAACGTCACCCGGGTGCATCACCAGGCGCAGTATCAGTCGCGTTTCATGCTTGTAGCGTCCATGAATCCCTGCCCCTGCGGATACTACGGAAGCAAAACAAGGCAGTGCCGCTGCTCTCAGCATGAGATCAGGCGCTACCTTGATCGGGTGTCAGGCCCATTGCTGGACCGGATCGATATTCAGATTGAAGTGGACGCGGTGCCGGTGAAGGAGATCAGCCAGTCCAAGCCCGCTGAGTCCTCCGCGGTGGTGCGGGAGCGGGTGTGCAAGTGCCGGGCACTGCAGCTGGAGCGTTACCGCGGTGAGGGAATCTACTGCAACGCCCAGCTGGACAGCAAGCTCGCCCGCCAGTACTGCGGCCTGGGGCAGGATGCCGTGAACCTCTTCCACATGGCGGTGGACCGGATGGGACTGTCCATGCGCGCCTATACCAGGGTGCTGAAGGTGGCGCGCACCATCGCCGACCTGGCCGGGGAGGAAAACATCAGCATCACCCATCTGGCGGAGGCCATCCAGTACCGGGAACTGGACGGCAAGTACTGGAAGTGACCCGGGTCAGATCATGTCCTCCGGATGGAACACTTCGTCAAAGCGCTCCGCCGTCAGGAATCCCAGAGACACACAGGCTTCCTTCAGGGAGATATTCTCCTTGAAGGCTTTTTTCGCGGTTTTGGCGGCGTTCTCATAGCCGATGTAGGGGTTCAGCGCGGTCACCAGCATCAGGGAATTGTACAGGTTCTCGTGCATCTTCTCCCGGTCGGCGGTGATGCCCGCGGCGCAGTTGGCGTTGAAGGACAGGATGGACTCGGACAGCAGCCGGACGGACTGCAGGAAGTTGTAAGCGATGACCGGCATGAAGACGTTCAGCTCGAAATTGCCCTGGGAGGCCGCGATGCCGATGGCCGCGTCGTTGCCCATCACCTGCACTGCCACCATGGTGGCCTGCTCGCACTGGGTGGGGTTGACCTTGCCGGGCATGATGGAGCTGCCGGGCTCGTTCTCGGGAATGCGGATCTCGCCCAGGCCGCAGCGGGGGCCGGAAGCCAGCCAGCGCACATCGTTGGCAATCTTCATCATGTCACAGGCCATGGCCTTGACCGCGCCGTGGGCGAAGACCAGCTCATCCTTGGAGGTCAGGGCGTGAAACTTGTTGCCTTCGGTCACAAAGGGCTGGCCGGTCAGGGCTGCGACCTCGGCGGCGACTCTTTCCGCAAAGCCCTTAGGCGCGTTCAGACCGGTGCCCACGGCGGTGCCGCCCAGCGCCAGACCGTAGAGGGGCTGAAGGGAGAGACGCACCAGCTCCACATCCCTTTCCAGAGAGGCGCGCCAGCCGCTGACCTCCTGGGCGAAGGAAATCGGTACCGCGTCCTGCAGGTGGGTGCGACCGCTCTTGACAGCGTCGCCGTTTTCCGCCTCAATGCGCAGGAAGGTTTCGATCAGCGTCTGCGCGGCGGGAATCAGCCGCTCCGTCAGCGACAGCACGGCGGAAATGTGCAGGGCGGTGGGGAAGGTGTCGTTGGAGGACTGGCTCATGTTCACGTCATCGTTGGGATGGCAGAGCTTCTGCCCGGCGAGCTCGTTGGCGCGGTTGGCGATGACCTCGTTGGCGTTCATGTTGCTCTGGGTGCCGCTGCCGGTCTGCCACACCACCAGCGGGAAGTGCTCCAGCAGGGCACCGGAGATGACCTCGTCCGCCGCCCTGCTGATGCAGTCCAGCTTCTCCGCCGTCATCTTCTCCGGCTTCAGGGCATGGTTGGCCCGGGCAGCCGCTTTTTTGAGGATGCCAAAGGCGTGGAGAATCTCCGAGGGCATGGTCTCTATGCCCACGCCGATGGGGAAGTTCTCGCGGCTGCGCTGGGTCTGCGCGCCCCAGTACCGGTCGGCGGGCACCCGGACTTCACCCATGGAATCGTGCTCGATGCGGAATTGCTGCTCCATACTGTCTCTCTCCTTCAGGTTGATTGCCGCTGCGGGTCAGAACAGGTTGCCGTTCTCGTCAAAGGCCAGCTCGAAGGGGCCTTCCAGCACTTCCAGCCCCTCGGTTTTCCGGGCTTCCTCGATGAAAGCCTCCGAGACCTCGATTTCGGTGATGTGGAGGGTGTCCCGGATGCGGATCAGCTTGACATGCTCCGGGTCACTGCCCGCTGATGTCTTGATGGCCGCCTGAATGGCCAGCCGCTGATTGTCCAGCACCATGGGGATTTTCGCGCTGTCCGTGCCGCCGGAGGTCAGCAGGTTCGGATAGGTGGTGTTGAAGTCGATCTTCTCGAACATGCGCTGGGTGGTCACATCCGCCTGGCCGATGCCCACCGCCGAGCCGTGGCTTTCGTCTGTCAGATCCAGCACAGCGATGCGCTTGGCCCGGCCCTCCCGGCTGATGCCGTAGCCGTGGGTATAGGAGCGGGTGATATTGGTATCCATGCCGGTGCCGCTGATGTTCTTGCCCATGGTGTCCACCACCAGCACATCTGCGTACTGAAGGCGCAGGCTGGGCAGCAGATCCCGGGCCTTGAGCAGAAGCTCGGGCTCCTGCTCCCGGATCTCCTGCGGGGTGAGCGCGGCCAGCTTCCAGGTCTTGTCAAAGGAGTTTTCCACCGTGGCGACGCCGAAGAGGATCTTTGCGCGATCCAGATAGGCGTTGCCGCACATTTCGATGGTCTCGCCCATGCGCAGGCGGCCGCGGCCGTGGGTCAGCTCAGCGCCCTTCTGCTTGCCAAGGCCTACCGTCATCATCTTAAACAGGCCGCTCTCATAGCGCCCGCGGAAGCCGGTGTGGGGCTTGACCCGGTTGACGACCACAACGCCGTCCGCCTCATAGGCATACCGATCCATTCGCACAGGCGTGCCGTCCGCCAGATGGGTGAGATTCACCACCTCCATGGTGGCGCGGATGGGGCAGCCGACGCTTTCGATGGTGATGCCCAGACTCTCCAGAATGGCCACCTGCCCTTCCGCCGTGGCGCCGCCGTGGCTGCCCATGGCCGGGATGATAAAGGGATTGGCGCCCGCTTCTTGCAGGAAGCGCACGGTTTCCCGCAAAATGAGCACAATGTTGTCGATACCCCGGCTGCCCGCCGTGACGGCGATGGACATGCCGGGCTTCACCCGCTCCCTGATTCCGGGACGGTTCAGTTCTTCCCGCAGGGCTGCCGCTGGGTCTTCCAGGCGGGCGGTGTCAAAGATCTGGCGAACCCTGTACATCTTCGGAATGGGGATGTCACGCAGCAGGGCGTTGACGTTCTCATGATTTCCGCTCATATCTGTCTGCCTCATTCGTCGGTTGATTCGATCAGTGGAATGACTTCGGATGCGTGGGGCACCACGAGGATCGGCGCGTCCGGGCCGAACCGCTTCAGCATGACCGCGATGGCTTCCTCGACGGTGTCATAGCCGTCCAGGAACATCTCCCGCAGGTCGGACTGGGGAATCCGGCTCCCGGCGAGGGCGATGGTGTAGCGCCTGGCGGCGCGGGCCAACATGTAAGCCTTGCCGTTGCCGTTGGGCTTGAGTCCGTTCTTCAGGAAATCGTCGATGACCTCATCGGGGCTGGCTGCCTTTTTCAGCAGCTCGCCCGGCTTGCCCGCCCCGTCCCGGCACTCGGCGCAGAGGATGAGGCCGCCGCCGTCCGGCAGAAGCAGCTCGGAGCAGCCGATAGCCTTCTGGGACTGGTGCAGGTCGAAATCCCGGGGATAGCCGCCGGGGCTGACGATCACGACCTTCGGCCGGACGGGAATGCGCACTGTCCAGACCCTGCGGGATACTTCAACCCCCGCATGGAAAGCGGCTTCCAGATCGCCGGCCACGCAGGCCACCAGCTCCCGCTCCGCGTTATCCACTGAATTGACGATGAAGTCCACGCCTGTCATGCGGGCGGCTTCCAGCGCCTCTAGATGGAAATGATTATTCTCCAGAATACCCAGAGATACCTTCTCAGGACGGATGGGAAAAGAATGATGCCGCTTGACGGCCTCGATGCCCGCAATGCCGGGGATGACGCTTTTGCGCCCGCCGGAGAAGCCCGCGAACTGGTGAGGCGCGATGCAGCCGGTGATTATTTTGAGGTCGGCTTCCATGTAGAAGCGGTCGACAGATACTTCCACACCGCCGGCGGTATAACCGATGGTGATGTTCTCCTCCGGAATGCCGGCATGGTGGTGAACCACCCTGAAGCGGCGAAGAAGTTCTTCGCCGAGCATGGCTTTCAGCTCATCGGGCGTGTTCTCCCGGTGCTGGCCGTAGGCGATGAGGAGGCTGATCTGGTCATCAGCCATGCCGGCTTCCGCCAGATCCTTCACAATTTCCTCCACCATCAGCTGACCTGGATAGGGCCGGGTGATGTCGTTGACGACGATCACCGTCTGACGCCGCCCTCGGGCGATCTCCCGCAGGGAACGGCTGCCGATGGGCGCGTCCAGGGCACGGCGGACTTCCGCCCGACGGTCCGGCACACCGGGCACCCGGGGCGGCTCCACCACCTTCACCAGGTTGGGAACCATGACTTCCGCCGCGCGCTCACCGATGGGAATACACACGGGCTGGGGCGCTCTCATCATACGATCCTCCGCATTTCAGGTACAGACAGGAAAGCTCCCCTCACAGCGATGCGCCGTCAGGGGAGCGCTGGCTCAGATCACGGGACCCAGGCAGAAGATGTCCATGGAGCCGAAGTAGCCGAGGGCTTCATTCTTGGTCATCTTGCCGCTGAGCACCTTCAGCATCTCCTGGAAGGCTTCCTCGCCCACTTCCTCGATGGTCTTCTCGCCGGTGATGATCCGTCCGGCGTTCAGATCCATGTCGTGCTGCATCCGCTCATAGGTATTGGGGTTGCCGCAGATCTTGATAACGGGCATGCTCGGGAAGCCCTGGGGAGCGCCGCGGCCGGTGGAGAACATCATGAACTGGGCGCCGGTGGCCGCCATGCCGGTGAGAATCTCGGGCTCGCGGCCGGGGGCGTCCTTGATCCAGAGGCCCTTCTGACCGTCGATGCGCTCGGTGTATTCCAGCACGCCCTGGATGGGCCGCGTGCCGGACTTCACGATGGCGCCCAGGCTCTTCTCCTCGATGCTGGAGAGGCCGCCGGCGATGTTGCCGGGGGTGGGCTGGCCGCCGCGCATGTCCTCGCCGATGGCCTTGGCGCGGCTTTCCATCCGTTCCACGATCTCATAGATCTTCTGACCGACGGGGCCGTTTTCGCCGCCCACCGCGCGGCGGGCTAAGATGTGCTCGCCGCCTAAGAACTCGGTGGTCTCGCCGAAGACCACGGTAGCGCCCAGATCCACCAGCTTATCAGCCACATAGCCGATCACGCAGTTGGAAGCCATGCCGGAAGTGGTGTCGGAGGCACCGCACTTGATGGCCATCACGACCTCGGACACGTCCGTTTCCTCGCGCTGGATGCCGGAAATCTCCTGTACGAGGCGCTGCGCGGCGTCAATTCCGGCCTGAATGGCCCGGGCCGTGCCGCCCAGCTCCTGGATGCGGATGATTTCCACCGGCTTGCCCGCGGCAGAGATTTCCTCCACCAGGCGGTTGGCGTCGGTGCCCTCGCAGCCCAGGCTGACCAACAGGGCAGCGCCCACATTGGGGCTCTGGCCCAGGTTGGACAGGGTGTCCGTGACCCGCTTCAGGTCGATGGGCAGCTGGCAGCAGCCTTGATGGTGGAAGTAGCCGATGGTGCCCTGCACCTGGCGGCAGATGGCCTGACCCACGTCGTTGGCGCAGATTACGCTGGGAATCACTGCCACCAGATTTCTGGAACCGACTTTGCCGTTGGCCCGGCGATAGCCCTGAAAAGTGTAGCTCATGGCGCGCCTCCCTCACAGATCCCCGCGTCCGCGCAGGGCTTCCAGGTTGTGAACGTGTACATACTCGCCCTTGGCGATATCCTTGGTGGCCGCGCCGATCTCCTCGCCGTACTTGATGATCAGCTCGCCCTTTTTGATCTCGCGCACCGCAATCTTGTGGCCATAGGGCACGTCGCCGATGACCGTCATGAGCTCGCTGCTGCCCTTCTTGTCATGCACGTCCACCTGCATGCCGTCCTTCACGCCGTTGGCGAAGATGGTGGCCACATTGTCCTTGTCCGTGACTTTCAGCGCCAGACAAATGTCCATGTTGTGCACCTCCTTACTCGTACTTCTTGTGGGCTTCGCGCACATTGCGCACCACCTGATCCACGATTTCGCCGCTCAAACCGGTGTAGCCCTCGGGATCGAGGATCCTGCGGATCTCCTCCTCGGTCACGCTGGCGGCAACGGTCTCGTTCTTGAGCAGCATCTCGCAGAAGTCGGCGTCCTGCTCGAAGGCGTCCATGCACACCTGGTATACAATGCTGTGGGCGGTCTGCTTGCCCACCTTCTTGCCCAGCTCCAGCATGATGCCCTCGCTCTGCATCAGCCCCTTGAGGATGTCCAGATCACGCCGCATCTTCTTCGCGTTGACCGTCAGGTTGGCAAAGACCTTCTTGGCCCGCATGGCGGAGGAACCGGCTAAGATGACCACCTCGTTGGCGGCCTTCCACTCGATCTTCCACAGGGCGCCGTCGCGCTCGTGGGCGCAGAACATGCTCTCGATGGCGGCCTCGGTGTCGCCCTTGATGAGTCGGGCCAGCATCTGCAGGGATTCCAGGGTGTTGGGATTGCGCTTGTGGGGCATGGTGGAGGAGCCGACGGAGCCCTTCACGAAGCCCTCGGCCACTTCACTCAGCTCGGTCATCTGCATGTTGGCCAGGTTGGCGCCCATTTTGCCGTAGCTGTAGGCAATAATGGTCAGGGTGGTGCAGATTTCAGCGATGCGATCGCGGGAGGTGTGCCAGGCCACATCCGGCACGCCCAAGCCCAGCCGCTCGATGGTGCGGCGGCTGACCTCCAGACCGTCCGGGCCGAAGCCCGCCATGGTGCCCACAGCGCCGGCCATCTCGCCCACAAAGCAGCGCTTCATGCACTCTTCAAGGCGCTCAATGTTCCGGCGGTGCTCGCTGGCCCACACGGCCACCTTGTAGCCAAAGGTGATGGGCAGGGCCTGCTGGGTGTGGGAGCGGCCGGGCATGATGGTGTCGCGGTACTTCTCGGCGGTGTCGCAGAGCAGCACCTCCGTTTCCAGCATGTCCTTGTGTATGACCTCGACGCCCCGCTTCATGGCCATCATGAAGGCAGTGTCGATGATGTCCTGAGTGGTGGCGCCCATGTGCACGTACTCGCCGTAATCGCCCTCGCACACGGTCTGGAATTCCTTCAGGATCGGCACCAGAGAATGGCCCACCCTGTTCACGCCGGCTTCGACCCGGGCAAAATCAAGGTTCTCCGCCTTGGCCTTGCGGCAGATTTCCTCGGCGGCCTCCTTGGGAATCAGCCCCATTTCGCCCTGGGTGGCGGCGAGGGCGGCCTCGATATCGAGGATGTTCTGCATGATGCTCCTGTCGTCGAAGATCTCGCGCATCACGGGGGTGGAGAAGGAATTGCGGTACAGGCTGGAGTCAAGCATATTGCAAGCCATGGTGTCAGCTCCTTTCGGTGTCGTCAGAGGCGTCGGATCAGCGTGCCCAGATCCTCTAAGGTGTCAGTCAGCTTCAGGCTCAGGACGGCTTTCATGAGCGTTTCACTCACCAAAGGTGAGACGCTCATGCCGCTGAGGGCGAAGAATTTCTTTTCGATGAAGGCGTGCGGGGGACGGCCCACCGGGAGATCGATCTGCCGGGACAGGGCGCGCCCGTCTTTCAGGTGAAGGATGACCCGCTCCGTCCGCAGAGAGGGATAGGCGGCGGTGAAGGCCGGATTCTCCTTCACCGTGACGCGGCTCGCCAGGGACAGCAGGCTTTCGTCCCGCAGAAGCTCGGGCGTGAATTCCGCCAGTGTTACCTGCCCGAAGCGCAGCATGCAGGCGATGCAGTAGGGAAGCGAGAACTTGGCCTTGATCTCATTCTCAGTGGCGAGCGACGCGCAGAGCTTTTCAGCGGTGCGGTAGACCTCCGCCTCCGCGCTTTCCACCTGCGCTTCCGTGACGCCTTCGTCCGCCATCAGCGCCTGCAGGGCATCCAGGGCGGAGTGGGTATGGCCGCAGGAGGCGTGCATTTTGTAATAGGCGTCCTCCAGCAGCAGGGCATCCCCGGGCTGGGGCACCATGAAGGACAGGTCTTCCTTGGCGTTGGCGGCGCGGGCATAGCCCTTTTCTCCGGCGAAGGCGTCCTCCGGCGCTGTGTAGCCCAGCCGGGCCAGCTCCGCGGCGATCAGGCCGTTGCGGGCCGCGTTGCCCACCGTCACCAGCTTGGCCTCGGTGCCGAACACGCCCACCAGTCCGCTGGCCATGGTCGCGGCGATGCCGAAGGCGCGCTCCATCTCCTCGCCGGAGAGATTCAAAATACGTCCGGCGGCTGCCGCGGCAGCAAAGGTACCGCAGGTGCCCGTGGTGTGCCAGCGCTCATAATGGTCGGGATTCACCGCGCCGCCCAGGCGGATCATGGCTTCATAGCCGCTGGCCACCCCGCAGGCGAAGTCCGCGAAGCTGGCCTGTTCCGCCTCAGCGGCGGCTAAGGCGGCGGCGATGACCGGCGCGCCGGGATGGGTGATGGCGATCTTGTTGGTGTCGTCGTATTCCAGCAGGTGGCTCATCATGCCGTTGTAGAATGCGGCCTCGTGGGAGCCCAGCCGTTCCGGCAGGCCTACAGCGCTGCTCATGGGATTGCCGCCCTGACGAAGCGCCAGAGCCGCGGCCCGCTTCTGCGCCTCCCGACCCTGGGCGGCGACGCAGCAGCCCAGCCAGTCCAGCAGCTTGTATCGGATGTCCTGCAGGTTGTCCTCGCCGATGCGCGCAATGTCCATGGAGGCGAGGAAATCGCAGAGCGCTCGGGTCATGTTCATGTCTTGTCCCCCTTGGCGCAGCACTCGCGCAGGAGCTGCTGCATGTCGTCCCAGGTGCTCCGGGACAGGGTGATCTCATTGGGATGATCCCGGCGGAGGGCGTTCTGGGTGTCTCCGGGAACGTGAATGCTGTCCACGCCGGGGCGGAGCTCAGAAAAGCGGATGCGCTCCAGCCAGGCGCTCATGCGGGCCTCATAGACTGCCTGATCCGGTACAAAGCGGGAGAGATCAAGCGCCATCATGAAGCAGCCGGTGTTGACGGGCGATCTGCTGTCGAACATATTGGGCGCTTCATAGCTCAGGTCGGCTCCGGTCAGGATGCCGCTGAGCATATCCACCGCCATGGCCATGCCGAAGCCCTTATGCCCGGCCATAGGCAGGACGCTGCCCTTCAGGCCGGCCTCGGGAGAAGTGGTATCCCGGCCTTCCGGGTCAATGGCCCAGCCGGCGGGAATGACCCTGCCTTCCCGGGCGGCCATGCGGATCTTCCCCCGGGCAGCCGCCGCGGTGGACACATCCAGGGAGAAGGCGTCGCCGTCCACGGTGGGGAAGGCGATGGCGAAGGGATTGGTGCCCAGCACCTTGGTCATGCCGCCGAAGGGGGCCATCTGCGCGCTGGCGTTGGTGCACACGAAGGCCAGACAGCCTTGCGAAGCGGCCGTGCGCACATAGCGGCCGATCATGCCGAAGTGGAAGACCCTGCGAACAGCGGCGAAAGCGCTGCCGTATTCCTTCGCGATGCGGATGCACTCCTGCATGGCCTGATGCCCCGCCACCTGGCCCATGGCGCCGTCCCCGTCAAAGAGACAAATGTTGGGCGCGGTCATCTGGCAGCGGATGTTGGGCCGGGGATTGATGAGCCCCAGATGAATGCGCTCCACGGTGGGACGCAGCCGGAGGAAACCGTGGGAGGGCATGCGGCTGATTTCAGCCTCCAGCAGACAGTCTGCCACCAGGGAGGCGTCCGCCTGGGGCGCGCCGGAGCGGATGAGGATTTCTTCCGCAAGACCGGCGGCCTCAGCGCAGGCGAGGGTCAGCTTCTGCTCAGCCATCAGTCATCATCCATTTCATCGGAGGTGTCTTCCGCCAGATCACCGGCGGTGACGGTGTTGGGATGGCGGGCCTTGCGGGTGGACTTGACCAGCTTCGAGATAATCGGCACGAAGAAGCTGACCAGGGCGATCAGGAGCACCACCAGGGCAATGGGGTGCGTCCACAGGAAGCTGTAGGACTGGTTGTTGGCCACCAAGGCCTGCTGCAGGTTGCTTTCAGCCATTGATCCAAGCACCAGGCAGACGATCAGTGGCGCTGTGGGTATATCGAATTTGTAGAAAGCATAGCCCAGCACGCCGAAGAAGATGCAGGTCAGCACATCGAAGGAGCTGGAGGAGATGGAGAACACACCGGTCATGCAGAAGGCCAGGATGATGCCGCCCAGCAGGGATTCCGGGATGGAGAGAATCTTCTTCATGTAGCGCAGGATGAACAGACCCAGAGGCGCCATCACCACGTTGGCAAAGAAGAAGGCTAAGAAGAGGGAGTAAGCCACGTCCGCGTGCTCGGTGAAGAGTACGGGGCCGGTGGTCAGGCCCTTGAGCAGCAGCGCGCCCAAGAAGAGGGCCGAAGTCGCGTTGCCTGGCACGCCTAAGGCCAGCAGGGGCACCATGGAGCCGCCGGTGACGCCGTTGTTGGCGGCTTCAGGCGCGGCGACGCCCTTGGGATTGCCTTCGCCGAACTTGGGCTCTGAGCGGTTGAACTTGTTCTCGGTGTCATAGGCCAGGAAGGTGGCCACATTGGTGCCGGCGCCGGGTATGATGCCGATGATGGTGCCGATGATGGAGCCGCGCAGCCAGGTGGGCAGCAGCTTTCTGCACATCTTCCAGCCGATCCAGACCTTGTCCACTTCAGGGATGGGGCCGGTCTCCTTGGACTTCTTCTCCGCATTCTTCAGCACGGAGATGACGCCGAAGATGCCGATCAAAGCCGCGACAAGCGTTACGCCGCCCAGCAGGTGGATGTCAAAAACGAAGCGCTTGGTGCCGCGCTGCGGATCCTGTCCGATGACGGCGAAGAACAGGCCGATGAAGCCGGACAGCAGACCCTTGGTGATGGACTTGCCGCCGATGGAGGCGATGCAGCTCAAGCCCAGAACGGCCACGGCGAAGTATTCGGCGGGGCCGAACTTCAGGGCAAACTCAGCCAGCACAGTGGTCAGGAACATCAGCACGATGGCGCTGAACAGGCCGCCGAACACGCTGGAGATGGTGGAGATGCCCAGCGCCATGCCGGCCTTGCCTTGTTTGGCCATCGGATACCCATCCAATGTGGTGGCAAAGGAGGATATGGTGCCCGGTATGCCCAGCAGGATGGCTGAGATCGAGCCGCCGAAGATGGAGGAGCAGTAGATGGAGGTCAGGAAGACCAGGCCGGTGGTGGCGCTCATGGTATAGGTGATGGGAACCATCAGGGCGATGGCCATGTTGCCCGTCAGACCGGGCAGGGCACCGATGATCAGGCCTACCAGCGTGCCCATCACCAGGAAAAGGATGTTTTCCCAGGTGAACAGCGCCGCGAAGCCAGCCGCTATGTTCTGCAGCATATCTTTTCACCTTTCCTCATCAATAGAATGGGCCCGGGAAGTGTACATGAAAGACCTGGGTAAAGGTAACGTACAGCAGCACCGACAGGATCAGCGCCGTGGGAATCATGATCTTCCAGTTGCGGTAGCCGAGGATGAAGCTGGTGCCGATCATCAGGATGACCGTGGCCAGGATGTAGCTGACGTACTGGAACACGAAGTAGAAAACCACCAGCAGGCCAACCACGGCGGCCACCTTCAGGTACTTGTTCAGCTCAGCTTTTTTGTCCACTGCCTTCTTTTCGGCCTGGCCGCCATTCGCCTTCTTTTCCTTGATGAAGTTGAAGACGCCGATCGCCAGGATCACCACACCAAGGGCGATGATGCCCCAGCCGATGATGTTGGGCCAGAAGGCCGATTTCTTCTTGATGTTTTCGGCAGTATAATAGAGTATCCATGCACCGAAGCCGACTGAGACGACGCCTAAACCGATATCCTTTTTTGGCATAGCGCGCTCTCCTCCATTTCACTTTGAATGCAAATGACAGGGACAGCGAAGGGGCGAAGGCTCCTTGCGGAATAACCTCCGCCCCCTCCGATGGAGCGTCTGATTACTCTTCGTCCAGCAGGTAGTAGATCGCTTCCATGTTCTTGTAGTCTTCGTCCAGCATCTTCTGGTAATCGGCGGCGTTCAGATACATGATCGGGAAGCCGCTGTCGTTGAAGGCCTTGATGACCGCCTCAGACTCCATGGCCTGCTTCAGCGCGTCGGACAGGGTGTTCACCACGTCCTCGGGCGTGCCGGCGGGCACGGCGAAGCCGCGATAGGCACCGTAGACGAAGTCATAGCCGCACTCAGCCATGGTGGGGACGTCCGGCAGCGCCTGATGACGCTCGGAATTGCACACGGCCAGGGGAATGATCTTGCCTTCAGCGATCAGGGTGGCCGCGCCGCCGTAGGTGGTCATGCCGCACTGGGCGTGGCCGCCGGCCAGCTGTACCACCTGCTCAGCGGAACCGTCGGTGTGCATGTAGGCGAAGGGCGTCAGGCCGAAGGTCTCGGTCAGAATCAGGCTGGCGATGTGGTGGGAGGTGGAGAAGCCGGGGGTGGAGTTGGTCAGGGCGCCGGCCTTAGCGGCAGCCATGAACTCGTCGATGGTGGTGATGCCGGAATCCACGCCGACGACCACGATCTCAGGGTCGAAGCAGAACTGGCCGATGGCGGTGGCGTTCTCCATGCCGAAGTCGGTGTCGCCGGAGAGAATGTTGGTCACGAAGGAGGAGGTCAGCGCCAGCATGGTGTAGCCGTCAGCGGGCTGGCCCAGGGCGTAGGTCTGGCCGATGATGGCGCCGCCGCCGGGACGGTCATCCACGATGACCTGCTGGCCCAGGATCTTGGTCATCTCATCCGCGATGATGCGGCAGCACAGGTCGACGTTGCCGCCGGCTGCGAAGGGCACCACGATGGTGACTTCCTTCTCCGGGAAGGCAGCCAGGGCAGTGGAAGCGAACGCGAAGGTCAGCACGAGGGTCAGGATCAGGGCGAGGATCTTCTTCATGAGTCATCTTCCTTTCTTTTTATAGCGACACATCGTCACCTCGGCGATGTGAGCGTTTCGGGGTGGGAGCGAGTCAGCTGATTGATCGGTGCCTGTTTTTTCGTCCACCTGCATTATTTCATAGATCATAGGATTTGTACAATATTTAATTTGAATGAGTTGATAACTTTTTGTTATAGCTGACGCTTCGCCCGTATGTAGGGCAGCAGCCCGCCGGCCTTCACCACCGCCCATTCGTAGGGCGACAGCCGCAGAGACAGTTCGAGGGACTGGCCGATGGTCAGGCAGCGCAGGGTGACGGCGCCTCTCTCACCGGACCGGAGCAGGCCGGACAGGAGAAGCTGATCGCCGGGGCTGAAGAGGGATTCGTCGGCGCACTCGAGGGGGAGAATGCCGAAGTTGATCAGGTTGGCGCGGTGGATGCGGGCAAAGCCGCGGGCGATGACAGCGCGCACCCCCAGATACCGGGGCATCAGCGCCGCGTGTTCCCGGCTGGATCCCTGTCCGTAGTTGACTCCCGCCACGATGACCGAGTTCCCGAGCGCCAGTGCCCGTTTCCAGAAATCCGGATCAATGCGCTCGAAAGTGGATTTGGAGACCTCCTCAATGTTGGCGCGGTTGGCCACGTTCTTTGCGCCGGAGGGGGCGATGTCGTCGGTGGAGACATTGTCGCCCAATCGGATGGCCACTGTGGCGGTCAGGCTGTCCGGCAAGGGATCGCCCAGGGGAATCTCCCGGATGTTGGGCCCGCGGACGATTTTGACGTCCCTGTCCGGCTCCGGGTGGCAGAGGATCAGGCTGTCATCGGTGTCATAGCGCTCCGGCTCGCGGATGTCCTGCAGGCAGGCGGGATCGAAACCCTCCAGTCCCCAGGCGAGGTGTCCGGCTAAAGCGGTGAAGGCGGCGGTTTCCGGACTGGCGATATACACGCTGGATTCCTTGGTGCCGCAGCGCCCCTTGAAATTCCGGTTGACCGTGCGCAGGCTCACGCCGCCGGTGCGCACCGCCTGCCCCATGCCCACACAGGGGCCGCAGCCGCATTCCAGCACCCGCGCTCCGGCCCGCACGAAGGTTTCGACCGCACCGCTCTCCAGCAGGGCCAGATAGTTTTGCCTCGTGCCCGGCGTGACGATCAGGCTGACTGAAGGGTCGATATGACGGCCGCGCAGGATCCGGGCCGCTTTCATCATGTCGCTGAAGGAGCTGTTGGTGCAGCTGCCGATGAAGACCTGATCCACCTGAACGGGCTCGGCTTCCCGCACTGGCACCACCTTGTCCGGCTGGTGCGGCAGGGCCAGCAGGGGCTCCAGCGCGCCCAGATCGATGGTGACGGTCTGGGCGTAGGCCGCATCGGGATCGGCGGTGAGCGGAACGAAATCCGCTTCCCGGCCCTGGGCGCGGAGAAAACGCCGGGCTTCTTCATCCACGGGACATACGCTGGTGGTGGCGCCGGTCTCCACGGCTAAGTTGGTGAGGGTCATGCGCTCGGGCACGCTCAGGGTTTCAAGTCCTTCACCCCCGAATTCAAAGGCCAGGCCGAGGCCGCCCTTCACCCCGAAGCGCCTGAGGATTTCCAGGGCGATGTCCTTGGCGTTGACGCCCGGCCGGAGCTTCCCCGTCAGCTCGATTCGGACCACCTCCGGCATGGCCAGGGACAGGGGTTCGCCCGCCATGACCGCGGCCACCTCCATGCCGCCCGCCCCGATGCCGATCATGCCTAAAGCGCCGGCGCTGGGCGTGTGGCTGTCTGTGCCGATGACCAGCTTGCCAGGCTTGGCAAACCGTGCCAGGTGCACGGAATGGCAGATGCCGTTGCCGGCTCTGGAGACCACAATGCCGTACTTCCGAGCGACGCTCATCAGATAGGCGTGGTCATCCGGATTGCGGAAATCGGTGTAGAGCAGGTTGTGATCCATGTAGCTGACGGAAAGCTCCGTCTGCACAGCCGGGAGGCCGAGGAACTCAAAGGCCAGGTAGGCAATCATGCCCAGAGCGTCCTGGGTCAGGGTCTGCTCCACCCGCAGGGAGAGGGGCTGGCCCGGCCGCATATCTCCGGAGAGCACATGGGGAGCCAGAATCTTTTCGATCAGGTTCATCGGCTGGGTCATTTGCTTTCCCTCCTTGCGCTGCGCAGCAGTCCACCCATGCGCAGCAGCTGCGCTTCATGGCTGTTCAGGTCGGTATGGCAGGAGATCTCCGCGCCATTGGTATCATTGTGAATCAGCAGATGTCCGCTTCGCATGCCTTCGTGGATGCCCGTCAGGCTGAGGACATCGCCCTGCTGAATCAGGCTGTCATCCTCCGCCCGGTCAAAGAGCAGCGGCAGGATCCCGTAGTTGATGAGATTGGCCCGGTGAATGCGGTGAATCGACTTCACCAGCACCGCCCGCACGCCAAGGGCCAGGCAGCCGGCGGCCGCGTGTTCCCGGCTGGAGCCCTGGGCATAGTCCTCTCCGGCCACGATCATGCTGGTGCCCAGCCCGGCAGCGCGGCCGGCAAAGCCCTCATCCAGATAGTGGAACAGATATTTCGCCAACTCGGGGATGTTGGCCCTGAGCGCCAGCGCCTGGGGCACGCCGGGCACGATGTCGTCGGTGCTGATGCCGTCTCCCGCCTTCAGGGATACGGGCAGGCGAAGCGCGTCCGGCAGGGGCTCGCCAGTGGGAATCGGGCGAATGCTGGCGGTGTAGACCGGCCTGTCCTCTCCTGTCCAGGTCTGATCATAAGGAAGGTAGAGCCCGTCAAAGCCGCTTTTCTCCGGGAGGGGCGGAAGCGCGTCCATCTCCGCCGGATCCAACAGCTCCGAGACCGCGGTCAGGCGGCCTGTGACGGCGGAAGCCGCCGCCGTCTCCGGGCTGGCCAGATAGATTTCAGCGTCCCTGGTGCCGCTGCGGCCGGGGAAATTGCGGTTGGTGGTGCGCAGCACATGAGCGCCCGGGGTCGGGGCCTGGCCGATGCCCATGCAGGGGCCGCAGCCGCTCTCCAGCAGCCGTGCGCCGGCGTCCAGAAAGATGTCCACATAACCGTCCCGGAGCAGCTGCCGGTAAACCCTCCGGCTGCCGCAGGCGACCAGCAGCTCCGTATTGTCTGCCACATGCCGCCCCTTCAGCACCTGCGCCGCCCGAACCAGACTCTCATAGCTGCCGTTGGCGCAGCTGCCGATGAACACCTGGCTGAAAGACACGGGCTCGGCGGCGCGGATGGGCACACCTCGGTCCGGCCGGCCGGGCAGGGCCACCATGGGTTCAACCTCAGACAAATTGAGCGGAACGGTTTGCGCGTAGGCCGCACCCTCGTCAGCCGCCAGCGGGGTGTAGGCCTCAGGCCGGCCCTGGGCCTTCAGCCAGGCATCCACCTGCGCGTCCGAGGGAAAGAGGGAGCTGGTAGCGCCCATCTCCGCCCCTAAGTTGGCCAGCGTCAGCCGCTGGGGCACGGTCAGGGCGGCAGTGCCCTCGCCGGTGTATTCCAGCACCGCGTTGACCGCGCCTTTGATGGTCATTTTCGCCAGCAGGGTCAGGGCGATATCCATTGCGCTGACGCCCGGCTTCAGCCGACCGGCCAGGTGCACGCCGATGACCTTCGGCACCCGCAGGGGAAAGGGCTTGCCGGTCATGGCGGTGGCTGCTTCCATCCCGCCCAGGCCGATGCCGAGCATGCCCAGCGCGCCGCAGGTGGCGGTATGGCTGTCCGCGCCGATGAGCAGCAGCCCCGGCCGGGCATAATCCTCGGCCACCAGGCTGTGGCAGACGCCGTTGCCGGGGCGGGAATACTTCAGGCCGAAAGCCCTGGCGCAGCTCTTCACAAAGGCCTGATCCCCCGCGGTCTGGGCGTCCATGCCCACCAGGTTGTGATCCGTGAAAACCAGGGGCAGCGCAACACCCGCCCGCTTCTGCTCCATGGCGTCATAGGCCATCAGCGCGAGGATGCCGGACATGTCGTGAAACAGGACGCTGTCCACCCGGAAGCGGCACAGCGCGCCTGCAGTCATCTCACCTGAAATCAGATGCGCGCTCAGCAGCTTTTCAGTCAGAGTCTGTCTGGCAGTCATATGCTCCATCCTCCCTTGCGTCAGTCGGACAGGTTCACAAGGCAACCGCATGCGGGATATAGCTGAAAAAATCATACGAGATAATATCGGTTTTGTACAATATTAATCTTGAATAATCTCATAAGATTATGTTATAATGGAATCGAAGGAATCGTACGATGCGAATGGCATGCTGATTGGGAGGTGTTCCCTTGCGTTTGTCCACGATCCGGTATATCGTCAAGGTTGCCGAGACGGGCAGCTTTACCCGGGCGGCTGCCGAACTCTTTGTGAGCCAGCCTGCGCTGAGCCAGTCCATTCAGCGCTTCGAGCAGGATATCGGGATGCCGGTGTTTGTGCGGGAAAAGGGACAGCTGCGCCTGACGGAAGCCGGGCGGATCATGGTGGAGGAAGGGCGGGGGATGCTGGACGATGAGAAGCGCACCTACGCCCGTCTGGAGGCGCTGAAAGACCGGAAGCCGCACACGGTGCGCATCGGCGCGGCGCCCACCTATCAGCGGTATTACCTGACCGACACGCTGGCCCGCCTGCAGACGCTCTTTCCGAACATTCACATCCACATCCTCGAGGGCTTCAGCCATGGCATGAGCCGAATGGTGGAGAACGGGGAAATGGAGGTTGCGCTGGCGGTTGAGCCCTTCAGCGACCGGGTGATCGCGGAACCGATCGCCCAGGAGGAAATCTTCCTGGCGGTGCCGCCTGGCTCTGCGCTCATCGAAAAGTTTCCGCGGCAACCGGACAGCGGCTCAGCCTATCCCGTGGCCGACCTGCGCATCTGCCGCGACGAGCCCTTCATCATGTACCCGGAGGACAGACGGATTCAGCGCATCGTCGTCTCTGAAACCCAGCGCGCGGGCTTTGCGCCCCGGGGAGCGATCACCGGGTACAGTACGGAGGCCGCCAACGCCATGGCCTTTCAGGGGATCGGCCTGGCCTTTGTCCCGGCGGTGACGGCGATGCTGTGCGCTCCCGCCAACCGGCCCGTTTATTACAGGCTCCGGGAAGGCGGCCTCTTCCGCACCCTTGGGCTCATCAGCCTGGACAACCCTGAGCTGAAAGCGTTTGAAGCCGCTCTGGCCCGACTGCTGAGGGAGAAGAATCCGACAGAATGGGTGAAATAAAAAGAGCGCGCTGCCACAGGTCTCAGGACCCGCGCACAGCGCACTTTTGATATGGTCTGAAATCAGTTCCCTGCCGCGCCCATCCGGACACGCAGTTCCTGGATGCGGTTCAGCAGGTCGTCGATGCCGTCCTGGGAGAGGACGCCCCGCTTCATCCCGGCGGGGAGGAGGCCGGCTTCATCCGCCGCGTAATCCTCCATCCATTCCAGGCCGATGTAGTACTGCTCCAGCGCCTTCAGGTCATCCTTCAGGCTGTCATAGGTGTCCAGCGCGTTTTCCAGCTGCCGGGCCGCTGCTGCGGCCTGATCCAGCACCTGTTCAAAATGCGCGATTCTCTCCAGTCTTGTCATTACGGTTCCTCCGCCGGCATCCGCAGCTTATCTGCGCCACTTCCAGCCGGCCACCTCGGGCAGATCCTCGCCGAACTCGTGGATGTACTGCTTGTGCTCCACCAGCTTGTCGCTCATGCGCTGGTAGAGGTACGCGCCGCGGTTGCCCAGCTGCGGCAGATACTTGATGGCTTCCTGCACCAGGTGGAAGCGGTCGACATTGTTCTGCACCCGCACGTCAAAGGGCGTGGTGATGGTGCCCTCCTCCTTGTAGCCGCGGACGTGCATCAGGCGGTTGTTGTGGCGGCGGTAGGTCAGCTCATGCACCAGGGAGGAATAGCCGTGGAAGGCGAAGACCACCGGCTTGTCCTGGGTGAAGAGGATGTCGTACTCCGCGTCAGTCAGGCCGTGGGGATGCTCGGTCGCGGGCTGGAGCTTGAAGAGGTCAACCACGTTGATGAAGCGGATACGGATGTCCGGCAGCTCGCTGTTGAGGATGGACACGGCCGCCAGCGCCTCCAGAGTGGGCGTCTCGCCGGCGCAGGCGAAGACGATGTCCGGCTCCTGACCCTGGTCGTTGCTGGCCCAGTCCCAGATGCCGATGCCCTGGGTGCAGTGCTTGATGGCCTCGTGCATGGAGAGCCACTGGGGGCGGGGATGCTTGGAGGCCACGATCACGTTGACATAATTCCGGGAGCGTATGCAGTGGTCAAAGGTGGACAGCAGGCAGTTGGCATCCGGGGGCAGATACAGCCGCACCACGTCGGCTTTTTTGTTGGCGATATGATCCATGAAGCCGGGATCCTGATGGGTGAACCCGTTGTGATCCTGCTGCCAGACCGTGGAGGCCATGATCAGGTTGAGGGAGGCCAGCTCTTCGCGCCAGGGCAGCTGGTTGCAGACCTTCAGCCACTTGGCATGCTGGGCGGCCATGGAGTCAATGATGCGGGCGAAGGCCTCGTAGGTGGCGAAGAAGCCGTGGCGCCCCGTGAGCAGGTAGCCCTCCAGCCAGCCCTCGCACATATGCTCGCTGAGCATGGAGTCCATCACGCGGCCATCCGCGGCCAGATGGTCGTCCGTGTCATAGCGTTCGGCGTTCCAGCTGCGGTTTTCCACATCAAATACCGCGTTCAGCCGGTTGGAATTGGTCTCGTCCGGCCCGAAGATGCGGAAGTTCCGGGCTTCCTGATTCAGACGGAAGATGTCCCGCACGAACTTGCCCAGCTCGATCATGTCCTGGCCTTCCAGCTCGCCGTGACCCTGGGTGTCAAAGGCGTAATCGCGGAAGTCCGGCAGGCGCAGGTCGCGGAGCAGCAGGCCGCCGTTGGCGTGGGGATTCGCGCCGATGCGGGCGTTGCCCACGGGGGAGAGCGCCTTGATATCGGGCAGGACGCGGCCTTCCTCGTCAAAGAGCTCTTCGGGGTGATAGGAGCGGAGCCAGTCCTCGAGAATTTTGAGATGCTCCTCAGGCTTAGACATGGAGATGGGCACCTGGTGGGCCAGGAAGTTGCCCTCGATGCGCTGGCCGTCCACTTCCTTCGGACCCGTCCAGCCCTTGGGCGTGCGCAGAACGATCATGGGCCAGACCGGGCGGGTGCTGTCGCCGTTGTCCCGGGCGTGCTTCTGGATGGCCTGGATGCGCTCGATGACCGCGTCAACGGCTTTCGCCATCTTGCGGTGCATGTCCATAGGCTCATCGCCCTCCACGAAATAGGGCTCCCAGCCGCAGCCGTGGAAGAAGTCGACGATCTCCTGATGGCTCATCCGGGCGAAGACCGTCGGGTTGGCGATCTTGTATCCGTTCAGGTGTAGGATGGGCAGCACAGCGCCATCGCTGACGGGATTCAGGAACTTGTTGGACTGCCAGGAGGTGGCCAGCGGGCCGGTCTCCGCCTCGCCGTCGCCCACGGTCACCGCAGCGATGAGACCGGGATTGTCGAACACCGCGCCAAAGGCATGGGCGATGCCGTAGCCCAGCTCGCCGCCTTCATTGATGGAGCCGGGTGTTTCCGGCGCGCAGTGGGAGGGAACGCCGCCGGGGAAGGAAAACTGCTTGAACAGCTTGGCCATGCCGGCCTCATCTTCGGAGATGTTGGGATAGACTTCGGAGTAGGTGCCATCCAGGTAATCGTTGGCAATGAAGAAGTTGCCGCCGTGCCCGGGGCCGGAGAGCAGGATCAGATCCAGATCGTAGCGCTTGATGGCGCGGTTCATGTGCACGAACACAAAGTTTTGTCCGGGCACAGTGCCCCAGTGGCCGACGATCTTCTTCTTGATCATATTCAGGGTCAGCGGCTTGCGGAGCAGCGGGTTCTCCAGCAGGTAGAGCTGGCCGGCGGAGAGGTAGTTGGCGGCGCGGAACCATCTGTTCATGCGCTCCAGCAGTTCCTCGGTGATGGGGCCCTTCTCCGGGCAGCAGTTGACGGCGGGTTCGCTCATGGGCAGTCTCCTTTCAATGTGGGTAGCGGCCATCAAAACTGTGGCCGGTGGTTCTGACGATTGGTTAACGGATGAAGCGAGACATGAACTGCCAGGCCTGTTCGCAGGAATGCTCCCGGCATTCGTGGGCCTGACCGCGGACGCTGGCAAAGGCCGTCCGGGTCACGCCGTCCTCGCTCTCAAAGAAATGCACGGTCAGCGTATCATGGCGCGATTCATCATAAAAACTTTCCATGCGGTCGCCGCGCACGCCCCAGACGCGCTCCTCCCAGGTGTCGCGCTCAGCGTACTGCGCTTTGTATTGCGCCTTCAGCCGGTTCACCTCAAACACATAGCGCACCCTGTCCACGCACTTTTCGCCCTGGAAGGGAAGCTCCGGCAGGGGAGACTGCTCGCCGCCCACATAGAACAGCGGCACAGGCACATTCCGGTTGATGGGCACAGGCGCGATCTGCCCGTAGACGTTCAGCCCCACCTCAAAGGTGGCGCACATGGGCGCGAGCGCCGCGAAGACCTGCGGATACTCCTGGTACAGATCCCAGCACTTGCAGCCGCCCATGGAGAAGCCGCTGGCATAGATGCGCCGGCTGTCGATGGGGTACTTCTGCCGTAGATGCTCAATCAGCGCGATGGTCTCGGACGCGGTGCTGTTCAGGTGGTTCTCCACCGCCACCAGCAGGAAGTCGTGCCGGTAAGCGACGCGCCACCAGCCGGAGACGTGAGCGATGTGCAGGGCGGAGTCGCCGCCCCCGTGGAAGGCCAAAACCAGCGGAACAGGCCCATGGTCAAACAGGTTTCTGCGGTAGTAAGCGATGTAGCCGATCCGGTGCGTTTCAGTGCCCGCGTCGTCTCCGCGGTTGTCCCTTGATGTAGCCACGGTGACGCAGCCGGCTTCCTCCGCCATGCCGAGGGCCTCAAAATCGGGCTCCTCCTCCAGCGTGCCACACCAGCGCTTGTAATGGCCGAAGAAGGTTTCATAATCCCGCTGATGATCCGCCTTCTCCCGGATGCGCAGATGATCGCAGCCGGCCTGCAGGGCGGCGTTGACCTCCGGGCTGTTGCCGACGGACACGGTCAGGATATCCCGGCGCTCCGGCTGGGGGATGACGCTCAATCCGGCGAGGGTCACCGCCAGGGGCGTGATCTCCCCGGGCCCCCAGAGGTACAGTCCGTGCAGTGTTTTGAGGCAGTGCTCCGCGATGTAGTCAGCGGCTTCGCCCGAGCCGTAAAGGCAGACGCGGAAGATGGCGCCCCGGATGAAGCGGTCGCCCCATTCCCGGGTGAAGCGCTCCCGGCTGAAGATGATGCCGTCCCTATAGTACTGCTGGATGCGGGATTCCGCGATGATGTCGGCGTAAAGCGTGTCTGGGGCCTGGCTCCAGCCGCCCTCGCCGTTGGGGCGGACGAAAACCACCGAGCCTGAGTACTCCTGGGCCAGGGCCAGCAAGCCTTCCTCCCGCGCATAGCGCAGGGCCTCTTCCTCGGTCTGCTCCTTATCCTCGAACACCAGCAGGTAGGGTGCCTTGAAGCCGAAATTCACCAGGTCCGCCAGCGGCTGAGGCGGCGGCACCAGCACCTTCACCTGAAAGCTGTCAAAATGCCAGCCCCAGGCGGCAATCCCGCCTTCGAGACGGCGGACTTCCGGCACCTGATTCATGCCCATGAGACATCCCCCCATCTGCATGGCACGCCGGCCATGCTGCTGTGTATTTTTCTGAAATCCATCATCCATTATACACTGCCGCGGTTGAATGTCAATCACGCAGTGAAGGCGGCGCGGAGAATCACTCCATCTGCGGAAAGCCGGCAAAAAACGCACGCCCGGAGACGTGCGCTTTGCATACGGGAAGGTCAGCGGCAGAGAGCTCAGCTGAAATACCGCACCGCGGCTTCAAACATGCGGATGTCGTACAGGCCGGGCACATTGTGGTACAGGCCGGAGCCGACGCGCTCGCTGTGCCCCATCTTTCCGAAGACGCGGCCGTCGGGGCTGGTGATGCCCTCGATGGCGAAGAGACTGCCGTTGGGATTGAAGCGGAGATCCATGGTCGGTATGCTGTCCAGATCCACATACTGGGTTGCGATCTGTCCCCTGGCGGCCAGCTCGCGGATCAGCGCCTCATCCGCCATGAAACGGCCTTCGCCGTGGCTGATGGGCACGCTGAAGACCTGACCCACTTCGGTAAAGCGCAGCCAGGGACTCAGATTGCTGGCCACACGGGTGCGCACAATGCGGCTCTGGTGGCGGCCGATGGTGTTGAAGGTGAGGGTCGGGCAGTGCTCGTCGGTGTCGATGATCTTTCCATAGGGCACCAGACCCAGCTTGATGAGCGCCTGGAAGCCGTTGCAGATGCCGCACATCAGGCCGTCACGCCTGTCCAGCAGTTCGGTCACGCCCGCCTTGACCGCCTCATTGCGGAAGAAGGCCGTGATGAACTTGGCGCTGCCGTCGGGCTCGTCGCCGCCGCTGAAACCGCCGGGGATGAATACGATCTGCGCCTCGCGCAGCGCGTCGGCAAAGGCGTCCACACTGCGGGCGATGCCCTCCTGGGTCAGGTTGTTGACCACCATGATCCGGGCTTCCGCGCCGGCGTCGCGTACGGCCTTGGCGCTGTCATACTCGCAGTTGGTGCCGGGGAAGGAGGGAATCAGCACCAGCGGCTTCGCGGTCTTCACATGGGGAGCCGGCCAGGCGGCGCAGCTGTGGCTGAAGGCTTCCACCGCGTCGGAGGGCGCGTTCATCCCAGTGGGGTAGACGTCCTCGAGACGGCCTTCCCAGAGGGCGCGGAGCTCGCTCAGGGAGACGCTTTCATTGCCCAGGGAGAGCGCTGCCTCCGCGGTCACTTCACCGATGACTTCCCCCTCGGGGTGGTCGCCCTCCACTTCCAGCAGGAAGTCGCCGCAGCGGAAGCGGGAGAGGTCGTCAGGGGTCAGGCTGCTGTCAAAGCGCACGCCCAGCCCGTTGCCGAAGGCCATCTTCATGACCGCTTCCGCGATGCCGCCCATGCCGGGGGTATAGCAGCTGAGGGCCGCCTTTTCAGCGTGCAGGAGGCGGTCGACGGTCTCAAAGGAGGCGAGCAGGCTCTGGGTCTCCGGCAGTCCGTCAGCGTCGGTTTGCGTGTGAATCAGCACCAGCTTGCTGCCGGCCTTTTTCAGCTCGGGGGAGACGATCGCGCCGGTTTTCGCGGTGGTCACCGCAAAGGACACCAGGGTGGGCGGCACGTCCAGCTGCTCGAAGGAGCCGCTCATGGAGTCCTTGCCGCCGATCGCGCCGATGCCCAGCTGCATCTGGGCCTCAAAGGCGCCCAGGAGGGCAGACAGGGGCTTGCCCCAGCGGCGGCCATCCCGTCCGGGCTTCTCGAAGTATTCCTGGAAGGTCAGGTAGACATCCTTGAAGGACGCGCCGGTGGCCATCAGACGGCTGACAGACTCCACCACGGCCATGTACGCGCCGTGATAGGGGCTCTTTTCACTGATGCGCGGATTGTAGCCCCAGGCCATCAGGGAGCAGTCATCGGTGTGGCCGCGCTCAACGCTGACTTTCTGCACCATGGCCTGGATGGGGGTCAGCTGGTTCCTGCCGCCGAAGGGCATGAGCACAGTGCCCGCGCCGATGGTGGAGTCAAAGCGCTCGCTCAGGCCGCGGCGGGAGCAGAGGTTGAGGTCACCGGCGGTGCGCTGCATCATGCCGGTGAAGCTGTCCTTTTCCTCATCGGTGAAGCTTTCCGGCGCGGCGGGGGTGACGGTGATGTGCTTGGGCGCGCCGTTGGAATTGAGGAAATCCCGGCTGATGTTGACGATGGTCTTGCCGCGCCAGCGCATCACCAGCCGCTTTTCTTCGGTCACGCGGGCCACCGGGCAGGCCTGTAGGTTTTCACCCTCGGCCAGCTTCAGGAAGGCGGGTACGTCCTCCGGGCTGACCACCACGGCCATGCGCTCCTGGCTCTCAGAGATCGCCAGCTCGGTGCCGTCCAGACCCTCATACTTGCGGGGCACGGCGTTCAGGTCGATGTCCAGGCCATCCGCCAGTTCGCCGATGGCCACCGAGACGCCGCCCGCGCCAAAGTCGTTGCAGCGCTTGATCATCCGGCAGGCTTCCCGGCTGCGGAAGAGACGCTGGAGCTTGCGCTCTTCAGGCGCGTTGCCCTTCTGCACCTCCGCGCCGCAGGTCTCCACCGAGTGGGCGTTGTGCGCCTTGGAGGAGCCGGTGGCGCCGCCGATGCCGTCACGGCCGGTGCTGCCGCCCAGCAGGATCACGACATCGCCGGGCAGGGGCTGCTCGCGGCGGACGTTTTCAGCCGGGGCAGCCGCGATAACCGCGCCGATTTCCATGTGCTTGGCCGCGTAGCCGGGATGGTAGATTTCATCCACAATGCCGGTGGCCAGGCCGATCTGGTTGCCGTAGGAGGAATAGCCCGCCGCGGCGGTGGTCACAAGCTTGCGCTGGGGCAGCTTGCCGGGAATCGTCTCGGAGACAGGCACGGTGGGGTCAGCTGCGCCGGTCAGCCGCATGGCACCGTACACATAGGCCCGGCCGCTGAGGGGATCGCGGATCGCGCCGCCGATGCAGGTCGCCGCGCCGCCGAAAGGTTCGATCTCCGTGGGATGATTGTGGGTCTCGTTCTTGAACAGGAGCAGCCAGGGCTCCTTCCTGCCGTCCACCTCCACCTCGATCTTCACGGTGCAGGCGTTGATTTCCTCGCTCTCGTCGAGTCTGGGGAGCCTGCCCTGGGCTTTCAGGGCGCGGACGGCGAGGGTGGCGATATCCATCAGGCAGACCGGCTTGGTTCGCCCCAGCTCCCGGCGCACCTCGAGATAGTGCTGATACGCCTTTTCCAGCAGGGGATCGGCAAAGGTCACCGCGTCAATTTCCGTCAGGAAGGTGGTGTGGCGGCAGTGGTCGCTCCAGTAGGTGTCCAGCATGCGGATCTCGGTGATGGTCGGATCCCGTTCCTCGCTGCGGAAATAGGCCTGGCAGAAGGCGATGTCGTCGGTGTCCATGGCCAGGCCATACTGGGCGACAAAGCGCTCGAGGCCCTCCCGGTCCAGGCTGCGGAAGCCCTCCAGCACCGCCACGTCTGCGGGCACGGCGTACGCCGCGGCCAGGGTCTCCGGCTTATCGAGGGAGGCCAGGCGGGATTCCACCGGATTGACGACGTACTTCTGAATCTCAGCGATCTCAGCCTCTGTCAGTTCGCCGTAGAGCAGGTACAGCCTGGCGCTGCGAACCAGGGGGCGCTCGCCCCGGCTGATGATCTGGATGCACTGCGCGGCGGAGTCCGCCCGCTGGTCGAACTGACCGGGCAGGTATTCAACAGCAAAGGCAGCAGCGCCCTCCGTGTCCACCGCGTCATAGACGATGTCCAGCTGCGGCTCGGAGAACACCGTCCGGACAGCGTACTGAAACAGCTCCGGGTCGATGCGCTCGGCGTCGTAGCGGTTCAGCAGCCTGACCTTTTCGAGCCCGCTGATGCTCAGCAGACTCCTGGCGTCGTTCAGCAGCGCCCTCGCCTCGTTGTCCAGGCCGGGTTTCTTTTCCACGAACACTCGGTATACCATGCGAAGCTCCTCATTTATCAGCGATAGATCAGCGAATAGAATCAGTTCTGCTTGGCCTGCAGCGCCCGCTGGCCGATATCCCTGCGGCAATAACGGTTTTCAAAGGTGATTTGATCCGCCATGCGATAGGCTTCCCCGATGGCTTCCAGCAGGGTGTCCGCCACAGCCGTCACCCCCAGCACACGCCCGCCGCCGGTCACCAGCTGCCCATCCCTGAGCGCCGCGCCGGCCACATACACGTGAGGAAGCACGTCCTCCGGGATGCTGATGGGGAGGCCCTTTTCATAGTGCTCCGGATATCCGGCGGAGGCCAAGATTACACAGCAGGCGTGGGCGTCCCGGAAGCGCACGGGGCAGTCCGCGAGGCGGCCTTCCGTCACGGCCTGCATCACGGTCAGCAGGTCGCTGTCCAGCAGCGGAAGCACCACCTGCGTCTCGGGATCGCCGAAGCGGCAGTTGTACTCGATGACCTTGGGGCCGTCAAAAGTGATCATCAGGCCGAAGTACAGGCAGCCCCGGAACTCCCGGCCTTCCTGCTTCATGGCGCGGATGGTGGGCAGGAAGATTTCCCGCATGCACCTCTCCGCCACCTCAGGCGTGTAATACGGATTGGGCGCGATGGTGCCCATGCCGCCGGTGTTCAGCCCGGTGTCCCCGTCGCCGGCGCGCTTGTGATCCATGCTGGAAACCATGGGCACAACGGTTTTCCCGTCGGTGAAGCACAGGACGGACACCTCGGGCCCTTCGAGGAATTCCTCGATGACCACACGGCTGCCGCTGTCGCCGAATCTCTTTTCCTGCATGATCTCGCGCACCGCGGTCCGGGCTTCCTCCCGGGTCTTAGCGATGATCACACCCTTGCCCAAGGCCAGGCCGTCCGCCTTGACGACGGTGGGCAGCGGCGCGGTATCCAGGTACGAGAGGGCGGCTTCCGCACTGTTGAAGACTTCATAGGCGGCGGTGGGTATGCCGTACTTCCGCATGAGATTCTTGGCGAAGACCTTGCTGCTCTCGATTTCCGCAGCGGCCTTGTGGGGGCCGAAGCAGGGCACGCCGATGGCTTCCAGCGCGTCCACACAGCCCAGGGCCAGCGGATCGTCCGGCGCGACGACGGCGTAATCAATCGCTGCCTCCCGCGCAAAGCGCACAATGGCGGGAATGTCCTTCGCGCCGATGTCCACACAGACGGCGTCAGAAGCGATCCCGCCGTTGCCGGGCAGGGCATAAATCTCGGTGACGGTGGGGTTTTTTTTGAGGCTGCGGATCAGCGCGTGCTCGCGGCCGCCGCTGCCGATGACCATGAGTTTCATAACGGTCAGTCCCTTTCAGCTGGTATAAGCAGGCTGATTCAGCCGCGCCTCCGGACAATCTTCGCGCAGAGCGCTTCCACGCACTGGGGCAGGAGAATCCACTCGGCCTCCTCCATCACGCGGCGCTGCAGCGTCTCCGGGGTGTCGCCGGGAAGCACGTTCACGGCCTTCTGGGCGATGATCTCGCCGCCGTCCGGAATCTCGTTGACATAATGAACGGTGGCGCCGGTGACCTTCACGCCCCGGGCGAGAGCGGCCTCGTGCACCTTCAGCCCGTAATAGCCCGCCCCGCAGAAGCTGGGGATCAGGCTGGGGTGAATGTTGATGATCTGACCCGCATACCTGCGGGTGAAGTCCTCGCTGAGGATGCTCAGGAAGCCCGCCAGCACGATCAGCTCTGCCCCGACGCCGTCAATGGCTTCCGCAAGGCGCTCCTCAAAAGCGCGCTGCCCGCCGCATTCCTTCTTGCTGAATGCGGCGGCGGGGATCCCGTGCGTCCTGGCGCGCTCAAGCGCGTAAGCGCCGGGACGGTCGCTGATAACCAGCGCTACCTCGCCGGAGGGAAGCCCGCCGCGCTGCTGTGCGTCCAGAATCGCCTGCAGGTTGGTGCCGCCTCCGGAGACCAGCACCGCAATCCTTGCCTTTGTATCGCTCATGTGAAACGCTCCGCTTCAGTCGATCCTGATCTTCTCGTCTCCGCGCACAATCCGCCCGATGACAGCCGCGTCCTCGCCGCAGTCCCGGAGCACTTGCAAGGCCTTGTCCGCCATGTCGGCGGGAACAATGATGCTCATGCCGACACCCATATTGAAGGTGTTGAACATGTCGCGCTCCGGGATGCCTCCCTTCTCCGCGATGAGGCTGAAGACGGCCGGAACGCGGACAGCGCTGCGGTCGATCTGCGCGCAGAGGCCGTCGGGGATGCTGCGCGGGATGTTCTCATAGAAGCCGCCGCCGGTGATGTGGCTGATGCCGTGAACCGTCACTTCCTCTAACAGTTTCAGCACGGGCTTTACGTAAATGCGGGTGGGGGTCAGCAGAGCTTCGCCCAGAGACTGGCCGCCCAGGGCTCCAACCGGCGCGCGCAGGTCGGTGTTTTCCACGTCAAAGACCTTGCGCACAAGGCTGAAGCCGTTGGAATGCACGCCTGAGGATGGCAGGGCGATGACTGCGTCCCCCTCCGCCATCTGAGCAGAGTCGATCAGCTTTTCGCGGTCGCCCAGACCTACGGCAAAGCCCGCCAGGTCATACTCGTCCTCAGGATAGAAGCCGGGCATCTCCGCGGTCTCTCCGCCGATCAGCGCGGCGCCCGCCTGTACGCAGCCGTCGCACACGCCCTTGACGATCTGCTCGATGCGCTCAGGCACGTTCTTGCCGCAGGCGATGTAGTCCAGGAAGAAAAGGGGCTTCGCGCCGCAGCAGATGATGTCGTTGACGCACATGGCCACGCAGTCGATGCCCACGGTGTCGTGCCGGTCCATCAGGAAGGCGATTTTGAGCTTGGTGCCCACGCCGTCCGTGCCGGAGACCAGCACCGGCTTGCGGATGCCTGTCAAAGCCGGCTCAAACAGGCCGCCAAAGCCGCCCACGTCCGAGCAGACGCCGGGCACAGCGGTGCGGGCAATGTGCTTCTTCATCAGTTCAACCGCCTGGTAACCGGCGGTGATGTCCACCCCGGCGGCGGCATAGGCGTCAGACCTGGAGGCGTTGTTCATCGCGCTCATTCCTTTCCGTTCCAGCAGTAAGTGCAGAGATTGCAGGCGTCCAGCCCGATGGCCCTGATGACGCCTTCCAGGGTCTGGAATTCCAGGGAGGCCAGGTGAAGCATCTCACAGATGCGCTGGCGGAGCTTCTGCCCGCGCTCGGTGGAGCGATCGGCGTACTCGTCCAGGTGGGTGAGTCCGGCGTCACCCTCCAGCTCGATGATCACTTTCCTCGCGATGAGTTCCATGTCCGAGGTGGAAGGGGAGAAGTTCAGGTACTTGCAGCCGTACATGATGGGCGGGCAGGCGCTGCGCATGTGCACGGAAGCCGCGCCGCTCTCATAGAGGAACTCCACCGTCTCCCGGAGCTGGGTGCCCCGCACGATGGAATCGTCCACAAAAAGCAAGTTCTTGCCGCGGATCAGCGCGTTGACGGGAATCTGCTTCATCTTGGCGATCTTGTCCCTGTCCTTCTGGGAGGCGGGCATGAAGCTGCGGCTCCAGGTGGGGGTATACTTGATGAAAGCCCTCGCAAAAGGCTTGCCGCTGCGGTTGGCGTAGCCGATGGCGTGGGGTGTGCCGGAGTCGGGCACCCCGCCCACATAGTCGATGGGCGCGTCCATGCCCGCGTCGGCGTCGTTTTCCGCCATGATCGCGCCGTTGCGGTAGCGCATCTCCTCCACATTGATGCCCTCGTAGGTGGAGGTGGGGTAGCCGTAATAGCTCCACAGGAAGGAGCAGATCTTCTTCTCCATGCCGGGCGGGGCCAGCTGTGTCATGCCCTCTGGCGTCAGCTCCACTATCTCGCCGGGCCCCAGCTCATGGAAGTCCTCATAGCCCGTTTTGTGATAAGCGAAGCCCTCAAAGGACACCGCGAAGCCATCCTCATTGCGCCCGATCTGCACGGGAATGCGTCCGAAGCGGTCGCGGGCGGTGATCAGGTGGCCTTCATCCGTCAGGATCAGGATGGACGCGGAGCCCTCGATCTGTTCCTGGGCGAAGCGGATGCCGTCGCAGAAGCTGCTCTTCTGATCGATCAGCGCGCCCAGCAGCTCGGTCTGATTGATCTTGCCGCTGGTCATGGCGTTGAAGTGACCGCCGCTGAAGCTCAGGTACTGCTGAATCAGCGATTCGGCGTTCCGGATGAGTCCCACCATGCACAGGGCGTAGGTGCCGTGGCTGGAGCGGATGAGCAGCGGCTGCGGGTCGCCGTCGGAGATACAGCCGATGGCTGCTGTGCCCTGCATTTCCTCCAGCACATGCTCAAACTTGGTTCTGAAAGGCGCGTGCTCGATGTTGTGAATCACCCGCTGCAGGCCGATTTCACCGTCCCATGCGGCCATGCCGGCCCTGCGGGTGCCCAGGTGGCTGTGGTAATCCACGCCGAAGAACACATCGAGCATGCAGGCCTTCTTAGAGGCAATACCGAAAAACCCTCCCATGCCTGTCTCCTCTTCTGAATAATCTTTTATACCGGGGCTTCAGGCAAAGAACAGCCCGGACAGCGTCATGGGATCGATGTACTTGCCGTCCTTATACACGCGCATGTTGCCGCTGGCGATTTCATCGATGAGCATCACCTGGCCGTCCGCGTCATAGCCGAACTCAAACTTGATGTCATACAGATCCAGGCCGCGGGCCTTCATCTCGTCCGCCACAATGCGGGTGATCTGCTGGGTCATGGTCTTGATGTCGTCATACTGTTTCTCGGTCATCACGCCCAGCACCACCAGGCCGTCGCGGGTGACCAGCGGATCGCCCTTCGCGTCGTTCTTGAAGGTCATCTCCACATAGGCGGGGAGGTCGGCGCCCTCGGCAATATACTCGCCATAGCGGCGGATGAAGCTGCCCACCGCTTTGTAGCGGCAGATCACTTCCAGACCGTGGCCGAAGACCTTGGCGGGCAGCACTTCCATGGTGGTCTTGCTCAGGTCGGCGCTGACGAAATGGGTGCGGATGCCCGCGGCGTTGATCTTCTCGAAGAAATAGATGCTCATGCGCAGGTTGACATCGCCCACGCCGTCGATGGTCAGGCCGATACTGTTTTCGCCGGGATCGAAGACGCCGTCCTTGCCGGTGCAGTCATCCTTGAAGAGCAGTTCATAGTTGCCGCTGGGCAGTTCATACACATTCTTGGTCTTGCCGGTGTACACAAGCTTCTTCTCCATGGTCATTCTCTCCTTATCATTCGCGTTTGCTGACGGATAACATCGGTCGGGACGGGCTGAGTGTTCCGGGGGCTGGGCGGGCCGGTTCAGGCGGGGGCGTTCAGGCGATCCATGATGCCGGCATCCTTGCCCAGCACCGCCTGAGCGTCCTTCCGGCGCTTTTCCTCCAGCCGGGCGGCGAGCGCAGCGTCCTCCACCGCCAGAATCTGGGCGGCCAGCAGTGCCGCGTTAGCGCCGCCGCCCACCGCTACCGTCGCCACCGGAATGCCCGAGGGCATCTGTACGGTGGACAGCAGGGCATCCAAACCGTCCAGCAGGGAGCCGGGGCAGGGAATACCGATCACAGGCAGGGTGGTGTTGGCCGCGATGGCTCCGGCCAGGTGGGCCGCCATGCCGGCCGCCGCGATCAGCACGCCAAAGCCCTGTTCCCGGGCGCTGCGGGCGAAATCCCGGGCCTGGTCGGGCGTCCTGTGGGCGGAATACACATGGGCTTCACAGGGAATGCCCAGGGAGGCCAGCATGTCCGCCGCCTTCCGGACGACGGGCAGGTCACTGTCACTTCCCATAATAATGCCAACCTTTTTCATGGCAGCACGACTTCCTCTCCGGCTCAGCATCCTGAGCCATCGTCACTATACCCTAAATAACGAACATTGTCAATGCAAAACGGACGATAATTCAGATTTAAACATCAGAAGTACGGATTAGAAATGATGAATGTTCGGATTTTGCGAATCAAACAGAACGCTTTCTGACAGACGGAATCAGCCGGCGTCCTTGGAGGATCGCTTAAGGGCAATCGCTTACAAACCTATGAAAAAAGCGACGATAAAGAACAATCCTGTTTCCGGGTCTGCACATCTGCATGGAGCCTCAGGCTGCCATCTGTACGATCCCGCTGCAGGAACCCGATCCATATATGCTCTATAAATGATAAAAGTCTTTTGAAGATGGGATGGAGGTCTGGGAGAAGGGATAGGAACTCTTCTTCAGAAAAGTTCTTCCCTTCCCCCAGGATCCGTATAAGCGAGATCGCTTTCAGACGCTTGACAAGCGCGGGGTGAGCCGCTATAATCGTGGCGTCAGCGATGAAGGGGAGAGTACGGTGTCGCGGGCATGCAAAGAGAGCTGCGCAAGGTGAGAGGCAGCCATGCCGGATATGGGAAGATGGCCCCGGAGCTCTGCGGGTGAGCGGGGAGCAAGCCTGCGGCGGTTCGCGTCCGTTACAGCGCAGGAAAAGCGACAAATCAGGGTGGTACCGCGGGACAACCCGCCCCTCAATTCTGGCAGGGGCGTTTTTTGATGCCGCTGACCATCTTCAGGAGGCATGTGCATGAGCAGGGGAACCTATTACATCACCACACCGATCTACTATCCCTCCGGCAACATGACCATCGGCCACACCTACACCACGGTGGCGGCGGACACCATGGCCCGGTTCAAGAAGATGCAGGGCTTCGACACCTACTTCCTCACCGGCACCGATGAGCATGGCCAGAAGATCGAGAAGAAGGCCGCTGAAGCCGGGGTCACCCCCATCGAGTACGTGGACAAGATCGTGGCGGAAACCCAGGAGCTGTGGAAGCTGATGAACATCGACTACGATGACTTCATCCGCACCAGCCAGGAGCGCCATGTCCAGATCGTACAGAAGATCTTCCGCCGGTTTTATGAGCAGGGGGATATCTACAAGAGCGAGTACGAGGGCATGTACTGTACTCCCTGCGAGTCCTTCTGGACCCCCACCCAGCTGGTGGAGAAGGACGGCGTGCAGGTGTGCCCGGACTGCGGACGGCCCTGCCAGCCCATGAAAGAGGAGAGCTATTTCTTCCGCATGAGCAAGTATCAGGACTGGCTGATCGATTACATTGAGACCCACCCGGATTTCATCCAGCCGGCCAAGCGGGCCAATGAGATGATCAACAACTTCCTGAAGCCCGGCCTGCAGGACCTGTGTGTCAGCCGCACCAGCGTGAAGTGGGGCATCCCGGTGGACTTCGACCCCAGGCACACGGTGTACGTGTGGATCGACGCCCTGAGCAACTACATCACCGCCCTGGGCTACGGAACCGACCATGACGAGCTGTACCAGAAGTACTGGCCGGCGGACGTCCACCTGGTGGGCAAGGAGATTGTGCGTTTCCACACCATCTACTGGCCCATCATGCTGCACGCCTTAGGCCTGCCCCTGCCCAGGCAGGTCTTCGGACACGGCTGGCTGCTCTTCGGCGCGGACCGGATGAGCAAATCCAAGGGCAATGTAGTCTATCCCCAGCCCATCGTCGCCCGCTACGGCGTGGACGCCCTGCGCTACTACCTGATGCGGGAGATGCCCTTCGGTGCCGACGGCAACTACACCAACGAGGCCTTCCTCACCCGCATGAACGCTGACTTGGCCAACGACCTGGGCAATCTGGTGTCCCGCACGGTGGCCATGATCGAGAAGTACTTTGGCGGCGTGACACCCGCCTGGGACGCTCAGGCGGAGGAGTCGGTGGGGGAGAGCCTGCGCGCTCACTGCGCGGAGCTGCCCGGACTGGTAGAAGAGCAGATGGACAAGCTGCAGTTCAGCCAGGCGCTGACGGAAATCTGGAAGGTCATCGGCGAGTGCAACAAGTACATCGACCTGACCCAGCCCTGGGTGCTCTGCAAGGATCCCGAGAAGAAGGGCGTGCTGGGCAATGTGCTGCTGACCCTGGCGGAGTGCGTGCGCTTTGTGGCTGTGCTGATTCAGCCTGTGATGCCGTCCACCCCCGCCCGCATCTATGAGCAGCTGGGTTTAAATGACCCGGCTCTCCGCACCTGGGACAGCCTGTCCCGCTTCGGCGCGCTGCCCGAGGGCCTGCAGGTGCGCAAGGGCGAGGCGCTTTTCCCCCGCATTGATGTGAAGAAAGAGCTGGAAGCCCTGAGCGGCAATGAGCCGGCTGCCGCAAAGCCGGAGCCGAAGTCCGAGAAGAAGGAAAAGCAGGACAAAAAAGGTCACAGCGCCCCGGAATATCCGGCGGAAATCGCGGTGGACGACTTCTTCAAGGTGAAGCTGCAGGTGGCCCGGGTGCTGACCTGCGAGAAGGTGGAAAAGAGCAAGAAGCTGCTGAAGATGACCCTGAGCCTTGGCCCGGACGGAGAGCGCCAGGTGGTCAGCGGCATCGCGCAGCACTACAGCCCCGAGGAAATGGTGGGCAAGCAGGTGGTGCTGGTGGCCAACCTGAAGCCCGCCAAACTGGCTGGCATCGAGAGCCAGGGCATGATCCTCTGCGCCGCCTCTGCGGATGACAGTGAACTGAAGCTGATGACCGTCGAGGCCGGCATGGCTGACGGCGCCCTGATCGGCTGATGGAACTCTACGATACCCACTGCCACCTGGATGAGGACATCTTTGATCCCGACCGGGAGGAGGCGATCCAGCGCATGGCGGAAAGCGGTGTGCGCCGGGCGCTGGTGGTGGGCTATGACATGGAAACCTCTCTGCGTGCGGCTGCGTGCGCGGAGAGGTTTCCTGCGCTCCGGGCCGCGGTGGGCATACATCCCAGATGGAGCGCTGCCCGGGAGGCCGGAGATATCGATCGCCTGGCGGAGCTGCTGCATCGCCGGGAAGTGCGGGCGATCGGGGAGATTGGGCTGGAGCTGGGCCGGGCGGATGATCCTCCGCTGGAGAATCAGAGCAGAATGTGCGAGGATCAGCTGATCTTAGCCGCGGATCTGAACAAGCCGGTCTGCCTGCACATCATCCGCGCACACGAAAACATGCTGAGCCTGCTCAAGCGCTTCGGCGGGCGAGTGAAGGGTGTGTGCCACGGCTTTTCCGGAAGCTGGGAGCTGGCTCAGGCCTATCTGAAGCTGGGACTGTACATCGGCATCGGCGGCGTGGTGACCTGGCCCACGTCGAAAAAGGCCGTGCGCTGCGCGGAAATGATCCCCGCCGATCGCCTGCTGCTGGAAACCGACAGTCCCTGGCAGACGCTTTCCCCGCATCAGGGCGGGCGGAATGAACCGGCTTACCTCCCTCTGATTCTCAGGCGCGTTGCCGAAATCAGGGGGGAGGACATCGAGCGCCTGGCGGAGCAGACCACCGCCAATGCCATCGCGCTGTTCGGCGAGTGATAACCGGCGATTCCATCGCTTTTCCCGGCCGCATCAAAGCGCAGCGGCGCAATCCCAACCGCTTCAGCGCACAAAAAACCGCAGACACCTTCCGGCATCTGCGGCGAGTCGAAGTGGTGGGACTCGAACCCACGGCCTCCTAGTCCCGAACCAGGCGCGCTACCAAACTGCGCTACACCTCGTCATCTGCTGGAGCCGATAATGGGACTCGGACCCATGACCTGCTGATTACGAATCAGCCGCTCTACCAGCTGAGCTATATCGGCGCGGCGACCCAGCAAACGTGATTATAGCAAAATCACAGGCGTTTGTCCAGCCCTTTTCAAAATTTCTTGGCAAGCGGCGGGTCAAGTGGTATAATATGCCTGTGCGCCGGTGAGCAGCCAGGCGGCGCAAAGAAAGGAAGGACATAAATAATGAAGAAATGCATGAGTTTGCTGCTGGCCGTACTGCTGGCCCTGCTGCCGGTGACCGTTATGGCGGATTTCTTTGACCAGATGCGCAATTGGTGGAACGATCTGACCAGTGTGGCGCAGGATCTGGCCGGACAGGCGACGGAGCTCTTCAGCACCGGCGTGGAGCTGGTGGGCGACGCGGCGAAGGATTTCATCGGGAAAGCCGAGGAATACCTGACACAGCTCTATCCCGACTGGCGGCAGGAAACCCGGAACGCCTGGCAGGTGCTTTCAGAGGCCGCTGAGGACGCGGGCTCCCACGCAAAGGAGGAGGTAGCCGCGGCCTGGGAGGAGATCAAGGGCTGGATGGCGGAAGCCGGCGACAGCGTCAGCGAGGAAACACAGACCATCCTGAACGCGATCGGCGGCGCGGCCGGCGTGGTGGAGGCGAAGATCGCCCTGTGGACAGACATGGTGCAAACCTATTTCAACGACAGCATGGCGTCTGCGTCGCCCGCCGTGCAGGAGGCCTGGGCCACCCTGAAGGAAGCGGCGGCAAATGCCGGGAGCGTCGCGGCGGACAAGTTGAAGGAAGCCTACAACACCGTGCTGGACTGGCTGAACTCCCAGAAAGGCGAGGAAGCGGAGCGCGCCAGGGAAGCGCTGAACAGCCTGGTGGAGGAGCTGACCCCGGCGGAATAATCGACGCAGCCAGATTCTTCCCAGCGCAGGATAGCCCTGGAGCGCGGCTCACGGCATGCGGCGAAGCGGATGGCCGGCGCACAGACCGGGCAGAATACCGCTTGCAATCCAGGGGCATATCTGTTACAATGGACGGGTAGTTTGTTGTCGGAGGTGTTCCGATGCGGATTTTCGTGGATGGTATGGGCGGCGACAATGCACCCCAGGCGCCGGTGGACGGCGTGATCGAAGCGCTGCGGCGATTTCCGGAGCTGGAAATCAGCCTGGCGGGAGACCTGAGCGTTTTTACCCCCCTGCTGAAAGACTGTGACGATGTGCGCGGCCGGATCACGCTGGTGGACGCGCCGGAGGTCATCACCAATGATGAAAGCCCGGTGATGGGCGTGCGCACCAAGAAGCAGTCCGCCCACGTCATCGGCATGCTGCAGGTCAAGGACGGCGCCTGCGACGGCTTTGTGTCTGCTGGTTCCACCGGCGCGACGCTGGCGGGCGGTATGTTCCGCCTGGGCCGGATTCCCGGCATCGAGCGCCCCGCCTTAGCGCCTGTTCTGCCCAACGGCAAGCGCGGCGCGCTGCTGATCGACTGCGGCGCCAATGTGGACTGCAAGCCGGAATACCTGCTGCAGTTCGGCCTGATGGGCAGTGTGTACCTGGCCGGTGTGATGGGCTTTGAAAACCCGAGGGTCGGCCTGGTCAACATCGGCGCGGAAAGCGAGAAGGGCAACGCCCTGGTCAAGGCTGCCTATCCGCTGATGGAGACTGCGCCCTACAACTTTGTGGGCAATGTGGAGGCCCGGGATATCACGGGCGATGTGGCGGACGTGCTGGTGACCGACGGCTTCTGCGGCAACCTGATCCTCAAGTTCATGGAAGGTGTCGCGGGAACCCTGCTGGGCATCATCAAAAAAGAAATTTATGCCGACACCGTCTCGAAGATCGGCGGCCTGCTGGCCAAGGGCGCATTCAAGCGGGTCAAGCGCGTGATGGACTACTCCGAGGTGGGCGGCGCGCCGCTGCTGGGCGTTCAGGGCGCGGTGGTCAAGGCGCACGGCTCATCCAACGGACACGCCCTGTCCTGCGCCATCGCCCAGTGCGTCAAGATGATTGAGGCCAAGGTGCCGGAGACAATCGCCGAAGGTGTCAGCCGGATGCAAAACAGCTGATTCGCCCGGATGGGCTGATGAGGACCGCCCTGCGCGGTACTGATAAGGAGGAAAAGCTATGATTTTCGATTCTGTAAAGAGCATGATCGCCAAGCAGCTCAAGGCTGACGAGAGCACCATCACCGCCGAGACCCGGCTGGTGGAAGACCTGAAGGCCGATAGCGCCAACGTGATGGTAATGATCATGGATCTGGAGGACAAGTTCGGCATCATGGTCGAGGACGATCAGATCATGAAGATGAAGACCGTGGGCGATGTGGTGAAGTACATCGAGGATCACCAATAACCCGCTGCCGATGGAGCGCAGCTCGGCATGGGCTGCGCTTTTGTGGTGTAAGGAGAAAACGGCAGAACCGCCATCCGGAGGCAATATGACTGAAGCGATGAAAGCCCTGTGCGCGGCCCTGGGCTATACTTTTCAGCGGGAAGCGCTGCTCCGCCAGGCGCTGACGCATCCCTCCATCGCGGGCAAGGACAACCAGCGGCTTGAATTCCTGGGCGACGCGGTGCTCCAGTACCTGATGAGCGACATGCTATATGCCGCCTATCCGGGGGAGCAGGAGGGCCGCCTGACCCGCATGCGCGCCCTGCTGGTCTGCGAGGATACCCAGAGCAAAATTGCGGCGAAGCTGGGGGTAGGGGAGGCCTTGCTGATGGATCACGGCGAAGAACTCACCGGCGGGCGGCACAAGCCCTCTGTGCTCTGCGACGCCCTGGAAGCCCTGCTGGCCGCGGTGTACCTTGACGGAGGCATGCAAGCTGCCCGGAACATCGTCAGCCGTTTCTGGCCCGAACCGGAAACCCTGCACGCCCCGGCCCTGGACACCAAAGGCGCACTGCAGCAGGCAGTGCAGGCCGCGGGCAAGCCTTCACCGACCTATGTCACCCTCCTGGAGGAAGGCCCGCCCCACGACCGCACCTACACCGCCGCCGTGCTGGTGGAGGGCGAGGAGCTGGCCCGGGGCATCGGCAAGAGCAAAAAACAGGCGGAGATCGCCGCAGCCAAAGCCGCCCTGGAACTGATTCAGCCAGCTGAGGTGAAGTGATATGTCCCACAAGGAAGCGGTATATGAACGCCTGGACGGCCTGGGCATCCCCTATGAGCGCCACGAACACGCGCTGGTACACACCATGGCGGACTGTCTGGCCCTGCCCTACGCCGCGCCGGACGTGACTTTCTGCAAGAACATCCTGCTGTGTAACCGGCAGCAGACCGCCTACTGGCTCTTTGTCACCGAGCCTTTGAAACCCTTCCGCACCGCGGTGGTGAGCAAGCTGCTGGGCACCTCCCGCCTGTCCTTCGCCCCATCGGAGCAGCTCATGCCCCTGCTGGGTCTGGAGAGCGGCTCCCTCAGCCCCCTGGCGCTCTGGTTTGACACCGGAAAACGCATGACCCTCGCCCTGGACCGGGACATCCGCCGGGAAGGGCGCATTGCCTTCCACCCCTGTGACGCCACTTCTACGGTCATCTTCAGCCAGCAGGTATTCTGGAATCAGGTACTGCCGGCCCTGACCGCATCCCCCGTGCTGCTGACCCTCCCCGGGGCGGATGAGCAGGTCTGAATCCTGCCGCCCTCCCTGCGATCATCACGAAAGGACAGCCTCTCAGGAAGCGCTGAGAGCGGCCGCTCAGACATGAGTACCACAATGGAAGCGATGCGGTTGGCCGGACGGCTGATCGTGGAAAACGGCGGCGAGATTTACCGGGTGGAGGAGACCATCACCCGCATGGGCCGCGCCTTCGGCCTGGAGGAGGTCGAGAGCTTCTCAGTGCCCAGCGGCGTGTTCATCTCCTTTTCCACGCCCGACGGCGGCTCTGAGTGCAGTGTGACGCGGGTGCACAAGGGCGCCACAGACCTGAACCGTGTGGATCAGGTCAACGCGGTGTCGCGCCGGGTGGAGGCCGGAGAGCTGACCAGTGAGCAGGCTTTGAAGGCACTGCAGGACATCGTGAACGGCCGCCGCCTGCCCTGGTATCTGCTGATTCCGGCCGCCGGTCTGTGCGCCGCCGGTTTCGCGGCCATGTTCAACGGCGGGATTCCGGAAATCACCGCAGCCTTTGCCGCCGGCGCGCTGGTGCAGGGCTTTGCGACGCTGCTGGAGAGGCGGGGGCTTCACTCCTTTGTGAGCCTGCTGCTGTGCGGCTTTCTCTCTACGGTGATCCCTCTGCTGCTGACGCTGATCTGGCCCGATCTGGCGCTGGACGCTGCGGTCGGCGCCGCGCTGATGCCCATGCTGCCCGGCCTGGCCATGACCAACGCGGTGCAGGACACCATACGCGGAGACCTGATGTCCGGCCTGGGTCACGGCATCCAGGCGCTGCTGACCGCCGCCTTCATCGCTGGCGGCGCGGCGGCCGGCACGGCGCTCTGGGCGCTGCTGAGAAGGGGGGCCTTGCTGTGATGGTAATGGACGCGCTTCGGGCGCTGCTCTCCGCCTTTTTCGGCACGTTAGGCTTCGCCATCCTGCTCCAGGCGCCCCGCCGCTCCTGGATCCCCGCCAGCGGAATCGGCGCGGTCTCCTTCTTCCTGTACTGGCTGCTCTGCCTCATCATTCCGGAATCGCTGGCGCTGTTCTGCGGCGCGGCGGTGGGCGCGGCGCTGGCGCAGGTCTGTGCGCGGAAAATGCGCATGATCTCCACCGTGTTCCACACCATGGCCATCGTGGCCTTTGTGCCCGGCCTGGCGCTGTACCGGCTGATGGCACAGGCGGCGGTGGGAGAGTACAGCTCCGCCGCGCATTTTGGCGTCAGCGCCATGATCTCCATTGCGATGATCGCCCTGGGCAGCAGTGTGGGCAGCCACCTGAGCCGCAGGAGGAAGCACACATGACGACCGGGCGGTTTGCACCGACCCCTTCGGGCGGCCTGCACCTGGGCAACGCGCTCTGCTGCCTGCTGGCCTGGCTCAGCGCGCGGAAGCAGAACGGGCGTTTCCTGATGCGGGTGGAGGATGTCGATGTACCCCGCTGCCCCAGAAAAGCCGGGGAGCAGGCCCTGAACGATCTGCGCTGGCTGGGCTTTGACTGGGACGAAGAGGCGCTGTGGCAGTCTGAGCGAACCGGCTGCTATCAGTCCGCTCTGGATCGCCTGTCCGCGATGAACCTGACCTATCCCTGCTTCTGCACCCGCGCAGAGCTCCACCGGGAGGCCGCACCGAATCTGGGCGAAAGGCGTTTCATCTATCCCGGCACCTGCGGCTCGCTGAAGCCCGCAGAGATCGCTGTGCTGTCCCTCGCCCGGTCACCGGCCATTCGCCTGCGGGTGCCGGACGAGGAGATCGCCTTTGAGGATGGCCTGCAGGGAAGCTTCAGCGGAAACCTGCGCCGGGACTGGGGCGACCTGATCCTGCGGCGCTCGGACGGGCTTTTCGCCTATCAGCTGGCTGTGGTGGTGGACGACGGAGCGTCCGGCGTCACAGAGGTGGTGCGCGGACGCGACCTGCTGGACAGCACCCCGGTGCAGATGTGCCTTCAGCAAATCCTCGGGCTGCCCTCTCCCGCCTACATTCACATTCCCCTGCTGCTGGCCCCGGACGGCCGGCGGCTGGCCAAGCGCGACCATGACCTCGACCTCAGCGCGCTGTCGAGGCGATGTCAGCCGGGAGCGTTGCTGGGCTTGCTGGCGTATTCGGCTGGGCTTCAGGACAGCCCGGCTTCAACCACCCTCAACAGCCTGCTTCGCGATTTCAGCTGGGATCGGGTGCCCCGCGGGGACATCCGGCTGCCGGCTCTGCCATAAACGCTTCTTGGAGGCTTCATGCTCTACGTCACCTCTGATCTTCACGGCTACCCCCTGCCCCGGTTTCTGCGCCTGCTGGATAAAGCAAATTTCTCCGCCACCGATCAGCTGATCGTGTTGGGCGATGTGATCGACCGCTACGGAGACGGCGGTATCATGACCCTGCGCTGGATGATGAGCCAGCCCAATACCTGGCTGCTCATGGGCAACCATGAGGCCATGCTGCTCTCCTGCTCCTTCCTGTTTGACACCATCACTGACCAGAGCCTGGCCGCCATGAACAACGGCAAAATTGAACTGCTCTCCGCCTGGATGATGAACGGCGCCTCCCCGACCCTTGCCTCCCTGCGCGCTCTCTTCCACGAGGATCCCGAGGTGGCGAACGCGCTGATCCGATACCTGCGGGACGCACCGCTCTATCAGCTGCTGGAGGTGGAAGGCAGGCGCTATGTGCTGACCCACGCGGGCCTGGGCGGCTTTTCCCCGAAGAAGCTCCTCTCCGAATACACCGCTGACGAGCTGCTCTGGCATCGCCCGCTGCCGGACGAGGAATACTTTTCGGATGCCACCGTCATCTTTGGCCATACGTCCACCGACTACTACGGCCACCAGTACGCCAACCACCTTCTGCGCACGCCCACCTGGATCGACATCGACACCGGCGCGGGTCAGGGCCGGCATCCGATGCTGCTCCGGCTGGGGGATGAGGCGGCGTTCTATGTGGAAGGATAGTCGTTAGCGATTAGCTGTTGATTCGGATGTCAAAAGGCCGCTTTCATGAACTGAGCCACGACTGGTTGTGGAAAACAGCGGAAATCACCACAACCAGTCGTGGCTCCAAGGTTGAAAGCGCCCTTTTGTCACCCTTACCAGCTGTTAGCTGTTAGTAAAAAAAGGAGGGAGAGGCGTATTGCTCCCTCTCCCTCAATGTTGTTCACGACCGCCATCATGGTGGTCTTTTCTGTATCTCAGGCTGTTATTCGATTTCGGTCAGCCTGATTTCTTTGCATGTGATGTCGATGTACCGGTTTTCCCTGAAAGAGTCCAGCAGAACGCCCGTTGAGAAGATACGTTTGCGGCTGTCCATCTGCTTGTTATTTCGGCATCGCCACCGCGGCGAAGCCCTTGCCGTTCAGCTTCAGGGCGGGGGCGGAGGCGGGGATGAGCAGGGACTCGCCCTTGGCTAAGGTCAGCGCGTCCGCTTCCCAGCTCAGGGTAAGGCTGTCGCCCTCCAGCACGGTCAGGAAGGCAAAGTCCTTCACCTGGGGGAGCGCGACGGGCTTCTCGGCCTCGGGGCGCAGCAGGTCCAGGGTGAAATGGGGCTTGTCCAGCACCCTTGCGATCGGCTGATCAGGGGCGGGCACCGGTTCAGGCACGAGATTCAGATCGGTCACGTCCAGCGCCTGCCTGAGGTGCAGCTCCCGGCGCTTACCCTTCTTGTCCACCCGATCCCAGTCGTAAAAGCGGTAGGTGATGTCCGAGGACTGCTGAATCTCATAGAGCATGATGCCCGCGCCGATGGCGTGCACACAGCCCGAGGGGATATAGCACACATCTCCGGCCTTGACCTTCACCCGGCGCAGCAGCGGTTCCACAGCCGCGCCCTGCTCACAGGCTTCCTTCAGCTCGCTCAGGCTGGTGCCGGGCTTGATGCCGTATACCAGCTCCGCGTCCTTGGGCGCGTCCAGAATCAGCCAAGCTTCCGTCTTGCCCAGTTTGCCGTGCTCATTGGCCCTGGCATAGGCGTCATCCGGGTGCACCTGAACCGAGAGCGGCTCCTTGGCGTCAATCAGCTTCAGCAGCAGCGGGAATGCCTGAAAGTCATATTTGCCCACCAGCGCCTGGCCATAGCGCCGGATGAGCTCCGTCAGGTTGACGCCCGTCACGCTCCGGCTTTCCAGATCGGGAATCGCGCTGATTTCAAGGCTTTCGCCCGTGGGAATATCCCGGATGGGCTTGTCATAGATCCGCAGGAGCTTGTCTCCGCCCCAGGGCGTCAGCTTGCCGCCGCGGAAGGCGGGCCGCATCCGTTGGGGCAGCAGGGGGCAATCCTCCGTCAGCCGCTTTTCAAACAGCAGGAAGGGCTTGGGCCGGGTGTTCAGCATTGCGCGTCCGGCCTGACGCATGCCGGCGGTCACATAGAAGCGGATGGCCGGGGTATTGTCCTCATAGCAGTCACAGCGCAGGGAATCACAACCCAGCTGAATCAGCAGCGTTTCCACGTCCGCCAGCGCCTTGCGCCCCAGGCCCTCGCGCCGCAGATCAGGCCGGACAGCCATCCGGTGGAACACGCCGGGCCGCACGCCGAACAGCCAGTCTCGCCCGGCATAGTCCTCCTGGGGTGATGCGTCCACCGTCACGGCCACTGCCATGCCGTCCTTGCCATACAGGCACCAGATCAGCCCGGCGTCCAGGTCATGGCGCACCAGTTCAGCGGAAGGATATCTGCCCCAGACCCACTGAAACTCACCTTCTGATTCCATATGGGCGGACACGGTCTGATACAGCTCGCACAGCGCGTCAAAATCACTTGCCTTGGCCTTGCGCAGGATCATCGGTTTTCCCCCTTTCTGAAATGGCAAGCCCGCCGAAACCTGGATCCCGGCGGGCTGTGAGTGTTTACTTGCTCAGGCTGTTGACGGCTTCGATCACCGCATTGGTGGTGATGGTCGCCGCGGTGATGGCGTCAATTGCGCCGGCGTCCACGGGCAGGGTCTTGCCGATGAACTGGCTGGTGAAGGCCTCCTCCATCGCTTTCTGTCCCAGCCCGGGGGTCTGGCTGCTGGCGTCGATCTCGATGGCGGTGATGGTGTCTCCATCCAAGGTGAGGGTCACGGTGATCTCGCCGTCGCCGAAGCCCTTGACAGTGGCTGTCCGGGTCCCAGCGGCAGGGGCGGCCTCCTCATTGGCTTCTTCAGCGGCTTCCGCGGGTTCTTCGGCGGCTTCCGCTTCCGCTGCGCTGTTGATGGCATTAATCACAGCCTTGGTGGTGACGGTGGACCAGGTCAGCGCGTCGATATCGCTGATGTCAATGGGCGCCAGCATGCCGATGAACTGATCCTTGAATTCGTCCAGCATGGCGTTGCGGCCCATGCCCGGGGTCTGGCTGGTCGCGTCGATGTCGATGGCGGTGAT
>JAFXVR010000008.1 GCA_017534885.1 Clostridia bacterium | reverse complement strand
TCCCGGAAAACATCATGTTGCTCAACATCCCACCCTACACACCTGAAATGAATCCCATTGAGCAGATCTGGCGTGAGTTGAGAACCCAAGGCTTTCGTAACGAGATATTCCCTACGTTGGAAAAGGTTGTTGACCGTCTCTGCCAGACTATCAACAACCTTTCCGCCGAAACTGTTTCCAGCATTACCAAGCGCGATTGGATATGTAAAATATTTAATCGAGAATAGTATCAAACGATCTGCTCCAGCCCCCACAGCAGGGCGAGATGGAGGGGATAGAGGGCGTAGCTCAGCCAGATGGGCATTTTGACGTTCTTCTTCATAGGCCAGAGGATGAAGGGCAGGCTGAGGAGCATCAGCGTCTGCATGCGCATAAAGGCGGAGGTGATGGTCTGATAGCGCCAGTTGTGCAGCCAGCTGAGATCGATGCCAAACAGGCTGCGCACCGCTGAGGAGGTACCGGCCCAGGCCAGCGACATGCCCACCATCACCGCCGCGATGGCGCCGCGCTTCTCCCGGGCGGCGTAGAGCATCAGCACCAGCACAACGCCGCGCCAGCCGTAGTTGGCGTTCGTCTCGATGGCGATGAGGATAGCCAGCAGCGGCGCCCAGATGTGGCTGAGATACCAGCGCTCCCGGATGCCCCAGAGCGCCGCCAGCGCCAGGAACAGCGTCCAGAAGATATTCAGGTCTTTCCAGGTGTGGTTCAGGGCGATCATATACAGCGGCTGTGAAATCACGCCCACCAGCAGGATGCGCAGCAGGTACTTCAGCGGACTCCGGGTATAGCAGAAGCCTACCACCAGGCACCAGCAATAGATGGGAAAGGCGATCCTTCCCAGCACGCGCAGGGTAACGTCGTTCTGAAAGAGCATCTTGCCGCTGTGGTCGATGAACATGAACACCAGCGCAATGATTTTGAGGATGCCGGTGCTGGTGTTCCCGCCCAGTACCGGCGTCGGCCGCGGGGTTGCCTCGTTGATGATCTGTTTCTCCATTGCTGTATATCAGCTCCTTGTTTTCGCTGAAATCCATTCCGGCAGAGGATCGGGCGGGCCGAGGGCGGCCAGAGTCTCTGCCACATCGCCATGGATGACCAGCGAAGCCTTCTCTTCCGCCGGGATGGGTTCCCGGTTGATGATGATCAGGTTCCGGCCCGCAAAGCCTTCCAGCAGGGAGGCGGCGGGCTCCACCCGCAGACTGGTGCCGGCCACGATCAGCGTGTCCGCCTCCGCGATCACGCGCCTCGCCCCGCGCATCACATAGGGATTGGGCGCCTCGCCGTACAGGCAGATGTCCGGCCGAACCACGCCTCCGCAGTCCGGGCAGCGGGGCAGGCCGGTCTGCGCGGCCATCCAGTCCAGTCTGAAGGACGCGCCGCAATCCATGCAGGTGTTCTCCCGCACCGACCCGTGCAGCTCGTACAGGCGGACGCTCCCCGCGGCCCGGTGCAGCCCGTCGATGTTCTGGGTGATAATGCCGCCCAGCCGCCCGGCCTCCTCCAGCTGCCGAAGCCAAAGGTGAGCCGCGTTGGGCCTGGCCTCCGGGTGCAGCAGCTGCTCCCGGTAAAAAGCAAAGAAGCGTTCCGGTTCCAGCATCAGGCAGGAGTGAGACAGCAGGGCCTCGGCGCTCAGTCCGCCATAGCGCCGGCTGTTCAGCCCCGTCATGCTCCGGTAGTCCGGGATGCCGCTGGCGGTGGACACGCCCGCCCCGCCGAAGAAGACCAGCCGCTTTGATTGATTCACCAGTGCCCGCAGACGGTTTATTTCGGCTGTCACGCAATCACCCGCCTCTTCTTCAGGGGGACAAAGGCCCGCTTCAGCCGCAGTCTGCGCCGGACACGCCCGGGCAGCGCCTGCCAGAGCGCCTCAAAGCAGCGCTGCGCTTCCTCGGTCTGGGTGGCAGCCGGTTCACGCTTGCCGTAGAATACCTGAGAGGTGGCCGCTCCAAGGCTGTCCAGCGGCGCCTGAATGCCCAGCTGGCGGCGCACCCGCCTCAGCCAGGTCTCCATACTCTCCTCGGGCAGACGTCTTTCGTTCAGGCCGCCCAAGGTTTCACCCAGCGCCTGAAGCCAGATCTCCCAGCGCTGCCGCTCGGTCTTCGCCCGCCGTGCCTCCCGGTTAGGTCTTGTCCACATCACCCGTGCCGCCAGCGCCAGCAGGGCCAGCAGCAGCAGGATCAGCAGCCACCAGAGGGAGGGAGTCTCCTTCGATTCGTTCTCCGGGTTCTCCTGGTCATCCTGCTCCCCGTTTTCGTCCTCCCCCGGCATTTCTGTTGGCGCAGGGGAAGGGCTCGGCTCGGCCTCGGGCGGAACGCTGGCGCTGTCTGCCTGGGGAGGCGGCGGATTCCCCGCGGAATCATCGTTCTGCCGATTGGGGTCAGGGGCGGTGGCGTCGAAGGTCAGCCAGCCGAAACCCGCGAAATAGACTTCCGTCCAGGCGTGCGCGTTCAGGCCGGTCACGTGCGCCACCCCTTCCGCGTCCGGCTCCGCCAGATAACCCTCCACATAGCGGGCGGGCAGGCCCACCATGCGGCAGAGCACCGTCATCGCCGAGGCGAAATGGGTACAGTAGCCCGTGCGGGTGCGCAGCAGGAACCAGCTGACAAAGTCCACATTGTCCCCGGCCGTCTCAGGCGTCAGGCTGTAGGCGCAGTTGGTCTGCAGCCAGACCTGCAGGGCCCGGGCCTTGGCGTAGGGCTCTGTCCGGCCGGCGGTGATCTCCCGCGCCAGGTCGTACAGCGCGTCCTGCAGATGATCGGGCAGCAGGGTATAGGTACGCAGGATGGCCTCATAGTTCGCATCTGCCTGTGCGCCGGCCGCGCGCACCAGCTGCTCCGTCCCCACGTCTCCCCCAGCCAGCAGCGGGGCGCTGACGGTGTACAGGTCGCCCGCCTCCTGATCCCGGGTGATGAAAACCTCGCTGGACTGGTTGAAATAGGGAATCATATCCCCCTGCACATTCAGCCTGCGCACCCGCTGGGGCACAAAGAGGCTGGACGCGCTGGAGGATTCCATCAACACCGTCACCGTGCGCTCCGCCAGCAGCTCACTGTCCGCCGGCGCGTTTTCCGGGAGATCCATGTCAAAGAGCCGGCTGCGCTCCCCGTTCCACCGGTTCAGGTACCAGAGGTAGCGCCGCCCGCCGATGGTATCATACCAGGCCAGACCGTTGTACTCATTCTTGATCGTACCGCGCAGATAGATCTTCCGGGGGGTGCGCACCGTCATCACCGCGTGGTCAGCCGGCATGGCGGCCCCGCCCATCCGGTCGCCGCCCAGCGGCATCCAGCCCTCGGTTTCCAGGGTGAACACATTGCGGGGCTCGGTGTAAAACAGGATGTCCTGAATATACTGCCGCAGCCTGTCCGCCTGGGGCTTCAGCGGCATCCACTGTCCCAGGAGAGGCGCGATGCCGAAGGCCAGCAGGCTGATGACCGCCATGAAGGGCAGCACCCGCCGCAGGGAACGCCGGCCGGAGATTTCCTCCGCCGTTGAAAAGAGCATGACCGCCACCGCGGGGATGAACAGCCACAGCGTGATGCCGATCTGGTCAACCCAGACCAGCGCGCCGAAGCACAGGCCCATGGGCAGCCAGGTGTGGTTCGCGGCGCCCGCGCCGATCCGCGCTGCCAGCCCCGCGGCTGTGACGATTGCCGTCAGCAGCAGGGCCGCCTCCAGGCTCCACATTTCCAGAGCCGCCCGGGTGCCGATCACCGCGCCGAAGAGTCCCGCGCAGGCATTCCACAGCCCGGCCCACTGCCAGATGCCGACAGCCGCCGCGATGGCCAGGCACACGATTCTTGCCGTCCGCCGGAAAGGCAGCAGGCCGGTGAGCGTCCAGCCGACCGTCAGCGCCGCACAGACCAGCGCGCTCAGGGGCATCCACCGATCCAGCCCAAACAGCCGGAGCAGCACCAGCAGAAGGCTCTCAGAAAAAAGGACGGTCAGCGCCGCCGTCCGGCCAATGGCTTTCCATTCGCTGCGCAAGCGCCTCCGCCCCCTTTCTGCTTCATGATGTCTCTATTCCCTGCTGACCGTCACATATCCGACCTCCACCGCGCTCTGCTGCAGCTGGCCGATATAGGGCAGAAGCTCCGGATCCTCCGGGTCAGCCGTGATCAGCAGCAGGCGGATGGGCGGACCGACCCGGCGCATCCGGGCCACCGTGTCCACCAGCGCGCCGTTGAGGCTGCAGGTCAGCACCGCCACAGCGCCGGCGCGGCGAAGGCGGCGGGTTTCCATGGTCAGCACCTCTTCAAAGTGCTCGGTCTCCTTCATTTCCGCCCGGGCAAGGCTCTCCAGAATCAGCGGCAGACCTGTGCGCTCGGTCAGCTCCGTGGGATGCGAGCCGTAGAGCGGCAGTCGGACGCTCCGGCCCGCGGCGCTCTCCACCTGCAGGATGGAGGCCGCTGTCTCCAAGAGGGTGTCCCGGTGGAAGGGCGTTGGCGGAGGCGCGGCGTTCATCAGCACCAGCGCTTCCGGCTGAACCGGTTCCTCAAAGCGCCGGATGACCGCCTCCCGCTTGCGGGCGGACAGCTTCCAGTGAATCTTCTTCATGGGATCGCCCGGCTGATAGGAGCGCACATCCATGGGATCGGTCAGGTCTTCGGTCGCCCGGGCCATGGTGCCCAGTCCCGGATCTGCCGGCGCGTAATGCAGGGGTTCCACCGGAAAGAGCCTGGGCAGCACCAGCAGCTCGTCGCCCAAGGCTTCCGCGGGCACCTTGCACAAGTGCAGCCCGAAGAGATCAGCCACCGTCACACACCGGAGTCCCGGCCTGTAAGCGCCCACATGCGCGGCGTACACCTGCGCGTCATACCGACTGTCCCGCCCGGGATCCTGCACTGTCAGCGTCAGGTTCTGGGCGCCTGTGTCCATCTCCAGCTGCATCTCCCCCACCGGCAGCGGACTGCGGTGCATCAGCCTGAGAGTCAGAGGCACCGTGTCTCCCCGCTGCGCCTGGGTGCGCTGAAGGGAGGCCTCCGTGCGCAGCGTCTGCCCCGCCCAGTACACCGAGAGCGCTCCCAGACCCAGGGTCAGCGCCAGCATCACCGTCAGCGCATAGAGGAACACATTCTCGACAGACAGGGCAATGCCCGCCATGAACAGCAGCAGTCCATAGAGCCAGGGGATGGCGGCTGTCAGGCGCGGTCTGTCCTTCCGCGCCTTTTTTTCCCGGCTCACAGGGACACAGGCACCGGCACAGACCGGCGCACCTCGGCCATCACCTGCTCCGCCGTCACGCCCTTCATTCGGGCCTCCGGCATCAGCACAAGGCGGTGGCAGCACACGGGCAGCATCATGTGCTGTACGTCCTCCGGCACGATATACTCCCGTCCGGACAGCAGGGCACAGGCCTGGGCGCTGCGCACCAGGGCGATGGCAGCGCGGGTGGACAGCCCCAGCTGCAGCCGGGCGTCCCGCCGGGTGGCCGCCGCGATGGAGGCCACATAGCTCCGCACTTCCGGCGAGCAGTAGATGCGCCGCACCTGCTCCTGCAGGCTGATGACGTCCTCAGCGCCGCACACGGGCAGCAGGGTTTCCATGGGCTTGACCTGGCCGGAATAGCGCTCCAGGATGTCCATCTCCTGCTCCAGGGTGGGATAGCCGATGGCGATGCGCAGGAAAAAGCGATCCATCTGCGCCTCAGGCAGCGGATAGGTGCCTACAAACTCAGCGGGATTCTGCGTGGCCAGCACCATGAAAGGCCTGGGCAGGAGGTGGGTGACGCCGTCGATGGTCACCTGGTGCTCCTCCATGGCCTCCAGCAGGGCGCTCTGGGTCTTGGGGCTTGTGCGGTTGATTTCATCCGCCAGCACTATCTGGCTCATGACCGCGCCCTCCCGGTATTCCATCTCCCCGCTGGTGAAGTTGACCATGGTATAGCCCGTCACGTCGGAGGGCATCAGGTCAGGGGTGAACTGAATGCGCCGGAAGGTGCAGCTCAGGGATTTGGCTAAGGCTGAAGCCAAAGTGGTCTTGCCCACGCCGGGCACGTCCTCGATCAGCACATGCCCCTCGCAGAGCAGCGCGATCAGGGCGTACTCGATGGCCTCCTCCTTACCGATGATGACCCGGCTGATGTTGCGGATCATGTCCGAGAATACCTGCTGAAGCTGTGCCATGTTTTCTCCTTTATCTGTTTGATGCGCCCGGCGGCGGGCCGTCAGCGCAGGGAAGCGGCTGTTCGGACCGGTGAAGGGGCCGCGGTGTGCGCTCCGATGATCTTCTCCATCCAGATCATGCTGTACCAGCGCCCGAACTTGTAGCCGCAGTGCCGGAAGCGGCCGATCTCCCGGTAGCCCATGCGCTCATGGAAGGTCGCGCTGTCCCTGGTCAGGTATTCATCCTCCTGCTCAGGCCAGCCGATGCAGGCGTAGAGGTTCAGCAGACCCATGTCCTTCAGCCGCTCCTCCAGCGCCGTGTACAGCATTCGTCCCAGCCCCTGACGGCGGACCTCCGGCGCCAGGTAGATGGTGGTCTCGCTGCACCAGCCGTAGGACGCCCGGCTGTGAAAATTCCCGGCATAAGCATAGCCCAGCGTCTGGCCGTCAGATTCAATCACCAGATAGGGCCAGCGCCTCATGGTCTCCTCCATGCGCTGCCGGAAGGCTTCCGGTGTGGGCGTTTTCCACTCGAAAGTCACCGCCGTGCGTTCCACATACCAGCGGTAGATGTCGAGGAGGCGCGGCGTGTCAGCCAGCTCAGCGTCCCGCACGCGCGTCATGCCCTGCCTCCCTCTGCCGCTGCTTCAGCCTTCCGGCGAACCCGGCCGCGCAGAGCTTCCACCGCCCAGCAGAAGCCGATGATTGCCGCAGCGATAATCACCGTGATGAGGATCGCGCCGGATACGCCCCAGCGGGCGAAGCTGTAGAAGTCGTTGCCCATCACGCCCCGGGTCAGGATGACGCCGTAATAATACACCGAGTACATAAGCGGCGGCAGCAGGGCGGTCAGACGGACGCGCCAGCCGAGGGACGGCCAGGCTTCCAGCAGGATCAGGATCAGCGCGGCCAGAACAGGGTTCAGCCCGTGCAGGAGGAAATTGCCGCCCCGGTACATGTCCGGATAGCCGTACAGCGGCGCTAGGAAGGTGATCACCACCAGGAAGGTCAGCCCCACCGCCGCTGTGCCGGCCATTTTCAGCGCCGCCGCCCAGAGCGGAAGATTCTCCCGCCGCCCCCTGAGGATGCCCCACTCCAGCCCCGCCGCGATCAGGGCGGTCAGGGCACAGAAAAGGTTGCTCAGGATGGTGAAGTACTTCATCGAGCCCCAGCTCATCGAAACCAGCCGCCCGGTGCCGTCAAAGCCAAGCGCCATGCGAAGCCACGCGCCGATGCACAGCGCCGCCAGCGCCAGGTTGGCCGCAATCGCCAGCCGCGTCCTTCTCCCGCTCATGCCCCCGCCCCCTTTTCAACGCTTTGATTATACCATCAGCGCAAAGAGACTGTCAAGAAAGGCCTGATGAAGTGCAGGGCAATCGCTTACGGCTCCTGGGGGAAGGGAAGGAACTTTTCTGAAGAAAAGATTCCTTCCCTTCCCCCAGACCCCCATCCCATCTTCAAAAGACTTTTTATAGAATAGATATGGATCGGGTTCTTGCAGCAGGATCGTGCAGATGGCAGCCTGAGGTTCCATACAGATAAGGTGCAGACCCGGAAACACGGTTGTTCTGATCGTCGCATTTTTCCATAGCTTTGTAAGCGATTGCCCTTTGATGATGCACAATGAAAATGCCGCTTCCCTGGCGGCAGATGATGTGGTATCATGGGGGCATGATGATGGTAACGTGATTCTGAAGTTTCATCGAACAGGAGGAAAAACGAATGGACGTGTACACCGCTTCCGCTGGCAGAATCCGCATCCTCCCCTATGAGTCCCGCTTCCGGGACGACCTGATCTTCATGGTGCTGCTCAGCAAGGACGCCCTGGGACGGGTGCCCCGGCTGAACGAAGACCTGCTGGACATCGAAGCGGCCTACCTGGACAAGGGGGATATGTTTTGGCTGGCCTTGGACGAAAACGACCGGGTGGTGGGCTCGGTGGGCGTTTCCCTCATTGCCGGCGGGCCCGAGGCCTTCCTGCACCGGCTCTATGTCAAGCCCGGGCTGAAGCGGCAGGGTCTGGGCTCAGCCCTGCTGGAAACGGCGGAAACCTGGCTGAGGAGCCGCGGTGTGCACACCCTGCGGGTACACCTGGGTGAGCCAAAAGAACAGTGGGCCGCGTCCTATGCCTTTTACCCCGCCCGGGGCTTCACGCTGACCGCGCCCACCTATATGCTCAAAAAGCTTTGAGCCTTACTCCCGCTCCCGGGGTTTTGTCAGCCGCGCCACCACAATGCCCGCCTCATACAGCAGGCAGAGGGGCACGCCCAGAGCCACCTGGGACACGATGTCCGGCGGCGTGAGGATCGCGGCCAGCACAAAGATGCCGAGGATGACGTACTTGCGCTTGGACGCCAGCGACTTATGATTCGTCCAGCCCATGCGGGTGGTCAGGTACAGCGCCACCGGCAGCAGGAAGGCGATGCCGAAGGGCACGATGAAGCCGAAGAGGAAGCTGACATACTTGTCGATGGACAGCATGGGCGTGGCCAGGCCGTCACCCTGCACCAGGAAGAAGTCCACCGCCAAGGTGTACACAGCGAAGTAGCAGAAGGTGACGCCCGTCAGGAAAAGCAGCAGCGCGATGAAAAACAGGACGCGAAAACTGCGCTGCTCCCTGGGATACAGCGCGGGCTTGATGAAACCCCAGACCTGCCAGATGATCACCGGGCTGGCCAGGATGACCGCCGCGATCAGCGCCACCTTGAACTTGGTGACCAGCGCCTCGGACATGGCGGTGTAGATGATCTCGATACCCCGAGCCGCGATGGGCTCGATGATCCAGTTCATCAGCTGATCGATGCACAGGTAAAATACCAGCGCAAAGGCCGCCACGATCGCCGCGGCTGAGATGACCAGCACCTTCCGGAGCGCCAGCAGGTGGGAGAGCAGGGTTTCCCGCTTTTCCTGGGGGGTCAGCGTTTCACTGCTTCCTGCTTCAGCGGGTTCCGCCGGCCGCCCGCTCATGCCTGTTCCTTGTCGGCGGGCTCAGCGTCCGCGGGCTTGTCCTCGTCGTCCGCCTTGACTTCCTTCTTGAAGTCCTTGATGCTCTTGCCCAGGGCCTTGCCCACGCCGGCCAGCTTGCCGCCGCCGAAAAGCACCAGCGCCAGCACGATAATCAGAATGATTTCAGTGGTTCCAAGCCTCATATAACTGTCCTCCATGCGCGCCGCTCAGGGCGGCTCATTTTTTCATGGTGTCCTTCTCCGCTTCCCGGAGGCTCTTGTTCAGTTCCTTCCTGGCGTCCTTCAGCTCGGAGGAAATGTCCGCCTCCCGGATGGTGGCTTCCACATCCTTGCGGACGTCCTCGGTTTCGGCCATCATCTCGTTCCAGCCGGTCTCCTCCTTGAGCTCCTTCAGCAGCTGACGCGCCTTGCGCACCATCCGCCCCAGCCACCTGGCCACCTTGGGCAGATCCTTGGGGCCAACGATCACATAGGCGATGACCAGCACCAGCAGCAGCTCCGCAAACCCGATATTGAACATCGAAGGCCCTCCTTACCACGGCCATTATACTCTATCTCCGCGCTGAATGCAAGCGGAGAAAAGCGGCGTGGCGCAAAGGCGGCGTTTCTTCCGCTTGTGCCTTTCCACTTCAAACGGCCCCGCCTTCTTCAGGACAGGGCCGCTTGCGGAGCATCAGCCGCTTCTCAGACGGACTTGCCGTAGAGCGCTTCCTGCGTCTTCTGGCCGGCGATACCATCATCCACCAGGCCGTTGGCCCGCTGGAAATTGATCACTGCCTCCTCGGTCTGCTCGTTGAAGTAGCCTGTGGGCGTGCCGGCATTGAAGCCCGCCGCGTTCAGCGCGTTTTGCAGCTTCTTCACCAGGGCGCCGTAATCGCCCCGCTTCAGGGTGGTGTAGGTGTGGGGCACATAGTAGGCGATCGCATCGCTGGACTTCAGCGTTTCAAGGGTGGTGTCGCCCACCACGCCGCTCACCGGGATGCCGTTCAGGCTCTGGAAGGAGCGCACGGCGGCATAGGTCTTCTTGCCGAAGATGCCGTCCACCCGGCCTACGGGGTAGTTCAGGTTTTTGAGCAGCTGCTGCACCTGCGCCACTTCCGAGCCGGTGCAGCCCATGCGCAGTTTGCCGTCCATGGAGGGGTTATTGTCGATGTTGGAGGTGCCCAGCAGCTTGTTGAGCGTGCGGGGACCGGCCTTGCCGTCCGCCTTCAGACCATTCTGCTGCTGGAAACGGATCACGGCGATCTCTGTGGTCTCGCCATACTTGCCGTCCACCCGAAGGTCAGCATAGCCCTGATCCACCAGAGCCCGCTGCACCCGCGCAACCGCCGTGCCGGTCGAACCGCGCTTGAGCGTCAGCGCGCAGGCCGGTGTCAGAGCCAGCAGCGCCAGGACAGATACCAGAGCCAGGGCAATCAGACGCTTCTTCATGATTCATTCCTCCACATATATTGCATTTTTGTTTCGACTGAGACAGGGGATCAGGCTTCTTCCTTGCCGCCGCCCAGCTTGATGGCGCCGAACACGCCCAGCGCCAGAGTCACCACGCCGGCTGTAATAATCCATGCATTGACGCCCTGCGCATAGACGCTTTTGTCCATCAGGATGACCACCGGGGAGGCCAGCACCATGCCCAGGATGGCGCAGTAGGTGGGCGCTTTCCAGCGGCGCAGCAGCAACTCAATCAGCTTGGCCACGCCGAAGATGCCCACCACAATGCCGATGCCGAAGGGAATGAGGATCAGCACGCTGTGGCCCATGCCCGCCCAATCCCTGGCGGGAAGCTGGGTGCGGAAGAGCCCGCCCAGGGTGTCCACCACGATCGGGTTATAGTAACCCAGGATTTTCAGCATCATGGAGCCGGAAACGCCCGGCACCACCATGGAGGCTGAAGCCAGCACGCCCAGCAGGAAAAGCTTAATAATGCCCCAGAGATCCAGGCTCAGCACGGCCTGGGCGCCGTTTTCGTTGCCTTCGGTGAGGGTCGCGTTGGCGATGGCCTTGGGCACGATCACGATGGCCGCAAAGATAAGGAACAGCACCACGTGCAGGGCGTTGATCTTCGCGCCCTTGATCTGGGCGAGAATCATGGGCACAGAGCCGAGGATCAGGCCGATGAACAGCGTGTTGGTGGGCAGGGGGAAGCGCTCAAATGCGATGGAGAGCGCCACGGAGGAGAGGATAATCGCCAGCACCATGCCCGCCAGGTAAGGCCACAGGGTGCGGAGGGACTGTTTGAACTCGTCGAACAGGTGGTTGATGGCATGGATCAGCTTGTCAAAGATGCCCATGGACACCATCATGGTGCCGCCGGACACACCGGGAATCACATTGGCCAGACCGATGACCATGCCGCGCAGAATATCCAAGAGGGTCTTCATTCACACACTCCTTCAGCGGGCCTGCGCCGCCCCCGGCCGGACCCGCGGTGCGCAAAGGCCTCCGCGCCGCCCAGCCGGCCCGGAACCGCGCCTCGCCCGGATACAGCTATTTACGCGATTATCATACCACCAGCCCCGCCCTGCGTCAAAGACAGTCCGTTGCGCTTGTGTTGCGGAAAACAGAAAAAAGGATAACACTTCTTTCACATATGTAAAGGCACGCAAAAACCTCCACCCCGGCAGAACAGTCCGGCAGGATGGAGGTGTGTGTCTGAAAGAATGTCAGCCAACCTTCGCCTTCAGGTAGGGCAGCAGGCCGCCCGCGGCGATGATCTGCTGGAGGAAAGCCGGGAAGGCGGTGGCCTGGTAGGTCTTGCCCGTGGTGAGATCGCTGATGAGCCCCGTGTCCAGGTCCACCGAGACCTGATCGCCGGCCTGGATCTCCTGCGCGGCCTCGGCGCACTCCAGGATGGGGAAGCCGATATTGATGCTGTTGCGGTAGAAGATACGCGCAAAGGAGGGAGCGATGACGCAGCTCACCCCTGCGGCGCGGATTGCGATGGGCGCGTGCTCCCGGGAGGAGCCGCAGCCGAAGTTCGCCCCGCCCACGATGATATCGCCGGGCTGCACCGCGGAGGCAAAGCCTGCGTCGATGTCCTCCATGCAGTGCTGCGCCAGTGCGGCGGGATCGGGATTGTTGAGATAGCGCGCGGGGATGATTACGTCCGTGTCCACATTGTCACCGTATTTGAAAACCTTGCCTGTCAGCATGGGAGCGCCTCCTTCCTCAGTTCCGTTTCATCATTCCAGCGTGCGGGGATCAGCGATGCAGCCGCGCACAGCGCTGGCGGCGGCCACGGCGGGTGAAGCGAGGATGACCTCGGATTTCACATGTCCCATGCGCCCCACAAAGTTGCGGTTGGTGGTAGACACAGCGCGCTCACCCTCGCACATGCAGCCCATATGTCCGCCGAGACAGGGGCCGCAGGTGGGCGTGGAGAAGGCGCAGCCCGCCTGGATGAAGATCTCCGCGAGGCCCTCCCGCAGGCATTCCATATAGATTTCCTGCGTAGCCGGAATGACGATGCAGCGGACGCCCTCAGCCACCTTGCGCTCCCGCAGGATGTCCGCGGCAATGCGCATATCGGAGATGCGGCCGTTGGTGCAGGAGCCGATGACCACCTGGTCGATGGGCAGGCCCAGCACCTCCCCCACCGTGCGCGTGTTGGAGGGCAGGTGCGGCAGGGCGACCGTGGGCTCCAGTGTGTTCAGGTCAATGGTGATCGTGCGCTCATAGACCGCGTCCGGATCGGCGGCGTACACCGTATAGGGGCGCTTCACCCGGCCGGAGACGTACTCGACCGTCTTCTCATCCACCGGGAAGATGCCGTTCTTGCCGCCGGCCTCGATGGCCATGTTGGCGATGGTGAAGCGGTCGTCCATGCTCAGGGCGCTGACGCCCTCGCCGGTGAATTCCAGCGAGCGGTACAGCGCGCCGTCCACACCGATCAACCCGATCAGGTGCAGCATCACGTCCTTGCCGGAGACCATGGGCGGCAGCTTGCCCGTCAGCACCACCTTGATGGCCGAGGGCACCTTGAACCAGTTGGTGCCCGAGGCCATGCCCGCCGCCATGTCCGTGGAGCCCACGCCCGTCGAGAACGCGCCAAGCGCGCCATAGGTGCAGGTGTGGCTGTCCGCGCCGATGACCGTTTCACCCGGCGCCACCAGGCCCTTTTCCGGCAGCAGCGCGTGCTCAATGCCCACCTGTCCCACGTCGTAGAAATGCGTGATCTGGTGCTTGCGGGCGAAATCCCTCGCGCGCTTGCACAGCTGGGCCGACTTGATATCCTTGCAGGGCGTGTAGTGATCCAGCACAATCGCGATCCTGTCCCGGTCAAACACCCACTCGAAGCCCGCCTTCTCAAACACGTCCACCGCGACCGGCGTTGTCACATCGTTGCCCAGCACCAGATCCAGCCGGGCCTCGATCAGATCGCCCGCATGGACTTCTTCAAGTCCCGCATGGGCAGCTAAGATTTTCTCCGTCATTGTCATGGACATGGTGTGGGTACCTCCTTGTGGTGAGTTTGGGGGACTCTTGGGGGAAGGGGAAAACCCTTTCTGGGGAGAAAGGGTTTTCCACCCAACACCTAATGCCACTCTGAAGGTCGCCACTGGCGACACGTGGCAATAGGTGCCCCCCCACCCTCCTATTCTCTTTCCGAAAGACCTTAACCTTTGGATTCACGCTTGATGCGCAGCGTGTGCGTTATGGATGGCTTCACGGACGCTTTTGCCTTTTCACAGCACTTTGAAGTACGGACAAATATCTTCCATTCTTCCGTCCTTCAGGCGGAAGCCGCCGGGGATCACGCCCAGCTGGGTGAAGCCAAGGCGCTCGTAGAGATGGCGGGCGTGAATGTTGCTGGCCACCACGGCGTTGAACTGCATGATCCGGAAGCCTTTTTCCCGGGCGGTTTTCAGGCAGTGCAGCACCAGCTTCTCCCCGATGTGCCGGCCCCGGCAGGCGCTGGATACGGCATAGCTGGCGTTGGCGATGTGTCCGCAACGGCCCACATTGTTGGGGTGCAGGATGTACAAGCCTTGCACCTGTCCGGTCTCGTCCACGGCCACGCCGCAGGCGGTCTGCGCCGCGAAGAAGACCGGGCCGGTCTCGCTGTTCAAGGCTTCCTCCTGCGGGAAGGCGATGCCCTCCTCCACCACCTCGTTCCAGATTTCAGCCATCCGGGGCAGGTCGGTGTTTTCGTACAGACGGACGGTGATCATGCGTCTCTCATTCCCCGCTGTTCTGCTTTTCCACCCACGCGCCCAGCCGGTTCAGCGCCTGAATGTACGCCACGATGGAGGCCTCAAAGATGTCGGTGGACAGGCCGTGCCCGGAGAAGGTGCGGCCCTCCGCCTGCAGCTTGATGCGCACATCGCCTAAGGTATCCTTGCCCTCAGAGGTGGAATCGATGCGGAACACGTCAAAGGTGTGCGGAATGGGCTTCACAATGTTGTCGATGGCCTGGAAGGCGGCGTCGATGGGGCCGTCGCCCAGGGAGACCGCCTCGAAGCGCTCCTCGCCTTTTTTGAGGCTGACCGTAGAGGTGGCGGTGGTGAAATTGGTGGTCTGCACGGCGAACCAGTCCAGATGATAGCCGCCCACCTCCTGTTCCGCCACGGTGGTGGAGTGGGTCACCAGGGCTTCGATGTCCCGGTCGGACACATCCTTTTTCTTGTCGCACAGGGCCTTGAATTCCTCAAAGACGCGGGTGAGCTCTTCATCCGTCAGCTCGTAGCCCATGCTCTGCAGATGATCGGCAAAGGCGTGGCGGCCGGAATGCTTGCCCAGCACCAGGTTGGCCGTGCGGATGCCCACCGCCTCGGGGGTGAGGATTTCGTAGGTCTTCTTGTTGGCCAGCACGCCGTGCTGATGGATGCCGCTCTCATGCAGGAAGGCGTTGCGCCCGACGATGGGCTTGTTGAGCGGCGCGGTCTGGCCGATGATGGAGTACACCGTCCGGCTGGCCCGGGCGATCTGGGTGGTGTCGATGCGGGTGGTCTCCTCACCGAAGATGTCCGGACGGGTGCGCATGGCCATCACCACCTCCTCCAGAGAGGTGTTGCCGGCCCGCTCGCCCAGTCCGTTGATGGTGCACTCGATCTGCCTCGCGCCGCCCATGACGCCGCCAAGGGAGTTGGCCACGGCCATGCCCAGGTCGTTGTGGCAGTGCACGGAGAATTCCGCCTTGTCCGAGCCGGGCACCCGCTCCATCACCGTGGCGATGAGCTGGCGCATCTCGTCCGGGGTGGTATAGCCCACCGTGTCCGGCAGGTTGATCACCGTGGCGCCGCAGCGGATGGCGATGTCCACCACCCGGCAGAGGAAGTCCACATCGCTGCGGGTGGCGTCTTCAGCGGAGAATTCAATGTTGCTGACATAACCCTTCGCCCGCTTCACCATCTCCTCCGTGCGCTGGAGCACCTGATCGGGGCTCATGCGCAGCTTGTACTCCATGTGCAGGGGGGAGGTGGCGATGAACAGGTGAATGCGCGGGTCAGCGGCGTGCTTCACCGCGTCCCAGGCGCAGTCGATGTCCTTGGCCGTGGCCCGGGCCAGAGAGGCGATGGTGCAGTCCTTCACCGTGGACGCGATGGTGGACACGGACTCAAAATCGCCCGGCGAGGAAATGGCAAACCCCGCCTCGATCACGTCCACCTTCAGCCTTTCCAGGCATTTGGCTACCTCAATCTTTTCCTTGAGGTTCATGGAGCAGCCCGGGGACTGCTCGCCGTCCCTCAGGGTGGTGTCAAAGATTTTGATTCGGCTCATGGACTGCGCCTCCAACAACTCATTTCAATTCTATTCTATTCGTAATGTGTCCACATCGCGATGATCCGGACGATATGTTTTGCTTCATCGATCTCATAGACCAGGCGATGCTGCCGGTTGATTCTTCTTGAATACGCGCCGCTCAGATTGCCTATCAGCTTCTCATAAGGAGGGGATTCTGCCACGGATTCTGCCGAAGGATACTGAGCAGGCTGTCGACTTTGCGCTTCAGCACAGGGTTCTCGCGAATTCGATCCCTGTCCTTCTTTGCGGATGCCAGGATGCGGATCTCATACTCAGTCCCACTCAAAGCGTTCCGACTCCTCTATCGGCGTTTTCCGGGCTTCCTCTATCCGTTCAACCATTCCGGGAACCCCCATCAGATAGCAGGTTTCCAGCATTGCCTGATAGTCCTCCTCGGAGAGAATCACAGCATTGCCTCTGCCCGTCGTGACGCGAACCGTCTCTGAAAACTCAACAGCCGCATTCATGTAGCCGCTCAGGTTTTCCTGAAAATCCGCCATGGTAACAGTACTCATGCTGTGCCTCCCTTCTTTGCTCAGCGTCATGCAGCTCACAGTCAACCATCCGGCGGCAGTTCGCCTGCCGGCCCATGGCCTGAACAAACCCTTTACTCCAGTATCGCGCCTTTGTCCGCGGAAGAGACCAGCTTGGCGTAGCGGGCCAGGTAGCCGGTCTTGATCTTCGGCTCGGGGCAAACCCAGGCGGCACGGCGCGCGGCGAGGGTATCCTCATCCACCAGCAGGCGGATGCTGCCTGCGGGGATGTCGATGGCGATCTGGTCGCCTTCCTCCACCAGGGCGATGGGGCCGCCGCTGGCCGCTTCAGGCGAGATATGGCCGATGGACGCGCCGCGGGTCGCCCCGGAGAAGCGGCCGTCGGTGATCAGGGCCACCGAGTCGCCCAGTCCCATGCCCACGATGGCGCTGGTGGGGTTGAGCATCTCGCGCATGCCGGGGCCGCCCTTGGGGCCCTCATAGCGGATGACCACCACGTCGCCGGGATTGATCTGCCTGTCGTAGATGGCCGCGATGGCCTCTTCCTCAGAGTTGAACACCCGCGCCGGGCCGGTGTGGGCCAGCATTTTCGGATCAACGGCGCTCTGCTTCACCACGCAGCCGTCGGGGGCCAGGTTGCCCTTGAGCACTGCGATGCCGCCGGTGGCCGAGTAAGGCCGGTCGATGGGCCGGATCAGCTCTTCGTCCAGAATCTTCGCGCCCACCAGGTTTTCCGCCAGGGTCTTGCCGGTGCAGGTCATCACAGAGGTGTCCAGCAGGTCTTTCTTGGTCAGCTCGGCCATGACCGCGCGGACGCCGCCCGCCTGATCCAGGTCCTCCATGAAGGTATCGCCCGCAGGCGCCAGATGGCAGAGGTTCGGGGTGACGGCGGAGATGGCGTTGGCGTTGTCGAGGGTCATGCTGACGCCCGCCTCATGGGCGATGGCCGGCAGGTGCAGCATGGTGTTGGTGGAGCAGCCCAGCGCCATGTCGACGGTCTCCGCGTTGTGGAAGGCCGCCGCGGTCATGATGTCCCGGGGGCGCAGATTGCGGCGCACCAGCTCCATCACCTGCATGCCGGCCTTCTTGGCCAGGCGGATGCGCGCGGAATAGGGCGCGGGAATCGTGCCGTTGCCCGGCAGCGCCATGCCAATGACCTCAGCCAGGCAGTTCATGGAGTTGGCGGTGTACATACCCGAGCAGGAGCCGCAGGAGGGGCAGGCGTTCTCCTCATAGTCCTGCACGCCCTTCTCGTCCAGGGTGCCGGCCTTGTACGCGCCCACCGCCTCAAACATATGGCTGAGGCAGGTGCGGCGGCCGTCCTTCAGGCGACCGGCCAGCATGGGCCCGCCGGACACGATGATGGACGGGATATTGACCCTGGCCGCGGCCATCAGCAGGCCGGGCACGTTCTTGTCGCAGTTGGGGATCAGCACCAGGCCGTCAAACTGGTGCGCCATGGCCATGGCCTCGGTGGAATCCGCGATCAGGTCGCGGGTGACCAGAGAGTATTTCATGCCGATGTGCCCCATGGCAATGCCGTCGCACACCGCGATGGCCGGGAACTCGATCGGGATGCCGCCGGCCTCGCGCACGCCGGCCTTCACCGCTTCGGAAATCTTGTCCAGGTTCATGTGCCCGGGCACAATCTCATTATAGGAGGACACCACGCCGATGATCGGCCTGTCCATCTCCTCCTCGATCAGGCCCAGGGCATAGAGCAGAGAACGGTTCGGGGCGCGCTCCACCCCGCGCTTGATTTGATCGGAACGCATGGCTGTCCTCCTTTGTGATGATGGCGCAGATCTTTGCGCCGCTTACGCGTCAACCACAGCAAGCCGCTTTCCCAGGGGAGCAAGCAGTTTGCTGAGGGTGTCAATACTCGGGCTGATATTGCCGTTCTCGAGCCTTGCAATAGCGGGCTGTTTGACGCCAGTCAGCGCTGCCAGCTCCTTTTGCGAGAGGCCTTTTTCTTTTCGGGCGTCAATAAAGGAGCAGATGATGTCGACCCTTGCACGGCTTGCCGCAATTTCCTCGTCAGTAAATACCTGACGTTCCACCTCTTCCCATGTCAGAGGCTGACGACGCTGCTCATCCATAACGCTCCCTCCAATCGTTGTACTCCCTTTCAGCTCTGTCAATCTCCCGCTGAGGTGTTTTCTGCGACTTTTTCTCGAATGCATGCAGCAGGACAAAGGAACCATCTTTCCAGGCAAAGAACAGAACACGGTCTCCGCCTGGCCTCAGCTCCCACAGCCAGCTGTGCTTCTTGTCGGAAAAGTGCTTGCAGATACTGTTTGGCAGTATCGTACCCCGTTCCTTCAACAGGTTGATGTAATCCTGAGCTTTGGTCAGCCTGATCCTGGCTTCTTTGCTGTGATCAGCCTCCATCGCACGGAAGTATTCCAGTATAGGCGCCCGTCCCCGTTGATCTTCGTAAATCAGAATCCGGTACGCCATATGCTGACCTCCGACGGCATTATAACATATTTGTTATTCTGCATCAAGCCTGCTTTAAACTGAATCAAAAGAGAGTGCTGGCGAATGGTTTTTTCCCGGGAAGCCCACCCAGCGAGCTTCCCGGGATGAATCAGAGTCAGTATCAGTTGCTCGCGCTGTCCAGGCCCTTGTCGCCCTCCTGGGAGTCCTTCCAGAGCATGTTCTCACGCAGCTCGCGGCCGATGATCTCCATGGGGTGCTTGGCCAGCAGGGCGCGCTTGGAGTTGAAGAAGGTGCGGCCGTTCTTGTTCTCGGCGATCCACTTGCCGGCGAAGGTTCCGTCCTGGATGTCCTTCAGCACAGCGCGCATGTTCTCCTTGACCTGCTCGTGGGGCAGGACGCGGGGGCCGGAGACGTACTCGCCGAACTCGGCGGTGTCGGAGATGGAGTAATTCATGGCCGCGATGCCGCCCTTGTTGATCAGGTCAACGATGAGCTTCATCTCATGGATGCACTCGAAGTAAGCGTTTTCGGGGGCGTAGCCGGCCTCGCAGAGCACCTCGAAGCCGCACTGCATCAGATCCACCACGCCGCCGCAGAGCACGGTCTGCTCGCCGAAGAGGTCGGTCTCGGTCTCGTCATGCATGGTGGTCTCCATGATGCCGGCCCGGGCGCCACCGATGCCCGCGATGTAGGCCAGAGCGATGTCCAGCGCCTTGCCGGAAGCGTCCTGCTCCACGGCCACCAGGCAGGGCACACCCTTGCCCGCCACATACTGGGAGCGCACGGTGTGGCCGGGGCCCTTGGGAGCCGCCATGAACACGTCCACATCGGCCGGGGGCTGAATCTGCTGGTAGCGGATGTTGAAGCCGTGGGCGAAGGCGATGGCCTTGCCGGCGGTCAGGCCGGGAGCCACAGACTCGCGGTAGATGTCCGCGGCGCGCTCGTCGTTCACCAGCATCATGATGATGTCGGCAGCCTTGGTGGCCTCAGCCACGGTCATCACGGTGAAGCCGTCCTGGGTGGCCTTGTTCCAGCTGTTGCCCTTGCGCAGGCCGACGATCACGTCGCAGCCGGAGTCGCGCAGGTTCTGGGCGTGGGCATGGCCCTGGGAGCCATAGCCGATGATGGCGATCTTCTTGCCGTCCAGGTTGGACAGGTCGCAGTCCTGCTCATAGTACATTCTTGCCATAGTCGAACTCTCCTTTTTCTTTGGTCTGCTCGTCAATGGTGTATTGTCCGCGTTCCAGCGCGACCATGCCGGTGCGCACCAGTTCGAGGATTCCGAACTCCGTGAGGAGATTCTGGATCGCTTCCGCCTTGCTCTCGTCGCCGATGAGGGCAAGGGTCAGGGAGGACTTGCTGACGTCGATGATGGACGCCCGGAAAATGTTGGCCACCTGGATGATCTCATTGCGCTGCACCGAATCCTCAGCCAGCACCTTGATCAGCACCAGCTCGCGGCGGATGGCGTGCTCGGGCCGCAGGGCCTTGACCGAGTGCACGCAGATCAGCTTGCGCAGCTGGTTGGACAGGAGATTGATCTGTTTGTCGTCCGCCAGCACCTCAATGGTGATGCGGCTGACGCTGGGGTCATCCGTGGTGCCCACGGCCAGGGATTCGATGTTGTAGCCCTTGCCGGAGAAGAGCCGCGCCACCCGTGAGAGTACGCCGGCCTCGTTGTCCACCAGCACTGCTAATGTATGCCGGGCAGTGGTATTCATTGGCGCACCTCCTCAGTGAATCATGAAGTCGGTGATGTGACTGCCGCCGCCCACCATGGGCCGCACCATCTCGTCCATATCGATGGCGCAGTCGATGACGGTGCCCCTGTGCCGCTCCAGGGCGGTTCTCAAGGCCTGCTCGAAGGAAGCCTCATCGGTGGCGCGGTAGCCGTCCAGGCCGTAAGCCTCCGCCAGCTTCACAAAGTCCGGGCCCCGGTCGAGGGTGGTCTGGGAATAGTGCTGCTGGTAGATCAGCGTCTGCCACTGGCGAACCATGCCTAAGGTGTGGTTGTTGAACACCACGGTGATGATGGGCAGGTTGTAATACTGCTCGGTGGCCAGCTCGTTGCAGTTCATGCGGAAGCCGCCGTCGCCGGTCACATGCACCACGCACTTGTCCGGATGGGATACCTGCGCGCCGATGGCCGCACCCAAGCCAAAGCCCATGGTGCCGAAGCCGCCAGAGGTCAGCAGCTGGCCGGGATAGTCGAAGTGGAAGTGCTGAATCGCCCACATCTGGTGCTGGCCCACGTCCGTGGAGACGATGGTATCCTGGGGGCAGAGCCGGGCGATGCAGTTGAGCACCTGGCCCGGGGTCAGGCAGCCGGGGCGCTCGTCGTAATGGGTCTCGGTGGGATGGGAGAAGACCTCCGCCTTCCAGGCTTCATGGCTGAGCTGGGGCACCAGGGGCGTCAGCAGATCCAGCACCTGCTTGGCGTCACCCACAATGTGGTGGGCTGTCTCGACGTTCTTGTTGATCTCGGCGCGGTCGATATCGATCTGCACGATCTTGGCCTGCTTGGCGAAGGTGGCAGGCTTGAGCGCCACTCGGTCGGAGAAGCGGCAGCCGATGGCGATCAGCAGATCGCAGTGATCCACCGCGATATTGCTGGCCTGGGAGCCGTGCATGCCGATCATGCCGGTGGTCAGGCTGTCCCTGCCGCGAATGCCGCCGGCGCCCATGACCGTGACCGCGGTCGGCGCGTCAATCCGGTGCACAAAGGCGGTCAGCTCCGCGTCCGCCCGGGCCCGCACCACTCCGCCGCCGCAGATGACCAGGGGCTTCTCGGACTCCCTGATCATGGCTGCCAGCGTCCGGATGTCATCCATGTCGGGTTCCGGGGGCTTGAAGTCGTAGCGCTTCATCAGGTCGTGCAGGCGGCCATAGGCGGCATGCTCCCGCTGGGGCAGGGGCGTGAAATCCGCCTGCTGGGCGGTCACGTTCTTGGCAATATCGATCAGCACCGGGCCCGGCCGGCCGGAACGCGCCACCGCGAAGGCCTCGCGCACCGTGTCCGCCAGGTTTTCCACCTTGCGCACCAGGAAATTGCTCTTGGTGATGGGCATGGTCACGCCGGTGATGTCCACCTCCTGGAAGGAGTCCTTGCCGATGAGATCCACCGCCACATTGCAGGTGATGCACACAATGGGCGAGGAATCCAGGCAGGCCGTGGCAATGCCCGTGACCAGGTTGGTGGCGCCGGGGCCTGAGGTGGCGAAGCACACGCCCACCTTGCCGGTGGAGCGGGCATAGCCGTCCGCCGCGTGGCAGGCGCCCTGCTCATGTGCAGTCAGGATGTGCCGCAGACGGTCGCCATAGGAATACAGTTCGTCATACACGTTGAGGATGGTTCCGCCCGGGTACCCGAAGATCGTGTCCACACCCTGTTCGATCAGGCACTCCAGCAGGATCTTGGCTCCATTCATCCGTGGGTCCTCCTTGTGTCGAGGGAAATCGTTATCCGGGAGACGTGTGCCATTGCCGGCCGGCGCATGCGCTTTGCCGTCCGCAGGTCATAAAAAAGCCTGCCGCTCCCTGGGGACAGCGGTCAGACTGCGTGTTTTTCTGCCTGCAATAACGCTTGGCCGTGCCTGAATCGCTCAGGCTCTCCCACAGACAGCGCAAACGGCGCACTCCCCGCTCCCCATCAATCGAAGCAGTGTGCGCAGTCGAACGTCCAGCAGGTCGGCCAGGAATCGGTGCATCACTCGTCGCTCCCTTGCGAATTGATACAGTCGCATTATAGCATCAGCGCAGGGGTGTGTCAATTTGCGCAAAGGAAAAAAACATTGTAAACACAAGATGGAAGCTTGCAAGAAACACTGAGCAAAAAGAAAAAAGGCCCCCTAAGCCATGAACTGCGCTTCTCTCAACCCCCCCCTCCCCTTCCCCATTCCAAATCGGTAATAGTTCTTTGGAAGGGGAAAGGGGGCGGGGCGTCCATTGCCGCGTGTCCCCAGCGGCGACCTTTAGAGCGGCATTGGACATTGGGTGGGGAAACCCTTCTTTCAAGAAAGGTTTCCCCTTCCCCCCAATAATCGTCCCCCTACTCCAGCCCTTCAATGGCCTGCAGCAGCGCTGTGACCGCGCCGTCGGAGGTCGCCCAGGAGGTACAGATGCGGACGCAGCTGTGGTCTTCGTCGACCCGCTCCCAGACTTCAAAGGCGAAGTCGTCCTCGAAGGTTTCGAGCTGTTCGTCGGTGAGGATGACGAAGAGCTGGTTGGTCGGGGAATCCACAAAGAGCGGCAGGCCCTTTTTCAGCAGCGCATCGCGGATGCGCATGGCCTGATTGACGGCCTTCTGGGCATAGGTGAAGTAGGCGTCGCCGCGCATGAGTTCGGCAAACTGGAGGCCCAGGAGCCGTCCCTTGGCCAGCAGGCCGCCCTGCTGCTTCATGATGTAGCGGAAGCTGCGCTTGAGTGCGGGATTGACGATGACCACAGCTTCGCCGAAGAGCGCGCCCTGCTTGGTACCGCCCACGGTGAACACATCGCAGAGCCGGGCGACGTCAGCCGGGGTCACGTCGCACACGGGAGAGGTCAGGGCATAGCCCAGCCGGGCCCCGTCCAGGTACAGCGGCAGGTGGTTCTGACGGCAGACCATGCTCAGGTCGCTGAGGGTGGTCAGGTTATAGATCGTGCCCAGCTCGGTGGACATGGAGATGTACACCATGCCAGGCTTGACCGTGTGCTCGGAGTCGCCCTGGAGGGCCACCGCCACGGACACCTGGGTGCCCGTGATCCGGCCTTCCCTGCCGGGCAGGGCCAGCACCTTGTGGCCGCTGTGCTCAATGGCGCCGGTCTCATGGGCGTTGATGTGCGCCGTTTCCGCGCAGAGCACGCCCTCATAGGGCTTGAGTATGGAGGAGATGACGCAGGCGTTCGCCTGAGTGCCGCCTGTGAGGAAGAAAACCGCCGCGTCCGGGCAGCTGAAGCGCTCTTTGATGAGCCGCGCCGCTTCCTCGCAGTAGGGGTCCATGCCGTACCCGACGGTCTGCTCCAGATTGGTCTGCGCAAGCCGTTCAAGAATCGGAGGGATGCAGCCCTCCTGGTAGTCGCATTCAAACCGGTACATAATACCCTCCCATATTTCGTTACATCGCCAGTATACAGGAGGCGGAGAAGGCTTGTCAATGGCAAAAATGGCAAATTGTCTATCATGGATGCGCGTCTCCGGAATTGTCCAAAGCCGATAAAAACCGCCCGCCCATATACGGGCAGGCGGCCGGAATGATACCGGATCAGAGGTTTTCCAGCGTCCTGCGCAGCGGCAGACGGACCGCGTGATAGAACAGCGGCGCGGCGATCGTGCCGGTCAGGGCGTTGATCAGGGAGGCGGGCAGCTTCGAGAGCAGGGTGGCCCAGGCGGTGTCCAGCGGATAGGCGTAGACATAGCGCTGGAAGACCCAGGTCTTGAGCATGTAGAGGGCCACATAGGTCAGGGCTCCCGCGGCCGCGCAGGCGAAGGCCCAGGCCGTGTGCTCACCCAGACGCTGGTCCTCTTTGTGAACGCTCCTGAAGAGCCAGCCGCAGACCCAGCCCATGGTAAACTTGCTCACGAAGGTGATCAGGGTGTTGATGAGGTCATAACCGCCCGCCAGGGCGTCGTACAGGGCAGAGCCCAGGCCCGCGGCCAGGCCTCCGGGCACAGGCCCCAGGAGCATGCCGCTCACCAGGCACATGGCGCCCGCGAAGTGTACTTTGGAGCCCAGGAGCGGAAAGCGGAACAGCGTCACCACATAGATGATGGCCGCCATAGCCGCCATGAGTGTCAGCAGGTAGATCTGTTTTCTGGAGTTTCCGGCTTTCTTTTTCTGCATATCGGTCATCCTCCGTATCCGGAGCGCCGGCCGCAGGCTCAGGCCAGGGCGCTCCTCAGGCGCTCCGCGGCCTGATCCAGCCGGGCCAGGGTGCGGGTCTTGCCCAGGAGATAGGCGATCTCCACCGCACCGCCGGGAGTGGACTGCAGGCCGGAAATGGCAATGCGCAGCGGCCAGAGCGCCTGGCCGTTCTTCATGCCGCGCTCAGCAATGGCGGCCATCAGCCGGTCATGAATGGTCTGCTCCAGCCAGTCCGCCTCGGGGATTCCCTCCAGCACGGGCCGGAGCATGTCCAGCGCCTGCAGGGAAATCTCCGGGTTGGTCTTCATCTTCTTGTGGGTGTACAGCTCCAGGTCGTAATCGGGCATATCCTTCAGGAAACGCACCATGTCCGGCACCTGGCTGAAGATCTCCGTGCGATCCTGCATGAGCTGGGCCAAGCGCACATAGTCGATCTTCACGCCTTCCAGCGTCTTGTCGAACCAGGGCGTCACGGCGGCCAGGTAGTCCTCAGGGGACATCCGGCGGATGTACTCGGCATTGAACCAGGTCAGCTTCTTGACGTCAAAGATGCCGGGAGACTTGGTGATGCGGCTGACGTCAAAGGCCTCCACCAGCTCGGGCAGGGTGAAGAACTCCCGGTCGTTGCCGGGGTTCCAGCCCACCAGCGCCAGATAGTTGACGAGGGCGTCCTTCAGATAGCCCTTGTCGATGAAGTCGGAATAGTAGGCGTCACCATCGCGCTTGCTCAGCTTGTGGTGCTCATCGCGCATGACCGGCGGCAGGTGAATGTACTGGGGAATCTCCCAGCCCAGCGCCCGGTACAGGAAATTGTACCTGGGCGTGGAGGACAGGTACTCCGTGCCGCGCATCACATGGGTGATGCCCATCAGGTGGTCGTCGATCACGTTGGCGAAATTGTAGGTCGGCATGCCGTCCTGCTTGATGAGCACCATGTCGTCCAGCGCCTCGGCGTTCTGGAAGGTCATGTCCCCAAACACGATGTCGTGATAGCTGCTCTCGCCCTCGGTGGGCGCGTTCATGCGGATGACCCAGGGTTCGCCAGCGTCCAGCCTGCGCTGCACCTCCTCCGGTGACAGATGCAGGCAGTGCTTGTCATACTTGAAGGTCTCGCCACGGGCCTCGCAGGCGGCGCGGCGCTCATCCAGCTCCTCCTTGGTGCAGAAACAGTAATAGGCATGGCCGCTCTGCACCAGCTGCTTCGCGTAGGGCAGATAGGTGTCCCGGCGCTGGCTCTGGATGTAGGGGCCCACCGGGCCGCCCACGTCCGGGCCCTCATCCCAGTTGAGGCCCATCTCCCTGAGGGTATCGTAAATGACCTCGGTCGCCCCCGGCACAAGGCGCACCTGATCGGTGTCCTCAATCCGCAGGATAAACTGCCCACCCTGCTGCTTGGCAAAGAGGTAGGCATACAGCGCGGTGCGAACGCCGCCCAGGTGCATAAAGCCCGTGGGGCTTGGCGCAAATCTGGTACGTACTGTCATGGTGGTTTACGGGGGCGTCAGGGAAGTCTGTCATCCTCTCTGAAGATGGCAGGAATTCGTCTACTCAGCCCCGCTCCTTTCATCTTATTTCTTCTGGCCCTTGGCGGCAACGCCCTTCAGGCTGACGGTGCGGTTGAACACGGGCAGCTCGGGGGTGGAGTCGGGATCCTTGCAGAAGAAGCCGGTGCGCAGGAACTGGAAGACCTCGCCGTTCTCGGTTTCCGCCGCCCAGGGCTCAATGAAGCCCCGCAGCACGGTCAGGCTGTTCTTGTTCAGGCGACTGATAAAGTAATCCATCTTGGAGGCGGTGGCGTTCTCGCCCTCGGCACTCTCCTCGGTGTCCTCCGCGTCCTCAGCGGCAGGTTCCTCCTCCGGCGCGTCCTCGTCGGCCAGCAGCGGCTCATAAAGCCTGGCTTCAAAGGGCTGGGCTTCCAGCGCGCTGACCCAGTGGATCGCCTTGCCCTTGATCTTGCGGGCGGCTCCGGGCATTCCGGCGGCGGAGTCGAAGTCCACTGTGCAGCGCACCTCGGCGATCTCCCCGTCTTCATCCTTCACGCACTCGTCGCAGCGCACGATGAAGGCGTTCATCAGGCGCACCTCATTGCCCGGGAACATCCGCATGAAGCCCTTCTCGGGCACTTCCATGAAGTCGTCCCGGTCGATGTACACCACATTGCCCATGGTCACGGTGCGGGTGCCCATCTCAGGCTTCTTCGGGTGATTGGGCAGCTCGATCTTCTGCGTTTCACCCTCGGGCCAGTTGGTCAAAACCACCTTCACAGGCCGCAGCACGGCGGAAACCCGGCGGGCGCGATCCTCCAGATCGTCCCGGACGCAGCTCTCCAGCATGGCCACATCCACCACGGAATCCGCCTTGCTCAGGCCGATCTGGTTGATGAAGTCCCGGATGGCCGCCCCGGAATAGCCCCGGCGGCGCAGCGCGGCCAGGGTGGGCATACGGGGATCGTCCCAGCCGCGCACATAACCGCCCTCCACCAGGGCGCGCAGGTAGCGCTTGCTCATCACGGTCTGGGTCATGTTCAGCCGGGCAAACTCGATCTGCCGGGGATGGCCGGGCAGCATGTCCCGGGCGTGCTCCACCACCCAGTCGTACAGCGGGCGGTGAATCTCATATTCCAGGGAGCAGAGGGAATGGGTGATGCCCTCCAGCGCGTCGCCGATGGGATGGGAAAAATCGTACATCGGATAGATGCACCATTCTTTCCCGGTGCGCCAGTGCTCCTTGTACAGGATGCGGTACATGGCCGGGTCGCGCATCACCAGGTTGGGGGAAGCCATGTCGATCTTCATCCGCAGGGTCTTGCTGCCCTCGGGGAATTCCCCGGCGCGCATCCGCCGGAACAGATCGAGACTCTCCTCCCAGGGCCGGTCGCGCCAGGGGCTGTTTTTGCCGGGCTGGGTGAGGGTACCGCGGTAGGCTCGCATCTCCTCCTTGCTCAGCTCGTCCACATAGGCCAGTCCCCGCCGGATCCAGTCCTCGGCGATCTCATAGCACTTGCCGTAATAGTCGCTGGCGAAGAACATGCCGCCGGTCCAGTCAAAGCCCAGCCAGCGGATGTCCGCCTCAATATTGCGCACAAACTCCATGTCCTCCTTGGCGGGGTTTGTGTCGTCAAAGCGCAGGTTGCACTTGCCGCCATACTTTTCCGCTGTCAGGAAGTCCATGATCAGCGCCTTGCAGTGGCCAATATGCATATAGCCGTTAGGTTCCGGCGGAAAGCGCGTATGCACCTCCGTGTAGCGCCCTTCCTTCAGATCCTCGTCAATCGCGTCCCAGATAAAGTTGCCGCGAAGCTCCTTGCCGTCCATGCGGGTCCCTCCTCCCATGGTATATCGCTGATTATAGCATGTTTCCGGGGTTTTGCAAGGGGGTTACAGCGCCGGTTGAAATCAGGCCGGCGCTGCCGTCAGAAAAGGCGCGGCTTGCTTTACCGCGCCTGTTCCGTTTTTGTCTGTTTTGGTTGAACAGGGAAGCTTACTTCACCAATCCCTTGGCCTTCGCCTCTTTCACGACCTCCTGATAGGGCCGGTCCGGGTCCATCAGCGCCATGCTGTGCACCGCGGTACCCTTCTGGAACACATGCCAGTCGCCGTACTGGCGGCTCAGCATCTTCTCATAGTCCTTAGGCGCGGGCAGCTCCATGTCCTCAAAGGGCAGCATGACCGTTTCGCTGAACCAGTCCGTGTCGTAGAGGTATTTGTCCCGGTAGCCGCCGAAGAAGGGCACCAGGCCCATGAGCCTACCGGATTTGGCGTCGCAGGCCTCCAGGAAGCGATCGGACATCTCCCGGTGGGAGTGGCGCAGGCTCTCCCAGGTCCAGCACAGGATGCTGCGGCTCAGATAGCTCTTCAGGCCGAAACGGTGGCGGAGCTTCAGGCTGCGCTTTTTCTCGTAGCCGGTGATGCAGCGGCTGTAATAGGCGATCTTCTTCTGACGGCGTGCCGTCTCCGCCGGATCGTCCGCCTTGCAGGACATCGGAAAGATGTCCACAAAGATGCCCAGGTGATAGTTTTCATCCGCGTACACCAGGTCATACTCGGTGGCGCCGGTGGTGCCTCTCATGCGCACGCGGGACAGCTTGGGGCTGAAGCCCGGCTGGGTCTGGTAGCACTGGAAGAAGAAGGGCTCCTTGATCTCCTCAGCCGCGAACTTCATGAACTTCCGGTAATCCTCCATGGGCATGAAGACATCCATGTCGTCATCCCAGGGAATGAAGCCCTTATGCCTCGCCGCGCCCAGCAGAGTGCCGCCCCCGGCGTAGAAGCGCAGCCCATGCCGCTCACAGACCTGTGCGATCTGCTGATAGCACTCCATCTCGATGGCCCAGACCTTCTTCATCTGGGCTGAAACCTCATAACCGCACCGGACTTCTGGCTCCATGAACGCCTTGTTCATAAGAACACCTCCGCTTTACCCGTCTAAATCCGCATCCGAATCCGCCTTCAGTTCGGCTTCCGCTTCTGTCTCCGCCTCAGCCGCTGGCACAGCCGACGGCGCTTTCTGCCTGCGCAGCTTCAGCACCTTTTGCAGCTTGCCCATGATGTATTTGCGCTTCACAACCATTGCTACCAGCGCGGCGGCCAGAATCGCGTACCGCACCACAGGCAGACGGTAGGTGGCCATCAGGGCAAAGCCAGTGCCCACAAAGACAGCATAGAAGACCACCAGCCGTTTCAGGTCGTACACCTTCACGCCCGGGAATTCTTTCCTGCAGATGCGGCTCATGTTCCAATAGTGGCAAACGATGTACACAAAATAGCAGAACAGCGTGGTGTAGCCGGCGGCATAATAGCCGTAGACGCCGATGAAAATATAGTTGAGGATGAGGTTCAGCACCGCGCCGATAACGCTGGCCACCATCACGAAACGGGTCTTCTCGAAGTAGAACTCGAAGCGGGCGAAGAAATCATAGCTGAAGATCAGCGCCACGCTCATGGCCACCGGCGGAATGACCCAGATGGCCTCTCCGTAGGTTTTGGGCGCAAAGACCGCCACAATCTCCGGCGCCACCAGGATGCACAGCAGGTTGGCCGCCGCCACCACGTACAGGGAGAGGTACATGATCGGCCCGATCTCCTGCACCCGCTTGGTCTTGATCTTCTGGTACATCCAGGGGCTGATGGTCTGGCTCAGCGCGGTATTGAACAGCAGCATAATCTGGGAAATACTGTAAGCCAGGCTGTAGACACCCGCCGCGCCGGGACTGACCATCTCCCGGATCATGATGCGGTCCGCGGTGTTCAGCGCCATCTGGGAGAGGTAGTGGGGTACCAAGGGCAGGTTGAAGCCCAAGGCGTACAGCCAGTAGCGCTTGGAGAAGAACTGTCTGCCGCGCTTCATCTGCACGACATACAGACCCGTATAGCCGATGAGCTCCACCAGCGCCAGGCCCAGAATGCGCGCCGTCACCTTGTCCTCGGACAGCAGCACAAAGGTGATGGTCACCAGCGGTTTGACGATGGAAACAATCACCGTGATGATGACAAGGCGGCGGTAACGGTACTCCACCCGCTGCTCGGCGCTCCAGAACTGGAAAGCTGCCGTGGACCAGATCATCACAAACATGGCCAGCATCTGCACCGTGGTCAGCTTGAACAGCCCGTTCCAGAAGTCCCGGGCCACCAGATAGACCGCCAGCCAGACCAGGCTCATCACGGTGGTGAGGCCCATCAGGGAGGAGGAGAACACCGGCCGGTCCTTGTCAAACTTCACCAAGCCCTGGGTGTATACGCCGGCATACAGGTTGAAGGTCAGGAAGACGGTGAGGATATTGAGCCAGGAGTGGAAGACGTTGAAGTTGCCGTACTCGGCGGTGGTCAGCAGGCGGGTGAATATGGGCGTGGTGATGGTGGTGATGCCCCGCTGCAGCACCGAGCAGAACAGGAACCAGAAGGACGCCTTCAGCTGTTTGGGCAGGCTGTGGTATTTTTTCAGGAGTTTTTGAAGCATGGCTTGTATCCTCTCAGACGGTGACCGTGGCGGAGGCCCGCCGTTTCTGCGTCACAGCGGCGCGTCCGGGCCGGAGGTGTCGAAGCTCAGGCGCACCGGATTGTGGGTCACCTGCTTGTCCTTGGGCGGCAGCTGCATATAGTTGGGGCCGTACCAGCTGCTCAGCAGGGCGTCCGGGTCGCGGGGGCAGGAAAACACCCTGTCCTCAAAGGCGATCTCTCCCGGCGGATCACACTTGTCAATGGGCACAATCTCCCTCATGAGGGTATGCACGCCCCAGTAGTTGAGGTAGTGGTCGCCTTTGTTGCGCGTCCACCGGCGGGCAACCCAGCGGTAGAAGCCCATCGGCAGCAAAGCCATCACATGGTGAACCCAGTTGTTGGGCAGCTCCCCGTTCATGATGTAGAAATGGCCGATCACCATTAAGTTGAACTTTGATCGGATCTTGCCCCGGAGTCCGGTCAGCTTCCGGCCGGTATCAAAGGGAAAGATGTCGATAAAGATCCCCTGATGCCTGTCGGTCCGCTGGTCTTTCCGCTCAAGGAATATCGTGTCATTGAGCCGGAGCTTGGCATAGCCGCGCACCCATTGGGGATCCGTCTTCGCGGACTGATAATAGAAGCGCGGACCCAGCTCCTTTGGGGCCAGTTCCCCGAAACGCTCAAAATCCTTGCGCGGCATGGCGATATCCATGTCGTCATCCCACGGAATGAAGCCCCCGTGCCGCACCGCGCCCAGCAGTGTGCCGGCAATCAGGTAATAGGTCAGGCCGTGCTTGTCGCAGATGCGCTTGACCTCGTCCATGATTTCCAGTTCTGTGCGGTGAAGGCGGTCCAGTGTCTCCTGTTTCATGTTAGCTCCCTCGCAGCGTAGTTGCTCTCGATCCCGTCAGTGCCGTGGTAGGACCACATCACCAGGAAGAGGCCCAGGAAGTAAACCGTGTTGAAGCTGATTTCCACCACCGCGGCAATGGTCATGCCGTACACCAAGGTGTACAGAGCCCAGCAGTCCGTCTGCCGGTTGACATTGGGCCGTCCGCTCAGGAAGACTGTCATCACGAAGGCTAAGGCACCGATTGCGCCATAGCTCAGGGTGTGCTGCAGCAGGCCGTTCTGGATATTGGAGCCCAGGCCGATGGCATTGCGCAGCTCGGAGCTGGCATAGCCGTAGCCAAACCACATATCGCCGCTCGTCAGCACACTGGTGAAGCGGCTGTAATACCGCACCCGGTCCGTCAGCGTCAGATCCTTGCCCAGAATCCGGGTGATGACAAACTGTACCGCCGAAATCTCCAGTATCGCCGACAGTCCCAGCAGGATGGCCGCCGACCCCAGGGTGAGGGCCAGCATGACCCAGTGGTTCATCATTTTGCGCTTGAGCCCGTCCGGCAGGTAGTTCATGGCGATCATGGCCGCGAAGGCCACCGCCGCGGTGCGGCAGTTGATGTACCAGATCAACACGAACAGGATGGCCGCCACCAGGAGGAACAGCCTGCGGTGCCGCCGCTCGGCCGCCAGGCTCCTGCGGTGGCGCAGCATGTATATGGCGCCCAGGGCCATCATGTAGTAGCTGGTGAAGTACTTGGAGCCGAAGGGATAGATGGCGCCCCGGGGCGGGAGGAAAATGATGAAAGGAATGGATATAATCACATATACAAGAACGATATGATAAAGATTGCTGACCAGATCACGGCCCCGGCCTTTCTGGACAAAGTACTGGATGATGGTATACAGGCAGTACAGACAGATCGCGTACAGGATGCCGTTGAGCAGGTTTTGCATGCTCAGTTTGTGTGTGACATAGTTTTTGACACAGGACAGGAGAACCGCTCCGGAAAAGAACAGGGAGGCATTGACCAGCCGCTTCAGCTTCATGTGGGAGACGAGAAAAATCAGAGACAATCCCAGGAAGGCAATGCGCATTGCCGCCACCAGATTGTCAGGCAGCAGGTAGGGGCGGAATACGCCAATAAAGGTTATCGCCAAAACCACGTCCGAGGTTTTGACCGTCGTCCGTCTTCGGGTTCCCACTGCCATTGTTGTCATGCTTTGCTCCGTTCCCTGTATCTTATCTTGTTTGCTTCAGTATCCGTTCCTGCATTTTGAACAATCGCGGCGTAGTACAGATCAGTGTATAGAGAATCTTTGCTTTGCGGCTCAGGCGGCTATCTTTCATGATCTTGGGCCAGGCCTGGCGGAAAAGCTTTCGATAGCGCTTGAAGATTTCACAATAGGTTTTCCATGGCATGGACTGCAGGTTGAGCAGCTGAGTCACACCCCGCTTGTACATCAGTACAGGGAGGATGTCCATATCCGGATAGTTCTGTTCGATAAAAGTCTTGAACTCATCGCAAATGTCAAATATCCGGTAATGTTTTGGGTTCAGGCTTGTGCCGAGAATGCTGCCTTCCCGCTGAATATAGTGATAATTGCCCACGTAGTTGCCGATGGCAATCTTTTTCATCTCATTCAGAATGAGATACATGCAGGCCGAATCCTCATAATACCCATCCGGGAAAGGATGGCGGAGAAGCACTTCCCGGGGATAGAGTTTCCCGTAAGCCGCCCAGCCCACATGTGTGCCGGTATACAGTTCAAAGATAGCGGTTTTTCCATCCACCGCAAAGGGCGCGAAATCGGGATACTTTGCCTGGCCGCCGTGTTCATTCTCCCTTACTGTCTTGGTCACGGCCATGTCCGCGTCAAACTGGTTGCGCAGCTTGACCAGATCCTCCACATAGGTGGGCTCCACATAGTCGTCGGAGTCCACGAATACAATCCAATCCCTGGTGGAATGAGCCACGCCATAATTCCGGGCGTCAGACAGGCCGCCGTTGGGCTTATGCAGAGCAATCACCCGCTCATACTTCTCCGCAAAGGCATCACACATGGCCGGGCATTTGTCCGGGGAGCCGTCATCCACCAGGATGATCTCCATCCTGTCATAGGTCTGACCCAGCAGGCTCTCCACACAGCGGGTCAGGTAGTCCTCCACCTTATAGACAGGCACGACAACGCTGATAAACGGAAAAATGTCAGCCACGGTCATCCCTCCCTGCGTTGTGCCGGGCCTTAAAATCGGCCCAGAGCCAATCCTGAAGCGCTTTGCTGACCTGCTGTCCCGACGGAGCCAGTCCATCAGGCCACTTCTTTTCCTCCAAGCGTTTCTCAATGTAATCATCGAATGTTCCGATGACATGTGCAGGTACGCCCACAGCAATGCTGTTATCGGGAATGTCCCGGGTAACCAGCGCGCCGGCCCCGATGATGACCCGGCTGCCGATCTTCACGTCATAGAGAATGCGCACACCCGCTCCGATGAACACATCGCTGCCGATGTCGATACAGCCGATTTTCTCATTTACCCGCTCTTTACGCCCCTGCTTTTCCAGCACATGGTTGACCACCATGTGTGTAATGTCATGCGTGGCAAAATTGACATTTGAGGCGGTATGAACATTGTCGCCGAAGCGTATGAGTTCTGGATAGAGCGGGATAGAACGCTGCATAAAGGAGCAGTTCTCGCCCACATGGGCAAAAATCTGCTTGCGCTTCAGGTATTCAGCCCTGCTCCGCGCTCCCCTCTTGGTCATGAGCCGGATAGTATGCCATAGCCGTTTTGCATTCATAAACTCTCTCCGCTGTTGTGGACGAAAGGTCAGGAATACTTGCCTATGCGTTTGTTGCGTACATGCTGCTTGCGGGGGCCGGGCTGTGCGTAATCAATGCCCCTGTATTTCTTATAGCTGCTATGCAGGTCGATCTTGGCAAACACATCCAGTTTGACACCGCGCATTTCAGGCGGCGGAAGCTCCATAAAATCCTTTCCGTATCGGGTGGCCAGCCATTTCTCGGCTCCGATCGGCACTGGGAACATCTGTCCTTCAAATTCCTGCTCCCGGGTAGACTTGAACCACTCGCACTGGACGGTTTCGCGCATGACCTCAATATTCCCGTTGACCAGGTAGGCTTCTTTCACGTCCTGATTCTGCCATTTGGTGATCTGCTTTTTCAGGCGTTTGATCATGCGCCGCCGAAGTCCGTCAGGCAGGAGGGTCAGAATGATCTTGCCGCCATAATAGTAGATTTTTCCGTGATTGTCCGGCGGCTCGTTAACCACCAGTAGCATATACAGCATGGTGCGCAGGTACTGGCGCTTGCGCTGGTTCGGATTGTCTGACAGTTTGCAAAGAGGATAGACATCAATATCCACACCATGATTGATGTCCAGGTGCTGCTGAATCTTGTTAATCAGTGTCGTCTCTGAATCTCGTATCTTGGTAAAGCACACCGTGAAATTCGGATCGGTTTCACTGTTCTGCATGAAGTAGCGCGGATTCCACTCGCTCTGGGGAATCTGCATCAGCTTCTCGTATTGGTCAGAGAGCATCACCACATCAATGTCATCGTCCCATGGGATGAAGCCCTTGTGTCGGATGGCTCCCAACAGCGTACCGTAGCCCAGGAAATAAGTCAAGCCGTGTTTCTTACAAACACGATCAAATTCTTTCAGAATATTGAACTGCACCTGATGCAGCTCATTGAGATCAATGTCGATCACTGCGTTCACCTCTCTCAATCTCATTCACGTCTCATCAAGCTACATCAGATGTACTCTCCCGCCGTCAGCCTGAATGTGCTGCCCGTCATCATGGCGGAGGCGTCGCTCATCAGGTAGATGAGGGCCTCCATGTAGTCGTTGCGCTCGCACATGCGGCCCATGGGCAGAATGTCCGCAGCGCGCTTCCTCAGCTCGGCCTCGCTCTCGCCCTGGCTGATGCGCAGGCTGACCTCGCCCTCGGTGGGCGTCCAGCCGAGGGTCAGGTAGTTGCAGCGGATCTGCTCGGTGGCGTACTGGTGCGCGATGTGCTCGTTCAGGATGCGCAGCACGCCCTTGGTCATTGCGTAGGCCGCGCGGTCCTTCTGACCGCCCCAGGCATGGGCCGAGCCGGTCAGCACGATGCTCCCGCCGCCGTTCATGCGCATGTACTTGATGGCCTGCTGGCAGCAGAAGAAGGCTGCCTTGTAGTTGACGCTGGTCACCCAGTCGAAGGTCTCCTCATCGCAGGTGTCCAGCGGAGAGACCGGCGTCACGCCCGCATAGTTGAAGAAGCCGTCGATCCGGCCGAACTTCTCATAGCCCGCGTCGAAGAGATGGCGGCAGTCCTCCACCTTCAAAAGGTCTGTGTGCACAAACATGGCATCGGAGCCGAAGGTCCGGATGTTCCGGATGGCCTCCTTGCCCGCCTTTTCGTCGCGGCCGCCGATGACGACCTTTGCGCCTTCGCGACCGGCCACCTCGGCGAAGGCCCGGCCCACACCCTTGGTGCCGCCGGAGATCACAATCACTTTGTCCTTGAGGCGTTCAAACTCCATGGGTTCTCTCTCCCTTCCCGTTCAGCTCCCGTCCGTACCGTGTCGGAAGAGATTACTTCAGCTCCAGCGCCTTGTTCACGTCAAAGCCCTTCAGCAGCATATTGCGGCCTTCCGCGTCCAGCACCTTCACCGTGTTCATGTAGTATTTCAGGGTGTCGGCCAGCTCCAGCTTGCTGTCGCAGACCAGGTACATGCGGGTCAGCACCTGTTTCTCATTGCCGATCCACTCAGGCCGCACGGTGTCGCCCTCGTGCAGGCGCTGGATGTTGGCCACCACGCGCTTGTCCTGATCCAGCTGATCCAAGCCCTCGATGCGGGTGATCGTGCCCTCCTTCAGCAGGAACCAGAGGGTTGCGGCCCACTTGCCCCTGAGGCGGGTGTCGTCGTCCCGGCTGAGGTCGACATCGCCCTCGGAGCCCGTCAGCGCAAAGCGGATGAGCATTTCCCGCTGATCGAAGCCGTGGATGGCCTTCATCAGCAGGTGCGGCGCCTCGCCCTGGAGGCGGAAGCCGGTATCGTACACGTAGAACTCGCCGTTCTCATAGAAGCCGGAGAGCATCAGGATGCCGTTCTCGATGCCGATTTCCTTGAACATCCGCAGGGCGTTGGCGTGCATCCGCTCGAAGTATTCCTCCAGATGCTTGGAGGGATAGGTTCCGCCCAGGCAGACGCGGCTCAGGCCCGGCTGTTCGTCTGTGGTGTAGCGGTCATAAATGCAGGAGGCCGAGCAGTACCCGTCCTTGAAGGTGTAGTACATGCCCATGTCGTCGCACTGCATGTACTTTTCCACGATGAAGCGCTTCTTGTTGGAATTCTCCAGCGCCAGCGCCACGCCCGCCCGGAGCTCCTCCTCGTTGTAGGCCACGGTCATACCCACGCCGCCGCCGTTGTCCACCGGCTTGACCATCACCGGGTACACGATCTTGTCCAGGTCTTCCCGGCGCATCTCCGCGTCCAGGTAGAACTCCGGGATGCCGTGCACGCCGTAGCGCTCGCAGGTGGCCTTGAACACATCCTTGAAGGCAAAGACGTCCACGATCTGCTGGGTCGCATAGCAGGGCAGGTCCAGCGCCTCGCAGACCTTGCAGTACATGGGCACCAGAATGTCCGCGACGCCCACCAGCACGCCGTCCACCTGCTCATCCGTGGCGATCTTGATGACCGCGCCCACGTCCAGCCCCTCAAAATCATAGGCTTTCCAGGCGTAGGCCTTGGCGGGGTCAGTGTGCCGCGCCGAGGCGACGATGGTCTTAATGCCCCAGCTGTTGGCGATCTCCACCAGTGGAATGGTCTCGGGGTTGCCGCCGAGGATCAGCAGCTTCTTGCCTTCAAACTCTCTGCTCATGTGAATGACCTCCCGCGAATGACATATGTATTGGTTGAAACAGGTCAAAAGGTGTACTGCTCGCCCTGGCGCATCAGCAGGAAGGGCAGGCCGGCCTCGGTCATCAGCTCATAGAAGCGGCCCACATCCCCGTGATGGGATGCGAACATGCCGTAGTGGCAGGGCACGGTCAAGCCCGGGCGCAGGGCGGCGGAAAGCTCCTGGCAGTCCGCTTCGCTCAAGTTGCCATAAGCCCCGTTGATGGGGGCGATCAGCACATCGACGGGCTGAGGAATCTCCTCCACCCGGTCGAGGCGCAGGCAGGTATCCCCCGCCTCATAGATCGTCCTGCCGTCCACGCGCACCACCGCGCCTACCGCGTCCGGCGCACCCTGGCCGTGGTCGCAGTTGACAAAAGTCAGGCTGAAGTCCCCCGCCGCCATTGTGTCACCGGGACGGACATAGGTGATCTGATCCCCGTGGTAGCCCAGCAGCAGCTGATCGACCAGCTTTTTGCAATCCACCGAACAGAAAAGCTTCGTCCGGCCGTTGGCGATCATCCCCGGTACCGCGTCGATGTCGAAGTGATCCAGGTGCGGATGCGTGCAGATCACCGCGTCGAAGGTCAGCTCCCAGGGGCTGAGGATCTGGGGCAGCAGGCGCTTGTAGCCCTTGTGGCCTTCCAGCCGCTCCACGCACTCGGACAGGTACAGGTCGATGGCCAGCAGCTGTCCCGAGGCGGATTTCACAATGAAGCCCGCCTGTCCCACCGCAAAGAGATGGGTCTTTCCGAGGGGAGCTGTGCGCACCCGTTCCGCAAAATCATGCATGGGATGTAACCTCCCGTTTCCCTGCGGCTTCCTCCGCCCGCAGCGCGTCCACATCCAGAAAGCGCTGAATCAGCGCCACCCGGTCTTCCGGCACAGTGACCGTCAGCAGTTTGTCCCGGCTGACGCCTAAATCCAGCAGCCGCCGGATCACGTTCTCTGCCACCTGGGCGTCCACCGTGGCGATCAGCACATAGTCATAGTTCAGCGAGGTGATGCGCTCGACCGGATCGACGTCCATGCAGCAGCGCCGGTATTCCCAGCAGTCGTCGTCCAGCCAGGCGGTCACCCGGCAGTGCCCGGTCTCCCGGAAGCGGCTCACCAGCTGCTGGCCGAAGGTGCCCGCGCTGTAGATGACCACGTCTTTCCCGAAGTACCGGCTGTCAAAGGTGGAATAGCTGTCCTGGGGCAGCCGCCCGCCCGAACGCATCAGGGCGATGGACAGCACATAGTCCGTCACCTGCTCCCTGATGCCCAGCGCCGGATCGGTGCCATCGGCCCAGCGCAGCAGGTAGTCATACAGGTACCGCAGCTTTTCGGCCTCATCCGAGTAGCAGGCCCGCTGCTTGAGCATGCTGTCTTCCCGCTGCCGGTAGTGGTAGGCCACATTCTCCGTCACCGCCACCCGCTTGCAGCCCAGCAAGGCCGGGTAGGTCACCGCGCCGTCCTCGCCGATGGAGATCCGGGCATCCACCGCCATCTGCGGGGCCAGCAATGCCTGCCGCCGGAAAAGTTTGTTCCACACATAGGTGGTCACGCCAGGCCGGTAGAAGCGCCCGCAGGAGAGCATCTCCTTCCAGAGCGCCTTCAGCCGTTCGCCCTCATAGAGCCCCGCCGGCACCGCATTGGTGAAGCTGGCGGACTGGCTGAAGAGATCCCGGGTGAAGCCCGCGCAGACCATGTCCGCCCCGGTGGCCGAGGCCGCGGTGTACAGGCTCTCGATGAAGCCCGGCCCGATCCAGTCGTCGCCGTCCACACAGGCAATGTACGCGCCGCCCGAAGCCTGCAGTCCGGCCTTCCGGGCGGATACCAGCCCGCCGTTGGGCTTGTGGATCACCCGGATGCGGCTGTCCTTGCGGGCGTACAGATCGCAGATTTCAGGGCAGCGGTCACGGCTGCCGTCGTCCACCAGTACGATCTCCAGATCGCTGTAGGTCTGGTGCAGGATGCTCTCGATGCAGATTCCCACGTACCGGTCGATCATATACACCGGCACAACCACGCTGATCAGGGGCTTGCTCATGCCAACCTCCCGGTCACAGCAGCTGGCGGAGCGTCATGAAGGCCTCCGCGTAAGGCCGGCACAGGGTGCTGCCCCGGTGCATGGCCAGGGCTTTCAGCGCCTCCAGCGAGCGGGGATGCGGGTAGTCCAGCAGCTGGCTGGCGTGGCAGCGCATGGCTTCCAGCTTGGTCTCCATCTCCTCGGTGATGTCCACAAAGAAGGTGGGGATGAAGGCGTTGTCCACCGAGGGCGTGTTCCAGTCGGTCTCCGACAGGGTCTCATAGGCGTACAGGCCTCTGAGATTCGGGAAGGCGACAGGCCGCAGGGCCACCATGGCCGCCTCGATGGTCATCCGGTGATCGATATGCATATCGCCCTTGTGGGGCAGGAAGACCACATCGGGCTGAAGCTCGTTCATGGCTTCCTGAAAGGCCCGGTTCAGATCCCGGGTGGGCATTTCCCTGAGGCCCACCACCGGCAGATCCATGAAATAGGTCTGCACGCCCATCAGCTCATGGGACGCGGTGGCCTCCCGCTTCTGGCGCTGCACCATCTCGTTCTGCAGGTCACCCGCGGTCACCTCGCAGGAGATCACCTCGTGTCCCAGCTTGACCAGCTTGGCCATGGTGCCGCCGACGCCCAGGATCTCGTCGTCATTGTGGGGAGCGATGACTACAACTCTCATGTCAGTTTCTGCTCCTTGCTTCCATTTCTTGGCGATAGCGCATCGCGTGGGTGACCAGAGAGAGGGCTGACGCAAAGAAAGGCTTGGGATCCGCCAGGGAGAAGACCACCTCGTGGGTGCGCACAGGGCTGAACCAGGAGGGCTTGCGGGTGAAGCGATCGGGCGCCTTGATCAGCCAGAGCAGGTCGGTGGCGATGCGCCGCATGCGCACGTCCTGGCGCTGGCAGGTGAAGGCGGTGACTTCCTCGCCGAAAGCCAGCTCAGCCATCTGCTGCCCCACGTTCATCCCGGCCAGCTGCATGATCTTGATGCTGGCGGAGGCCCGGCCGTTGATCTCCATCACCTTGAACAGGCCGTCCCGGGGGTCTTCGATCATCTCGATCTCGCAGTAGCCGCGCCAGCCGATGGTGTGGATCAGCTTCTCGCAGTCCGCCAGCACCTTCGCGTCCTCAATGGTGCGGCAGAGGCAGCTGGCGCCGCCGTCCACCGGGAACCAGCGGGTCTTCTCGGTCACCAGACCGGACTTCAGGTTCCGTTCGTCATCCATGAACAGGTGGATGTTGTACTGGCGGCCTGTCTGGGGGATGAATTCCTGCAGCACATAGTCATCCAGGGGCACTTCCCCGCTGGAGAGCAGGCGGTCCAGCTGACCGCGGTCCCGCACGATCTTCAGGCCCACCGAGCCGCAGGCCATGCGCGGCTTGGCGATCAGCGGGAAGCCGATCTTCCTGACGGCCTCGTCCACCGTCTCATTTTCCCGCCGGGTGATGGGACAGGGCACACCGATGTCCATGCAGATTTCCATGGTGTGCTGCTTGTTGTAGGCGTCCAGGAAGACCTCGCGTTCCGGCACGGGGATGCACACGTGGGGCTTCAGCTCCGCCAGATGACGGGTCACCAGGTCGGTGGAGGCGTCCGAGAGCGGAATCAGGGCGTCGTACTTTCCCGTCTTCACCTGCTCCAGGATGTATGCCCAGGGGTCGCCCTTGCCGCGCAGCAGGCGCTCATCGGGATAACGCGAGGAATAGCCGTTGTCCAGCCTGCTCTCGTTGACGGTGGTGATCCGGCAGCCGATGTCGTGCAGGCCCTTCAGCACCGGCAGGCATTGCCGGGAGCCGCCGTCCAGCACCAGGATGCGCTTATTACTCCAGTCCATGACGTTTCACTCCGCGTGATATCGATAAATCAGGTCAGCGCCCTCGTCCGCCGGATAGACCCGGCGCAGGGGCCCCTTTTCAACGCCATGCCCCATCAGGGTGAAGCCGTTCTTCTCCACAGACCGGATGGAGGCGATGTTGTCTGTCTTGATGTATTCCCAGGCGTCCCGGTATGTTTCCCCCAGATCGTGCAGCACCGCATGGATGCCCCGGGTGCCCAGGCCCTGGCCGCGCTTGGAAGGCCTGATCCAGATGGGCCCCAGCACGATGTCTTCCTTCGCGGAGCAGGTCAGCCGCCGTCCGCCCGGCGCCACCACCAGGTAGCCCAGGACCTCATCGGTGGCATCCGCCATATAGATGACGTGGAAGCCGCCCTGCAGGTATTCAATCAGCATCCGCGCCTGATGAGACGCCGTCGGCGCGGCATACTCCGGGTAGCCCGCGTGGTACCAGCGGAAGAGCCGGGGTTCATAGCGGTAATACCGGAGGCTGTCCACCTCGCGGATGAATGTCAGATCACTTGTCATGGCGCTTTACACTGATCTCCTTCAGTTCCGGCTGAACCGGCAGATTCTTGCTGTGGAAGAGCACCAGCACAATGGTGACGATGGTGCGCCACACCAGGGACACATCGTAGGGGAAGGACTGTTTCTTTACATAGAGCAGCTCCATCTCCAGCTTGACCGGCACCACGTTCTCGCGGTAGGCTTTTTCATCAGAGTAGGTATCGCCCACCGTGTAGTCGTAGAGGCTGGCCGCGCTGGTCAGGCCGGGGCGGATGGAGGAAACGACCTCATAGCGCCCGCTGTAGAAGTTGTCCACGCTGTTGGCCGCCATGGGCCGGGGGCCGACGATGGACATTCGCCCCTGGATGACGTTGATCAGCTGGGGCAGCTCATCGATCTTCAGCCGCCGGATCACGCGCCCCACCGGGAAGGCCCGGTCGGCATCGGCGATGCACAGACCCTTGTCATTTCCCTTGGGGGGATGCATGGAGCGGAACTTGTAGAAGCGGAAGGGTACCTTGTCCTTGCCCAGGCGCATGGAATAATAGAAGACCGGGCCGGGGCTGGACAGCTTGATGGCGAGGGCCGTCAGCAGGAAGACCGGGGAGAGCACGATCAGCGCCAGCCCGCACAGCAGCACGTCGAAGCACCGCTTGACGAAGCGCTCATAAAACGAATGCCTGTTCACGTGGACGCTCCTTGCCCGTCAGTCGAAGCAGCGGTGGATGATCTCAATGACCACATCCTGCTGCTCGGGGGTCATCTTGTTGTCGCTGGGCAGGCAGAGGCCGCGGTGGAAGATGTCCGCGCCCACATCCGCGCCGCTGCCGGCGATGTAGGCGTTGCTGCGGCCGCGGCCGTTGCCCTCCACCGTCACAAAGGCATGGGTGCGGTAGATGGGCTGCATGTGCATGGGCTTCCAGATGGGCCGGCCCTCCGCGTTGAAGGCAGCGATGGCGGCGAGGATCTCCGTCGGGCAGCTGCGGCCGGACTCATGGACATACAGCGCTTCCTGCTCCCCGCGCACGGTGGGGCACATCACGTCCGGGTCGAGGATCATGCAGCTGAGCCAATAATTCGGGATGCTCTTCTGGGGATCAAAGGGATTCATCTGCACGGGCAGGTCGCTCAATCCGGCCTTGTAGCGCTCATAGATCGCCTTCTTCTGGGCGATATGCTCGTCCAGGTAGGGCAGCTGACCCCGCACCACGCCCGCGATGATATTGCTCATGCGGTAGTTGTAGCCGATTTCCTCGTGCTGATACCAGGGCGCGTTTTCCCGGCTCTGGGTGGACCACTTGCGCACCTTGTTGGCGTCTTCGAGGCTGTTGGTCAGGAACATGCCGCCGGAGGAGCCCGTCACGATCTTGTTGCCGTTGAAGGAAATGCAGTTGAAGCCGCCCAGGTTGCCGGTTTCCACCCACTTGCCCCGCAGCTTGTACTTCGCGCCCAGGGATTCAGCCGCGTCCTCCACAATCAGCGCGCCGTGGCGGTCGGCGATGTCCTTGATCTCCTCCATCTTGCCCGGGGTGCCGTAGAGGTGCGCCACGATGATCAGCCGCGTATCGGGATAGAGCTCGAAGGCCTTCTCGAGGGCCTCGGGGCTCATGTTCCAGGTGTCGGGCTCCGTGTCGATGAACACCGCCTCGCCGTCCTCGTAGGCAACGGGGTTGATGGAGGCGTCAAAGGTGCAGTCGGAGCAGAAGACCCGCTTGCCCTGGAGCGTGCCCTCGTTGGGTCGGGCCTGGCCGTAGAGCTTCTCGCCCGCCAGCTTGGTAGCCAGGTGCAGGGCGGCGGTGCCGGCGGACAGCGCCACGGCGTATTTGCAGCCAATATACTCGGCGATCTGCCTTTCAATGGCGTCGATATTCGCGCCGACGGTGGACACCCAGTTGGTCTGGATGGCCTCGTCCACCCAGCGCTGCTCCTCCCCGTGCATGGTGGGGGAAGCCAGCCAGACTTTGGACGCAAAGGGTTCGATGCCCCGGAAACGCGGATCCTGGAGGATTGCCTCGCGCTGGCTCAGCCGCTTCTTCTGGACAGGGGCCTGATTTGATGCTGACATGGTCACTTTCACTCTCCCGTGCTGTTCGGATCGTTCTCAGAAGAAGCTGATTTCCTCGCCTGTCTCCTCCCGGTGCTTGCGCACCCAGGCGTCGTATCCGGCGTAGGGTTCGTTCTTGTTTTCGCTCAGCTCGATCACCAGGTAATTGCCCGCCGCTGAGACAGAGCGCACGGTGAAGCGCCCGGTCAGGGACTGCAGCGCCTGTTCACCGTTTTCGAAGTCCTGATCCTGGTCGCCGATGCGGATGGTCACCGCGCCCTCGGCAGCCTCCAGCAGGCTGGCCAGGGACACCTTGCCGCTGAGGTTGGAGAGGTAGCCGGTGTAGTCCTGCAGCTCCATCCCCCGGCTCTGGCAGAAGGCGCGGATCTCCTGGCGGGCCTGCTGATCCAGCCCGGGATCGGCGATGAAGACGCAGCTGATGGCGTAGTCTTCCACCGCCTTCTCGATCTGATCCGTGCCGCCGATGACCGGAATGCCGTCGAAGCTCTTGCCCTCGGCGCCGCCCTTGCTGTCGATCACGCAGGCCGGGCGGAAGGCGTGCTCCGTGTCGTCCGCCAGGTAGCGGATCACACGGTGGCCGATCTCCCCCGCGCCAATGATCATCACGTTCATCGAGGGCAGCTTGCGCGTGGCGATCCGCTGGTGTTCCACCACCACAATGCGGTAGGCGAAGCGGATCAGCGCGATAAAGAAGAACTGCAGCAGCGCGCCGATGACGTAATAGGTGATGGGCATCCGCTGTACAAAGAGCGCTGTGCACAGCACCTGGAACAGGCAGGTGACCGCGGAAGCGCCGAGGATGCGGTTCATGTCGTTGATGCCCGCATAGCGCCACACGCCGTTGTACAGCCTGAACACCGCGAAGACGATGATGCAGAAGACCGTATAGAAGGGCGCGAACTTCGCGAAATCCGTCAGGTAATGGGCTACGGTGGGCCGGAATTCGAAGTTCACGTAGAAGCGGATCAGCAGCGCCAGGAAGTAGGCCGCGTTGACCGCAATGATGTCCAGCAGCACAATCCACAGATCCTTCACGATGCCGCTGAGGACTGACCTGAGCTTGTCGTTCGTGTTCTGCATACCCTCGCTCCTATCTTGGTTCAGCTTGGTTTACGGGATATTCAGGATGTTTCTCTTCCATCTGCGGATCAGCAGCCGGGTCAGGGCGAAGAGCGCCAGGCCCAGCAGGCAGCCGCAGGTGTTGTTGATGAGGTCGTCGGTTTCACAGTAGCCCCGCCGGGTGAAGTACTGCAGCGCTTCCGTGGCCACGGACAGCCCCAACCCCAGGAGGGCTGTCAGCCAGTACGGGTGCTTCCTCGCCCTCAGCAGGCAGGGCAGCATCAGCCCCAGCGGCACATAGACCAGCACGTTCAGCAGGATCTGCCGGGCCAGTCCCAGCCTCCGGATGCGGAAGCCGTTTGTGAAGGAGAAGGCCTGCCGATAGCTGCGGAAGGGCTTCAGGAGCATCCGCGGGATTTCGAAGCGCGACCGGTAGAACAGGGTCAGGTAGCTGTAGATCACCAGGTAGGCCGCCAGCACAGCCCAGAGCGTCAGCCGCTCCCCGCGCGTGAGGCGCATCCGGTCCCTCGCCCGGCATTCAATGACGGCGATGGTCAGCCACACCGCGGCGATGATCCCCAGATCGACCCAGAGGGAGGTCTGAGAGGACAAGGGCAGTTCGCTCACTGGTCTGCCTCGTGCACCAGACGCTCGTAGGCCGCGTCCTTGATGCTGGCTGGCTTCACGCCCGCGGGATGGTAGGTGGGCACGATGCCCGCCACCAGCTCCCGGATCCGGCCTTCCTTGTTGTCGTAGGCCGTGTCCATCAGCTGGCTGAGCTGGCCCAGGAACTGCCGCTCGTCAAAGGGGATGGGGCAGCCGATGTGAATCAGGGCGTTGTCGGTCTTCTTGAGCCCCTCCTCCGCCATCAGCTTTTCTTCATACAGCTTCTCGCCGGGGCGCAGGCCTGTGTACTCAATCTTGATGTCCACGTCCGGTTTGAAGCCTGAGAGCTTGATCAGGTTCCGCGCTAAGGTGTCGATCTTCACCGGGCTGCCCATGTCCAGCACGAAGATTTCCCCGCCCTTGGCGTAGGTGCCGGCGAGCATTACCAGGCTGACGGCTTCCGGGATGGTCATGAAGTAGCGGATGATGTCCGGATGCGTCACCGTCACCGGCCCGCCGTTCTCGATCTGCTTCTTGAAGATCGGGATAACCGAGCCGTTGGAGCCCAGCACGTTGCCGAAGCGCACCGCCACAAACTCCGTTTTGACATCGTGCAGATCCAGCCCCTTGCCGGCCTGATCCCCCTTGCCCTTGCCCACATGGGTGAAGAGCTGGGGAATCTCGTTGACCTTGTCCGCCTTGATCATGGCGTCAAAGGCCTGGATGATCATCTCGCAGAGCCGCTTGGACGCGCCCATGATGTTGGTGGGGTTGACCGCCTTGTCCGTGGAGATCAGCACAAAGCGCTCGCAGCCGTGGACCATGGCCGCGTAGGCCGTCTTGTAGGTGCCCACCGCGTTGTTCTTGATGGACTCGCAGGGGCTGTCCTCCATCAGCGGCACATGCTTGTGCGCCGCCGCGTGGTAAACAATCTGCGGCCTGTAGCGGTCAAACACCTGGAAGATGCGCCGGCTGTCGCGCACCGAGCCGATCAGGGTGACCAGATTCAGCTCGGGGTATTTCTTTCTCAGCTCCAGCTGAATGCTGTAAGCGTTGTTCTCATATACGTCAAAGATGATGAGCTGCCTGGGGCTGTGCGCCGCGATCTGCCGGCAGAGCTCCGAGCCGATGGAACCGCCGCCGCCCGTCACCAGCACGGTCTTACCGTTGATAAAGGAGTAGACCTCCTCCATGTCGGCCTTGATGGGATCGCGCCCCAGCAGATCCTCCACGGACACATCCCGCATCTGGCTGACGGTCACCTGGCCCGAAACCAGCTGGTAAATGCCCGGCAGCTGTTTGAGCTCGCAGTCCGTCTCCTGGCAGATGCTGATGATATCCCGCTTGGCCTCCGCCGGCGCGGCAGGGATGGCCAGATATATCTTCTGCACCCCGTACTTTTTCACGCTGGCGAGGATGTCCTCCCGGCCGCCCACAATCGGCACCGAGCCCACATAGCGGTTCCACTTGTTGGAATTGTCGTCGATAAAGCAAACGACCTGGTCATTGAGCTCCTGGCTGGTGCTGATGTCCTTCAGGAGTGATTCGCCCGCGCTGCCCGCGCCGATGATCATGACCCGGTCAGCGCCGTGGCTGGCCTTTTTTGAGACGGAGCGCTGCAGGATGATGAAGCGGTAGGCAAAGCGGACGATCACCAGCAGGATCGTCTGCATCACCGCGCCCCAGAGATGGTAGGAATAAGGCATGCGTCGGGGCAGAACGCCCGTCACGGGCAGCACATGGGTCGCCACAAGCGCATAAAGCAGGCTCGCGCCAATCGAGCCTGTCAATGCGCGCACCAGTTCCGTATAGCTGGCGTAGCGCCATATGCCCTTGTACATCCGGTTGAACCAGAAGATGGGAATGCACAGCAGAGCATACACCGTAATGGTGCGGTTGTAGCCCAGCATGTAATCAGCGGGAATCTCCGTAAACCGGAAATCCCAGCGGGCCCAGATCGCGAGGAAAAAAGCGGCATGGATCGCAAGCACGTCATATAGCGCCATGGCAACAGCGACCTTCTGCCAGTGCTGAAGGCCCTGCGCTTTAGGCGTGCTGCTGTTACCGGGTTCAGCACGATTCATCGGGATACCCAACCCTTTCCACTCGTTCAGCAGGATCGACCTGCGATGCTGTCGGAACAAATCGCCCCATGACAGCCAAAAACAGCGGTGTCAGCAGCTTCCCTGCGCTGATATCGCTGTACCAGCCAGCGCAACCTCTGTCGGAGCCCTCCCGCGCCAGTCCGGTGCATTCTGTCTGAATCTCTTCCATACAGTGCCGATTTACAATCAGCACAATGGTATTATATCGGATTTCAAGTGCTATTGCAAGCCCTTTTTCCATGCCTCTCCGCGACTGCCTCTCCGCGACAGGGTATCAGGGGACAGGCGGCGTATCGCCCTCAGGCCTGCGAAACCGCTTTACCGCGCCGGGGCTGATACCCGCCACCCGAAGAAATCCGCCGGGCCGCTGAACACAAAGAACAGATCCCTCTGACCTTCGATGGCCAGCGGCACGGTGACCGTCGTCTCCTCCCCCGCCGGCAGGACGATTTCAGCGGTGATCCCGCTCCATAACCTGTCCGCGAGCACCCATACGGTGCAGCCTTCCTCCGCGGAAGCCCTGATCGTCAGTTCGCCGCCGCCCGCGCCGAAATCCACGCCGGAGACCTTGATCCAGCTGTTCTGGGATGTGCGCACAAAGGGGAGACCCTCCCCGTTCACCAGCACCTCGATGCCCGCCTGATCCGCCATGGTGGACGCCAAAACCTCCTGCGAAGGATTCAGCGGATGAAGCTGCCGGATGCCCTGCATGGTGCCGATCACCATCCCGAGCGTTCCGTCCTCGCTTACGCGCAGCCGGTCGATCTGCGGGCTGCGGTAATTGCCGGTGATGCCCATGGCCTGCTCCACCGGCCGGTTGTGATAGAAGAAGTAATACTCCCCGCCGAGGCTGGCGATGCTGTGGTGATTGTTGCCGTACAGGCCAAAGAACTTGCCCTGGTTCGGGAAAAGCTCGCCCATGTAGGTATAGAGGCCCAGGGGCTCATCCGCCGTCATGTACTGGATGGCGCCGCTGGTCAGCCGCAGGCCGTTGCCGTCAGTCTGCCAGTTGGAGCAGTAGGTGTAGACATACTTCCCGCCGATCCTGTTGATGCCGCTGTCCTCAAAGAGATAAGGCGCATCGATGGTGACAGGGTCGCCGTCCAGGCTGAGCATATCCTCCCCCAGTCGCACGATACGCGCTGTGCCGGGCGCCGCCTGCTTCCCCTGGGGTACGCCGCCGCCAAAGGCCAGGTAGCCCCTGCCGTCCTCGTCCACCATCACCGCCGGATCAAAGAGCCACAGCACATTGGCGCAGTTGGGCGTGGCGCGGGTGATCAGCAGATGGCCCAGCTCGTCGCGCCAGGGGCCGGTCGGGCTGTCCGATGTCAGCACGCCGATGCCGTTGCCGCCGTTGCAGAAATAGAGGAAGAATTTCTCCTTCCCCTCCATCGTCTTGTGCGCGGCGCAGGGCGCCCAGGAATTCTGCGCCCAGCGCGCAATGCCCGTTGGCCCGGCCACCGGTATGCGCCCGTGATCGGTCCAGTTGACCAGATCGTCCGAGGAGATGCAGTTGATGCAGCGAATCTGGCTGTAGCTGTTCTCCTTCACCGCGCCGGATGCGTCATACTCGATGATGTCGTCGGTCATGTACACATAGATCCGGCCCTGGTATTCCATCACGCCCGGATCTGCGCCGAAGCGCTGGGTGTATAGCGGATTGTTCTGTCCGGCCTTCTTCCACGAAACCTTCGGCGTCACGCCCAGCTCCGCCAGAGTCTGCCCGGCCTCCGCCCGCGCACCGCCCGCTGCCCCGCAGCAGAGCAGCAGAGCCGTCATCATCACCAGATACCGCCGCATAAGCCTTCCCCTTTCCCTTCGCCCAAGGCAGGTTTCCTGTTTGCCTGATGATTATACCACCGCTCTTCCCCGCCGCGCAACGATTCCGCTGCGCAGTTTGTGCGCCAGCATGCACACAACAAAACCCTGCAAACGAACGTCGCAGGGCTTTTGGCGGAGAAGAAGGGATTTGAACCCTTGCTGCCCGTTAGGACACTACTCCCTTAGCAGGGGAGCCCCTTCACCACTTGGGTACTTCTCCAGGCGGTTAAGCTGGCGGAGAGAGAGGGATTCGAACCCCCGGTGCCTTTCGGCATCACTGGTTTTCAAGACCAGCGCCATCAACCGCTCGGCCATCTCTCCCCAACAACCAGCGTGGTCATTATAGCACGATTGCGCCTGCTCGTCAAGAGGCCAAAAATCGTTTCGCCGGCTGCTGTAACATCGCTGTAGCATCGGCGTTATTCTGTAGCGCTCATCCCTGCTGAAAACAGGCCAGGAAACAGGCCAGGCCGCTTGTGAGCCGCCGGCGAAGCGCTTGCAAATCAGCCGGATGTATAGTAAAATGGCATCAGCAGCATCACATGAGCATCAATCGTTCCGGAAGACAGCAGCGGCTGACGGCATTGGAGGGACTTTGCATGGCACACTTCTATGAGCGGGAATTTGTTGAAATCAGGCGCGAGAAGGCGGTCATGGAGATCGTCGGCGTCATGAAGAGCTCGGTTGAGCTGGAGGACGTGCAGCAGTATATCCGAAAGACCATCTCCAGCGCGAAGCGGGAGATTGTCTGGAGCATAATCCTGGTGATCTTCGTGTGGCTGCTGGCCGCTGTTATTCCTGTGGGCGAGCTGTTCCTGACCAACAATCCCCACCCACACCTGAGCGGCGGCTCTCTCCTGATCACCGGAATCTTTGCCCTGGTCGCCGCATTCTGCACCTACCTGGTGTTTGCCAGAACCATCCCCCGCGCCAGGCAGTACCTCAAAAGTGCCGATCCCGATTCCCCGGAGCAGCTGCTTTCCGCCGCGCCGGACGCTGTTGTGTGGAAGCAGAACAAGCAATGGGAACTCTGCCACGCCCATGATCTTGTGCCGCTGGAGAGCGTGCTGAAGGGGCGTCCGGTCTTCCTGAAATCATTTCAGCCCAGCGACGCCACCGGCCGGGCTCTGCGGGAGATAGAAATCAAACAGCTGCTGGAATACGGCCTCGCGCTGCTGCAGCAGCGGGAGAAGGAGCTCAAAAGCGCCCTGAACACCTCTCTGCTGGTGTATTTCAACATCGAGAAGCTGGGAGGCGGCGTTTACGGTCTCTCAGCCGGGCAGGCCCTGGCGAAGGCTGTTCCCGCATCTCTGATGGAAGGCGTCACCGTATCCAGCGGCGACTCAGCCGCCACGCTGAAGGGCAGCGCCAGCGAGTACGTCATCGGCCTGACAGGCGACGCCGCCGCGCTGGACAAGATCGAATCCGCGCTCAAAAACAGCACCGAACTGACCAGCCTTCTCTCCCCCTCCGGTATCAGGCGGGAGGCCGCGGACGAGCCCCTCGTTCCGGACGGTATTGTGCAGGGCGGCCTCCTCGTTCCCCCGAGTGGTCACAGCCCGAGCTTCTGCGCCGCGGGGATGAAGGAGGGGTGGAAACAGCAGCCGGCAGGGTAAACGCGCCTGTACGGCAATAAGATCTGTACCGCCTCGGACACGGCACCGCGAAGGACCCGGAAAAGGCCTGGGCGCTCCTGAGCCGCCTCTACCGGAAGACAGACAAGCGCAGCATCACAAGAGGCAAATATGCGGACATCATGCTGCGGATGGGTTACTGCTATCGGGACGGCGTCGGCGTGGAGCTGGACAGAGAACGGGCATCGGACTTCTTCCTGAAGGCCAGAAAGGCTATTGAAGCGCGGCTCAGCAAGGATCCCGAATTCGGTGATATCTTCGCTGTGCGCTCACTGCCCAATTAATTCAAGAAACCGGTCGTAAGCTGTCACAGGGATCCATTCTTGAAACATCACTTCACCCGTATCCGCATCAATTTGAATCTCAAACACACCGCTGGCCCAATCGATCTCGTGCTCATATGGGGACTGTGGTTTAAAGAAGCCAAACTGCCATAGCCGTACATCTTCATTGTGGTTAAAGACATAACTACCCCTGACCCTCAGAGAAGCCAATTCTTCAACGCTGGGTTCAAGCAGTTCGTTTTCGATGAAATGCGCAGTATAAATCTGTTGCGCCAGTGCAAGCGCGTCTCTGTATGAGAAAGGGCTGTTCTCAAGCGCATTGAGTTCTTCCGCCATCAACGGTGCATTCGTGAAGAATGCGCAGCAATACCCGTACGACAGCAGTACAGTAAAACTGGCATTTGATACCAAGGGGTGCGCAAAAGATCGGGTCATGAAATAGTAGTTCGTGTCGCTTGCGGCAGCATGGGAGAAGTTGAGGTTTGTCACCCGTTGATTGTCGGGAACATAGACAAAGTCACGCAGCTGCTCAAGCCGGCAGCCCGGATAGATTTCCTCAAAGTGCTGGCACACGATTCTTGCGATCAATTCATCCGCGCTGAGATCCCAGCACGATTGATCTCCTGCAAAGGAGACAAACGTGTAACCTTCGACCTGTGCAGGGAAAGGATATCTGTCTGTTGATACGTTGTCGCCTTCAAACCCGGCGACAGTCGGTGCAGGCAGCTGCGTCGGCGGATTGCGCTCAGCATTTGCGGAGAAACAGCAGAACGGCAGGGCAAAACACAGGATCATCGCACAAACCAGCATCAAGCGTTTCATTCGGCACCCTCCTGAAAGGCCTCCCTAAAAGGCACACCAACGTATCTCGCCTTCAGTTCTTCAAATCTTTTCTCGTACCTCAGGATCCTCGCTTCGTTCTCAGGGCACATTTTCAGCGACGGCTTTCTTTTGCCGATGATCAGCGCTTCTTTCTCGCCGTCGCGATCCCATACCTCATACGGATGGGCAACCCGGCAGTCCACATGGGGGCAGTTGGCCGCAATCCATGCGCATTGTTCCGTGGTGTATTCATTTGTCGGGCATTCATATATTGATTCGGATGTCAAAAGGGCGCTTTCCTGAACCAAGCCACGACTGGTTGTGGAAGGTAGCGGAAATTACCACAACCAGTCGTGGCTCTAAGGTTGGAAGCGCCCTTTTGTCACCCTCAACATATGTTTCAGGCGCTTCATCTGCGTGAGAAAAGTGCAGTCCTGATCTTCGATGCGCTTTCCGGCCCAAATCAGGCACTCAATGCCGGTCTCAGTCAGCGGGCTCAATGAGCGAACACGCATGGACGGCCAGATGAGATCGCCGACAAACAGCATGCGCAGGGATTCTGCCTTTTCAATCCCGCTGAGGTCGTGAAGGCGGGTAAAGCCCGCGATGTGCAGCGCGGTCAGGGAACGGTTCTTCGACATGTCCCACAGGGAGGTAATCCGCTGATTCCAGTACCAATACAGCCATTCAAGGTCGGGAAGGTCCGCGAGCATGGACCAGTCCCTGACGAGCTGGTTTTTGAAGAAACGGATGCGTCTGAACTGCCTGCCATAGCGCGAAATGAAGTACTCAAACCCATCCTGTTCCAATCCGATCACAGAGATGGTGTCCAATTCCGGATGCGCTGCCAGCCGGTCGATATCCTCTCGCGTTACCCGGTCGCAGCCACAGCCTTCCAGCAAGTAAACGTTTTCCCGATCCGGCAGCCATCCGAGCCTGAAGTCATCCAGAGACGGAAGGTCGTTGTCGAAGGCTGTCATCCATGCGTCACTCCATTCCAGCAGGTTAAACAATACCGGGTCTCACTGCCCCCCAGCACAATGATACACTCATCTGCTGGCTTTTGCAACACCTGGCACATAAAAACCCCCGGCCGGAGCCAGGGGTCGAAAAGTCTTGTTTGCGTTTCTCAGCGCTTGGAGAACTGGGGCGCACGGCGGGCGGCCTTCAGGCCGTACTTCTTGCGCTCCTTCATGCGCGGATCGCGGGTCAGGAAGCCGCTCTTCTTGAGCGTGCCGCGGAGCTCGGGATCAGCCTTGCACAGCGCCCGGGCGATGCCGTGACGGATGGCGCCGGCCTGGCCGGTTACACCGCCGCCGTTGACGTTGACCAGGATGTCAAAATTGCTGACGCTGGTCACGGTCAGGGGCTGACGAACCGTCATCTTGAGGGTTTCCAGTCCGAAATAGTTGTCAATATCGCGCTTGTTGATGATGATCTTGCCATCGCCAGCCACCAGACGGACACGGGCAACAGCCTTCTTGCGGCGACCTACCGCGCTGTACTCTACCTTAGCCATGTTGCATTACTCCTTTTTCGTGTCCATCAAAGCTCAATCTTCTCGGGCTTCTGGGCAGCCTGCTCGTGCTCGGGGCCGGCGTACACCTTCAGCTTCCTGGCCATCTGGCGGCCCAGGGGGCCCTTGGGCAGCATGCCCACCACCGCATGGCGGACAGCGAACTCAGGCTTGTCAGCCATCAGCTTGCGGTACTTGGTGGCCTTCAGGCCGCCCGCATAACCGCTGTGATGATAGTAGACCTTCTCGTCCAGCTTCCTGCCGGTCAGGACGACCTTGCTGGCGTTGACGATGATCACATAGTCACCGGTATCCACATTGGGGGTATAGGTCGGCTTGTTCTTGCCGCGCAGGATGCTCGCAACCTGGCTGGCCAGACGGCCCAGCACCTGGCCCTCTGCGTCGATCACGTACCACTTCCGCTCAACCTCAGCGGGCTTGGCCATGTAAGTATTCAAAGGAAATTCCTCCTTGGAGAATAGTAGAGACGGGCTGCTCGCGTGATGGTCGCACGCTTGCAAAGTTCAATAGCTTCCGGGGCTAGCGGAGTTATTGATACCAACGGCTATTCTATGATATTTCAGAGCGCTTGTCAAGCGGAAATTTTGAGTTTTTGCAGGGTTTTCAGCTTGCCTGTCAGAAGGATCTGCCTGCTGCGTACCATCCTGCCTGAACAGGCGCTCCCGGGCTTCATTCGATGCTGACGCCTGTGCCCTCAAAGGCATCTGTGCCCACACTGCATCCTTCAGGAATATGCACTGAGCCAGTCAGTCCGGCGCATTCGATGAAGCACATATTGCCAATGTATTCGATGTTCGCCGGAAGGGTGAGTTCTCCCGAGAAGCCTGTGCAGTAGGCAAAGGCGCAGTATTCCAGCCGGGTGACGGAGTCCGGGATGGTCAGGGGGCCGGTCAGGCCGCTGCAGGCCTGGAAAGCGCAGGAATCAATGCGGGTGATGCTGGAGGGAATCGTCAGTGTGCCGGTAAACCAGGTATTATTGCTGAACGCCCAGCCACCGATGACGGTCACCGGCAGACCATTCACTTCCTCCCGGATGCGCGGGAAAGCCTCGCCCGGCTGCGCCCCGTCCACCTGCACCTCACCGCCTGTGCAGTAGTAATAAACACCGTCCACCGTTTTCAGCCAGCCGCCCGGCCAGCTCTGGTCTACCGTCAGTTTCGTGCCCTTGAACACACCATATCCAATCACGCAATTGTCCGGGATGGACGCATCACTGAAGCCGCTGCAGTCCGTAAAGGCATAATTGCCGATGTACTTCACGTTTGTGGGAATCACCAGCTTGCCTGAGAAGGGCGTCCGCTCAAAGGTGTTTGCTTCGATCCGCTGAAGCCCCTCGGGAAGGCTCAATGTTCCGGTGATTCCTCTGCACGCGCCGAATGCGCCGTCGCAGATTTTCTCCACTCCCGCCGGTATGGTCAGGGAACCGGTCAAGCCGGTGCAGTTCCAGAACGCGAAGGCACCGATATACCTGATGGTTTCCGGCAGAACCAGTTCTCCGGTCAGCCCATCCATATCTGAAAAAGCATACGCACCGATGGACTCCAGTTTTGAGGGAAACTTCAGTGAACCGGTCAGAGGATCGGACATGTACCCTTCATCGTCATATTGAATCTCGAAAGCTTTTTGGGCGATCGCCCTGACAGGCAGGCCGTTGACTTCGTCAACAAAAACCAGCTCTGTCACGTCAGGCTCTCTTCCGGTCACGGTGACTCTTCCACCAACATAATCATAAATGATGCCATTGACGGTCACAGGCCAGTCGCCCTGCTCAGGCTCCACAGGCTCCGTGGAAACCCTGAAGGAAACAATATTGCTGATATGGCCGTCCTCATCCTCCGCCCAGCAGAGCATCTGGTCACAGACCTCATCCGTTTCAACCAGCCACTTGTACTGCCCGTTTTCAAGCGTCGCACGGTATCCGCCTCCGCACATCTGAGCATTCTTTGCGTAAGTCGCACGGAGATAGGCGTTTCTTTCAGCATACACCGGCATATAATTCCCGGCCTGCACCGCCTCACGCTCCGGCCAGATGGTGAAGACATCCGTTTCCGGTTTCTGCAGGATGACATGGATGGCTTCGCTGCTCCCAATGACCCGCTCATCCCCGTCAAAAGCCATCACACGGATATCGACGGTCTCTGCGTAAGGCAGGAAATAGATTTTCAATCTTGTGTCTTCGGTAAAAAAGCCCGCATTTGTGCTGCCGTCAGCTGACATGCCATAGGACACAGCGCCCTCAATCGCAGGCCAGCCGTATATATGGTCCATCATTGACGTGATGGTCATCCCGACGGTCAGCTCGTCTCCGTCGACCGTCACCTGAAAGGACTGGGTCTCACCCAGCATCTCGTGCCAGCCGATGTTCTGGATGTCTCCCTCCCCTGTCACAATATCCGTAACCACCACAAACACATTGAAGAGGCCCGCATAGCCGGGTGTGGCGGCGACCCGCGCTTCATCCGAGTAGAAGTAGTTGACCGGCACAGCATCGCTGTCGTAAATGTTATAGGCGATGCTCACAGTGCCGCTGCCGCCGGTGATGACCGGCCTGTCGATAAAGATATGCCTTGCGTCACCGCTGATCTCATAGGTGACGGGCTCCACCTTCAGCGGCTGCAAGATCTCGGGCGTCGGAGATGGCTCAGCGGTTGGCTCCGAGGTGGCCGTCGGAGGCGTGCTGTCCGGGCCCAGCAGCTCGTGCCAGCCGATGTTCTGAGTGTTTTGCTCACCGGTGTCCGTATCCGTAACCACAATGAACACATTGAAGAGGCCGGCGTAGCCTGGCGTGGCCGCGACGCGCGCCTCATCCGAATAAAAGTAGTTGACAGGGTTCGAATCACTGTCGTAAATGTTGTAGGCGATGGTATACTCCGCCGCCCCGCTGATTTCCGGCCGATCGATGAAGACAGACTGACGGTCGGGGCTGATCTCATAGGTCGCCGGAGAAACGGTCAGAGCCTTTGCGCCCTTGTCAATCTCCTGCATCAGCGCATCCAGATCCACCTGCTCCCCCGCAGCGGCAATGGGCAGGATCAGGCAGAGCGTCAGCAGCAAAACAAGCGCTCTCTTCATGTGTCATTCTCCCTTCGGTCCCGATATTAGCAGATGCGTTTCCCTGCTCTGTGACAATTATAACATGGAGTTTTTACCGATATATTACAGAATCATGATTTTTCTGTTGACAGTTCTTCGTTTCTGCTTTACAATAGACTTGGTATACGTGTGGCATTGTGCCACTGCTTGATGGGAGGTACCGTGATGAGCACCCTGAAAAGATTTCCTGTGCGTCCGGCTGCGGCCCTCTGCGCCCTGCTGCTGATGATATGCTTTGCCGTCAGCGCCTTTGCGCTGTCCTTTCCTTTTGACAGTCTGACTACGGAGGAGGCCTTCCTGCGGCGCAGCGCCTCGGCCAACGCCGCGGTGCTTGACCTGATCCCCGCCGGGGTGCAGGTGCGGGTCACCGGCGAGTCCGGCAACTTTTTCAAGGTGACCTATGACGGCACCACCGGCTATGTGCTCAAGAGCGATATCTCCACAGCCGCTGACGTGATGGTCACCCCCGCGCCTACCGAGAACATGACCGCCACCGGCTATCCCTACATGACCACCACCAACAATTCCGTCAACCTGCGCGAAAAGGCCTCGGTGAATTCCGGCCGCATCGCTTCCATCCCCAGCGGCGCGACCGTCACCGTGGAAGCGCTCTCCGGCAGCTTCGCCAAGGTCACTTATAACGGCCGCACAGGCTTTGCCAAAAAGGAATACATCAACCTCAAGAAGATCGTCAAGGCCACCGCGACCCCCAAGCCCACCGCTGTGCCCACCGATATTCCCACCCCCGCCCCGGGCGAGAACGCTTCTGAATACTCCGTGCTGCAGCTGGGCTCCAGCGGTTCCCACGTCACCGCCCTGCAGGCGGCCCTCAAGGAGCTGGGCTACCTGAGCGGCGAGGCGGACGGCGATTTCGGCAGCGCCACGGAATACGCGGTGCGCCAGTTCCAGAGCAAGAACAGCTATCCGGTCACCGGCGTCGTGGACGCCAATCTCCAGGCTTTCCTCTATAATGGCACGGTGATCAACAGCGCCGGCAAGAAGGTCAAGGTCTCCATCCTTGCGCCCGTCGATGGCGTGACCATCACCCAGGGCAAGAAGGGCCAGCAGGTGGGCACCCTGCAGATCCGCCTGCGCGACCTGGGCTACTACAGCGGCAGCATCACCATGACCTACGACAGCGCCTCCGTCAAGGCGGTCAAGGCCTTCCAGAAGAAGAACGGCCTGACGGCTGACGGTGTGGTGGGTCAGAACACCTGGAACGCCTGCTTTGCCGCTGATGCCATCGCGGCGGACGCCACCCCCACCCCCAAGCCCACCGCCACTCCGACCTCGGCGCCGACCTTCCAGCGGCCCGCTTCCACCGTGCGGAACGGCTCCACCGGCGCGGACGCGAAGCTGGTGCAGCAGCGCCTGAAGGATCTGGGCTACTTCACCAACCGGGTAGACGGACAGTTCGGCCCGAAGTCGGTGACCGCCCTGAAGCTTTTCCAGCAGAACAACAACCTGCGGGCTGACGGCGTGGCCGGTGAAGAGACCTATGACGTGCTCTTCTCCTGGAACGCCCGGGCCGCCGGCGAAACCCCCACCCCCGCCCTGATCGAAACCCCTGTCCCGCCCACCGCTCCCCCCACGCCGACCCCCGAGCCCCTGACCCCTGAGAACGCCGTGATCATCAAGTTAGGTGTCTCCGGCGAGGCGGTCCTGCGGCTGCAGGAGCGGCTGACCGTCCTAGGCTACTACCGCGCCTCCGGGGACGGCGTGTGCAAGGAGGACGATGTGGCCGCCATCCGCGCCTTTCAGCGGCTGAACAAGCTGAGCGTGGACGGCGTAGCCGGTTATGAAACCCAGGCCGTGCTTTATTCCAACACCGCCGTGATGTACTCCGGCGACCTGGCCGGCGACGCGGTGGACAGCTTCACCACCCTGCGCAGCGGCTCCTCCGGCCCGGAGGTCACCAAGCTGCAGAACCGGCTGATCGAGCTGGGTTACCTCTTCGGCAAGGCGGACGGCATATATGGCGATGCCACCGTGACCGCCGTGAAGAACTTCCAGCGCAACAATAAGCTGGAGGCCGACGGCGTGGCCGGCCCCACCACTCAGTCCAGGCTGTACGGCTCCAGCGCCGTGGCCGCCACCCCAACGCCCAAGCCCACCGCCGCCGCGACCCCGTCTCCCAAGCCCACCGCCACCCCCGCGGTTTCCACCCTGCTGCAGCGGGGCGACAAAAACGCCGCGGTCAAGGCCATGCAGCAGCGCCTGATCGAGCTGGGCTACCTGAGCGGCAAGGCGGACGGCAGCTTCGGCACCCTGACCTACAAAGCCCTGGTGGCCTTTCAGAAAAACAACCGGCTGAAGTCTGACGGCATCGCCGGTCCCTCCACCCTGAACCGGCTCAATTCGGCTGACGCCATCGGCGCCAACGGACAGCCGCTGGTCACCCCCACGCCCCAGCCCACGCCCGCGCCTACCGCGCCCACCGGCGTCACACTCAGAGCCTCTGAGGTGCGGTACGCCAACTGGTATACCGAGGTCAAGGCGGTGGCGAGGAAGTATCCCTACGCCACGGTTTACGACTATTCCACCGGCCTGAGCTGGCAGGTGCACATCTTCTCCTTAGGCGCCCACGCGGACATGGAGCCCCTCACCGCCGCGGACACCGCCAAGATGGAGCGGGCCTTCGGCGGCAACACCTGGAATCCCCGGGCGGTGTGGGTCATCTTCGGCAACAACTCCGTCTACATGGCCTCTACCCACTCCAATCCCCACGATGTGCAGCACATCACCACCAACAATTTCCCTGGCCACGCCTGCATCCACTTCCCCCGCACGGAAGAGCAGGTGACCGCCATCGGGCCCTACGCTACCAGCCATCAGGCCACCATTGACGCCGGCTGGGCCGTAACCCAGCGGATGGCCGGCAAGTAAGCAAAGACCCGGTGAGCATTTACAGCCATGAGGAGATTCGCCCTCATGGCTTTTTTCTTGCGCTGATTGCTGTTCCGCCCTGCGCCTGTTACATTCATCCTTGCTTTTTTCCGCCTGCTTTGTTATGATATTCCTGTCACCGGCAGCGTCACCGGTTTATTGTAACGCGCAGTCGCAGGAGGAAACAGGCATGGCAAAGCAGCCTATTCTGGTCATCATGGCGGCGGGCATGGGCAGCCGCTACGGCGGACTCAAGCAAATGGACGGCATCGGCCCCGCGGGCGAGGTCATCCTGCATTATTCGATTTATGACGCCATGCGGGCGGGTTTCCGCCGGGTGGTGTTCCTGATCAAGCACGCCATCGAGGAAGATTTCAGGCGCATTGTAGCGGCCCGGCTTCCCGCTGAGCTGGAGGTGCGCTATGCCTTTCAGGAGCTGGACATGCTGCCGGAGGGCTTTCAGCTGCCCGAGGGCCGGGTGAAGCCCTGGGGCACAGGCCACGCGGTGCTCTGCTGCCGCGAGCTGCTGGACGCGCCCTTTGCCGTCATCAATTCCGACGATTACTACGGCCCGGCGGCCTTTCAGCTGGCCTATGACGCCCTGTCCGAAGCCAAGGATGATGAGAAGCTGCGCTGGATGATGGTGGGCTATCAGCTGTCCCAGACGACCACCAGCCACGGCCATGTAGCCCGGGGCGTGTGTGAGGTCAGCGCTGATGGCTTCCTCACCGGCATTCATGAGCGCACGCACATCGTGGAGAGCTGCGACGGCCCCCTCTTCACCGAGGACGGACAGGTTTATCATCTGCTCTCCCGGGAGACGGTGGTCAGCATGAACATGTGGGGCTTCACCCCTTCCCTGCTGACCTGCCTGGCGGAGTCCTTCCCCCGCTTCCTGAGCGAGGCGCTCCGGAGCAATCCCCTCAAGGGTGAGTTCCACCTGCCCGCCGTGGTCAATCAGCAGCTGGAAGCCGGCAAGGCCTCCGTGCGCGTGCTGACCACCCCGGATCGCTGGTGGGGCGTGACCTATCACGAGGATCGCCCCCTGGTGGCGGAAGCGCTGCGGCGCATGGCCCAGGAAGGGCGCTATCCGGAGAAGCTCTTCGGCTGAACCGGCGCAAAGCCGCGCATCAGCCCCAACAATACCCGTGACGAGGAGGTAGATGACATGTCCGCGCCAATCCTGTATATCGTGGTTCCCTGCTATAATGAAGAGGAAGTGCTGCCCGTCACCAGCGGGATGTTCCGTGACAAGCTGCGCCAGCTGACCGAAGCCGGCAAGATTGCCGAGGAAAGCCGCGTGCTCTTTGTGAACGACGGCAGCCGCGACCGCACCTGGGAGATCATCACCGAGCTGAGCCGCCAGGACGAGCACTTTCAGGGCCTGGCCCAGAGCCGCAACCGCGGCCATCAGAACGCGGTACTCTGCGGCCTGATGGAGGCCATGAACCGCTGCGACATCACCATCAGCATCGACTGTGACGGTCAGGATGACATGAACGCCATGGACGAGATGGTGGACGCCTACCTGGGGGGCTGCGACATCGTGTACGGCGTGCGCTCCAGCCGGGAGACCGACACCTTTATGAAGCGGGCCACGGCTCAGGGCTTCTACAAGCTGCTCAACGCCATGGGGGCTGAGGTGGTGTACAACCACGCGGATTACCGCCTGATGTCCGCCCGGGCGCTGCGGGAGTTCGCGAAGTTCAAGGAGGTCAACCTCTACCTGCGCGGTCTGGTGCCGCTGGTGGGCTTCAAGAGCACGTGTGTGTACTATGAGCGGCACGAGCGCCTGGCCGGCGAGAGCCATTATCCCCTGGCCAAGATGCTGGGTCTGGCCTTCAACGGCATCACCAGCCTGTCCGTGAAGCCCATCCGGCTGATCACAGGCTTCGGGCTGATCATCTCCGTCCTCTCCCTGATCGGCATCCTCTGGGCGCTCATCGCCCACTTCACCGGCACTGCTGTGGCCGGCTGGGCCTCCACCGCCTGCATCGTGTGCTTTATCGGCGGCATGCAGGCCCTGTTCCTGGGGGTCATCGGCGAGTACATCGGCAAAATCTATCTGGAGGTCAAGGCACGCCCGCGCTATATCGTGTCCGATCGCACGGAGGGGATGCAGGAAGAGGCCGACTCCCCCGCGCCCGCGGACAGGGTCTGATCTCCCCCATCACCATCCGTCAGCAAAAATTTACATCATAAGGAGGCAACAGTATGTCCATCAAGGTGACTCCCTTCGGGCAGACCAAAGACGGCCGCGAAGTGCGGCGCTACACCATGACCAACGCGTCCGGCGCGTCGGTTTCCGTGACCGACTTCGGGGCGATCCTGCTGTCCATCATCGTTCCGGACAGGGAAGGCCAGCTGGCGGACGTGGCCCTGGGCTTCGACACCCTGGAACCCTACATGGGCCATCACGGCTCCATGGGTGACACCGTGGGCCGCTACGGCAACCGGATCGCCGCCGGCCGCTTCACCCTGGACGGCGTGACCTATCAGCTTGCCCTGAACAACGGCAAGAATCACCTGCACGGCGGCCCCGGCAACTTCTCCACCAAGCTCTGGGAAGCCGCTCCCCGGGAGACCGCCCATGTGGACTATGTGGCCTTCCGCTACCTGAGCCCCGACGGCGAGGAAAACTATCCCGGCAACCTGGATGTGACCGTCACCTATTCCTGGGATGACGACTGCAACCTGGCCATCCGCTACGAGGCCACCACCGACAAGGCCACTCTGTGCAACCTGACCAACCACACCTACTTCAACCTGGCCGGCCACGACCACGGCACCGTCCGCGACCACGAAGTGTACATCGACGCGGACGTCATCACCCCTGTGGACGAAGGGCTGATCCCGCTGGGCACCTACATGCCCGTGAGCCAGACGCCCTTCGATATGCGCGACGGCCTGCTGCTGGGCGACGGTCTGGACATGATGGCTGAATGCCCGCAGATGCAGCCCGCCGGCGGCTATGACCACAACTTTGTGCTGACCAAGGGTCTCGCCATGGGCCTGGCCGCCTGCGTGTACCACGAGGAGAGCGGCCGCTCCATGGAGGTCATCACCGACCAGCCCGCCATGCAGCTCTACACCGCCTGCACCACCAACATCAGCGGCGGCAAGGGCGGCGCGCACTATGGCAAGTATTCCGGATTCTGCCTGGAAACCCAGCACTGCCCGGACGATCCCAACAATCCCCAGTTCCCCGGCACCACCGTGCTCCGCCCCGGCGAGAAGTATGACACCACCACGATCTATGCCTTCCGGGTGGACGAGTAAGGGCGCTGATGAAGTATTATGACATTGGCCTGAACCTGTTCTGCCGCCAGTTTCCCGACCCTGACGCCATCATGCGCGGGGCGGAGGCGGCAGGGGTTCGGTGCATCCTGACCGGCTCAGACGCCCGGGAGAACGCCCTGGTGGACGAATGGACGCGCACCCATCCGGGCGTCTGGGGCACCGCCGGCATTCATCCCCACAACGCCGACCGGGCCAGCGCGGAGGATTTCGCGGCCATCCGGCGCATGCTGCGGGAGAATCCGGCCATTGTCGCTGTGGGCGAGTGCGGCCTGGACTGGAACCGCATGTTCTCCACGCGGGAGAACCAGCTGCGCTGCCTGGAGGAGCATCTCGCCATCGCTGAGGAGACGGGCAAGCCCCTCTTTCTCCACGAGCGCGAGGCCGCCGCTGATTTCACCGCGGTTTTCCGCTCCCACCCGAACTTGTGCCGGAGGGCGGTGGTGCACTGCTTCACCGGCGACCGTGCAACCATCGAGACCTATCTGGACATGGGCTTCCACATCGGCATCACCGGCTGGATCTGTGACGACCGCCGGGCCGGAGACCTGCGGGAGGCGGTCAAAAGCCTGCCCCTGGACCGGCTGATGCTGGAGACGGATGCCCCCTACCTCACCCCTCGCGTCCGCGGTCTGAGCCGTGTCAACGTCCCGGAAAACATCCGCTATGTGGCCAGCGGACTGGCCGCGTGCATGGGCGTCGAAGAGGACGTCCTGATCCGGGCCGCCCGGGCCAACACCGAGCGATTCTTCAGACTGAACCCCACCGATACCGAAATGGAGCTGCCAGAATGAAGCGCATCATCTGCCTGCTGACCGTCCTCTGCCTTCTGCTGACCGCCGGCGCCGCCGCCGCGGACGTGTATGTCAACAAGCCCAAGCCCGCCGACTGGGAGGAGCGGGAGCTGCTGAAGCTCACCTGTCTGGGCACCGTCCTCAACGACGCCCTGCTGCTGGAGGTGGGCGGCAAAACCATGCTGATCGACGGCGGCACGGGCAAGTGGGCGGACAAGGTGCAGGCGGCCATCAACGAGCGCGGTCTGGACAACCATGTGGACGTTTTCTACAATTCCCATCCGCATGATGACCACACCGAGGCCACCATCCGCATGATCCACAAGGGACTGACCATGGACGAGACCATCTCCACCTTCCCGCCGGAGTACAAGGCGGAGTGGCAGGTCAAGCTCATGACCGCCCTGGAGGAGGCCGGCATCCCCTACCGCCAGCTGGAATACGGCGAGCAGATGGACTTCGGCGGAGCGCACCTGCAGTTCTGGTATGACCCCACCGGCCGCGATCCCAACGCCCAGTCCTCCATCTGCCACATCCGGTGGAAAAACGCCACGGTGCTGCTGACCGGCGACATGACCGGCGCGGCTTCCCACCACTTCATCGACAATTTTACCTCTGAGCAGCTCCACGCGGACATCCTGAAGGTGCCCCACCACGGCCTGATGATCATGGTCGAAGACTTCCTGAAGATGGTGGATCCCGAGTTCGCCTTCGTGACCAGCCGCATGAGCACCACAGAGAAGGTCATGAACCAGCTGAAGCGCCACAAGATTCAGTACCTGTACAACTCCACCGGCTCCATCTTCATGGAGACCGACGGCGAGGACTGGTACATCACCATGACCAAGGGCGTGTTCTGAGCGGCGGCGCGGGTGACAGACCCGGATGGATGCTCTCGCATGGATACCTGTGCTTTCCTGCTTCAGCACTGTTGAAACAGAAAAATCGGAACAACGGAAAGGAGAAAACGATGAAAAGACTATTTGCCTTGCTGTTGACCGCCGTGTTGCTGTGCTGCGCTTGGTCCGCGCCGGCACAGGAAGTCGATCTGGACGCGCTGATGCGGGAAATCGACCAGGGTGCCGCAGCGAAGCAGGATGAATTGCGGATGGAGATCAGCCATTTTGAGATCAGCGCGAATCATCAGTCGGTGTTTATCGATAAACCCTACGTCTTCCATTCAGACGACTACACCATCGCCTACAACATATACGACGCTCAGTCCAACCCGGTCAACTACTTCTACTCTTTGGAGGACCGGGTAGCGGCTACCCCTGGTTACAAGGGGTTGTTCAACGTCTTCATTGTGGTGACGGACAATGCTAGCGGACAACAGGTCATGGATAATATCGGATGGATCGAATTGATCGGTTCGGACGATCCCCAACCCGAAACCACACCTCTTCGGGTGGAAAAGGCTGAATTCCGCATCAGCGAAGACCGGCAACACATCTTCCTGCGTCGGCCGGACATCAGTGGCGGCAGTGGCAGCTACCAGATTGCCTATAACATTTACGACGCTCAGTCCAACCCGGTCAACTATTTCTACTCTCTGGCGCTGGATGTGGCCGCAACCCCGGGCTACGACGGCCTGTTCAACGTATTTGTGGTGGTGACAGATAATGTCACCAAGGAGCAGGATATTCAAAACATCGGCTGGCAGTTTCTGGGCGACAACCCTGACGACTGGCCGATAACACTGGGCGAATTCGTCTACAACCTGCAGTCTGACGGTAGCGTGGTACTGACACATTACAGCAACGCGGCCATTCCGACCGGCGTCTCTATCACGATCAGCACTCCAATGCACGACGAGGTTCGCGGAAAGCCGGTTCAGATCATCGGAAGCAACGCCTTTGAAGGCCATGAGTACTTCAACGGGCCTCACTCAACTGCCATGACCTACCCTGTTTGGAAGACAGACTTTGTCCTGCCAAGCCATTTGACGCTCATTGGTGATAGTGCCTTCGCAAATAACCGCTTTCTTTCCGGACAACGTCTGATCCTCCCCAACACCCTTGTGCGCATCAACGCACGCGCTTTCGAAGGAAGCACAGGCCTCACCGGCGAGCTTGTCATCCCCGCTTCGGTCAGATACATCGGTTCACGCGCCTTTGGCGGCTGCGCTGGTTTGACCGGCCACGTGTACATTCCGGAAGGCTGCGAGGTGGCCGCCGATGCCTTTGCCGGCACGAATCTGATCGGAGAATACGTACAGGAATCCTGGCCGGTGACCTTGAATGGCGGCACCTATGACCTCATCGATGGGATGATGGGGCTGACCCAGGTTACTGCAAACGGCTTTGTCTATACCGAGCCGATCTCCGGGCGATACATCGAATTCATCGGGGATCGCGCATGGATCCTTAGATACGGCAGAGACTCAATCCCATATGGTGAGATTTATGGCACGCTGACCCTCCCCGTCCACCTCAAATGGATCGGCAAGGAAGCCTTTGCTGCACAGCACTTAATAATGTCGCTGGTCATCGGTGTGGAACTGCGTGAAGTTCGTGAAAACGCATTCAGGGACTGCTCCAGCCTGAAGGACGTCTACTACGCAGGCACTGAGGAGCAGTGGGAGCAAATCGCCATCAGCGAGGGCAACGCACCCCTGCGGAATGCGACCATCCACTACAACAGCACGGGTGAATAACCGGCACAAAAACCTAAGCAAAAAAGGTGTGGCATTGAAGTCACACCTTTTTCATGTCGGAATCAGTTCACACCAGCACAGCGTGCTCGCCGTAGCGCCGGAGCCAGAAGTCCATCGAGACAGGATCGGACTGCACCTCGCATTCGGCGGTGGTTTCGGTCACCTTGCTGAACTCCAGGTCGGTGCCGAACCAGTCCAGCACATCGTTGATAGCGGAGCGATCCACCCGGAGGCGGAAGGTCTGGGTCTCGCCGGAATACATATAGGGATGGTTGCAGAGATATTCGGACAGGTCGGGGGCTTCCCCGGTGACGGAGGTGATATCCTTGGCGGAGCGGGCAGCCACCTCGGCGTTCATGATGCGATCCACGCGGAAGTGGCAGAGATCCTCATGCTTGTCCACATTGCAGATCAGATAGGTGCGGCCGTTGGTGCCCACGATGTAATAGGGGTTGACACGGTAGTTCTTGGCGCGGCCGTTGGGCGCCTTGCGCGGATGCAGTTCCTTGTCCACGTCCCAGTCGCCGTAGCGGAAGGTCACCTGTTTGCCCTCAGCGATGGCGCGGCGAAGCACGGCGGTGTTGGAAAGGAACTGGCTGGTAGCAGGCCGGCGGCGCTGTACGTCCGCGACAGCCTTATAGCAATCGCCGCCCAGGGCCTTCAGCCGGCTGACCAGGCTGCTCCGCTCCTCATCGGACATGTGTCCGCCGGAAAGGGCGCAGTCCAGCAGGTAATCCAGCTCGGCGGGGCTGAACTCGTGATCGTAATACCAGCCGTGGTTGAACTTGACCGGGTAGCCTGCGTCCTGCAGGTCGCCCAGATTCTGCCGCACAGACTTGCGGGTACAGGTCAGGTTGAAATCCCGGTTCAGCCGCTCGATAATCGCAGCCTGGCGCAGGGTGTGGGTGAAGTCCGTCTCCTTGCGCAGGATCTCCATCACCGCAAGGATCAGCAGCTTTTTCTTTTCTTTTGCCATACGGTCCATTCTTCCTTTCCATTATTTGTTCGGTTCAATATGAACAATTGTATTATAGCAGATTCTTGACAATCGTCAAGATTAAAAGCATTTTTTGCAACATAACAGCCGATTTTGGATGTTTGGATGGCTGAATTATGGTTTGGAAGCCATCACCGCGGCAAAATCTGGAAGATGCCGCACTTCAGGTACTGGGTCTCCGGCGCGGCGGGAAGGATCGGGTGATCGCGGCCCTGGGTGCGGTATTCCACCTGCCGGAGCTGCACCCGGGCATCCGCCGCGGCGCTGCGCACAATGTCCAGGAAGGCCGCGGGCAGCACGCGCTGGGAGCAGGAGCAGGTGACCAGGTAGCCGCCGGGACGCAGCATTTTCATGGCGCGCAGGTTGATTTCCTTGTATCCACGGGTGGCGCTCTCCACAGCGGCCCGGGTCTTGGTGAAGGCCGGCGGGTCCAGGATGATGACATCGTACCGCTCCCCGGCGCGGCTTTCCTCGCTGAGCAGGTCAAAGGCGTTGGCCTCCCGGAAGCGCACACTGCTCTCGAGGCCGTTGAGGCGGGCGTTCTCCTCCGCGAAAGCGCAGGCGTAGGCCGAGATGTCCACCCCGGTCACTTCCGCCGCCCCGTAATGCCCCGCGTGCAGGGCGAAGCTTCCCGTGTGGGTGAAGCAGTCCAGCACCTTCTGCCCCTTCACAAAGGGCGCGATGGCCGCCCGGTTCTCCTTCTGATCCAGGAAGAAGCCCGTCTTCTGGCCCTGCTTCACGTCCACCAGAAAGCGCACGCCGTTCTCGGCCATCTCCACCCGGTCGGGCACTTCGCCGCGCATCAGGCGGGTTTTCAGCTCCAGACCTTCCAGCTGGCGCACAGGCACGTCGTCCCGCTCATAGATTCCGCGGGGGTGCAGCAACGCGCTCAGCTCATCCGCCACGGTTTCCTTCCAGCGCTCCATGCCCAGGGACAGGCACTGCATCACCAGCACATCGCCGAAGGAATCCACAATCATGGCCGGCAGCCGGTCGCTCTCGGCAAAAATCAGCCGGCAGGAGCGCAGGTCGGCAAAGCTCCGCCGGTAGTCGACCGCCTCCCGCACGCGCCGGCGGATCAGCGCCTCGTCCACCGGCTCGTCCCGCAGGCTCATCACCCGCAGGGCGATCTGGGAGCGCGGATTGTAGTAGGCCATCGCCACAAAACGCCCGCGGGAGGATTCCACCCTCAGCACGTCGCCGGGCTCAAAGCTGCCCTCCACCCGCGCAATGTCACTCCGGAAGATCCAGGGATGTCCTCCCCAGACCCGTTTCTCACGCCCCGCCGTCAGTATCGCTGTCGCCATACGCTGTCTCCTTTGTCCTGGCTGACTGCACAGGAAACCCGCCTGCAGGGGATGAGCACCCCGGGGAAGCAGGCGGGTTCAACTCTTATTTCACTACGGGATTGGAAGTGGTATTGCCGGTGTTCTGCTCCTCTTCCTTCTTGTAGTAGCCGGAAGAGTAATGCTTGTAATAGCCCTTGTTGTAATACTTCTTGGCGGAGATCGTGTCGAACTTCACCTTGTTGAGGATGCAGCCCAGCACAGGGGTGCCGCTCTGCTCCATCTGCTTTTTGCAGCTGGCCAGCTCGCGCATGCGGGTGCGGTTGTATTCCACCACCAGCACGGAGCCGTCGCAGTAGCCCGCGATGGTCGCGGCGTCAATCACCATGCCGATGGGCGGCGCGTCCACCAGCACCAGGTCGAAATTGCGGGCCAGCTCGTCCAGCATCTCGCTGAAATAGGTGGAGTCGATCAGGGACATGGGCGTGGCCACATCGCGCCCGGCCGGGATAATGCAGGCCCCGTACATGTTGGTCTCATACACGCAGTCGTTCAGGGAGCACTGCCCGGTCAGGTAGTGAGCCAGGCCCACCAGCTTGCCGTCGGTGACCAGCTGATGGCGCTTCACCAGGAAAGAACGGCGCATGTCGGCGTCCACCAGCACCACCCGATGGCCGCGGCGGGCCAGGTTCATGGTCATCTGCATCACCAGGTAGCTCTTGCCCTCAGAGGCGGAGCTGGAGGTGAACACGATCTTCTTGAGGTGGTTGCCCGCAAAGGTCAGGTTGGTGCAGATGGCGTTCAGGGCTTCGGTACCAGCGTATTCCAGGGGGTCAAGCTGATTGATGGTCGCGGTTCTCATTCCTTCTTGCCTCCCTTCTTCTTTTTGCCGGTACGGCCGTCAGACAGCGGCACGCCGTAGTCCTCGGCCTCGCCGTGAGCCTGCAGAGGCATCATGCCCAGGGTCGTCAGGCCCAGGTGCTTTTCAATGCTCTCGGTGGTGCGCACACGGTCGTCGGTGACAAACTGGATCACGACAATCGCTCCGGCCAGCAGGCCGCCCAGCAGGATGCCGATGATGATGTTGCGCACATTGTTGGGCGAGGAGGGCTTGGTAGGCACCCGCGCGTCCTCGAACACGTTGGGCTGTTCCGTGCCCATCTTGGCCTGGATGAATTCCCGCGCCACCTTGCTGTAGGTGTTGGCCATGTCGCAGGCTTCCTGGGCTGAAGTGGAGGTGCAGGTGATGTAGAGCACGCGGGTGTCAGAGGGGTTGCTCACTTTTACCATGCCGCTGATCTGCGTTTCCGTGTACTTCAGCCCCAGCTGCTGGATGACCATGTTGTGCACTTCCCAGTTGTTGAACACTTCCTGGTAGTCGCTGGCCAGCTTGGAGCCCACGTTCAGCGCGGTCAGATCCACCACGGAATCCTTGCTGTTGAGGATGTACAGCTTGGAGGTGGCCTGATACCTCGGCGTCGCAAAACGGAAGGTGTACACACCCATCAGGAGTCCGCCGATCACCGCCGCGATGACGATCAGGTGCATCTTCTCGAGCAGCCGGTACATCAGCTCAACAATATCGATTTCCAGTTCTCCGTCGTCATTGCTGATATTGGCCGATACCCGTGTGGGATCGACCTGGCCGCTCCTCCTGGTTCTCATCAAATCCGCCATACTTCTGCCGACAACCTCCGATCTCTTGACCGGCCCGCGTGAGCCCGCCCTATCCGTCAGAATCAATCTGTCAGTCCACAAATAGCCATCAAACCGGGGGCTGATGGTAAAACTATCTTACCATACTGACTCCGTTTTGTCCACAGCAAATTTTCCGTCTGCAAGCCTCAGGCCGGAACGCTCCCCCGCCGTCTCGTTCAGCGCTTTCCCTCGGTCTCCCGCAGGAAGCGGACACACTCCTGGGCGATATGCTCTTGCTCCTTGCTGATGACGCACACGTGAGGAACGTCCGTCACCCAGAGCGCCCGCTTCACTTCGCTTTTCGCGCCCTGCTGGATGATGTCCAGGCTGTCCGCCGTGATCGTCTCATCCGTCCTGGACTGCACGGACATCAGCGGGCAGGTGATCCGGCCCAGATCCTTCTTCGCCATGGAAATCAGCTTGTACAGGCTCTGACCGCAGCGGGTCGGGAAGCCCTCATAGCCCAGGTCGTACCGGGGATCCACCTTGGGCTCCGGCTTGGGCTTGGCGGGGTCAGGATCGCCGTCCCATAGAAAGACCGGCTTGAAGACGCTCAGCACGCCCGCCAGCGCCAGCAGTTTGTTTTGCGCAGCCATGGGCGCGGAGATGCTGATGGCGCTGTCCACCAGACCTTCTTCCGCTAAGATCAGGGTGATGACGCCGCCCATGCTCAGGCCCACGGCGGAAACTGTGTCACAGCGCCTGCGGAGATCTTTTGCCGCGTCCCTGGCGGCATTCAGCCAGTCCTTCCAGCCGGTTTTGCCCATGTCCGCCATGCTCTGGGCGTGGCCGGGAAGGTTGATGCCCATCACGGTCATCCCCGCGTCCCTCAGCCGCTCGCCGAGGGGGCGCATATGGGCGACGGAGCCGGTGAAGCCGTGAATCACCAGCACGCCGTGCCGGTCGCCCTCAAAGAGAAAAGGCTGAGCCTCCGGCTTCTGGAATTTCGCGTCGACGCTCAAACGTTTCGCACCTCCTGTCCTGCTTTTCCGCATACGAAACGGAGGGGGAGCTGGGCTATAAATCCCGCTCCCACCTCCGGGTTGTCTTTACTTTTTCCTGCGCAGGAACACCGGCACACCCCGGTCGTCCTTTTCCACAGGATTGGTGGCGCCCGAGAGGGCCGCGTTGTTGACGGGGCCGCTCTGGAGCTGGTTCGGGCCGCTGACGCCGTTGGCGGGCATCAGGGGTGTCTGGTTCGGGAAGGACTGCTGATAAGGCTGCTGCTGCTGGGGCGGGAAGAACTGCCCCTGCTGCTGAAGCGGCTGCGGCTGGGAGGGCTGGCCCATATAGGCCTGCTGCAGGGGCTGGGGCTGGCTGCCGAAGCCCTGCTGAACCTGGAAGCCGCCGGAGAAGCCCTGGAAGCCCGTGTTGGGCACGCCCATGGCCGGACGCTGGAGGCTGGAGAAGGAGGAGTCGCCGCCGGTCTTGGCCGGAGTGCTGAAGCTGTCGGTGTCGTAATCGCTGCCGAAGCCCGAGGAATGGCTCATGGAATCGCCGAAGAGCCGCTCCTTCTGGATGTCCCGGGGCTTGCGGCGCTCATCCTTGGGCGGGAAGGGCGTCTTCTCAAAGCCCGTGGCAATCACGGTGATGCGCACCTCGTCGGTCATCTGCTCGTCGATGCCCGCGCCGAAGATGATGTTCGCGTCGGGATCGGCCGCCTGCATGACCTTGTTGGCCGCCTCGTTGATGTCCATGATGCTGATGTCGCTGCCGCCGGTGATGGAAATCAGCACCGCGCGTGCGCCATTGATGTTGGTCTCAAGCAGCGGGCTGGAGATGGCAGCGTCCGCGGCGTCCACCAGCTTGCTCTCGCCCTTGCCGATGCCGATGCCCATGTGGGCCATGCCGCCGGACTCCATGACCGTGCGCACGTCGGCAAAGTCCAGGTTGATCAGCGCTGGCACTGCGATCAGGTCGCTGATGCCCTGGATGCCCTGGCGCAGCACGTCGTCCGCGATCTTGAAGGCCTCGATCATGCTGGTGGCCTTGTTGACCACCTGCAGCAGCCGGTCGTTGGGGATCACCACCAGGGTGTCCACCCGCTGCTTCAGGTTGGAAATGCCCGCCTCGGCGTTCTTCATGCGCTGCTTGCCCTCAAAGGAGAAGGGCTTGGTGACCACGGCGATGGTCAGGGCGCCCAGATCCCGCGCGATTTCCGCGATGACCGGGGCCGCGCCGGTGCCGGTGCCGCCGCCCATACCGGCGGTGACGAACACCAGATCCGCGCCTTCCAGCGCCCGGGTGATTTCTTCCCGGCTCTCGGAGGCCGCGCGCTGACCCACCTCAGGAATCGCGCCTGCGCCCAGACCCTTGGTGATCTTTTCGCCAATCTGGATCTTGGTGTGCGCGTTGCTCATGCTCAGCGCCTGCCGGTCCGTGTTGATGGCGATGAACTCCACGCCCTTCAGGCCCGCCTCGACCATGCGGTTCAGCGCGTTGTTGCCGCCGCCGCCGCAGCCTACGACCTTGATGGAAGCGTAGTTTTCCTGCATGTCACTCTGAAATTCGATCACGTTGCATCCTCCTGACTGTCCGCAGCCTGCGCCGCCCTGTTTTTTGATATGGGGCTGATGTCCCCCGATTCCCGCCCGTTCACGCGGACGGTGCCGTAATGATTCGTTTGTCGGCAGCGTTCAGCCCGCCGCCGGGAAAGGTTTTCAGCCGCCCATCAGCGCCTTGAAGAAGCGGGAGAAGCGCCCGCCGCTCTGCTGCGCGTTGGCCTGCTCCACGGTCTCCATCACCAGATCCAGGAGGCCCAGGGAGGAGGACAGGGTGTGGGTGTTCAGGTTGGTGGTCTTGTTGCTCACCTCGCGCACCGTCAGCCCCAGCTTGTCAGACAGGTACTGCCGCGCGCCCTTGTTCATCGCCAGGCCGCCGCCCGTCATGTACACGGTGGTCTTGTCGGTCATCCTGACGCCGCTCTCCTCGATGGTGGCAGAGATCTCGTCGGCCAAGGTGTCCACCAGGGGCAGAAGCACCTCGTTGACCTGCTGCCGGGTGAAGCTGGCGCCCTTGGTTCCGGCCAGCGGCGGGATGTCAAAGGTCTCAGTGGACGTCTCGATGCCGAAGACATAGCTGCGCTTGATCTTGTCCTCCGCGTCGGGCAGGCGGATGTTGAGGCCCTCCGCCAGCGCCGCGGACATCTGGCCGCCGCCCAGATCATCGATGGTCTTGCAGAAGATCATCGCGTCGCCCTGGGCGATGATGACGTCCGTGCAGGTGTAGCCCACATCGATCAGCACGCTGGTATAGTCGCGGTCGGACTCGGGCAGGAAGAGCTTGGCCTCCCCCACCGCCGAGGACAGGAAGCCCTCCACCTTATAGCCCATGCGGGTCAGGCGGTTGTTGACTTCTTCCAGGAAGAAGCGGTCCGCCAGCGCATAGGAAATCAGCGCCCGCAGCTCGTGGCCCGGCTGGTTGACCGGGGTGAAGGTGCGCTGTACGCCGTCAATGACAAACCAGGCCGGGCTGTTGTGCACCGGCACACCGATCGTCTGCCCCAGGCTCTTTTCCGCCTGGGCAAAGAGCTCCCGCAGATCCTCCTGCTTCACCTTGGGATCGGTGCCCTTCAGCTCAACCTTGGTCTCCACGGGATAGGCTTTGGTAAAGGTCGCGGGGATGCCCACATAAATGCTGTGGATCTTCTTCTTGCACTGGCGCTCTGCTTCCGTGATGGACTGCTCGATCATTGCGTCCACCGCGCCGGGATTGTTCCACCCGTCCCGGCTGAAGCCATCGTAGTTCGCAATGCCGGCGCCGATGATATCATACCGGTTCGTGCTGCTGCTCTCCGCGACCAGCGTCACGATTTTGCTCGTCCCAAAGTCCAGGACCGCAACCGTGGTTCTCATCCTCATACCCCCGTAGACGGAATCCTGTCCGTTCCCCGCCGCGCACCCGCTCCTGCGCCGGATGCCCGCGATTCACAAGCCGACAGGCCCGCAATGCTAATCCATTTCACATTATAAACGCTTTTGAAACAAATTGCAAGCCTTTTCCCATGATTTCCAATAATTCTGAAACATATCTGTAACCTGTATGCAGAACAGCCCGCTGACGCAAAACAGGCCGCGTTCCCAGCGGACGGCGGCCTGCGCTGCGGAGGCTCAGACCGGGGCGGCCTCCGGGATATGGGTGGGATTCTCACAGTCGGACACGTCGATGGTGCCGCCGCTGACGCCCGAGGCAATCAGCGCCTGCCGCACCAGCTCCATGGCCCGCAGCTTCTCGTGAATCTCTGTATTCACGCCCAGGTGCACTGAAAAGCCGTCATAGGTGGCCAGGGAAATGTTGTTCAGATCCCCCACGTACATTTCGGATACGACGCTCCGCAGCCCCTGGATCTTGATCTCCATCATGATTTCCATGTAGGCGTTCAGCTGATCCTCGTAATACACGTTGATGCGGTGACCCACATCGCAGCGCTTGGTGTCCATGCTGGCCACCCGGAGCAGGTTCTGCAGCCCGTTGGAGCCAGGTTCTTCCTGCAGCACCATGCCCCGGTCGTCCAGGACGTAAAGGTAGCCGTGCACGTTGATATAAGCCGCCGGTTCCCGCTCCCGCACCTTCAGGGCGATGGTGTGCAGGGATTCGCGCTTGGCCACGATCAGCGTCAGGTAGGGGCTCCGGGCGATGCGCTTTTCCAGCTCGTCCTGGTCGATGATCAGCAGGCTCTCCCCTGTCTTCAGCCCGGAGAGCTGAATCACCACCTCGTCCGGCACCAGCAGGTTGCCTTCCACGGTGATCCTGTCCACCCGGGTCATGATCAGCGCCACGCTGTATCCCGCCGCCGCGAGGATGACCACCGCCAGCACGGCGATCAGCCACACCCGCCGCCAGCTCCTATCCCACCGGAGGGGCGGCGCGGGAGTCCCGGTGTTCTGCGCCGCGGAAGCTGTCTCCGGATTCTGCCCTTTTGACCCGGTGTTCCAGTCCTCCTCCAGGACATCGTCCCGCCCGATGAAGCGCTTCAGCCGCTGGTCAAAGCCCATCTCCCGGCGCTCGGCATGGGGATTGGCCGTCTCCGCGCTGTTCTGCCAGTCGGAGGTCACGTTGCGGGGACTCGGCATCACATAGCCGGTATCGTTGGATGGGCTCACCAGCTCCGCCTGGTCGGAGGGAATCTCCTCCATATGATAACCCGCGTTCTCCCAGTCCAGGTCGCCCGTGAACTTCTGTGCGTCACTCCGCCGTTTCCGCAAGTCCCCTCACCTCCTCCCGGCGCAGGCGTTTCAGCCTTCTCACAGCGCCTGAACCAGTTCCTTGAAGATCCGTCCCCGCTGCTCATAATCGGTAAACATGTCGAAAGAAGCGCAGGCGGGGGAAAGCAGCACGTTCCAGCCTTCGCCGGACAGTTTTTCGCAGCGCTTCACCGCGTCCGCCATGGAGGCTTCCCGGTGAATGCTGTTGAAACCCTTCTCCCGCAGGGTCCGCTCGATCTGGTCCGCGGTCACCCCGATGAGCACCGCTTCCCGGATCATCCCAGACGCAAGCATGGCCTCGGCCAAGGGGGTGAAGTCCGCGTGCTTGTCCGAGCCTCCCAGAATGATGACCGTCGGTCTGGTCATGGTCTGCACCGCCCGGATGGTGGAATCCACATTGGTGCCCTTGGAATCGTTGTACCAGATCACACCGTCCTTCTCCCGCGTCCACTCGATGCGGTGCTCAACGCCCCGGAACTCCCGCAGGCAGCGCCCGATCAAGTCGGGCTCGACCCCCATGGCAGCGGCAGCGCAGACCGCGGCCAAAGCGTTTTCCAGGTTGTGCGGCCCGGGAATGAAGATTTCCTCCGGCGCGCAGATGTCCATTTCAGCGCCGTCCAGGCGGAAGACTACTCGTCCGCCGGACACGCAGGCGCCCGCCTCCACCTCCCTCTTCCGCGAGAAGAAGAGCACCCGGGCGCGCACCTGCTTTTCGAGGCCCTCCAGCGCCGGATCGTCCGCGTTGAAGATCGCGTAGTCCTGCGCCGTCTGGTTCTCGAACATCCGCATTTTCAGCCGCGTGTATTCCGCCATCGTCCCGTGGCGGTTCAGGTGATCCTCCGTGATGTTCAGCAGCGCCGCCGCCCTCGGGCGAAAGCGCTCGATGGTCTCCATCTGGAAGGAGGAGCACTCGCAGACCTGGGTTTCGTCCGCCGTGGCCGTCAGCGCTTCCTCGGAGAAGGGGTAGCCGATGTTGCCCACCGTGGCGCCGCCCCGGCCCGCCTCGGCGAAGATCATCCCCAGGAGGCTCACAGTAGTCGTCTTGCCGTTGGTGCCTGTCACCGCCACGGTTTCGCCGGGGCAGAGCGCCCAGCCCAGCTCCAGCTCACCGATCACGGGGATGCCGCGGTTCTTCGCTTCCACCACAAAGGGCGCCTTGTCCGGGATGCCGGGGCTGATGACCAGCAGCTCCTGCCCGTCCAGCACCTCTGCCGCCGGACGCCCCAGCGCCCAGGTCAGTTTCAGCCCTTCCAGCGGCTGAAGCGCCTCCCCCAGCGCCTCCCGGGATTTGGAATCGTTCACCGTCACCAAAGCGCCGCGCTGGGCTAGCAGCCGCGCCGCGCCAATGCCGCTCCGGGCCAGTCCCACCACCAGCACCCGTTTCCCAAGTACTTTCATACGCGCTCCTGTCAGTTCATCCTGATCTGTCCCAGCACCACAACTATCGTCAGCATGGCGGTGATGACCGTATACATGGAGACCACCTGGGTCTCCGGATAGCCGCTGAGCTCAAAGTGATGGTGCAGCGGCGACATTTTGAAGATGCGCTTGCCGTGGGTCAGCTTGAAATAGCCCCGCTGCAGGATGACGGACACGGAGGAGACCACCATGGCCGCGTCCAGCAGGAGCATCAGCAGCGGCTGACGCAGCAGCAGCGCCAGACCCACCGTGACCCCGCCGATGAACATGGAACCGGAATCACCCTGGAAGATTTTCGCGGGGAAGCGGTTGTACCGCAGGAAGCCGAGGGTGCCGCCCACTACCGCCGCGGCGAATACCGCCAGCGTGAGCAGGTTGTCCTTCGCCGCCCCTTCCCCGGCCGCAAGCGCGATGAGCGCCAGCGCCAGCCAGCCGGTGTTGCCCACCACAGACGTGGAGGACAGCAGGCCGTCCAGCCCATCCAGCAGGTTGGAGGAATTCACCATGAAGATGATGGCCAGACCCATCAGCGGAATATACCACCAGCCCAGATCCCATTCCAGGCCGGTGAAGGGTATCCTGATGGACGAGCCCACCTGCGGGTTGAAATAGCAGTAGCAGGCAAAGCCCAGACCCACCACGATCTGCCCCGCGATCTTTTGCAGGGGTTTCAGGCCCTCATGGCGCTTTTTCACGCCCTTGATCCAGTCGTCCGCGAAACCCACCAGCATGGCCAGCAGGGAGACCATCAGCAGCCCCACCTCAAAGTCCCAGAAGCCCTGCCAGGCCGCCGGGTGGAAAACCAGCGAGCAGACCACGGCGGCACAGCAGATCATCAGCCCGCCCATGATGGGGGTGCCCTGCTTGCTCTTGTGGGTCTGCGGGCCCAGTTCATAGATCGTCTGCCCAAAGTGCAGCTTATGCATGAAGCCGATCACCTTCGGCCCCATCACCAGCACCAGTCCGAAAGCCACACAGCACGAAAGGATGATCCTGAGCATCTTTCACCACTCCTGTTCCCTCGCCGCTTACTGCGGCACCCCCATCATACACCCGCCAGCGGGATTTGACAAGCTGTCCTGAGCGCCGCCGGAAAGATGCTCCTGAAGAAAGGGGCGGCCTCTGGCGACCTCCCCTTTTTTCGCTTGCCGTTTTCCGCTCAGCCGCGCATCTCCTGCAGCAGTTCCGCCACCACGACCTTCTCGTCAAAGGGATGCCTGACCCCGGCGATCTCCTGATAAGTCTCGTGGCCCTTGCCGGCCAGGACGATCACGTCGCCGTCCTTGGCCATGGTCAGGGCGTGGCGGATGGCCTCGCGCCGGTTCTCGATGACGACATAAGGCTTGCCGGTGGGCTTGATGCCCTTCTCGATGGCCGAGAGGATCTTCATCGGATCCTCGCTCCGGGGATTGTCGCTGGTCAGAATGCAGTAGTCCGCCAGCTGCCCGCCGATCTCGCCCATGATGGGCCGCTTGCCCTGATCCCGGTCGCCGCCGCAGCCGAAGAGGGCGATGAGCCGGCCCCGGGTGAAGACTCGCAGGGTTTCGAGGATGTTCCGCAGCGCGTCCGGGGAATGGCTGTAATCCAGCACCACCCGGTAGGGCGTGTGGGTATCCAGCTGCTCCACCCGGCCGGGCACGGACTTCACGCTTTCAAGGCCTGCCCGGATGTCCTCCTCCTTGATGCCCAGCACCATGGCGCAGCCCGCTGCGGCCAAGGCGTTGTACACATTGAAGGTACCCAGCAGCCGCAGGGTAATCGGCACGGTCTGCACGCTCTGCAGAATGGTGGAAAAGCGCCAGCCGCTCTCCTCGATCTCGATATCCCGGGCGAAAAGGTCGGCGTTGACGCTGATGCCGTAGGTCAGCCTTGGCACCTTCAGATCCCGCAGGATGCGCTCGGAGGTGTCGTCGTCCGCGTTGATGACCGCGTTGCGCACCATGCCGGAGGTAAAGAAACGCTTCTTGGTCTCAAAATAGGCGTCCATGGTGCCGAAGTAGTCCAGGTGATCCTGGCTGAGGTTGGTGTAGCAGCCCACCTCGAATTCCATGCCCTTCAGCCGGTGCATGTCGATGGCGTGGGCGGACACCTCCATCACCACCACCTGCACCCCGGCGTCCGCCATTTTGCGAAGGGTGGACTGCAGCTCGATGGGATCAGGGGTGGTCAGGTGGCTCTCCATGCGCTCTTCGCCGATCATATTGCCGGTGGTGCCGATGAGTCCGCACTTCAGCCCGGCCTTTTCGCAGATGGCCTTGACCATATAGCTTGTGGTGGTTTTGCCCTTGGTGCCGGTGATGCCCACCAGCCGCATGCTCCGGGAAGGCCAGCCGTAAAAGGCCGCCGCCATGACCGCCATGGCCGCCCGCACGTTCTCCACCCGGATCTGCGCCGCGCTGACCCCGGGCAGGAAGTGATCCACCACCAGGGCCACACAGCCGTTCTGAACGGCCTGCGGCGCAAAATCATGGGCGTCGAAGCGGGCGCCGGGCACGCAGAAAAACACGCCGCGGTCTGTTTTCTCCCTGCTGTTGGCGCTGACTGAGGCGATCTCCGTATCCAGATCGCCCAGGCTCTCGTATGAGCCTTCTATTTCCGCGAGCAGCTCCCTGAGCTTCATGCTGCGCTTCCTCCTTCGACCGCTGTGGCCCGGCCTCTCATCAGGATCGCCTGATCCGCCGGGTCAGTTAGATGCCGACCGCACCCCGAGGGATGGGTCGATCTCGCCGTTGGGCAGGGTGATGGCGTCCGTAGGCGCGTACAGGCTGATGACCGGCATACTGCTGGAGGCCACCATGCCGATCTTGACGGCCTCGTAGGGCACGTTCAGCCCGGCGCTCTTTTCGGTGATTTCCTGCCGGAGCTCCGTGATGCGCCTCTCGGTCTCGCGGATGCTCTGCTCAGCGCGGCTGACGCGGTTCATGGTGCTCCAGTAGCCGCCCCGGCTCGTGAGGAAGGACGTCATCAGGAAGACGCTCATCACGACCACCAGCGCAATCATCACGTCACAGCGCACACCGGAGTCGCTCAGCGGCCGCTTGATCTTGCTCTTTTCCGCGCTCTGGCGGCGGCGCAGGAGCTGCAGGCGCTCTCCCTCTGGCGCCTCCCGCTGGTAGACGGGCTCCATATTGGCGTTGATTTCCGGCATCTGGGCGCGCATATCAAACTGTGAATTCCTGCTCACAGGGCGCCGCTCGTCCTGGCGATAAGACTGCGTTCCGTTATAACGCTCGCTTCTGCGGACGCGGATGTATCCTGCTGTTTCCATGGTCGTTCGCCTCACATATGTCGTATTGGTTTCTGTTTACACGCTCAGAGCAGCTCCAGCGCGCTGATGTCCTCCAGCATGGCGGGCATATCCCGCAAGAGGGCCGCGAACTGCTCCTCGCTGGCCTTGCTGGAGATGATGCGCACGTGGTCGCCCGCGCCGGTGATCTCCACGTCCTTGTCATCCTTGAGGATCGTCTGCCGCAGCTTGATGGGCAGCAGCACCCGCCCCTGGCCGTCGAACTCCTGGTCGCGGTAGGTCAGGCCGTCCACCCATTCCAGGTAGCGGATCAGCTTGGGGTTCAGCTTGCCCCGAAGCTGCTCGTAGGCGTCCCGGCGCTTCAGCCAGTCCAGGCTGCGGTAGAGGGAAATGGATGAGAAGTCCATGGATGGCACGATGGTGAACCGCTCGCCCAACATGGGCCGGAAGGGCTGGGGCACTACCACCCGGCCCTTGCCGTCCAGGGAGTGGCTGTACTGCCCGGAGAAGCGCCGCTCGTAGCGGGCTTCCAGCGCCCTTTCCTCATCGGTCAGGGCTTCGGAAGCGGCCGGATGCACGGTGTTTTCAGGCGCGTCACCCATACAGCTTCCACCTCCCTGCCCGATATTGGCACTCAGTGTACCATCAGCATCTACTTGATGCCACTTTCTACCACTCCATTATACAGAAAAAAAGCGATAGTTCAAGTGTCACTTTTTGTTACATCCCACCTGATGATAACACAAAAATATTACAGAATTGTAATTATTTGTTAAAGATTACTTAAAATACCATCCGTCCTTTGTGCGAATTGATGTTCGCCTCACGAGATATGGTGGAAACTGAAAAAACGCGGGGAAATCGCCCCCGCGTTCCGTCTTTTTTTCTGTAATTCTGCCGCAAACGTTAACAAAGAATTTATTTTTTGCTCCCCCTGCCGGCAGCCGACCAGGGCGGCATTCCTGGCATAACCGGGGGTTTGGTGGGGACACGTCCCATCCGGTTCGCTTCCAGCCGCATACTCCCCCACGGCCAGTCTTCCGCCCGAGTGGAAATCGCTCCCTGAGGGCAGATCGGTGGCTGTCCGGTGGGAATCCGTCCCAACCAGCGCTCACCGGGCTGCCCCGTCGTCCTCTGCGTCCGACCCATCATCTGATGCTTCCAGGCAGACCTCCGCCAGGCGGAAGCCCAGGCTGTCACAGCTGGTCAGCTGATAGCGGACACCCCGGTGTTCCCCGTTGAATCCCGCCCGGATCCCCGCTCCATGCAGGTGGCCGTACACAGCCGTGCGCACATGGTACCGCTCCAGCAGCGCAGTGGCCTCCGTGTCCCGCTCCATGTCGTACAGCGGCGGGTAATGTGTCATGGCCACAATGGGTCTGCCGCCGGCCAGACGCTCCGCATCCTTCAGCGCTGCTTCCAGCCGGCCCAGCTCCCGCAGGTAGATCTTCTGATCCTCCTCGCCCAGCGGCGCGTCGGCCGTCGGCAGCGTCCAGCCTCTTGTGCCGCACACCACCCAGTCTCCCAGGTCACAGGCGCTGTGCTGGAGGGCTGTCATCCCCTCCGGCAGCGCTTCTCGCACCCGCGAGATGGACGCCCACCAGTAGTCGTGGTTTCCCCGGATGATCACCTTGCGCCCGGGCAGCGCGCCGATGGCCTCCAGGTCAGGCTTTGCGTCTTTCAGCATCATGGCCCAGGAGATGTCCCCGGGAATCAGCACCGCGTCTTCCGGCCTGACCCGGTTCAGCCAGTCCTCGCTGATGCGCTCAAAATGCCGTTCCCAGTGCGGGCCAAACACGTTCATCGGCTTGACTGCCCCGCCCGGCAGATGCAAATCAGCGATGCAATACAGCTTCACGCGCCCCTCCAGACCACTCAGGCGTCCTCGTCAGCCTCCTCGGCTTCCTCCTCGTCCTGCCGCTTTTCCTCGTCCTCCCGGACGCTCTCGAGGCTCAGGGCGTTGGACATTTCGCCAAACTCCTGGCTCTCCTCCATCTCGGGGATGATCTCGTCCATCTGCGCCACCGAATCCATGCCGATGGACTGGCCCAGCTGCTGATCCCCGTCAGCATCGTCGGCATCCCGCTCGCCCTGGCCGTTCATTTCCTTCAGGCAGAGCGCGCAGACATCCCGGCCGGGCAGCGCCGGCGCCTCATTGCAGATGCTGCACAGCTCCGTCTCCTCGCCCCGGCTTTCTCCGTGCATGTCCTGCAGGCAGACCTTGCAGTAGCGCTCCTGCTCCGTGATGTAATTCAGCTCGCAGCGCGGACAGAGTCTGAATTTCATGTCATTCCCTCCCGAAGGCTTTTCAGCCAAGTTTTCTATCCTTTGATTCTGATTCCCATCGGAAAGCGCATTCAAAGCCGGAACCCGGCATGCGGGGGCGCGAAAACCGCGTGATTGCCGCCTGGCGCGCCATAAAACGCTCCGGTCACAAATCATTTGGATGCGTCTCTGAAGCCGGTGTCCCAATGCACGGGCACGCTTTCCATGCCGTGATTATACAGCACATTCCCCATCTGTCAAGGGGGTCAGGAAAATATATCTGTCCACGGCTGTTCCTGCGCTGTTCTCCGTTTCCCTCATCGCTGAATCCGGGCCTCGCGCCGCATCTATTGTCTCACAAAAGGGAGCCCTTCTGTTTCGGGCTCCCCTTTCGGTTCAGTTCAGGCTGACGCCCAGCCGGGCGAGGAAGTAGCCATCCAGGTTGCCGTACTCGCTCACCCGGATCGCCCCGATGTCCATCAGCTCCATGCAGGCCAGCAGGATGCAGATGCCGTGCACCACGATGTCCGCCCGTCCGGGCTGCAATGATGGAATCCGCCGCCGCTCCTCCACGCTCAGGGGCGCCAGCCTTTCCGCCAGGGCGCGCACCGCAGGCTTCTCCAGCAGGGTGCCGTGGGTATGGGTGCGGTCGTCCCAGGCGGTGCCGTTGGCCATGGATGCCAGGCAGGTGAAGGTTCCGCCTGTGCCGCTCCACTTTTCGGGCCGGCTGATGCTCCCCTGCCGCGTCACCATTTCCCGGACAATGTCCCCCGCGATGGCAATCGCTTTTTCGAGGCTCTCCAGATCCCCGATCCCCTGCATATTCAGCAGCCGCACCGCGCCGATCTGGCAGCTGAAGGCTTTCTCGATGCTCGCGTCCCTGCCCACCACGATCTCCGTTGACCCGCCGCCGATGTCGATCACGCCCGCATGCCCGCCGCCGGTCGCGCCAAGGTAGGACAGAGCGGCCTCTTCTTCTCCGCTGATGATCTCCAGCTGCGCCCCTGCTTCCCGCTTCAGCAGCGCGGCGAACTCCTCCGCGTTGGCGGCGTCCCTGGTGGCAGATGTCGCAAACAGCCTGATCTCCTCCGCTTTCTCCTCCCGGGCGTGCTCGGCCATCGCTTTCACAGCCGCCGCCGTCTTCTCCATCGCGGCTGCCGACAGCCTTCTCTCCCCGTCCAGGCCCGCAAACAGCCTCGTGCCTGCCCTGTCTCTCAGCAGACGCTCTCCCCTGTCTCCCTCAACCTCGCACAGCAGCATCCTCACCGAGTTGGACCCAATCCCAATAACCGCCTTGCGCATGGAGACCTCCTTGAGCTACTGTTGAGGGGGCGTATTGGGGGGAAGGTTTTCCCTTCCCCCCAAACCCCCTTTCTCTTTCCAAAAAACTTTTTTCCTTAGGGGTGGTGGGATGTTTTCTGGGGTTTTCTCTTTGGGGCAACGCTTCTTTTCTTTGAGTTGTTCACTCCTGCAGTTTGACTATCTCTTCTATGGATGGACGATCGTTCCCATCTTGTCGCCTTCCAGCACTTTCACCAGGTTTCTCGGGTCGTCCAGACCGAAAACTCGCACCTCGGGCACCTTGTTTTCCATGCACAGGGCAAAGGCGGAGGCATCCATCACCTTCAGGCCGCGCTTCATGGCCTCGGCATAGGTGATGTCCGGAATCAGCACCGCGGTCGGATCAAGCCTCGGGTCAGCGGTGTACACACCGTCGATGTTCTTGGCCATCAGCACCGCGTCCACCTCCAGCTCAGCCGCCCGCAGGGCTACCGCTGTGTCCGTGGAGAAGAAGGGATTGCCCGAGCCCGCTGCGAACAGCACCACCCGGCCTTCCTGCAGGTACCGCCGGGCTGTCATGGCGTGGAAGGGCTCGCAGAAGCGGTTCATGTCCACCGCGGACATCACTGCCGCGTCCAGACCTGCCTGCCTGAGCGCGTCCGCCATGCACAGGCAGTTGATCACCGTGCCCAGCATGCCCATCTGATCCGCTGTCACCGCGTCCATGTTGGCCGACGGGCCCTGCCGACCGCGCCAGATATTTCCCGCGCCGATCACAATGCCGATCTCGGTGCCGGTTGCCTTCATATCCCGGATCATTTCCGCCGTCTGCCTCACCTTGTCAAAATCGAAGATTTCCCCATCCCCGCCCAGGGCTTCGCCGCTGAGTTTGAGCATTACACGCCGGTAGACGCTGCTCATGCTGTCTCCTCCTTTGTAGAAAAAGGCGGGAGCCGCCTGTTCCGCAGCTCCCTGCCTGTTATGTGATTACGCCTTCTGCATGGCCGCGATTTCCGCCGCCAGGTCATCCTTGCGCTTCTCGATGCCTTCGCCGCGCTCGAACCGGGCAAAACGCACGATCTCCACCGGCACGCCGGCCTTCTTGGACACTTCGCCCATGTAGGCGGCAATGTTCTTGTCGGGATCCTTCACGAACGCCTGATCCAGCAGCACCACTTCCTTGTAGTACTTCTCGATCTGGCCGTCCACGATGCGGTCCACGATCTTCTCGGGCTTGCCGGATTCGAGGGCCTTGGCGCGCTGAATCTCGCGCTCCTTCTCCAGCTTCTCGCTGTCCACTTCGTCGCGGCGCACAGCCTCGGGCTTGGCGGCGGCAATCTGCAGAGCCACATCATGGGCAAAGGCCTTCACGTCCTCGTTGTCCTTGCCGGCCTCAGAGGTGGCAACCTCCACCAGCACGCCCACCTTGCCGCCCATATGGATGTAAGCGGACACAACGCCCTCGGTCTTGAAGCGGGCGAAGCGGCGCACGCTGATCTTTTCGCCGATGGCCACAGTGGCCTCGCTGACCAGGTCGGAGATGGTCTTGCTCTCGTCGTCCACGAACTTCTGCGCCATCAGCGCGTCCACGTCCGCGGGATCAGCCTTGGCGATGTGCTTGGCCACATTGCTGGCGAATGCGCCGAAGTTGTCGGTCTTGGCCACGAAGTCGGTCTCGCAATTGACTTCCACGATGACACCGGTGCAGCCGCAGGGGGTGATATAGGAGGTCACAACGCCTTCAGCGGCGATGCGGCTGGCCTTCTTGGCAGCCTGGGCCAGGCCCTTCTCGCGCAGCCAGTCAATGGCCTTGTCCATGTCGCCCTCGGCGGTCACCAGGGCCTTCTTGCAATCCATCATGCCGGCGTTGGTGCGGTCACGCAGTTCCTTGACCATTGCGGCGGTAACAGCAGCCATGTCAATTCATCCTTTCTTTTGCCGGTCTCCCGGCTGATAAAGCGCAGACACTTCAGGCAAACACGCCTCCCAGTGTCTGCGCCGTGATTGAGTTATCAGAAGTCGTCTCCCTCGGGAGCGGGCGCGGCGTCGGGTTCGGACTGTTCGCCCTGCTTGCCTTCCAGCACGGCGTCGGCCATCTTGGAGGCGATCAGCTTGACAGCGCGGATGGCGTCGTCATTGCCGGGGATGACGTAGTCGATTTCGTCGGGATCGCAGTTGGTGTCCACAATGCCCACGATCGGGATGCCCAGCTTGCGGGCTTCGGTCACGGCGATGTGCTCCTTGCGGGGGTCGACCACGAACATGGCGCCCGGCAGCTTGCGCATCTCACGGATGCCGCCCAGGTTGGCCTGCAGCTTTTCGCGCTCGGCCATCAGCTTGGCAACTTCCTTCTTGGGCAGGACGTCGAACTGGCCGCTCTGCTCCATCTTGTCGATCTGGTTGAGGCGGTCGACGCGGGTGCGGATGGTGCGGAAGTTGGTCAGCATGCCGCCCAGCCAGCGGTTGTTCACGAAGAACATGTTGCAGCGCTTGGCCTCGGACTCGATGGATTCCTGAGCCTGCTTCTTGGTGCCCACGAAGAGCACGGACTTGCCGCTCATCGCGACGTCACGCACGAAGGCATAAGCCTCGTCAACCTTCTTGACGGTCTTCTGCAGGTCGATGATGTAGATGCCGTTGCGTTCGGTGAAGATGTACTGCGCCATCTTCGGGTTCCAGCGCCGGGTCTGGTGGCCGAAGTGCACACCAGCCTCGAGCAGCTGCTTCATGGAAATAACTGCCATGGGTACTCCTCCTTGTCGTCCACCCTCTGTCCTGATTGCGGTGTGCAGCCGGTCGCCCGGCCCAAGGGCCCGCAGGACATGAGGTGCGTATTCCCGCGTATTGTAACATAACTGAGAGACGATTGCAAGGGGTTTTTTGGTGGTGAAAGGCTAACCCTACCTCCCCTTCAGCCGCTCTGCCAGCCGCTCCAGCGCCAGGTCGCTCCACTCCACCACCTCGATCTCCATCTCAGCGGCGCGGCGGCGCATCACGGCGCGATCCTTTGTGCCGGCGGCGGAGGTGACAATCATGGCCCGGGAACCCTTGCCGCCGAAGCGATCCCGGAGGATGGCCAACTCGTTGAGGGCTTCCGTCTTGATCTCGCAGGTCTTGCAGCTGATGAACAGCGGCTGGATGCCCTTCACCGCCACCACATCGATCTCATTGGTCACCGCGTCACGCAGACCTTCGCTGCCCTGCCAGTTGACCACCGCGCTGAGCACCACATCGTCGAAGCAGCCCGCAGCCAGACAGGCCCGGTAGACCTGCAGCTCCAGCACCGAGCCCATGTCCCGCAGCCAGAAGCGCACCGTGCTGTCCGCAAAGCGGAAAGCCACGCTGTCCTCGCTGAAGCGCAGCCCGTGAATCAGCTCCGCCTCTTCGAGAGCGCGCAGCATGGCCTCATCGGCGGTCACCAGACTGTTGTCCGCCTTCGCTGTTTTGGGGCCTTCCGCGCGCAGCTCCGGGTCAGAGGCGGAGGATATGCGCTGGATGTAGCTGATCTGCCTGTTCCAGCCTCGGCGGAAACCGCTGTACACCCCGAACAGCCGGTCGATCCGCTTCAGCTCGTCCCGGAGCCGGTTGTTGTCCTCCCGACCGGGCAGCAGGTCGCCGCCGGCCATCAGGAAGCAGGCCTGGGTGTCCAGCCGCACGGTGCAGGGCAGGCTCCGGGCGAAGGGCGCATTGCTGATCTCGAAGAAGGTGTTGCGCTTGCGGCTGTAGGTAAAGGCCGGCGTGTCCCCGCAGACCGCTCCAGCCGCGAAAAGCGCCGCGTCGGTGCCGCCTGAGATGTCCAGCGCGCAGTCCTCCCGCTCCTCCAGGATCTGTTGAAGCTTCCGCTCTACCTTGGCCGCGTCCAGCAGGCTGACGGGCACAAAGGTCAGCCGGACCGGGCAGCCCCGCACCTCAAAATACCGCGCCAGCGAGGCTCTGAGCCCCCTGTCCCGGGCCACTTCCTCCGGGCAGATGAACACCGTCTCCTCCGGATGGAACATCTCTGTGGCCAGCACATTGTCGATGGGCCGCTCGTCATACAGTTCGATCAGTGTTTTCATCTTGACCTCCGGCAGGGTCGGATCACGCCCTGATGTACGCCATGGTCAGGTCGTAAGTGTTGCGCAGGCCATCGATATGGGTGCGCTCATAGCCGTGGCTGTTGGCAGTGCCGGGGCCGATGGCCGCGTGGCGGATATCGTATCCGGCCAGCACGCTGCCGTCCCCGTCCGAACCGTAGTGCGGCGTAAACACGTCCATCACATAGTCGACGCCCGCCTGCTTCGCGGTCTCCCGGAGTTCCGCCGTCATGCCGCTGTGGTACGGAAAACGGCTGTCCTTGGCAAAGATGGACACCTTGTGCTCGTCAGAGTTCTGATCCGGGCCGGTGGGCGCGATGTCCAGCGCTAGCACGTCCCGGACGCCCTCCGGAAGCCAGGCTGTGCCGTGCCCGATCTCCTCATAGCAGGCGAAATAGGCGTACACCTTCCGCTTCAGCGGCAACCCCTTTTCCCGGATGGCGCGCATGATCTCCAACAGCACGGCGGCGCAGGCCTTGTCGTCCACAAAGCGGCTCTTGATGTATCCGCCGGACAGACTCAGCCGGGGCTCCAGGGCGATATAGTCTCCGGTCTCGATGCCCAGCGCCCGGGTGTCCGCGGCGGACTGCACCGGCTGATCCAGCACCACGCACACATTGGTGCGGAAGTCACCGGCCACCGACCGCAGCTCCTCCTCCGTGACATGGATGGAGTTGGGCGTGCGGCAGACCGTGCCGGTGTAGACCCGTCCGTCCGCCGTATGCACCCGGACGTTCTCCATCACGCAGTAGAAGGGATAGAGTCCGCCCACCGGGCACACGTTCAGCGTGCCATCCGCATTGACGCGGCGCACCATCAGGCCGATGTCATCCAGGTGCGCGGTGATCACCAGCGGCTCGCCCTCGCCCCCCAGGTCGGCCAGGACGCCGCCCTTGCGGGTCAGGATCGGCTCATAGCCCAGGCGCGAGATCGTCTCCGCTGTCCAGACCTCAATCGCCCGGTACTGTCCCGTGGTGGAATCAATGGCCAGCAGCGAGCGGAAAACCTCCAGGCACGCGGCCCCGTCAAAAGCGCTCATTCTTTCGCCCTCCTTCAGGCGGTTCCGTACACAGGAAAACCGCCCGGATGCCGTCACATCAACCAGATTTGCGTGCGTCATACGGGCGGTCTGTCTCAGTCAGCCCAGCCAGTCAGTTTCAGTCGTCGAAGAAGAAATCGTCGTCGTCATCCTCTTCGTCGTCCTCTTCCTCCTCGGGCTCTTCGGGAGCCTCGCCGAAGTAGGAATCCAGGATGGCCTGGGACCAGGTGACATGGGCGGTGATGTAATAGTTCTGCAGCTCAGGGATCCAGAAGTCGAAGTAGATATTGGAGTAGAGCGGAATGGTGGGCAGCACCTCGTTGTACCGCTCCTGGAAGGAGATCCACTTGGTGACATAGTCGAAGATGTCACCGGGCTCAGTCTTCCGCATGTTGACAGCACGCCAGTACAGATCCTCATCGTCGGAATAGGTGTTATTCCAGATCAGGTGGTTGGCCGTCTTGTCGGTGGAATAGGTGATGCTCGGGTCAACGATCACGTGGAAGTTGGTCGCCAGGTAGATCAGGTCGGTGGTGCGCTCGGTCTCACGGTAGTAGCTCTTCAGCAGGTCTTCCATGGGCGTGGGCACCAGGGTCAGCTGGATGCCAACCTCATTCAGGTTGTCGATGAAGTTCTCCTGCAGGGTGTCCACAATGTGGTTCCCCTCGGGGTACATCATGGTCAGGTCCAGCGCCACCAGCTCGCCGTCGATCATCTTGCAGCGGACGTCGTCCACGCCTTCCTGATAGGGCTCGCCGTTGCGGTTCAGCGTCCATTTGGCGCTGTTCAGCAACGCCTTCGCCTTGTCGATGCCGATCTTGGTCGTGCGCTCAGGATCATTCTCCATGTCGTACACGTTGTAATCGACCAGGTTGTCCAGGGACAGCATCTCCCAGGCCGCGACCGCCTGATCATACTCCTCGTCCGTGCGCACATAGCGGTTGCGGAAGCGGGTATAATCCTCGTCGTCGTGCTCCTCGTCGTCCAGGAAGTTGATCGGGAAGTCGATCTGGTGTGTCACCAGCAGGTACTCCCACTGCTCGATGCCGTAATACCCATCCACCACCAGGCCAAAGCCCGAGCAGTAATCCTCGGTCAGCTGGTGCCGGTCCATACACCAGGCCATGGCCTGGCGCACTTCCTTTTCGTGCACTGTGGGCCAGTCATAGGTGAAAGTGAAGAAGGCCAGGCCGATGCGCGGGTAGTTCTCGAACTGCAGGCCCGTTTCCTCCTGGGACTGCATCAGCTCGAGGATGGTCGGCCCGTAGACCACCTTGTTGACCAGGTGGAACTTGCCGTTCTGGAAGTCTTCCAGCATCGTATCGTTGTCCGCCACGGTGAAGGAAATCTTCTCGATGGTCGGGATCACGATGCGCTCCTCGGTCATGTGGCCGTTGACGTCCGGATCCTCGGCGTCCATGGAGTTGTGACCTTCGTTCTCGATCAGGGTGTTGTTGACCCAGGCGCCCTTGAAGTACTCGTTGCGCACGAAGTGGGCCGTCTCATAGTCGTAGTCCACCAGCACATAGGGGCCGGAGGACACGGACGGATGGCTGTTGTAGCCGGTGTCCGGATCAAGGATCGTCTTGCGCAGCAGTTCCGCCGTGAAGATGGGTTCCTCAATGCTCTGGTCCTCGTTGCCGATGTAGCAGCCGAAGCCGTCGTCATACACCTTGCAGCCCGGGGCGATCACATAGATCGGATAGGGCACGCAGAGCAGGAGACCTGTCTCAAAGAAGTAAGGCAGGAACTCATGGTCCAGGGTGATGGCGAGCTGGTGGTCAGAAATGACCTCCAGGCCGGTCAGGCTGGGGAATTCCTTGTTGATGTACTCTTTGTAGCCCAGGATGTGCTCGGCGCGGTAGATCTTGCCGCCGATTTCCTCAATCTCCGGCGCCATCATCAGCAGCATGGAGAAGGCATAGTCCCAGGCGGTTATGGGCGTGCCATCGGAGTAATACAGGTCTTCCGCCAGCGCCATGTAATAGGTGCGGTTGCCGACCTCGTCGTCCACCACCTGCACCTCGGTCACCACGGTCTCGTCAATGATGTACACGCCCTGGTTCTGATCCCAGTTGACCAGGTTGTACCCGTGGATCAGCGCCCGCACGTCGATATCGGCCGTGTCGTTGCCGAACATCTCCGTGAAGAAATCGCCCTTGGTAATGGTGGGATGGCCGACGCGGAGCTCGTCGGGATAGACTTTTTCCTCTTCCTCTTCTTCGGCCAGCGCAATCCCCGGCAGCATCGCCAGGCTTGAAGTGGTCAGGAGCACCAGCGCCAGCAGAAGGGACAGGTACTTCTTCATCCGGTTCATCATCATACGCTATCTCCTTTCTCTTGATCCCCCCTGTCCTCCGCGCTCCTCCCCTTTCGGTTTGGGGCGCGGAGGATCGGGGTTCGCCAGTGCTTAGTCGAAGCAGTCGCCGACGTGGTTGATCATGACGTCGATGCCCAGAGGCGTATCGTAGTCATCGATCACGACCGTCGGGATGCCGGGTCTCGGCGGAGTGGGAGTGTTCGGGTCAGTGGTCGGCCGCGTCCGGAAGGTGTTGGTCAGCGTCGTCACATAGCCCACTGTGCGCGTATTGGTGAGGGTGTAGCCCAGCACCTCCTGCTCACGCCAGTAGTAGTTGCACTCCGTACCGTCAATGTACTTGGGCAGGTCGGTGACGGTCTCGCACCAGCTGTTCTGCTCGTTGAGTTCCACAGTGGTCACCGCGGTGCCTCCGTTGTACAGGGTCACGGTGATCTTAGTGGGTCTCATGCCGATGACGTTGTTGTTGTCCTCCCAGATCTTGAGTACGGTGACGTTCACAAGCTCGGGGATGTGCGTGTTGGTGATGACTGTCACGTTGCCCATGCTCACCTGGTTGGTCAGCTCGTAGCCGTTCACGTTGTCCTCAGCCCAGGTGTAGGTGATGATGTTGCCTTCGTCGTCGTAGAGCGGCAGGTCGTTGACCTCGGCGTACCAGCCGTTGTGCTCATTCAGCACGACCGTGGCGACCACGTTGTTGCCGTTCATCAGGTGCACCGTCAGGCTCTCGGGTCTGCTGCCGTCCAGATCGTCCATGTCGTTCCAGACCTTCATGATGCTGGCGCTGGTGCGCGCAATCTCATAATTGTTCTGGAGGTCGACAGTGGAGGTCTCGTTGACGACCACGGTGGTGTTGACCGCCGTCACGGAGGTTGCCAGCAGCGTCCAGCTCGGGTTCAGCGACATGGCGTTCAGCTCATACACCAGGTAGGTGCCGGGCTTCAGGTTCTCGATGGTGTAGGTGCCGTTGGTGAACTCGGCGTAGGTCACGGTGATGTCGAAGCCGTCCGGACCAAGGATTCTGAAGACCAGGTTCTTGGCGCTCTCGGCATCGAAGTCGTTCACGCCGGTGAAGGTCTTGCGGATGGTCAGGGCGCCCAGCGCCGGTTCGTAGTGGTTGACCAGCTCGATGTAGCCGTCGTTCCCGTTCACATCGGTCGTGTCGGTCGTCACGCTGTCCGCCTGGAGCTCGTAGCTCACCACCAGGCCTTCAGCGTTCAGCTCGGTCACGGTGTAGGTGCCGTAGGGCACGCCTTCCAGGGTGAAGGTGCCGTCCTCGTCGAAGGAGGCGTAGGGCACGTTCATGGCGAAGCCGTCCGGGCCGGTGATCCGGAAGATCAGGCCGTCGACGCTCACACCCTCAGGCACGCCGATGAAGGTCTTGTGGATGACCAGGTTGGCCAGTCTCCTCGCGTAGACGTTAACCAGGCGCACTCTGGTGACGTAGTCATCGGTGATGGACACGGTGTCCGTGGTCACGCTCTCGGTCTGGAGCACATACTGTACCAGCAGATCGTCGCCGTTGAGCTCGGTCACGGTGTACACACCTACCGGCAGGTCGTTCAGCTCATAGATGCCATCCACGAATTCGTCGTAGCTCACAGTGAGGCTGAAGCCGTCCGGGCCGGTGATGATGAAGGTCAGGCCATCCACGTTCGTGTCGACAGCCAGGCCGTAGAACAGCTTCTCGATGATCAGGCTGCCGAGCCTCGGCTCGTAGATGTTGGTCAGTGTCACGGTGACGTTCTCGTTCCGCACGACCGTCCCGACGCCGTCCGTCTGGCTGTCCACACTCAGGGTGTAGTTCGCAATCAGGCCGTCCGCGTTGGTCTCGGTCACGGTGTACTCGCCCACCGGCAGGTTCTCAATCACATACTTGCCGTCCGTGAACTGAGCGTAGGTCAGGGTCAGGCTGTAGCCGCCCGGGCCGGTGATGACGAAGGTCAGGTCGCTGACATCCGTACCCTCCGGCACGCCCTCGAAGTTCTTCTCAATCGTCAGAGAGCCAACATCCTTCTGATAGTTGTTGGTCAGCTCCACGACGATTTCGTCGCCCTTGGTGATTTCACCGGAGTTGGTGGTCACGCTGGTGGTCATGAGCGTGTAGCCCAGTACCAGGCCTTCAGCGTTCGTCTCGGTCACGGTGTACTCGCCCAGAGGCAGGTTCTCAATGACGTAGATGCCGTCGGTGAACTGGATGTAGTACACGGTCTGATCATAGCCGTTCGGGCCGGTGATGTGGAAGGCCAGCTCGTTGACGTTGGTGCCCTCCGGCAGGCCGGTGAAGGTCTTCTTGACGATCAGTCGTCCCAGATCCTCGGTGTAGTTGTTCACCACGGTGTCGGTGGTGATGGTGTCGGAGACCACCTGCACCTCGCCGATGCCTGTCACCGTCAGGTTCAGGCCCTCAACGCTGGCGTCGTCTTCCTCCACCACGTAGGTGCCGATGGGCAGGTTCGTCCATGTCGCGGACTCGCCGTCCTTCAGCGTCACCCACTTGTTGTCCTCGGTGGCGATGCTGCCATCGATCTGGTAGTAATTGCCCTCGGTGTCCTTCAGGGCGATGCGGAATTCCATGCCCTCCGGCGCGCCGATGGCCAGCTTGGTGACGCGCACGCCGCCGATGCTGGGCTCGTACACGTTCTTCAGCGCGACCTCAGCGGTCTCGCCCAGGGTCACCACCGCGTCGCCGCCGGTGATGGACTCGCTGGTCAGGGTGTAGTTCGCGATGACGGTGGAGTCAAGCAGCTCGGTCACGGTGTAGCGGCCAACGGGCAGGTTGTCGATGGTTACGGTCTCGCCGCCGCGGATGGTCAGCAGAACCTCCGTGTCAGACGCGGTGCCGTCCAGGGCAATGTACTGGCCCTCAGCGTTGCGCACGGTGAAGGTGAACTCCTTGTCCGCCGCGTCCTCAGGCGCGCCTTCAACCGTCTTGGTGACGCGCAGGCTGCCCTTGTCCGCCGTGTACACGTTGGTCAGGGTCAGCGCCACGTCATCCACCGTGCCGTCCTCATTGCGCACCAGGGTCACGGTGCCGTTGGTGTCGCTCTCGTCCGCCACCAGGGTGTAGCGGGCAATCAGCTCGCCGGCGTTCGTCTCGGTGACGGTGTAGACGCCGGGCACCAGGCCGTCGATGACCAGCACGCCATCGGTGAACTGTGCGTAGTAGAAGGTCTTGTCGTAGTTCTCGCCGGTCACGCGGAAGGCCAAGGCCGCCAGGGTATTGGTCATGGTCTGCGGATCAACCGCGGTGCCATCCGCGCCGGTGATGGAGAAGTTCTTGGACAGGAGGATCCTGCCGGTGTCCTTCTTGTAGTTGTTCTTCAGCACTGCCGTCGCCGTGCCGCCGTAGGTGACGTTCACCGTGTCGGTGGTCACGGAGCTCACCTGGAGCGTGTAGCCCAGGACGATGCCCTCCGCGTTGGTCTCGGTGACGGTGTAGGTGCCGATGGGCAGGTTGTGGAGTGTCAGCACCGCGCGGGTCAGGTTGCCGTCCAGCGCCTCGACATCGAAGTCGGCGAAGGTGAAGGACTCATTGTACCCGTTCGGGCCGGTCACCGTGAAGGTGAGCTTCGCCAGCGCTTCCTCGTCCCACTCGGCGTCAGGCGCGATGCCGCAGAAGGCCTTGGTGATGGACAGGCTGCCCAGGTTCTCGGTGTAGTCGTTCTTGAGGGTGATGGCCGCAGGCGTGTCAACGGTCACAGTGCCGTTGCCGGTCTGGGTGGCCATCAGCGTGTAGTTCACAATCTGGGCCGCGCCGTCAGGCTCGGTGCCCAGCTCGGTCACGGTGTAGAACCCGATGGCCACCGGTGTGATGGTCAGGGTCTCGCCGGCCTTCAGGCTGTGGCGGACCTCGGTGTCGCTCAGGCTGCCGTCGGCCTTGACATACTTGCCTTCCGCGTTCCTGATGACGAACTCGAAGGTCTTGTCCGCCTCGCTCTCGGGCGCGCCGGTCACCTGCTTGGTGACGGACAGGCTGCCCGTCAGGTAGACGTTGGTGATGACGGTCACGCCGTCCACGATGGTCAGCTCGGCCTTGTAGCCGGCGGGCACATCGATCTCAGCCCAGGTGTAGATGATGGCGGTGCCATCCTTGTACTTCCGCAGGCCGGTGCGGGTGGCGGTCCAGTTGTTCTCCTGGCTGAGCACTTCGGTGCCGATGGCCGTGCCATCCGCCCTCAGCTCAACGGTGATCTGCTCGGGCTGCTTGCCGTCGCGGTTGTCCAGATCGCTCCAGACCTTGCGCACAGTGGTCTCAGTGGTCTCGGGCGTGTAGGTGTTCGTCACGGTGGTGATGAAGCCCTCGGTCTCGATGCTGTACAGCGTGTAGCCTTCGGGCACTTCTTCCTCAGACCAGCTGTAGCTGATCACCGCGCCGTCCTTGCTTGCCGGCAGGCCGTAGAAGGTCTTGGTCCAGCCTTCCTCCTCGGTCAGCGTCACGTTGTAGAGCGCTTCGCCGTCCGCAAGCAGGATGACCGTGATCTCCTCGGGCCGCTTGCCGTCGTTGTCATCCGCGTCGTCCCAGACCTTGCGCACGGTGACGTAGGTCGTTTCAGGCACGTGCAGGTTGGTGATGGTGAAGCCGTCCGCCGCATCGCCGTCCACGATGGCGTCGTAGCCGGCCGGCACGTCAATCTCGCGCACAGTGTACTCGATCTCGACGCCCTGATTGTACTTCGGCAGCTTCTCAAAGGTGTGCTTCCAGTTGTTGTCCTTGTTCAGCTCGATCTCGTCGACCGGCTTCCCGTCAGCCAGGAGCTCGACCTTCACGCTCTCGGGACGGATGCCGTCCTGATCGTCCGCGTCCTCCCAGACCTTCTCCACGGGGATCTCGGTCAGGATCGGCGTGTTGACAACGATCAGCTCGCTGCCGCCCGCCAGCGTCATGTGGTAGGTCGTGATGGTGGTGTAGACGTCATCGATCAGCTTCTCTTCGGCCTCCGCCGTGATGACGAGCTCGTAGGTCTCCGCGCTGGGCTCATAGCCCACCGGCGCCTTCGTCTCCTTCACCTTCAGCGTCGTCACCTTGCCCGCCTCGGGCAGGTAGTCCGCCAGGTCTTCTGTCGTGATCGTCGTCACACCGCCCGTCACTGTCAGGATCGCTTCCTCACCATTGTACACGGTGAATTCCGCGCCCTCCAGCGGCTTGCCTTCCTCGCCCACCTTCCGGATGACCACCTGATCCGGCACGTCATCCTCGTCCTCGTTTCGCTCGTTGACGACCTTGATCTCGTCAACCTCGTCGATGGACATCAGGTAGGTCACGGTCGTGACGTACACGCCGTTTACCAGCTCTTCTTCCGCGCTCGCGGAGATCGTCAGGTTGTGCGCGCTGTCGTCGCCCGTGTATCCGGCCGGCGCCTTCACCTCGATCACCGTCAGGTTCGTCACCTCGCCGGGTTCGGGCAGGTAGGCCGCCAGCGCCGGATCGGTCGTAGAGATCACGTACTCTCCCGCCAGGAAGGTACGGATCACGTCGTCCCCATCCATGATCGAGAACACCGCGCCGTCCAGGGCATCGCCGTTCTCATCCACCTTGCGGATGGTCACTTCGTCGTCAATCCGGTCTTCGTCCTTGATCTTGGTGTTGGTGATGTCATACCCATCGATCACCGTCTCGTAGCCGTCAATGCCATCCTCAGTGATCGTGTAATCGATCTCCACGCCGTCCTTGTACTTCGGCAGGTTCTCGAAGGTGTACTTCCACCCGTCCGCCTTGGTGATGACCGCACTGTCGATCTCCTCACCGTCCGCGAACAGGTGCACCGTGATGGACTCGTGCTCGTCGCCGTCGTCCACCCAGGTCTTCGTCACCGGCACCTCGGTCGTCTCGGTCTCGTGCGTGTTCTCGATCTCGATGGTGTAGGCGTTGTCCTTGCCTTCCAGCGTGCCCAGCACAATCGTGTAGCCCTTGATCTCGTGCTCCTTGAAGCTGTACACGATCTCCTGGCGGTTCTCGTACTTCGGCAGGCCGTTCAGCACGTAGATCCATTCGCCCTTCTCGTTCTCCTCGATCCGGATCGTCCGCTCAAATACGCCGTTCGCGTACAGATCCACATCGATGTGGTCCGGACGGATGCCGTCCTGGTTCTTGTTGTCCTCCCAGATCTTCTCAATCTGAATCTCGATGTACTCGGGCTCGTACGTGTTGATCAGGTAAGTGATGCGGCCCGTGTCATCCGTCTCCTGGGTCGCCTTGTACTCGCCGATATCCGTCTCGTCCTCGGTCCAG
>JAFXVR010000007.1 GCA_017534885.1 Clostridia bacterium | reverse complement strand
CACTTGCTTCCCCTCGCAGGTATCGTTCCGCTGCTCTTACCTTGGCTTCTACTGTGTACTTCGCTTTCCTCGACACAAATACTCCCCCCGAAGTCCACTGGTTTGTGTTTTTCCAGTGTCTACTTCAGGGGGAGCATATCACCCTCTTGCGAAGCGGCCGTTTTCATGGTATGATAGCATCACGAGAGGGGGAAATCCCGATGAGCGAGGTTAAGCATTTCAAGTGTCCGTCCTGCGGCGCTTATCTCGAGTATCAGCCCAACCAGCAGGCCCTGATCTGCCCTTACTGCGCCAACAAGGTCGATCTCGAAGCGGTGCAGCCCGCCGAGCAGACGTCTGTCGAGGCCAAACCTGAAACCTATACGCCTGGCCAGCTGAAGGAATACCACTGCCAGTCCTGCGGCGCGCAGATTGTCACCGGCGATACCACCGCCGCCACCCGCTGCTATTTCTGCCACAGCCCGGTGGTGCTGACGGATCGGCTGTCCGGTTCCTTCAAGCCGGACTGGGTCATCCCCTTCGCCATCGACCGGGAGCAGGCGGAACAGCATTTCTCCAAATACCTGGCCAGGAAGCGCTTTGTGGACAAGCGCGTCTTCACCCGGGAACAGCGGGAGATGTTCAGCGGCGTTTATTATCCCTACTGGATCGGCGAGATCGAGGGGGAAGCCGCCCTTTCCGGCGACGGTGTGCGCACCAGCAGCTCTGTGCAGGGCAATTACATGGTCACCGTCCACCGCTTTTACCATGTGGAGCGGGAAGGCACCCTGACCTTCCGCAACCTGTTCCGCAAGGCGCTCAAGGCCAATGACCGCCAGCTGACCGACGGCATTCAGCCCTATACCCTCAGCGCCATGAAGCCCTTTGACCCGGCCTATCTCAGCGGTTTCCTGGCGGAAATGCGGGATGTGGAGGAGCAGAGCGCCGCGGAGGACATGCAGCAGGAAGTGGAACGCTACGCCAAGCCGATGATGATGGAAGGCGTCCGCAGCGAAAACGTCAACGGCACCTTCAGCTTCCGGCCTGTGCGCACCCGGATGCGCTATGTGCTTCTGCCCGCCTGGGTGCTGACCTACCAGTCCCAGGGAAAGAGCTATTACTATCTGATGAACGCCCAGACCGGCACCGTGTGCGGCCGCCTGCCCTTCAACACGGGCAAGCTGATCGGCACAGCCCTTGCCGTGGGCGCCGCCGTGGCCGGACTGCTCTGTGCGGGAGGTGCATTCATATGGTAAAACGCCTGTGTGCGCTGATGCTGGCGCTTCTGCTGCTGACAAGCCTGAGCGCCGCCCTTGCCGCCCCGCTGGTGAATGATGAAGCCGGGCTGTACACCGAGTCGGAGATCAGCCAGATGGAGCAGCTGATCACCCGGATGCGGAATAAGTATCAGGTGGATGTGACCGTGCTGACCACCCGGCGCGTTCCCACCGGCGGCACGCAGACCACCGTCAGCTTTGCCGACGCCTACTATGAAGACAACGGCTACGGCCTGGGCAAGGACCGGGCGGGCGTGGTCTTTGTGGTGGACATGAACAACCGGTTCAACTATCTGTCCACCGCCGGCGTGATGATCGATTACCTGAACGACCACCGCGTCGAAAGCATCCTCACCAGCGCGGACAGCTACCTGTCCTACGGCCGGTATGGCTCCGCCATGATCGCAGAGCTGAACGCGACCGAACGTTATCTCGCCCAGGGCATCGAGGAGGGCTCCTTCCGCTACGATTCCGTCACCGGCGAGCGCCTGTCCGGCCTGTACAACGCCCTGACCCGCAGTGAAATGCTGGTGGCAACGGCCGCGGGTCTGGCTGTCGCCCTGATCATGATCTTCTCCGTGCGCGGGAGCTATCAGCTGAAGGGCAGCACCTACCGCTACGCCCTCCAGGACAACAGCCAGCGCCAGCTCCGAGTGGATACCGAGACCTTCCTCCGCGAGACCGTCAGCAAGCGGCGCATCACCCAGGATCATCCCAGCGGCGGTTCCCGTCCCTCCGGCGGGCACAGCTCCGGCCACGGCAGCAGCGTGCATATCTCCTCCGGCGGCATGTCCCACGGCGGCGGAGGCCACCACTTCTGATGGCTTCAGCGCAAAAACAGCTGGAGCAGGTGCTGCGGGAACACTTCGGCGTCAGCGAATTCCGCCCGGGCCAGCGGGAGGTCATCGAGCGCCTCCTGCGCGGCCAGGATGTGGCAGCGGTCTTCCCCACCGGTGCGGGCAAATCCCTGTGTTATCAGCTTCCGGCGCTGATGCTCCCGGGGGTGACCCTGGTGGTGTCCCCGCTGATTTCCCTGATGCGGGATCAGGTCGCCTCCCTGTCGCGGCGGGGCATTCCGGCAGTCTTTCTGGACAGCCTGCAGTCGCCTGAGGATCGGCAGCGCCAATTGAACCTGGCCAGGAGCGGGCAGGCGCGGCTGATTTACGCCGCCCCGGAGCGCCTCGCCTCGGAGCATTTCCGGTGCCTCATCCGGAGCCTGACCCTGTCCCTTCTGGTGGTGGACGAGGCGCACTGCGTGGTGCAGTGGGGCGAGAGCTTCCGCCCGGCCTACGCGGCCATCGGCGCTTTCATTGCTGAACTGCCCGAACGCCCGGTCGTCTGCGCCATGACCGCCACCTCTGATCCGCAGATGCTCAAAGGCATCGCCCAGAGCCTCCGCGTGAAGCGCTTTGATGTCCTGCGCCTGCCCCTGATCCGGCCTAACCTGCGCTACAGCGTGCGCACCACCCTGAATCCCGAAAAGGAGCTCCGGCGGCTGCTGAGTGAGCGGGAGGGCCAGCGCGGGATCATCTTCTGCCAGACCCGAAGCCGCGCCGAACAGCTGGCCCGCCTGATCGCCGCCTGGCAGCGGCAGGAGGGTCAGCCTGTCCGGACGGCCTTTTATCACGCGGGCATGAACCGCGAGGAGCGGACGGACATCCAGCAGCGCTTCGCCAGCGGCGATCTTCTCATTCTCACCGCCACCTCCGCCTTCGGCATGGGGGTTGACATCCCCGATATCCGCTTCGTCATCCACGACCTCATTCCCGCCGACCTGACCGATTACGCCCAGCAGTCCGGGCGCGCCGGAAGGGACGGAGAACCGTCGGACTGCATTCAGCTGCTGGATCTCCGCGCCATCGAATCTATCCGTCGGCGCTATCAGCGGGATCACAATCAGCTCCCTCAGGGCCATTCCATCAAAAAACGGCTCCAGCGCTTCCGCCAGCGGCGCGTCATCCGTGAGCGCTGGCGCAAGCATGAAGCTGTGCTGAGTCTGTTTCTCGGCGGGGACTGCATCCCGGCGGGGCTCAGCCGGCATTTCGGGATGCGGGCGGCCCGCTGCGGCCTCTGTGACCGCTGCCGCCGCATGGAGGAAACATGGCGTTCCGACCCTCTGGCTGCCGTGCCGCGGCTGGATCGGATGAAGGAATGGGAGCTTCGGCACTGGGCGCTGGCCTGGCAGCGGGAGGCGCTATCCGGCGCGGAAGGGCTGTCCCCGAACCGCATCGTCAGCCGCGAGGAGCTGACCCGCATCGCCCGCTTGGGCGTGATCCCCGCCGACACATCGCTGGGCACCCGTTTCCGGCCCGCCTTTGAGCGCATTCTGGAGCGCCTCGCCCGGGAGCAGTACCAGACCGACCTGACGGACTAAGGCCTTTATCCCGTCCGCCGCTCACATTTCAGGATACATCTCAGGAGGAACCCATGAGCGAAACCAGTCAGACCCCGGATACCACCCAGCTCACCGCCTATCAGGCTTATCAGAAGAATATTCGCCAGGCCGAAACCCTGCAGGAAGAAGTCATGCGGGGCGCCCGGGAAGGTGAAAACGTCTACCAGCTGCTGCTGAAGACCGCCCAGGCCGTGAGCCTGATGACCGGCAGCACTGTGTTTGCTGACCAGATCGAGACAGCCATCAAGGCGCTTTACGGGGAGGCGATGGGCATCCCCGCCGCCCTGGAGATCGAGCTCAGCCAGACCGAGGAGCGGCTGGAGCGCATCCGCCAGGCGGAAGCCGCCTGCGCCGAGCTGGAGTACAAACAGCCCATGCTCAACGCCATCCGCGCCCATGAGCACCGCATCGCCGAGCTGAAGGAGCGCATGAACACGGGCGGCTGAGGCTCAGAGCTTTTCCCTGGCAAAGGCCAGCAGCCGTTCCATGACCGGCAGCGCGCCGGCCTCCTCCCCGCTTGTCTGCAGAACCGTACCGCCCTTCTCCGCGCCGGAGAGGGCGTTTTTGCTTTCCAGCACCCGCCTCAGCTGACGGGCCGTGCCCGCGTTCCCGTCCACGATGAGGATGTCTTTCCCCTCTGTCAGCTCCCGCAGCAGCGGCCGCAGGAACACATAGTGGGTGCAGCCCAGCACCACCGCGTCGATCTTCCTCTCCCGGAAGCGCTCCAGCGTCTCTGTCACGTAAACCCCTGCCGCCTCCCAGTCCATGCGTTCCACCAGCTCCATCAGCCCTGGGCAGGGCACAGGCACCGCGCCTTCTCCCCAGTCCGCCATCAGCCGCTGAAACTTGTTCAGCCGCAGGGTCATCGGCGTGGCCAGCACCAGAATGCTCCCGCCGTGCCGGGACTGGGCTGCGGGCTTCAGCGCCGGTTCCATGGCCACGATGGGCAGCTCGGGCCGCTCCGCCCGCAGCACATGCGCCGCGGCGGCCGTGGCCGTATTGCACGCGATGACCACCGCCTTGGCCCCCTGCGCCAGCAGCAGCTCCGTCACCGCCTCGGCCCGCCCCAGCACCTCCGTGTCCGTCTTGGTGCCGTAAGGCGCGTAGGCGGTGTCGCCGTAATAGATAAACCGCTCTCCCGGCAGCTCTTTCTCCAGGGCCGCCAGTACGCTCAGGCCGCCCACGCCGCTGTCAAACACGCCCACCGGCCGCCGATCGCTCATCACGCCTCACTCCTCCCCGCCTGTCAGTTCCGATTATAGCCCATCCGCGCCAAAAATCAATCACCCGCCGGTTTTTCCGGCAGGTGACTGACGTCCCGGCACACGCAGCAGGCCAGGACTGGCGGCGAACCTTCGCCCGTCCGATTATTTGTGCGGCTTCCTCCGCCTCGTGTCCTCCTCCACTTCCGCTTTCCAGGCCCTGGGCGCCTCGGCACAGCCCGTGCGGAAGGAGATGTTCGCCCGGGAAACGGCTTCGTAACCCTTGCTGGTGCCGATCCCGTCACTCATCATCTCCACGGCGCGGTCGGCATGGATGCCCATGGTTCCGGCCACGCTGACGGCGTCCATGTTCGCGCCGAGGAAGAGGAAGTCCCAGCCCTGTTCCTTCCGCGCTGAAATCATGCGGCGGACGCGCTGCAGGTTAAACTTTGTGCTGGCGTTTTCGAAGCCGTCGGTGATGATCACAAACTGCACCTTCTCGGCCCGCTCGCTCTCAATGGTGTGTTCCTGAATGCCGTCCAACTTCTCAATAGCCTGGCCTACAGCGTCCAGCAGCGCCGTGGAGCCGCCGGGCCGGTAATCCTTTTCAGTCAGGTTCGCAATGCCCCGGATAGGCAGGTGGTCGTGCAGGGTCATGAATTCGTCGTTGAAGAGGATGGTGGTCACCCGGCACTCGCCGGGCAGCTTCCGGTTCTCCTCCAGCACGCCGTTGAAGCCGCCGATCGTGTCAGACACCAGGGGATACATGGAGCCGGAGCGGTCGAGAATGAATACGAGTTCCGTCAAATCTTTGCGCATGTTCTGAACCTCCTTTTTTTCTTGGGCCAGGGTGTTTTCCTTCCGACAGCCTGATGATAGCACAACCCGGCGGCCAAAAGGTCGCTTTGCAGGCGACATTTCCATTTTCGCTGCCCGACCCGCTTTCTTTCCCTTTTCCTGCCGAATTTTTAGCGGTTTCTAATAACCGCTTGCTTGTCAAGTCGCCGGATGTGTGGTATGATGTCATGCGTGAACAGTTGTGCACACCGGCTGCCTCCCGGCGGCCTGAGTACGGAGGATACGGGATATGGCAAAGCGTGAGAAGAGCAGGAAGGAAAAGAGAAATACCACCCTTGGCTTTGTGCTGACAGCCGCCGGGCTGATGATTCTGGCCAAGCCCTTCAACCTGATCGGCATCGCGATCGTGGCGGGCATCAGCTACCTGGTGGGCAAGACGGTGGGCGTCATGTCCTCCGGGCTGGATCTGACCACCCACAACCGGCAGGATCAGGTCAAGGAAAAGGAATATGAGGCGGTCCGGATGACCGGCGACGAGCTGGCAGATCGCACCATCCAGTCCGGTCAGCAGCTTCTGGCCCAGATCCGGGAGGCCAACGACGCCATCCCCGATCAGGAGCTCACCCGGCGCATCAATGAGATTGAGGACAAGTGCACCCGCATTTTAGAGACCATCGCCGAAAAGCCCGGCAAGGCTTCCTCGGTGCGCAAGTTCATGAATTACTACCTGCCCACCACCCTCAAGATGGTGCAGTCCTACCGCACCATGCAGGATCGGGGTCTCTCTGCCGCCGCCATGTATGAGGCCAGAGCCACCCTGCTCCGCGGCACCGACATGATCCAGACCGCCTGCCAGAAGCAGCTGGACAACCTGTACAAGGACACCCTCTTCGACGTGTCCACGGACATTGACGTGCTGGAGCAGATGCTCCGCCGGGACGGCTTCACCGATTCCGACTTCACCCCTGAAGCCGTTGAGACCGCCGCCTCCGACCTGCGGGACACCCAGTCCGCCGCCGCAGCCCAGCTGATGAGCGGCACCCCCGTCATCGATCCCGGCGCTGTCAAAAACACCGAGCGCGAGTCCTATTACCAGCTGCTGGAAAAGCGCAGCGGCAAGCAGTAACTCGGCCGGCCAGCCCGGCTGCACATACAACGCCAGCTAAGAAAAGGAGTGTCCGCAATGTCTCAGGAATTCGACGGTCTGCAGCTTCTGACCACCACCATTCCCGAAGCGCCCTCGGCTGACGAGGCCGTGGCGTCCATCCAGGAGGAAACGCCGGAGGTCAAGGCGCCCGCCATGGACGACAGCCAGCTGACCGCGGATGAGCGCGTCGCCATCGACCAGTTCATCAGCAAGCTCGACATCCGCAACAACGATCACGTGCTGATGTTCGGCGCGGAGGCCCAGAAGAAGATCGCGGCCTTCTCCGACACCGCTCTGGACGCTGTGAAGACCTCCGACACCGGCGAGGTGGGCGAGATGCTCATCAAGCTGATGGGCGAGCTCAAGGAGTTCGAGCGCCAGTCCGATGACAAGCCCGACACCTTCTTTGAGCGCATCGGCTCCCTCTTCAACAAGCCCATCGACCAGCTCGCCAAGATGAAGGCCAGCTATGCGAAGGTCTCCGTGAACGTGGAGGACATCGCCAACCAGCTGGAGAACTATCAGGCACAGCTGATGAAGGATGTGGCCATGTTCGACGGCCTGTATGAGCAGAACAGCTCCTACTTCCATGAACTGACCCTGTACATCATCGCCGGCGAGAAGTACCTGGAGCAGGTGCGCTCCACCGAGCTCAAGGCGCTGATGGACAAGGCCGCCGCTTCAGGCGACGCGCTGGACGCCCAGAAGGCCAATGACCTGGCTGCCCAGTGCGACCGTCTCGAGAAAAAGCTGCATGACCTGAAGCTGACCCGCCAGGTCTCCCTGCAGATGGCGCCCCAGATCCGCCTGCTGCAGAACAACGACAGCCTGCTGGTGGAGCGCATTCAGTCCACCCTGAGCAACACCCTGCCTCTGTGGAAGAGCCAGATGGTGCTGGCTCTGGGCCTGCAGCACTCCCAGGACGCCCTCAAAGCCCAGACCGCGGTGACCGACATGACCAACGAACTGCTGCGCAAGAACGCCGAGAAGCTGAAGCAGGGCACCATCGAGACCGCCCAGGAAGCCGAGCGCGGCATCATCGATATCGAGACCCTGCTGGAGACCAACAAGAGCCTCATCGACACCATCGACGAGGTCATGCGCATCCAGAAGGAAGGCCACACCAAGCGCGTGGAGGCGGAGAAGCAGCTGTACCGCATGGAGGCCGAGCTCAAGGAAAAGCTGCTCCAGACCCGCTCCTGATCGCTCAAGCTGAGAACACCCCGCAGCCGGGCGGCCCGCCAAGCCCCCGGCTGTTTTCGCAGGACGGCTGCGGAAAGGATGACCCATGGACTGTCCACAATGCGGCGCGGCGCTGATCGCAGGCGCGCTGTCCTCCACAGGAAGCCTGCTCTGGCGGGACGCGCCGTCCCGGAAGGGCTTCCGCGCCCTGTTCAGCCAGCGGCCCGCCATTCCTCTGGGCTGGCCCGGCGGCCCGCAGGCGATTCAGCAGACCGGTTACCGCTGTCCCCGCTGCGGCCTGCTGTTCATCCCCCTCAGGGGCAGCGCGGGCAAGGAGGCTGAAGCATGCGGATCATCGGACTGACGGGCGGCATCGCCTGCGGAAAGAGCCTTGTGTCCGGCGCGCTGCGGGAGGCAGGCTGTGTCATCATCGACGGAGACCTGCTCTCGAGGGAGCTGGTTCAGCCCGGCAGCCCGGTGCTGGAGGATATCCGCCAAACCTTCGGGGAGCGCTTCGTCTCAGCTGAGGGCATCCTCGACCGGAAGGCGCTGGGCGCGCTGGTTTTTGCCGACCCGGAGGCGCTGGCGCGGCTGAATGCCGTCTACCGCCCGCACCTGCGCGCCCTGATTCACCGGCGTCTTGAGGAAGCCCGCAGCCGGGGCGAGGCCATTGCGGTGCTGGACATGCCGCTGCTCTACGAGGAGGGGCTCGACGCCCTCTGTGACAGCGTGTGGTGCGTCACCCTGCCGGAGGAAACCCAGCTGCGGCGGCTGATGGCGCGGGACGGCCTGACTGAGACGGAGGCGCTGGCCCGCGTGGCCAGCCAGATGCCTACCCGGGAAAAGGCAGCCAGAGCCAAGGTGCGCATCGACAACAGCGGCGCGCCGGAAGAGACCATCCGCCAGGCGCTGAACGCCCTGCCCAGGGAGAGAGCGGAAGAAAACGGCTGAGAGATCCGTTGTAAAGGAGCGGTTGCATGGAAAGGCATCGGCGGACAGCGCGGTACCAGAGCCCACCCGGCCAGGAGCCCCCACGCGAGACGGCGGAAGCGCCATCGCCTTCGCCCCGTTTGGAGCGCCGGGCCGCCCAGTACAGCCCGGGAAAGCCCCTGCCGGACTACACCTATCTGCCGGCGCCGCAGGATCGCATCGAGCGGAAGAGCCGCTTTGTGCAGGAGGGGGACGCGCCGGAAAAGCCCCGGAAGCGCATGCCCCGCCTTCTCACCGCCCTGATGACCCTGCTCTTCTTTGTCTGTGCGGCCCTGTTTTCGGGGGTATGGGTCATGCGGGGCTATCTGGCCCGGGAGGCCCAGGCCGCGGAGGAAGCGCATCAGCAGTTGGTGGAGCGCCACCCCATCGCCTATCAGCAGTGGATTGAGCAGTACGCCGCCAGGAACAACCTGCAGCCGGCCCTGGTGGCCGCTATCATCCTCAACGAGAGCAGCTTTGATCCCGCCGCCGAGTCTTCCATCAGCGCCCGGGGGCTGATGCAGCTGAGGGAGAATACCGCCGACTGGATCAACAACCAGTACCTGCACGAGACTGGCTACGCCTTCACCCGCATGTTCGACCCGGAATGCAACATCCGCTTCGGCTGCTGGTATCTGGGCTACCTCTCCCGCCTGTTCCGGGGCGATCCGGTCTGCGTGGTCGCGGCCTACCACGCGGGACAGGGCAGGGTGAGGGACGACTGGCTTCAAAACCCGGAGCTCTCCCCGGACGGCCAGACCCTGCTGATCGATCAGCTGCCCTATGAATCCACCAAAACCTATGTCAGGAGGGTGACGAGAGACTATGGGATTTACGACGCGCTCATCTTCCACGCGTTTAACAGCCCTGATGCTGCTGCTGGCGATGCTGACGGCGGCGCTGCCCGCTGAAGCCTCCAACGTGGACGACCGCATCAGCATCGCCATCCAGTCCACCAAAACGCTGATGATCCGCCCGCTGGAGCCCAACGAGCGGGACATCCTGAGCGTCTATCAGCTGATCTATGAGCCCCTGATCCGCATCAACGACAACTATCTCCCCGAGAGCTGCCTGTGCGAGACCTGGGAGCCCACCGGCAACGGCAAGACCTGGACCTTTCACCTGCGCTCCGGCATCACCTTTTCCGACGGCACGCCGCTGACGGCCAAGGATGTGGTGGCCACCGCCCAGTACATTCTGGACAGGGCCAGGGATGAGGCCACGGTGCAGAAGGGCTTCTATCAGAACCTGCGCTACTTTGTCAAGTCCATCAGCGCCAAGGATGAGCTGACCGTGCAGGTCAAGGCGGATCGCTCTTATTACGGCATTCTCTACGCCATGACCTTCCCGATCCTGCCGGCAGACCGCATCAATCAGGACAACCCGCCGGGCACCGGCCCTTACATGATCACCAGCTTTGAGCCCGGCAACCATATCTATCTGGATTACAATCCCCTCTGGTGGAAAAACGCGCCCCAGGTGAAGCATGTCAATTTCTTCTGCTATCCAACGCCCCAGAAGGCTATGGAGAAATACGAGTATGCCAATGTGGACGCGGTCTTCACCCGCTCCGTGGCCGCGGCGCAGTACAAGAACGGCACTTCTTCCGTATCTCTGGATTACCGCACCAGCCAGCTGGAGGTGCTCATCCTCAACGAGAGTTACGCCAAGCTGAAGTCCGTCAACGTGCGCAAGGCCATCCGCGCCGCCGTCAACCCGGACAAAATCGCCTCCTCCGTGTACCTGGGCATGGTCACCCGCACCGACTTTCCCACCATTCCCGGCACCTGGATGTATCCGGACAGCTTCTCCTCCGTCTTTGTCACAAACGCTGCTGAAGCCCGCCGTCTGATGGAAGAAGACGGCTGGGGCGACAGCAACGAGGACGGCATCTGGGACAAGCTGACCGAGGACGGCACCGAGCTGCTGGAGATGAACCTGAACCTCTATGTGTACGAGGAGCCGGACAACGATGTGCGCATCGAGGCGGCCAATCTGATCAAGGATCAGCTGGATGCCGTCGGCTTCAACGTCACCGTGATTGTGGACACCTACACCGGCATGCAGGATCGGCTGACCCATTCCTCGGGCAATTGCCACCTGGTGCTCTGCTCCTTCAGCATGGACGTCTGCCCGGATCCTGGTTTCCTGCTGACCCGGGGCAATACCGGCAACTATGGCCGGTACAAGTCCGCGCAGATGGACGATCTGGTCAAGGAGCTGCGCACCTGCGCAACAAAGGACGCTTATCAGTCCAAGCTGATGCAGATCTGGGCGCTGTTTGTGCAGGACTGTCCGCTGATCTGCCTGTATTACCGCGGAGGCACCGTGCTCTCCCGGCTGATGTACACCACCGTGCGGGATATCCGCGAATACGAGCTGATGCGGGGCATCGAGGAATTCAAGCCGTAGGAGGCAGGCATATGGAATGGATCAAGCTGACTGTACACACCACCACCGCCGGGGCTGACCCGGTGTCTGATCTGCTGATTGACTGCGGCGCTGAAGGCACCATGGTGGAAGACCGGGCGGACATCCCCGATCCCAGCAAGCCCAGCGGCTATTGGGAGATCATCGATCCGAAGCTGATTGAAAGCCTGCCCGAAGATGTGCAGGTGCACTGCTGGCTGAAGGCAGACGAAAGCCTGCGCGGCATCCTGCAGGCCATCCGCACCGCCCTGCCCTCGCTGAAGGAAGGAAACCGGGATGTGGGCCCGCTGACCATCGACAGCGAGAGCGTCAGCGATGAGGACTGGTCCGAGGTCTGGAAGCAGTATTACAAGCCCTTCCGCGCCGGCAAGCGCCTGGTGGTCAAGCCCAACTGGGAGGAATGGGACGCCCAGCCCGGCGACCTGATCATCCGCATGGATCCCGGCATGGCCTTCGGCTCCGGCACCCATGAGACCACCGGCCTCTGCCTGGAGCTGCTGGAGGAGGCGGTGCACGGCGGCCGTGTGATCGATGTGGGCTGCGGCAGCGGCATCCTCGCCATCGGCGCGGCCCTGCTGGGCGCGGAGCAGGTGCTGGCCATCGACATCGACCCAGACGCGGTGCGCGTAGCCAGGGAAAACGTGGAGAACAACGGGCTGGCGGATCGGATCGATGTGGTGCACGGCAACCTGCTGGACAGCACGGACGCGGTCTGTGACGTCTGCGTGGCCAACATCATCGCGGATGTGATCATCGGCTTTGCCAAACCCCTGTGCGCGCACATCGTGCCCGGCGGTGTCTTCATCTGCTCCGGCATCATCCGGGAGCGGGAGGAGGACGTGCTGCTGGCCCTGACCGCGGCCGGGTACCAGGTGGAGGAAGTGCGCCGCCGGGGCGAGTGGGTGGCCATCCGCTCCAGGAGGCCCGCCTGATGCGCCGCTTCTGGGCGAATGAACAGGGCATCCGGGACGGCTTAGCCACCCTTTCGGCAGAGGACGCGGCCCACGCCCTGCGCGTCCTGCGGATGGGCCCGGGCGATGCCTGCGAGCTCCTGCACGAGGGCTGCCGCTATGCCGCTGAAATCGCCTCCGCGGAGGGCGGCCGGGTAACCCTGCGGGTGCTTTCTGTCCTGCCCACCACTGAGGCCCGTCTGCGGCTGACGCTCTTCCAGGGTCTGCCCAAGGGCGACAAGATGGAGTGGATCGTGCAGAAGGCCACAGAGCTTGGCGCAGCCGAGGTGGTGCCGGTGCAGATGAGCCGGAGCGTGGTGAAGCTCAGCCCGCAGGACGGGCGGAAAAAGCAGGAGCGCTGGCAGAAGATCGCCCGGGAGGCTTCCAAGCAGTCCGGCCGCTGCAGTGAAATGCGGGTAGCCCCGCCCTGTACCTGGACAGAAGCGCTGGGGCGCATCAGCGGCTTTGCCTGCGCCCTGGTGCCCTGGGAGGAGGATCGGAGCCGCTCCATCCGCCAGCTCTGGCAGGCTGATCCGGAGATGCGGGAGGCCGCTGTCCTGATCGGGCCCGAGGGCGGCATCAGCGCGGAGGAAATCAGCGCCCTGAAGGCCGTCGGCGCGGTGCCGGTCAGCCTGGGCCCGCGCATTCTCCGCACCGAAACCGCCGGGCTCGCAACGCTCTCCGCCATGCTCTGCCTGTGGGGCGATATGGAACCGCCGGAGGATCGCGCATGAAGACTGTCGCCTTTCACACCCTCGGCTGCAAGGTCAACCAGTACGACACCCAGGCCATGCTGGAGCTCTTCACCGCCGCCGGCTATGAAGCCGTACCCTTTTCCTCCGATGCGGATGTGTACGTCATCAACACCTGCACCGTCACCGGCACAGGCGACCGCAAGTCCCTGCAGCTGGCCCGGCGCGTCCGTCGGGAACACCCGGAGAGCGAGCTGGTGCTCTGCGGCTGCCTGGCCCAGCGCATGGGCGAGGCCATCCAAAAGGAGACTGGCGCCCGCCTGGTGCTGGGCACCCAGAGGCGCAACGAGGTGGTAACGCTGCTGGAGCAGGCTGTCGCCGAGGACAGATGCCTGACCTGCGTGGAGCCTCTGGCCGCCGCGCCCTTCGAGCCCCTCGTCATCACCCGCCAGGAGGAACATACCCGGGCGGTGATGAAGATCCAGGAGGGCTGCAACAACTTCTGCACCTACTGTGTCATTCCCTATGTGCGCGGGCCGATCCGCTCAAGGCCGCTGGCTGATATCCGCGCGGAGGCGGAGCGCCTGGCAGAGGCCGGTTACCGGGAGCTGGTGCTGACGGGCATCCACCTGACCAGCTACGGCCGCGACCTGCAGGACATGCCCGCCTTGACCGATGTGCTGGAAGCCCTCGAGACGGTCGAAGGTCTGCGCCGGGTGCGCCTGGGCAGCCTGGAGCCGGTCATCGTCACGGAAGGCTTTTTGAACCGCGCCGCCGTCTGCCGAAAGCTCTGCCCCCAGTTTCACCTGGCGCTTCAGTCCGGTTCGGACACGGTGTTGAAGCGCATGGCCCGCCGGTACAACACCCGGCAGTATCTGGAGGCCGTCGCCGCCCTGCGTGCTGTCTGGCCGCTGGCCGCCCTGACCACCGATATCCTCACCGGCTTTCCCGGGGAGACCGAGGCGGAGCATCAGGAAACCCTCGCCTTTGCGCGGCGTGTGGGCTTTGCCCGCATTCACGTCTTCCCCTACTCCCCCCGGGAGGGCACTCCGGCGGCCCGCATGGCCGGCCAGCTTCCACGGGAGATCAAGGAAAGGCGGGTGCGCGAGCTGATCGCCGCCGGTCAGGAAACCGCCCGCTGTTATCAGGCGCAGTGGATCGGCCGGGGGACCGAAGTCCTGCTGGAAACCGCCGAGGACCACCGGATCACCGGCTACACCCCGGAATACCTGCCCGTCTCCCTGCCCGAAGGGGCTGGCCAGCCGGGCCAGCTGCTCCCCGTGCGGATTGAAGCCGTCGAAAACGGCCTGCTGCTGGCCAGCCCAGCCGATTTTCCCTCAGCGGGAACAAAAGCGCCTGCTGTATCGTCTGATCATTGAACACCCCGAGCCGCTGCCCTGAGCAGCCGCCATGAAAGGAAGGATCGCCATGTCTGATTGCCTGTTCTGCAAGATCATCGCCGGTGAAATCCCCTCCGCCAAGGTTTATGAGGACGACCTGGTGTACGCTTTCCGCGACATCAACCCGATGGCCCCCACCCATGTGCTGGTGGTTCCCCGGCAGCACCTCGCCTCCCTGGACGCAGCGGACGAGGCCAGCGACGAGACCCTCGCCGCCCTGCTGAGAGCCTGCCGGAAGATCGCCGCCCAGGAAGGCCTTTCGAATGGCTACCGGGTGGTATCCAACTGCGGCCCCGACGCCTGCCAGAGCGTGAAGCACCTGCATTTCCACGTGCTGGGCGGCGCGCAGCTCTCCGAGCGCATGAGCTGAAAATGAGGCCTGACGCGGTTTTAACCAAACTTTAACATCCCACGACGAAAAAAACTTGCTTTCAGCCTTGACGGAAGGAAGATATTACGGTATAATGGCAACACGGTTCGCCGTCCGTCCGTCTTGCTGTCATAAGAGCGAGATGAGCGAGAGGAGGGATAACAGTGTCTGAGGTTCGTGTCCGTGAGAATGAGTCCCTGGAGAGCGCTCTGAAGCGGTTTAAGCGGCAGTGCGCCCGCGCCGGCGTCATCCAGGAGGTTCGGAAGCGTGAGCATTACGAAAAGCCCAGCGTAAAGCGCAAGAAGAAGGCTGAGGCTGCCCGCAAGCGCAAGTGGTAAACCACCTGAAAGCCCGTCTCTGATTCGTCAGGGACGGGCTTTGCAGTATGCGGTTTTCAGGGACAGCCGGCGCGGAGCCAGGCGAAGAGATACTGCTGGCAGACGCCGCTGAAGGGGCTGTACCGCTCCCGGGGGAAGCCGTCCGGGCTGTACATCGCCAGGGCCCGGCGCATCCACACGTCCACCGGAAAGGCATCCAGCTGGTGCAGGCCAAAGAGGCAGACGCAGGCCGCCACCTTCTCCCCCACGCCGCACAGACCGGTCAGCGCCTTCATGCACTCCTCCGGGGAAGCGCCTGCCAGCGCATCCAGATTCAGCCTGCCGCTCCGCACGGCCTGAGCCGTCTCCAGCACATACCGGGCCCGGTAGCCCAGGCGGCAGTCCATGAGGCCGTCCAGTCCCAGCGCTTCCACCTGTTCCGGCGAGGGGAAAGCCCGATAAGCTTTGCCCCGGCAGTCGATCCGCTCCTCTCCCGCCCCTTCCCGAAGTCCGCCGCCCGGGTCAGCGCCTCGTCGGCGGGGTCGATACGCGCCCGCAGCGCGGCGTAATCCGTGTCCAGGTCGAAATAGCCGTGCCAGACCGCGCACCATTCCTCCGGAGCGCATTCAGCCTCAAAGGCATGCTCCCCCAGCGGACGGATGTACAGGCAGCGAGCGCCGTGGAGGATCCGCCAGCCGTTCTCCCCCTCCGGCGTCCAGCGGAAGCACTGCCCGCTCTCCGCCATGGCCCGCAAATCAAAATCATCGGTGATGGTCAGACGCATGGCGCGTCCTCCCGGAGCGGAGGCAGCAGGCTGTCACAGTGGAAGCACACATCCCGGGGCGGTGTCAGCAGGGTGCAGGTGATGTGTCCCTGCTGCAGCAAATCCAGGTCTGTGCCCTTGTCCGGCGCGTCATCCGGTGTTTCCGGCCCCAGCCAGAAGTAGAGCCTGCCCCGGGGGCTGACCCGGCGCTCATAGGCGTCCCGGTACATGCGGCAGTTGATGGGGCAGAAGACCGCCTCCCGCAATGCCGATGGCGGCAGCGCGGGCACATTGATGGAGCAGACGCACATGGGCGGCAGGCTGCTTTCCGCCATCCGCTCCGCCGTGCGCACCGCGAAGTCCGCGGCAAAGGCGGCCGTTTCTTCCGACGCGCCCGGCTCCAGGGACACAGCCACAGCCTTTCCCTGTATGAAGGCCGCCTCCCGCGCCGCGCCCACCGTGCCGGATACATAGGTGGCCAGACCGATGTTCCAGCCGTCGTTGATGCCGCTGATGACCAGGTCGGCGTCCCGGGCCAGCTCCATCAGGCCCAGGCGCGAGCAGTCCACCGGCGTGCCGCAGACCCGCCAGGCCTCCGCCGCGCCCTCCATCCGCCCCGGCTTTACCGTCAGCGGATCCGCCACCGTAAAGGCGTGGGACTTGGCGCTCTGCTGCCTGTCCGGAGCCGCCACGGTCACCCGGTGTCCCCTGCCCGCCGCCGCACTGCACAGCATCCGCAGCAGAGGGCTGTCAAAGCCATCGTCATTCACCAGCAATAAGTGCATACGCTTCTCCTTAGATCTGTCCTGTCTCTTCCAGCTGAGCCGCCAGGGCTTCCACATGGCGGCGGGCGTAATTGGCGGCGGCCTCCGCCTCAGCCTGGGTCTGGGGCCGGTCGCCCATGAGCGCCACAAACTGGCTGACCTTCAGCCCCAGCGCTTCCTGCATCTGCGCGTCCGAGCCCGAGGGCGAAACCAGGTAGTAGCAAATCAGGGAGTCCTCCTGGCCGATGCGGTGCGCCCGATCCTCCGCCTGGCTGTGCACCGCCGGGCTCCAGTCCAGTTCGCCGAAGACCACACAGCTGGCCCGCTGCAGGTTCAGACCGCTGGCCGCCCGCAGGCTGATGCACACAATGTTGGTCTTGCCCTCCATGAAGCGGCTGACGGCCTGCTCCTTCTGGGCCGCCGTCTCCCTGCCGGTGATAAAGCCCGGATGGAAAGCCCTGAGCTCCTGCCGGTAGATGTCCATCACGTCGTGGTGGTGGGCGAAGAGCAGCACCTTCTCCTCCCCCTCCAGCAGCGCCCGCACAAACTGGCACACATAGGGCGCCTTGGCCACACCAGTGGCCTGCCGGGCTTTGAGGGAGATGGATTCCTCCAACATGGCGCGATCCCGGGCGGTCAGCTCCCTGTCCGTCTTCCAGCGGGTCAGCTGGGGCAGGATCGGCGCCATGAGCTGGGCGTACACCTTGTCGTTCCAGTCCAGCTCCTGCACCAGGCGGCGCTTGGGCGGCAGCTCCCGGAGCACATCCGCCTTGGTGCGCCGGAGCATCAGCCCTTCCCGCCTGAGATAAGCGCCCAGCACATCCGGCTTGGCCACGATGGCGCTGCCGTAGCCGTAGCACCACTCCCGGGAGAAGCTCTCCCAGTCCCCCAGAAAGTGGAAGTCCAGGATGTTGATGACGTTCCAGATCTCCCCGCCCCGGTTGTAAATGGGCGTGCCGCTCAGGCCGATGACCCGCTCGCAGGCCTCCGAGAGCAGGCTCGCAGCGGAGTATTTCTCCGTGCCGCTGTGCCGCAGCTCCTGAATCTCGTCAAAGACCACCGCCCGGAGCGGCAGGGCGGGCAGAGCCTCCTTCCAGCCCCTCAGCAGCAGGTAATGCATGATGTATATGTCTGCCTCGGGCAGGTCGTAGGGCTTGAGCCCCCGCACGATGTGCACCCGGGGTTCTCTCCCGCCGATGCGCAGGAAGCGTTTGGCTTCCTCCTGCCAGTTCAGCGCCAGATGCGGCGGGGGCACCACCAGCGCCGGGAGGGAGCCGGTGGAGGCCAGCCAGGCCAGGGCCTGCACTGTCTTGCCCAGACCCATTTCATCCGCCAGCAGGCAGCGATCGTGCTGCAGCAAGAAGCCCAGTCCTTCCCTCTGGAAAGGCCGCAGCTCACCCGCAAAGCCCTCCGCCGGTGGATCCGCCGCCGCCGGCATCCTCGCGCTCTGCGCCTGGCGGACGGCATAGCGCCGGGCCTCGGCCACGCTCTCCTGCCAGCGACTCAGGTCGGTCAGCTTCACCTCCAGCGGGAAGCGCAGCATCAGCCAGCACAGATCCGCCACCATTCTCCGGTGGGCGGTGAACCTCGCCTCGCCCCGCTTTGATCCGGCCGATCCCGGGAAGAGCCGCTTGCACATCTCCGTCACGGAGGGATCGCCCCGAACCACCCAGCAGCGGCTTCGTTTATTATAGCTGAGCGTGCCAAAAGTGCGGCCGGGCGAAGGCTGCTCCCGCAGATAGGCCGGCAGCAGCTCCCAGCCGTCTTCCTGCAGCGGCTCGTCCCCGCCGCTCAGGCTGCCCTCTGGCGCGTCCCATTCAGTCAAAGCGCGATCCCCCATAATCTGTTCAGGCACAGCAGGCGCACAGGCTTTCTGCCGATGGCGCGGGGCACGTCCACATGGCGCTCGCACACCACAATCAGCGCCTGCACCGCCTCACAGGCCGCGTACCGCTTCAGCTGCTCCAGCAAGCGGGCTTTTTCCGGCTTCCCCCGCTTGATCTCAATGCCGACGCCCGCTGACAGCAGATCAATCCTGCAGCGGGGCGCCAGACGCTTCTCATGCTCATAAGGAAGCCCGTGGGCCTCCAGGCAGTCCATCACCATCCGGTGCAGGTCATACTCCCCCTGCTGCAGGGGTACCCGCAGCTCACAGAGGGCTTCCCATACCTTATCCATCGCCGCCTCAGTAGATGCCCGCCATGGCCTGGGTCAGGCGGCTCATTCCGCTGAACAGGTCAGCCTGCTCCGCGTAGGGGTTGCTCAGCACATTCTCCAGCGCGCTGATGGCCGACAGGATGGCCTGATGCTGGGCGCTGTAGGGATCCATAGCGGCAAGCATCATCCGGGCCTGAGCGATGAGGCTCTGGGCGTCTGATGCGTACTGGCTGAGGCCGTTGTCCGGGATGACGGTCTCGGAGGTGTGCAGGGTGCAGGTCTGAGCGCCGTATCCGCGCACGCCCAGGTACTCGATCAGCACGCTCTCGTATTCCGTGCCGAAGAACTGGTACAGCGGATGACCCATGGGAATGCTCACCACGCCCTCCACCGTCACGCCTGGACAGTAGGCGGTGGCCAGCATGCCCGTCTGGCTGCACACGGTCTGCTCGGAGTGCAGCTGGCAGTAGACCGTGGGCACCTTGTCCTGCACCCAATAGTCCGTCACCACCCCGTAGCCGTAAGTGTCGTGGCGGCAGGCGTCCGTGGCCAGCTGACCGGACACCGCGCAGGTGGTTACCCGCACCAGGCCGTACTGGCTGGGGTCGCCCTCCATGATGTCCCGGTTGCTCAGCCCCTGGTGAATCTTGCTCATATAGCTCTGCCAGAGAGGCGCGGCCGCGTTGCTGCCGGTGGATTTGCCGGACAGGGCTTTGTAATTATCATGGCCCAGCCACAGGGCGGAAACGTAGTAGCCGGTCATTCCGGCGAAGGACACGCCCTTCTGCTCGGAGTTGGTGCCGGTCTTGCCCGCCACCGTCTGGCCCTTGATCTTCGCGGAGGTGCCCGTGCCCGAGGAGACCACGTCCTTCATCATATCCACCGTCATCCAGCTGGTGGAGGCGCTGAAGACCCGGCGGCGCTCCTGGTTGGCATGGCCGTCCCAGATCACCCGGCCCTCGGAATCGGAGATGCCCAGCACGGAGATCGGCGTCTGGTAGACCCCGCCGTTGGCCAGCACGCCGTAGGCCACCGTCAGCTGCAGGGGGGTGATGCCGCTGGAGCCTAAGGTGACGCCGAAGGGCGTTTCGTCGATGTGGCTGTCGTCCACGCCCAGCCGGTGCAGGCAGTCCACCGCCCGGCTGACGCCCACCATGGTCATTGTCGTCCAGGCAGCCGCGGTGTTGTAGCTCTGGCGCATGGCGGCCCGCAGGGTGATGGGGCCGGTGTAGCTGGAGCCGGAGTAATTGCGCGGCCAGGTATCCTTGCCCTTGGCGTCCTTCCAGCCGCTGATGGGCAGGGGCATGTTGAAGACCACGCTGGCCGGGGAAGCGCCCAGCTCAATGGCCGGCGCGTACACGGAGATGGGCTTGATGGCCGAGCCCACCGGCATGTTCATGTCTGTGGCGCGGTTGAGGGTCTTCCGGGCGTCCGGCACGGTACGACTGCCGATCATGGCCTTGATTTCACCCGTGCGGTAGTCCAGAATCACCGCCGCCGCCTGGGGCTGGATGACCTCGGTATAGGTGCCGTCCGCGTTGCGGTAGCGGTAGACCTTGTCCGCCGGGTCACGCAGCGAGGGATACTTCGTCCAGTTGGCCACCGTGTCCTCCAGCGTCTCCTGGATGTCCGTGTCGATGGCCAGCTGCACCCGGTAGCCGCCGGTGCGCAGCTCGTTTTCCATGGCGTAGCGGTTGGCGGCGGTGTTCTCCAGCCCGCGCTGGTGCAGGAAAATATCCACCACCTCGCTGACGGCGTACTCCACATAATGGGGATAGGCATACATGGCGTCCCCCGCCACGGGGCTCTCCTTCAGCACATGGGCTGTGGCGGGATCCAGAGCCGCCTGGTACTGCTCATAGGTGATGAACTGGTTCTCATACATGCAGCGGAGCACATAGTCCGTGCGGTCGTTGGTGATTTTCGCGTAATCCACGCCCTCTTTCTGGCGGGTGTAGAAGTTGCGCCTCGGGTTATAGTAATACGGACTGTTGGTCACCCCGGCCAGCATGGCGCACTCCCGCAGGGTCATCTCCCCCAGCTCCTTGCCGAAGTACCCCTGGGCCGCCACCTGTACGCCGTAATAGTTCTCCCCCAGGTAGATTGTGTTCAGGTAGCTCTCTAAAATCTGATCCTTGGTGTACTGGCGCTCCAGCTGCATGGCCAGGTAGGCCTCCTGAATCTTGCGCTTGTAGCTCTGCTCGGAGGACAGCAGTGTGTTCTTGATCAGCTGCTGAGTGATGGTGGAGCCTCCCTGGGTGGAAGAGGAAGACAGGTTGGACACGAAGGCGCCGACGATCCGCTTCAGGTCGATGCCGTTATGGGTATAGAAACGGGCGTCCTCCACCGCCACAAAAGCCTCCTGCAGGTATTTGGGCATGGCGGCGATAGACACCATCACGCGGTTCTCTGAGCCCTTGTATTCCGTGATGATATTGTTGTTCGCGTCATAGATAAAAGAGGTCTGCGCCTGATCGTCCAGCGCGGCCAGATCGAGGGTCGGCGCGGTTTCCATATAGCCCTTCACAATGCCGATCACAGCGCCGAGGCCCGCCAGACCTGCCACCAGCACCAGCACGGCGATGATCCGCACCACATTCACCCCGACGCACACCAAAAACAGCGGCCGGTGCTCCCTTGGCTTGAAGATGGAGCGGGGCTCTCTCTCCGCGTCGTCCCCGGCAGCCTCCGGACCAGCGTCCATATGAGGCTCTTCTTCCGGCAAATCCCAGCTGTCCTCAGCCCAGGTTTCTTCTTCCTGTCCGCGCTCCCATCCGGGACGCTCCGCCATAGCTTCACCTTCTTCTGTCAGGTTTTCTTCACTACTTTGCGCGGGTCAAAGGCGTAGGAATCCCTCTCGCCTGCGTATGCGCAGACCCCGGAGCGGGGAGAGTTGGTCACCGGAAGCGGGTAATCTGATCCCGTTTTCTTCATGCAATCGGCGCAGTAGAGCACTGGCGGCCATTCTTCCATATCATAGAACGCCGCATCACGGCCGCAGGCAGAGCAGGGGAATGTATAAGGCGCATTGCGCGCCAGCAGCCGCACGCTCAGCCTCTGTTTTGTACGCTGTCCGATTTGGACGAAGGTGATGAACAGGCAGGTGGTGCTGCCAAAGTCGTACATATACCGGAGCTCGGTGCCCTCGGGAATCCTGGAAAGCTTCGTGCTCATGCTCAGTTCATTGTAACCTCTGTTGCCTGTCAGGAAAGCGCTCAGGTGCCCGCAGCATTCCAGCCAGATATTCCTCAGAAAAGTGTCCAGTGCGCTCAGCGTCGATGTCATCGACAGATCCAGATAGAGCCAGTATTTGTTATCCTCGTCCCTCACCTTCAGCAGGTAGCTGGGCTGCCCTTCCTCCGCCGCCAGGTGTGTCTGCAGATGCTTCAGCATTCCGCTGCGAGTATAACTCGCTCCACACAGATAACAGTTCCCTTTCTGCTGTTTGTTTGCCATGGTCATACTCCTTTCACTGTCGGTCGATTCTATTATACACAGCCGGGCCGCCAAAATCAACCTGGCCGCTTCCGCCCGCGGCTGTAAAACATTCGTAACAATTCTGTGCGAATTTGTCTGAAATCCCTTGCACGCTGCCATTTGGAGTGCTATAATGATATTTGTGGCAGCCTGTGTATGGGCTGACACAGGAGGCATGATGATGATGAAAAGACTGTGGGCGCTTCTGCTGGCGCTGACACTGACCCTGACGCTCCTGACCCCGGCTCTGGCCGAGGACGATGACGATCTGGGCGAGATCTCCGAAGAAGAGGAGCGCACCATCCTGGAGATGGACGCCATCAACGACGATGCCGAGGCGCGGGTGGCGGAAGTCGGCCCTGTTTTCGAGGAGCCGACCCTGAAGGATTTCGACCTGAAGTCCACCGCGGTGTATACCTGCCGTGTGAAGGACAACAGCTATCTCTACGCTGAGCGGGACATCGCGTCCGCCCACGTCTGTTCCCTGTCCAACGCCCGGACCTGTGAGATCCTGTACGTGGGCGTGAACTGGGTCATTATGCGCTGGGACAATAAGATCGGCTATATCAAGCGCGAGCGCCTCGAGAGCGTCACCGCGGTGGATCCCGTCAACACCGCGCCTTATGGCGTGCAGAAGGCCACCTATCTGGCCACCACGGCGGAGACCTGCCCGGTTCACCAGTCCATGAGCGACCAGGCTGACAGCTGGGTGGTGCTGAACCCCGGCACCATGCTGTCCATCTGGCGCGTGCAGGACGGCTGGGGCATCGTGATTTACCACCGCACCTACGGCTATATCAACATGAACCTGCTCACCGACCTGATTCCCGTGTCCCCCACGGACACGCCCGTCCGCGCCGACACGCCCATCGCCGCCTACACTTCCTATTACAGCATGGCGGACAACGATGTGAACAAGGCCCGCCTGATCAATATTGATGTGGGCTGCCAGCGGCTGACCCGGGTCATGGCGCCGGGCGAGTCCTTCAACTTCAACAAGCAGGTGGGCCCCTACCGCAAGGCCAACGGCTACCAGCCGGCCTGGGTGCTTTCCGGCGGGACTTCCCGCCTGGGCTACGGCGGCGGCACCTGCCAGGTGTCCTCCACCCTGTACAACGCGCTGATGCAGCTGCCGGGCATCACCATCCTGCAGCGCAGGCCCCACGGCCCTTCCGGCGCCAAGTACCTGCCCCACGGCGTGGACGCGGCGGTGGGCAACGATTCCCTCAACCTGCGCTTCCGCAACGACTACAGCTTCCCCATCCGCGTGGAGGGTCACACCTCCTATGACGGCGCCCTGCTGATGGTCATTTACCGTGTCTCGGACGCTGAGCTGGCCGCCTGGCAGGCCGATCACAGCGCTACCTGAGCCAACACCCGGAGGTCGACATGAAGCGTATAGTCCCGCTGCTCTTGCTGGCCCTGCTGCTTTTCGTCTGCCCGGCCCGGGCGGATGAGCACCGCCTCGCGCCCGCGTGGGAAGTGCCTGAATACGTCACCTGGCTGCTGGAAACCGCGTCCGCTGAGGTGGGCTATACCGAGGGCGAGCACGGCTACACCAAGTACGGCGAGTGGTCAGGCGATCCCTATGCCCAGTGGTGTGCGGAGTTCCTCTGCTGGTGCGTGGATCAGGTGGATCAGCAGCACGGCACCCGCCTGCTGGGGGAAGTCTACCCCCGCTACTCGGGCCAGAACACCGGCCGGGCCTGGTATATACAGGAGGGCCGCTACATTGTGCGCTGGGGCAATCTGGATGAGTGGGGCTACCAGTGGCTGAAGGGTTCTGACAGCTTCATCACCACGGGCAGCTATATCCCCCAGCCCGGCGACTGGGTCTTCTTCACCTGGACCAGCGACAACAACACCGACCATGTGGCCATGGTGGAATACTGCACAGCGGACGAAAACGGCAGCGTCACCATCCATGTGATCGAGGGCAACACCCCCTCCTCAGTCAAGCGCACGGAATATGCGCTGACCTACAAGCGTATCTTAGGTTACGGCACCGTGCACGACTGCGCGGACTGGACCATGCGGGGCGGCAACAGCGGCGCCAAAGTGCGGCAGCTCCAGGCCAAGTTGGCCTATCTCGGCTATTTATCCGGCACGGGCAACGACGGGGTGTACGGCCCGGGCACCGTGGAAGCCGTGAAGGCCTTCCAGCGGGATGTGGGGCTCAAGGACAACGGCATCGCCAACATCCACACCCAGGCGCAGCTGGACGCCCTCTACGAGGATCGGCGCATGGCCGACCCGGACTATTGGCATGTGGACGCGGACTATGCCGACGACGACCGCTTCTCCATGGACGGCCTGGACGACTGGGACATCTGGGACGACCCTCAGGAGGAGCAAACGGACGATCTGGCCCTGGATCTGCGCCTGACAAACAATGTGGACGAGAACGCTGACGATGTATCGCCCGATCTCGGGGATGACCAGCCGGACTGGCTGACAGACTGAGCTTACCGGCCCCTGAAACCAGCGGGCCGGTTTTTGCAAAGGCGGAACGGGAGGCAAACATGCTCAAAAGAACGCTGTGCGCGCTGATGGTTTTCCTGATGCTGACAGCCGGCGCGGGCCGGGCTGAGGAGCGCAGTCTGGTGGGCTTTGATCTCAGCTTTGAGACCGTGCCGGCGGACAGTGGCTTCCTCAAGGGGCTCATGGAACTGCTGGACATGGCGGCAGTGAGCGGCACGCTGGACCGGCAGGACGGCGCCTTCGCCCTCAGCGGCAGCCTGACCCTCAACCGCAGCGCCCGCACCCAAACCGCTTTCAGCCTGCGCGGCACCGGCCAGAATGTCGTCCTCACCGGGGATTTCCTGGGGGACGTGGAGCTGGCGCTGAACAACGACGCCCTGGTGGAGTTCGGCAACAAGCTGTACAACCATCTCGGCCTGCCCGTGCAGCGCTGTACCCTGCTCTGGCCCTATGTGCACGGCCGGGCGCTGGTCAATGTGACCGGAGCCCTGCGCACGGTCTTCGAGGGCAAGGCTGAGGTCAGCAAGGCGGAGGCGCTTCAGGCCGCTGAAGCCATCGCCGCCCTGCCTCGCACGGACAATTCGCTCTACCATTGGATGCTGGCCCTGGGCGGTGAAACCGGCTTCGACGAGACCCTCACCGCCGCCCTGACCGGTCTCCCGGACTGGGTGGAGGAACACATCGCGGAGGAAGGCCTGTTCCTGCGCGCCCAGCCCGACGGCAGCCAGTCCTGGGTCAGCGGGGAGCATGCGCTGGTGACCTTCTCAGCCAGCCGGCTGGAGCTGGCCCTGCCCGGCCTGCTGGACGGCAATGATCTGTTTCTGAGCGCTGGCTGGTCTGAAGCTGGCTTTGACTGCGCGGTCACCCTCGGCGCAGAAGGCGAGCTGCTGCGGGCTGCTATCCACGGCAGCGGGCTGAAGATCGGCAGCGGGGAGGTCTCCCTCACCCTCAGCGCCTCGGGTATGGCTGTCTCGCATCTCTCAGCGCCCGCCTTTGACGAGAGCGGCGTCTGGCGCACTGTGCCCCTCGCCGAAGGCCAAAGCCTGAATCTCTCCCTGACCGGTCCCATCGAAAACCTGGTGCTCTCCAGCGACGGCCAGCGGCTGATGACCCTCTGCCTGCGCCTGAGCGAAAAGCAGCCCACCGGCGCTTTCCCGAACGTCGAGCCCGGCCCGGACGCGGTCTCCTTCCTGATGGTGGCGGATCAGTCCCTGGCCGACCTCATGGCCCGGATCGCTCAGCCCGCCCTGAAAAGCCTGCTCCCACTGGTGGCGGAAGCCCCCGCGTCCTTTATCAGCAGTGTGATGGACATTGTGGACGAAGTCGGCCTGATGTCCATGCTGACCGGCGAGGGCTTTGAGGACGATGAGTGGGACGACGACTGGGGCGAGGATGAAGATTGGGGCGAATACGAAGACTGGAGCGAGTATGAGGACTGGGAAGGCTGGGACGGCGAGGGCGAAGACTGGTACGATGAGGACGAGGGCGAGGAATACTGACGCGCCCTTTGCAGAAAGCGACAAGGAGGTGCCGCCGTGCGGCCGGACGTGACAAGGGTCGCCGATGAGCTGGAAAAGGTTCTCTCCGGCAAACGCCAGGTCATCGAAAAGGCGCTGCTGGCCGTGCTTTCGGACGGCCATATCCTGCTGGAAGACGTGCCCGGCGTGGGCAAAACGACCTTAGCGGTGGCCTTGAGCCGGGCGCTGGGGCTGACAAGCCGCCGGGTGCAGTTCACCCCGGACGTGCTGCCCTCCGATCTGGTGGGCTTTTCGATGGTGGACAGGGACAGCGGCAGCCTCCGCTATCATCCCGGCGCGCTCTGCGGGGTGAATCTGGTGCTGGGCGACGAGATCAACCGGGCGGCCAGCAAAACCCAGTCCGCTCTGCTGGAGGCCATGGAGGAGCGGCAGATCACGGTGGACGGCCAGACCCGACCGCTGGAGCGGCCTTTTCTGGTCATCGCCACCCAGAACGTTGTCGGCGCGGCGGGCACACAGCCCCTCCCCTTCGCCCAGCTCGAGCGCTTCATGATGCGTCTGTCCATCGGCTATCCCGACGCCGCGGCTCAGATGGCGCTCCTGAAAGCCCGGCAGACCGCCAATCCCCTCGATTCCGTCGAGCCCGTGCTGACCCGGGAGCAGGTGCTGGCGCTCCAGGCGGAAGCAGCCCAGGTGACGGTCAAGGACGCGGTGCTGGACTATATCACCCGGCTGACCGAGGCCTCCCGGACGCATCCCGCGGTGGAGGTGGGCATCAGCCCCCGGGGCGCGCTGAGCCTCTGCCGCGCGGCGAAAGCCTTAGCCTGCGCGGAAGGCCGCGACTACGCCACGGGCGAGGATGTGAGCCGGATGTTCGCGGACGTGTGCGGACACCGGGTGCTGCTGAAGCGTCAGGCGCGGAACGAAGGCCTGACAGTCAGCGGGCTGCTGGGCGAGCTGCTGAGCAGCGTGCCCGCGGCGGACCGCAGGGTCTGACCATGGTCAGGCGGCGGTTTGTCTATGGCCTGTGGCTGACGCTGCTGGCCATCCTCTGGTTTTTTGAAAACAACGCCGGCACCCGCGCCGCGCTGCTGATTTCAATCCTGCTGCCCCTGCTGTCCGTGCTGGCGGCCCGATTTGCTTCCAGGAGGGCCCGTGCTGTGCTGGTCTGCCCGGAAACCCTGCGCAAGGGCGAGGAAGTCCCCTGTGTCCTGCGCCTGTCCGCAAGCCTGAGCTGGCTCTATGGCACCCACGCAAAGCTGCGCTGCTGCAACGGCCTGACCGGCGAGGCCGCCGACCTGAGCCTGCACGGCACCGGAAAGCAGGCTGCCGCGATACTCTCCAGCGAATGCTGCGGGCTGCTCCATCTGGAGGCGGGCACCGCTCTGACGGACTGGCTGGGCCTGTGCCGCTTTCAGGTAGCAGGCGTCAAAGCCGCTGAAGCCTGCGTTCAGCCGGAGCTGCTGCCTGTGCGCCTGGGCGCTGAAGGACAGGAGCGGCTGACCGCTGACGGCCTGAGCGCCGCTGTGCCGCGTCCCAACGGCGGCGAGGGCGAGCTCCGGGATTACATCCCCGGCGATCCCCCTGCCCGCATTCACTGGAAACTCTCAGCCAAGGCAGATCGTCTGCTGACCCGTCAGGAGGAAGCGTGGCCGGCGGAGAACATCCTGCTGCTGCTGGAAACCGCGCGCAGGAACGCTTCGCCCGCGGAGGTCAGCCGCACGGCGGAAGGCCTGCTCTCGCTGTCCTGGACATTGGTGAGCGAAAGCCTTCCCCACACCGTCCTCTGGCCGGAGAAAGGGTCAATGCGCCGGCTCTCCGTCAGCGAGGCCGCCGACTGGGAGGCGCTCCGGGCCGCTCTGCTCCGCGCGGAAACCACAGTGGACGGCCCCGGCGCTTGCAGGCTTGCCGCTGATACATACCCTGAGCTGTCCGGTGCGCGGGTGTTTGTCTTTTCTCCCACACCGGAGACGGACGCGGTCTCCCTGGCGCAGTCCAATGCCGTGACGCTGATTCTGCCCGGCGAGGCGTCCAGCGGAGCGGTTCGGACGATCCACCTGGGTGATGAGCTGGATCTGGAGGAGGCGCTGTCATGGCAGGATTGAGTCTGACCCCTGCGCCGCGTCCCCTTCACCGTGTCCCCTTCAGGATTGCATCCGCCGCGCTGTCGCTGAGTCTCCTTCTGCTGCTGGTCCTGCCGGAGGCGCGGCTGGGGCTGGCCGCCCTGCTGAACCGGCTCTTCGCGGCCAGCGAGGCGGTCAACGCCTATGCCTACCGCTATTTCGATGTGCCTGCCGGACAGAATGTGCGTCTGGCCTCGATCCTGCTGATCGCGTTCTTTGCCGCCTGGGCGCTGGCTTTGGCCCTGTCCCGCTCCCGCTGGCCGGTGCTGTTCACCGCCGCCCTGCTGGCTCTCGGACAGGCCTACTTCGGCCTGAGCCTCCCCGGCTGGGCCAATGCGGCGTTCTTTGGCCTGCTGGGCCTGAAACTGTACAGGCCGGGCGGGTGGAAGCAGGACGCGCTCTTTGGCGCGATGGTTCTCGCGGTGACGCTGGCGGTATTCATCCTCCGGCCCGGCACGGACATGGCGGTGGAGGCCGCCTCCGAGCGGGTGCGGGACTGGCTGGGACAGGCCGTCCAATCCGCGGAAGGCGCTCTTTCTGAGGATCCGGACTCGGTTGGCGAGTCGCGTCACATCAGCCTGAGGCGTTTTGAGGAGGGTGAGGGTGAATCCCTGCCCGGCGCGGACTACCGCCTGGTGACCCTGCAGGAACAGCAGATTTCCCGGCCCGACTGGCTGCGGCTCCTGCGCACCATTCTTTTGCTGCTGGCGGTGGCCGCCCTGGTGATTCTCCCCTTCCTCCCCTTCCTTGCGCTGAACCGGCGCCGGGAGGAAGCCCGCCGAAAACGCCAGCTTTTCGCTTCCGAAGATCTGGCTGAGGCCATTCGCGCCCTGTTCGGCCATGTGGTCGCCTACCTGGACGCGGCAGACCTCAGCCCGGGCAACACGCCTTTTCAGCGCTGGACAGAATGTCTCAGCCGTCAGATGGGTGAAGCCTACGGAAAGCTCTATGAGGAGGCCGTACAGATCTGGCTGGAGGCGGCCTACAGCAATCATCCGCTGGAGGAGCGTCAGCGGGACAAGGTGGCTGAGCTGCTGACTGCCACCGAGGCGGCGCTCTATGACAGCGCGCCCTGGCGGCAGTGGCTGCGGCTGCGCTATGTGGCCTGCCTGCACGAGTGAGGTGGAACATGAGGAAGCTCATCCTGCTGCTGGCCCTGCTCTCAGCGCTGGCGCTGACCTCCTGCCGGGCCCGCACCGGGCTGGACGGGAGCGCGCTCCAGGCGGAGGGCGGCCAGGGCGGCGCGGCAGCCAGCGCGGCAGACATCGGAGCTGAAGCCGCGTCAGACACCGCCGGCGCGGTGGATGAAGAGGCCGAACCGCTTTGGGAAAACCCGGCCTCCCGCCGCAGGGAGTACGATGAAACCGCCTCCGCTGAAGTGCGGAGCGACGCGGAAGGGCAGATTCACCGCCCCGGCGAAGGCCCCGGCCTGCCGGACGAGAGCGCTGAAGCTTCTGCGTCCGTCTCCCGTCTGTCCGACAGCGCGGAGAAAACCGCGGTGGAAAAGGAAACTGTCACCGAGGCGGACCGGCTGGGGGTCAGTACGGATGCCCCGGAGGCTTCCAGCGCGCTGCACTATTACCAGACCCTGCTGGCCGACCGGCTGGAAAGCCTGCTGGAGTGCAAGCGGGTGTACGCCTATCTGGAAACCGAGCGAGATTTCGTCACGGTCAGCCGGCACAGCGCGGAGCATGAGCTGCTGATTGACGCGGGCGTGTACGATGTGGCTGCCCGGCTGACAGAGGATCGGCTGGCGGTGGACAGCGGCTGGATCAGCCGGAAGAACCCTGACCTGATCGTGAAACTGGTTGACAGCAGCGTTCTCGGCCCCGGTTTGCTGACGGACAGCGCCGCTGAAGCGAAGCGCGACGCCCTGCTGGCCCGGGAAGGGCTGGCAGACACAGAAGCCGTCCGCGCCGGCCGGGCAGTGCTGATCCCTTCAGCCGCCCTTGAGACCCCCTGGCTGCGCATCGCCGCCCTGCTGGCCATCGCCAAAACTGCCTATCCTGAGCTGATGGCCGATGTTGTGCTGGAGGACGCGGTCGGCCAGCTCCGGGAGGAAGCCCTGGCGGAAAGCGGCGTGTGGCTGTTCACCGGGCGGTAATTTCCTATTTTAGCATCATCCTGAAAACAATCGCAAAGGAGCGTCCATGAGGATACTGATCATTGACGGCCAGGGCGGCCGGCTGGGAGCCCGGTTGGCGGAGGGTATCCGCGGAGCCTGTCCCGGCGCGGACATCACCGCGGTGGGCACCAGCAGCGCCGCCACCTCCGCCATGCTGAAAACCGGCTGTGTGGATCACGCGGCCACCGGTGAAAACGCGGTGATTGTCCAGTGCCGCCAGGCAGGGCTCATCGTAGGACCCATCGGCATCGCCATGGCGGACGCGCTGCTGGGCGAGGTCTCCCCCGCCATGGCCAACGCGGTGGCCTCCAGCCCGGCCCGGCGGGTGCTGATTCCCATGAATCTCTGTGATACTTATATCGCCGGCGTTACTCAGGGCACGACCGCCATTCTGGAGGACGCCATCGCCAGTATCAGCCGCCTGTGCGGAGAAGGCCATGACAGGGCATAAGGCGCGCGGAGGAGATCCGCTGGCCGTCCGCCGCATGATCTACGCGGCGCTCTATCTGGCCTTGGCTTTGGTGCTGCCCTTCCTGACAGGTCAGGTACCGCAGATCGGCTCCATGCTCTGCCCCATGCACCTACCCGTGCTGCTCTGCGGCTTTGTCTGCGGCTGGCCTTATGGGCTGGCGGTGGGCCTGATCGCCCCGGTGCTCCGCTCTCTGCTCTTCGGCATGCCGGCGCTCTTTCCTTCAGCCGTCGCCATGACAGCCGAGCTGGCAGTCTACGGCTGCGCAGCCGGACTGGGGCATCGTCTGCTGCCCCGCAAGCCGGGTATCATCTACCTGACCCTGCTGCTCTCGATGGTGCTGGGGCGCATCGCCTGGGGGCTGGCCCAGCTCCTGCTGACGGGCCTGAGCCACAGCGTCTTCACTTTCGAGATGTTCCTCGCCGGCGCTGTGACCACCGCCCTTCCCGGCATCATCCTGCAGCTCGTTCTCATTCCGCCGCTGGTCCGGCTGATGGAAAGCGCCGGGCTTTCACTGAATACGGAGGGAGTCCACCATCATGCTGTACAATGACATCAAAGGCATCCTGCCGCGCTTCCGCTTTGACGGCAGATACGAGGAATGCCAGGAGATCCTGTCCGGCAACATCAACACCACCTACCACCTGACCTACCGCATGCCGGACGGGTCGAAGAGGGAGTACCTGCTGCAGCGGGTGAACAGCTATGTGTTCAAGGATCCGGTCAGCGTGATGCACAATATCGAGCTGGTGACCGGCCACATCCTGCACGCCTATGAAGCCCAGGGCATCGACAGCACCCGGCGGATGCTGCGCGTCATCCCCACCCTGGAGGGCGAGCCCATGTGGCAGGCCGGGCCGGACAGCTTCTGGCGGGCGTACAACTATATCGATCACGCCACCGCCTACGACCAGGTGACCCAGCCGGAACACTTCTATGAAGCCGGCCGGGCCTTCGGCGAGTTCCAGCGCCTGCTGACGGACTTCCCCGCCGCGAAGCTCTCTGAGACCATCCCGGGCTTCCACAACACCCAGCAGCGCTTTTATGCCTTCGTGGCCGCTGTGGCCGCCGACCGGGCCGGACGTGCTGACAGCGTGGAGGAGGAGATCGAATTCTTCTTCGATCGCCGCAAGATGATGAGCGCCCTGGTGCGGGAAATGAAAAGCGGCCGCCTGCCCGTGCGGGTGACCCACAACGATACCAAGATCAACAACGTGATGATCGACGACGACACCAACCACGCCATCTGCGTCATCGACCTGGACACCGTCATGCCCGGCACCGCCCTGTACGATTACGGCGACGCGATCCGTTCCGGCGCGTCCACCGCCGCGGAGGACGAGAAGAATCTCGACATGGTCAGCATGGACATCGGCCTGTACGAGCAGTTCACCCGGGGGTTTCTCAGCGAGGTGCGGGACATCCTGACGCCCCATGAGATCGAGCTTCTCCCCCTCTCCGTCAAGGTGCTGACCTGCGAGCTGGCCATGCGCTTCCTGACGGACTACCTGGACGGCGACGTATATTTCAAGGTGCGCTCCCCCGACCACAACCTGATCCGCGCCAGAAACCAGATGAAGCTGCTGACAGACATGGAGGGCAAGTTTGACCGGATGACGGACATCTGCCGGAACCTGGCCGGAAGAAGATGAGCACAGAACAAGCCTGACTGGAGGACGCCATGGCGGCAAAAGAAAAAACCATCTACGCCTGCACGGCCTGCGGCTATGAAAGCCCCCGCTGGGCGGGACGCTGCCCGGGCTGCGGCGCCTGGAACACGTTAGAGGAAGGGGTGCGGGCCGAAGCCAAAGCGGTCAAGCCCGCCAAACAGCGCCCCGGCTCCGGCGCGGAGGCCATGCTGATATCCGACATCCCCGAGGATGAAGCCCTGCGCACCCTCACCGGCATCAACGAGCTGGACCGGGTGCTGGGCGGAGGCATTGTGGAAGGTGCGCTGATGCTGCTGGGCGGCGACCCGGGCATCGGCAAATCCACCCTGCTGCTGCAGGTCTGCGCCAACCTCTGCCGCCAGGGCAAGCGGGTGCTGTACGTCTCAGGTGAGGAGAGCGCCCGCCAGATCAAGCTGCGGGCCACCAGGCTGTCCATCAGCACCCCCGGCTTGTACGTGCTGGCGGAAAACGCCATGGACAATATCGAGACCCGGCTCAGCGAGCTTCAGCCGGACGTGATGGTGGTGGACTCCATTCAGACAGTGTACCGGCCTGAGCTCGCCGGCGCGCCGGGAGCCGTCAGCCAGATCCGGGAGTGCACCAGCCTGCTGCTGCGTCTGGCCAAGGAGAGCGGCACCGCCATTTTCCTGGTGGGACACGTCACCAAGGACGGGGCCATCGCCGGGCCGCGGATGCTGGAACACATGGTGGACGCGGTGCTCTATTTCGAGGGCGACCGCCAGCAGGAATACCGTCTGCTCCGCGCCGTCAAAAATCGCTTCGGCTCCGTGAATGAGCTGGGCGTGTTCCAAATGACAGCGGAAGGCATGCAGCCTGTGGCCAATCCCTCCGAGCGCCTGCTCTCCCTGCGGGCCAAGGGCGCGTCCGGCTCCGTAGTGTACTGCGGGCTGGAGGGCTCACGTCCACTGCTCTGCGATGTGCAGGCCCTCGCCGTGCCCAACACCTGGGGCAATCCCCGGCGGACGGTTTCCGGCATGGACACGGGCCGGGTGGCGCTGCTGCTGGCGGTGCTGGAAAAGCGGGCCATGCAGCGCACCTCCTCCCAGGATATCTATATCAATGTGGCCGGCGGGATTGAGCTGACCGAGCCCGCCGCCGACCTGGCGCTGTGCGTGGCCGTGGCCTCCTCCCTGCGGGATACGCCTGTGGGCGCATCCATCGCGGTCATGGGCGAGGTGGGGCTGGCCGGCGAGGTGCGGCCTGTGCCCCAGTGCGACCGCCGAGTGGCTGAGTGCGCGCGCCTGGGCTTTGACACCCTGGTGCTGCCCCGGGCCAGTCTGCGCGCCATGAAGCCGCCGGAGGGCGTCCGGGTGATCGGAGTGGATACGGTCATGCAGGCCTTAGCGGTCATTTTCCCCTGATCGCTGATACTGTTGAACCAAGGAGACTGCGCATGAAATCAAAAGTCCTGCATCTCATCCAGAAACTGCTGATCGCCCTGCTGGGCGCGGGCATCGGCGTGGCGCTGACCTTTGCCGCCGTGTCGCTGGTGAAGCTGGCCAACCCGGATGTCACCATCCCCCTAGTGCAGCTGGTGCTCTTCTGCATTGGCCTGGCGCTGCTGCTGGCGCTGGTGATGTGGCTGCTGTCCGAGCGGATCCTCAGCGCGCTGACCGGCCTGACCAACGCCCTGATGAACAAGCTGGATTCCATGCCCGTCACCAGCCTGGTGCCCGCAATCGCCGGACTGGTGGTGGGTCTGGTCATCGCCGCCCTGCTCTGCGGCATCCTCCACTTCATGGGCAGCTCGATTTTCACCACCGCCTTTTCCGCCCTGCTTTATCTGACCCTGGGCGTGTTCGGCTATACCATCGGTTACCGCCGGGCTGAGGATCTGAACAAGGCCCTTCAGCAGCATCTCGCGCCTAAAGGCCGCCGTTTCCACCGCAAGAGCGGTTCCCGCCGGCTGAGGGCAGCCGCGCCGGGCAAGCTGCTGGATCTCTCCGCCCTGTCGGATGGACGGCTGACGGGCATCTGCCGGGAAGGCTTTTTGGAGGGTGATCTGATTGCCGCTGACTTCATGGTGGAAGAATTGCGCCGGCTGAGCGCCTCCGGCGACGTCTCCAAACGTGTGCGCGGCGAGCGCGGGCTGAGCCTGCTGGAACAGCTCAAGGGCGATCCCTCCGTCCACCTGCGGGTCATCGCCACCCCGCCTGAGCCGGACGATCCCGACGTGCGCCTGCTGCGCCTGGCCAGGAATAAGGGCTATTCCCTGGTGACCTGCGACCAGAGCCTGGCCCGGTCCGCCGCGGTCAGCGACATCCGGGTGCTGAACATCAACCGGCTGAACGAGGCGCTCCGCTTGAGCCTCTCCGCCGGGGACATCATCGAGCTGACGCTGGTGAAGGAAGGCCGGGAGGCGCACCAGGGCGTGGGCTACCTGCCCGACGGCACCATGGTCGTCTGCGAGAACGCCGCGCCGCTGGTGGGCCAGACCGTGAACGTCACCGTGACCAGCGTCCTGCAGACCTCTGCCGGCAGAATGGTGTTTGCAAAGCTCGCCGAAAGCGAGTCATAAGAAAAGAGCGTCCAATAATGGGCGCTTTTTGTATACTGTCTCATCAGGCTTCCCCATCTCCCCTCCTCCCCTTCTCTTCTGCTCTCCCGCGAAAGAAGCCCGACACAATCGGCAAAAGTTTTAGAAATAGGAAAAGGGGGGTTGGGGGGAAGGGGAAGAACCTTTTTTCAAAAAGGTTCTTCCCCTTCCCCCCAAAGCTCCCCAAAAAGCTCAACGTTCACTCCACCGTCACGCTCTTGGCGAGGTTGCGGGGTTTGTCCACGTCCAGGCCCTTGGCCAGGGAGACATAGTAGGCCAGAAGCTGGAGGGGGATCACGGTCAGGGAGGGATAGAAGGCTTCGCAGGTCTTGGGCACATAGATGGTGAAGTCGTCATGATCCTCAATGGCATAATGGCCATAGCTGGTCAGGCCGAGGACATAGGCGCCCCGGGAGCGCACTTCCACCATATTGCTGATTTCCTTCTCGATCAGATCCGCCTGGGTGGCGATGCCCACCACCATGGTGCCGTTTTCGATCAGGGAGATGGTGCCATGCTTGAGTTCGCCGGCGGCATAGGCCTCCGAGTGGATATAGCTGATTTCCTTGAGCTTCAGCGAGCCCTCGAGGGAGGAGGCGTAGTCCAGGCCGCGCCCGATGAAGAACACGCTCTGGCGGGCAGCCAGCTTGCCCGCGAACCACTGCACCCGCTCCTTTTCCTCCAGCAGGCGTTCAATCTTGCGGGGCAGCTCCTGCAGTTCCCGCACATGGGCCTGATAGTCAGCTTCAGCCAGGGCGCCGCGCACCAGACCGAAGTGCAGCGCCAGCAGGTCACAGGCCACCAGCTGGGTGGAGTAAGCCTTGGTGGTGGCCACCGCGATTTCCGGACCGGCCCAGGTGTAGAGCACCATGTCCGCTTCCCGGGCGATGGAGGAGCCCACCACATTGACGATGGCTAAGGTGCGGATGCCTTTTTCCTTCGCATAGCGCAGGGCGGCCAGGGAGTCCGCCGTCTCGCCGCTCTGGCTGACGACCACCAGCAGGGTGCCTTCCTCCAGCACCGGGTTGCGGTAGCGCAGCTCGCTGGCCAGGTCGACGTCCACCGGAATGCGCGCCAGGCTTTCAAACACATAGCGCGCCGTCATGCACACATGGTAGGCCGAACCGCAGGCCGTCATCTGGATGCGCCGGATGCCGCGGATGTCGTCATCGCTGAGGCCCAGCTCCTCCAGATTGATCCGGCCGTCGCGGATGCGTGGGCTGATGGTGTCCGTTACCGCCTTGGGCTGCTCGTGGATCTCCTTGAGCATGAAGTGCGCGTAGCCGCCCTTTTCTGCCGCATCCGCGTCCCACTCCACGGTGGTGAATTCCTTTTTGAGCTCCTCCCCGTCCAGGGAATAGAAGCGGATGTCCGTGCCCTCCAGGCGTACCAGCTCCATGTTCTGCACATAGCAGACCCGGCGCGTGTGCTTCAGGATGGCCGGCACGTCCGAGGCGATGAAGGAGCCGTCCTCCCCCTGGCCCACGATCATGGGGCTGTCCTTGCGGATGGCCCAGATCACCCCGGGCTCGTCCCGGAAGAGGATGCCCAGGGCGTAAGAGCCCCGCACCCGTGCCAGCGCCCGGGCAATGGCCTCGACGGCATCGCCCTGATAGTAGCGGTCGATCAGGTGCGCCACGCACTCCGTGTCCGTCTGGGAGGCAAAGACCACTCCGTGGCGCTCCAGGGACTGCCGCAGCTCCTGGAAGTTCTCGATGATGCCGTTGTGCACCACCGCCACCCGGGAATCCTTGCTGACATGGGGATGCGCGTTGGCCGCGGTGGGCTCGCCGTGGGTCGCCCAGCGCGTGTGCCCGATGCCATAGCGCCCATGCACCGCCCGGCCGCTGTCGGTCATCTCCCGCAGCGCTTCCAGCCGACCCTTGACCTTGACCACTTCCAGCTTGCCATTGTCCGCGCCCACAGCCACGCCCGCCGAGTCATAGCCCCGGTATTCCAGCCGCTGCAGACCGTCCAGCAGAATGGGGCAGGCCTCGCTCCGCCCCGTGTAACCCACTATTCCGCACATAGGCCCTCTCTATTACTCGCAATGTCCCGCTTCCCGCAGCGCTTCCACCACGGACTGCACACAGCGGCGGCAGGTCTCCTCGTCAGCCGCCTCCACCATCACCCGCACCAGGGGCTCGGTGCCGCTCTCCCGCACCAGAATCCGCCCGTTGTCGCCCAGGGCTTCCGCCACCTTGTCGGACGCGGCCTTGACCAGGGGATCCGTCGCGGCGGCGTGCTTGTCCTTCACCCGCACGTTCTCCAGCGCCTGGGGATACACCTTCATCGGCGCGGCCAGCTCGGACAGGGTTTTCTTGCGCTCCAGCATGACTTCCATCATCTTGATGGCCGTCAGAATGCCGTCGCCGGTGTTGGCGTACTTCATGAAGATGATGTGGCCGCTCTGCTCGCCGCCCAGGCGGTAGCCGTTCTGATGCATATTTTCATACACATACTTGTCGCCCACAGCGGTCTTCTCATATTCGATGCCGATTTCGTCCAGCGCCTTGTACAGGCCCAGGTTGCTCATCACCGTGGTGACCACCCGGTTGCCTTCCAGCTTGCCCCGCTCCTTCAGGTAGCGGCCGTAAATGTAGATGACCTGGTCGCCGTTGACCACATTGCCGTTTTCGTCCACGCAGATGCAGCGGTCCGCGTCGCCGTCAAAGGCAAAGCCCACGTCCAGCTTTTCCTCCCGCACCAGCCGCTGCAAGTTGCTGATGTGGGTGGAGCCGCAGCCCCGGTTGATGTTCAGGCCGTCGGGTTCGCAGCCCACCACATAGGTTTTGGCGCCCAGCGCGTCAAACACCGCCTTGCCGATCATCCAGGCCGAGCCGTTGGCGCAGTCCAGGCCCACCCGCATGCCGCGGTAGGAGCGGGTCGCCAGGGAAATCAGGTAGCCGATATACCGGTTGCGCCCGGCGGAGAAGTCCACCGTCTTGCCGACGCCCTCCCCCGTGGCCAGCGGAATATCCCCCGCCATGCCGTCCAGGTAAGCCTCGATCTTCAGCAGGGTCTCCTCTTCCATTTTTTCGCCCTGGGCATTGAGAAGCTTGATGCCGTTGTCATAATAGGGATTATGGCTGGCGGAAATCATGATGCCGCAGTCAAAATCCTCCGAGCGCACCACATAGCTGACGCTGGGCGTGGTGGTGACGTGCAGCATGTACACATCCGCGCCGCTGGCGGTCAGTCCGGCCACCAGCGCATACTCGAACATATAGCTGGAGCGCCGGGTATCCTTGCCGATGACCACCTTGGGCGGCTCACTGTCGCCCCTGCGGCTTTTCAGATCCCTGTAATACCAGCCCAGATAGCGTCCCACCTTGTAGGCGTGATCCGCCGTCAGCCCCTTGTTGGCCTCGCCGCGGAAGCCATCTGTGCCAAAATACTTCGCCATGTCCGCAATCCTCCTGTCCTGGCTGCCGCCGTTCTGACCGCAGCCCTGTCATTATAACACAGCTTCAGCGATAATACAATACCATACAAATATTTTCAGAGCGGTGATAAATCAATAACCATGGTAAGGGTGACAAAAGGGCGCTTTCAACCTTAGAGCCACGACTGGTTGTGGTGATTTCCGCTGTCTTCCACAACCAGTCGTGGCTCAGTTCATGAAAGCGGCCTTTTGACATCCGAATCAACCATTCTTCGTTCCGGCTTTCAAAAATCGGCGCCGGACAGCACACCCGGACGCCGATCATCAGCATGCTTGATCATGCCTGCACTCAGTCCTCAGAAGCCCGATTTCAGCCGGTTTTCCCGGATCAGATACCGCCTGAGGCCGTCCCGCCAGTCCGGGAGGCGCTTCAGCCCGGCCTCGTCCATACTGCTCAGATCCAGCCGGGAATTGCGGGGCCGGCGGGCCGCGGTGTGGTAGCTTTCCGATGGCACAGGCCGCACCCGGCAGTCCGAGCCGGTCAACCGCAGAATCTCTTCGGCAAACTCCGCCCAGGAGCAGACGCCCTCGCTGGCGATGTGATAGGTGCCCCACTTTGCGGTCTGGGCCAGTTGGCAGATCGCCTCAGCCAGGTCGAGGCTGTAGGTGGGCGCGCCGATCTGATCCGCCACCACATCGATGGTCTTCTCCTTAGCGCCCCGATCCAGAATGGCTTTGACGAAGTTGTGGCTGCGGTGCCCGAAAATCCACTCCGAGCGCACGATGAAAGCCCGGGTCATGGTCTCCCGCACTGCCTGTTCCCCCTGGAGCTTGCTCAGGCCATAAATGCTGCTGGGGTTCAGCGGAGCGTCCACCGGCTGGGGTGCGTCCCCTTCCCCGGAGAGCACATAGTCCGTGGAAATGTACATCAGCGCTGCGCCTGTCTCCATGGCGGCGTCAACCAGGTGCTTGGTGCCCACCGCGTTGACCAGCATGCAGGTTTCAGGCTCGGACTCCGCCCGATCCACCGCCGTGTAGGCCGCGCAGTGGATGATCACCTCCGGCTGACAGCGGCGCACCGTCTCCCGGATGCTTTCGCTGTCCGTCAGGTTCATCTCGCTGCGCCCGACACCCGTGCACGCGTGCCCCTGCGCGGTCAGACAGGCGGTGACATCTCCGCCCAGCTGCCCGTTCACACCTGTCACCAAGAATCTCATGTGCAGCCTCCGGTCATGATGTGGGATTGTCCGCTGTCAGCGGTTGCCGTACATCCGCTGGTAATACTGTTGGTAGTCTCCGGCCAGGATCTCCTCCCACCAGCCCTTATTGTCCAGGTACCAGCGGATGGTGGCCTGAATGCCCTGGTCAAAGGCGGTCTGAGGCAGCCAGCCCAGCTCCCGGTGAATCTTTTCGGGATCGATGGCGTAGCGGCGGTCGTGGCCCGGGCGATCCTTCACAAAGGTGATCAGGCTCTCCGGCTTGTCCAGCGCCCGCAGGATGGTTTTGACCACCTCCAGGTTGGTGCGCTCGTTGTGCCCTCCCACGTTGTAAACCTCGCCCTCGCGGCCCTTGCGCATCACCAGGTCGATGGCGGCGCAGTGATCGTCCACATAGAGCCAGTCGCGCACATTCTCGCCCGTGCCGTACACCGGCAGGGGCTGATCGCTCATAGCCCGGGAGATCATCAGGGGGATCAGCTTTTCCGGGAACTGATAGGGGCCGTAGTTGTTGGAGCAGCGGGTGATGGACACCGGCAGCCCGAAGGTGCGGGCATAGGCCATCACCAGCAGGTCAGCGCCGGCCTTGGACGCTGAATAAGGGCTGGAGGCGTGGATGGGGGTCTCTTCGGTGAAGAAGAGATCCGGCCGGTCCAGGGGCAGGTCGCCGTAGACCTCGTCCGTGGCCACCTGGTGGAAGCGCTTCGTGCCATAGCGGCGGCAGGCGTCCATCAGGGTCTGGGTGCCCAGAATGTTGGTCTGCAGGAAGACGCCGGGATTCTCCACCGAGCGGTCCACATGGGTCTCCGCCGCGAAGTTGACCACAATGTCAGGCTTTTCTTCCTCAAACAGGTCAAAAATCGCCTTGCGGTCGCAGATGTCCGCCTTCACAAAGCGGAAGTTCTCCGCTTTCATCGCCTTTTCCAGGCTGCGCAGGTTGCCCGCGTAGGTCAGGGCGTCCACGCACACCAGCCGGTCCTCCGGGTGCTCCCGCAGTTCCCAGTACAGGAAGTTGGCGCCGATAAAGCCCGCGCCGCCAGTCACAAGAATCGTCATAAGACAGCTCCTTTCCGGTTGCTCGCTCCCATCATACCACAGCAGAAGCCATTTGGCAAGGGAAGCTCAGGGCATCAGGACGCACGTCAGCCTCACCAGGTTGTGATCCGTGCAGACAAAGTTCCTGTCGATCGTCTCGACCGTGCCGTAGCTGCGGCCGGAGTTGACGTCCACCTCCTGCAGCAGCATCGGATCCGCATTCATCTCCCACAGCGCGTCCCGGATGCCCTCCAGGTTGCGCTGCACCCGCTCCCTGTCTGCTTATCCTCCGTGTGCTGCTGTTCTAATTCAGTCCGGGTGAAGAGGCTGCGTGAAAGGCTTTATCTGCCGTTCACCATGCTCTCAAACCGCTCCGCGTCCTCCTCGGTCACGGGGTGCTCGCTGTAGCGGGCCTGCTCGTACAGTCCGGCAGCGTCTTCTTCCAGCGTCTCCCGGGCGGTGGCCCCGGCGGCCCACTCAGGGTGGCGGCGCAGCACGCGCTCATAGGCGTACCGCAGGCGCTCCCGGGCATCCGCTGGGCGGCGCTTCCTTTTTCGCCGGAGGCTCAGCCGGCGGCTGATTTCCGCCTCGCCGTCCCTCGTGTTGGCGATCTCGTCCACATAATCCTCCGTGGCAGCCTGGTAACGGCTGGCCAGCAGCGCCATGAGCTGGCGGATGCGCACTCGCAGCGCTTTCCCGATCTTGTACAGCGCAAAGCAGACCAGGGCGATCATGAACGCGGCGGTGAGCACCATCAGCGCCTTTTCCAGGAAGACCGCGATGGCACTGGGCTCGGTGGCCTCCCCCAGATCCATCATGCCGCCCATGCCGCCTCCCCCTGCGCCGGCCCCGGCTTCCCGGGCTTCGGGCAGCAGGCTGATCAGGAAGCGCACCGCCCGCCTCAGCAGGTCAAGGGCCAGGTTGGCGAGGTCAGTCAGCGCCTGAATCACCTGGGGAATCAGGGAGATCAGCAGCACCAGCCCGAAGAGCAGCGCTGTCAGCAGGCGGTTCCGGCGGCGCACGTTTTCCGGCGCCTGATGCTTCTGATGCGCTGCCGCGGTCAGGGCGTCGCTGTTGAGGTACCAGAGCAGCACGGCGAGGAAAAGCAGGAAGGCCGCCGTGTTCAGCGGGCGATAGCTTTGAAAGGAACTCTCCGCCTGGCTGATGGGAAGCGCCGAGACCGTCTGCACCACCGCATAGCCCACCAGCCCGCAGATGAGCCAGGCGCTGTTGAGGGAGCGCTCCCTGGGCCAGGCGGCCATGGGCAGGCTGATCAGCAGCAGGATCGCGGCAGCCGCGGCCAGCAGCGCCGCCATCCATCCGTTCAGGAGCCACAGCGGCACGGCAAGGATCGCCATCAGCGCGATTCCCAGCGCCACCCGGAACTTTCCGGGTACCGCAAAGCATGCCACGGCGGCAGCCGCCAGCATCAGGGCCGCCGCCGCGGGGCAGAGGGGCGGCAGCTTCAGCAGACCGGAGAGGATCATCAGCACGGGAAAAACGCTGAGGTACAGTGTCAGCGGATGGCGCAGACGGCGCAGACGGCCTTTGGTCTCATCCTTCACTTTTCGCCGCCCCCTCCCGTCAGGTGCAGCAGCACCGAACAGCCCAGGCTCTTCAGCCGCGCCAGCTGCCGCTGAATCTCCTCGCTGTCGTAGGCGCTGATGACCGCGATGTCCGTACCCCGGGGCGGGGTCAGCCCGCTCAGGAAGCTCGGGAAGGACAGGGTGCGCACCATCTTCAGCCTGGCCATGGCCGTGAGCAGAGTCTCCGCCCGGGCGTCCCCGCCGGCGGGCATCAGCACTGCCTCGCTGCCGTCCATCGTCGCCAGGTTGACGGCAAAGCCGGCGTCCATGCCGTTGCGGAGGGCGCGCAGACAGAGCGCCGCCGCCATCGAGATGCAGCGCTCAATCTTGTCCTGCTCCCAGTCGGAGAGCTGATCCCACTGGTTTTCGCTCAGCTGTCCGTTGATGATGACCAGCAGCCGCACCGCCGCGGTATCATCGTGGAGCCGCAGCTGGGTGACACCGGAGCGGGCGGTGGCCGGCCAGTGAATGTCGCGCACCGGGTCGCCCGGCTGGTAGGGTCGCAAGCCCCTCACCAGGAAGGGATCGGAGAGCAGGCGACGGTGCAGCACTTCCTCCCCTGTCAGCCTCAGCAGCGGTTCCGGAAGCTCCCGCTCCTCCATAGGTCTTGGGTAGACGATCACCCGGGCCTGCATGTCCTGCTCCCGGGAGGCGGTGATCAGGCCGGTGACGTCGCCCACCGTCAGCGCCGCGTTGCCCACGTTGAAGATGCCCCGGCGCAGGAACCGCACCCGATGCCGCCGGGTGATCCGCTGAAAGGGCAGCACCGTGAACAGGCTCTGGTGGTACATGTCGCCGCTGACCTGCAGGTTTTCCTGGCGCCCGAGCCTGAGCTGCGCCGGGATCCGGCTTTCCACCCGCAGCCAGGGGATGACCATGGGCCGGTCGTTGATGACCGTCTCCACCAGCTCACCCTCCTCCCCGGCGAACACCGCGGGCTTGCCGAAGGCGCGGCTGACGGAGAGCCCCTTCAGGGCCACCCCGCGCAGGAGCATGGCGGTCAGGAGCAGGATCGCCCCCAGCACCGCCAGCACAATCAGCACATTCATGCGCGTTCCTCAGTGGGAGCCGGCACCGTGTCCAGCAGGCGGCTGATGAAAGCCCCGCCGTCCGCCGTCTCCGTGTAGCCCCGGGGAATGATGCGGTGGGCCAGCACTGGCACGGCCAGCGCCTTGATGTCGTCCGGAATGACGTAATCCCTGCCGCTCAAAGCCGCCCGGGTCTGAGCCGCGTGCACCAGCGCCAGCATCGCCCGGGGCGAGGGGCCGAGGCGCACCTCATCGGGATTGCGCGCCACCTCGCACAGCGCCACTGCGTAGGCCGCCACCGCGTCGGACAGACGGCAGGAGCGGGTCAGCTTCGCCGCTTCGTTGATTTCCGCTCCGCTCGCCACCGCCTCGGTGGTCTCCAGCGGATTGTCCTGCAGGAAGCGGCTGATGAGGGCTTTGGCTCCCTCCGTGTCGGGATAGCCGGGCCGGAGGCGCATCAGGAAGCGGTCCAGCTGGGCCTCGGGCAGGGGGAAGGTGCCCTGAGATTCCACCGGGTTCTGGGTGGCGATGACCAGAAAGGGCTCAGCCAGCGGGTAGGTCACGCCGCCCTCGGTGACCTGCCGCTCCTCCATGCACTCCAGCAGGGCGGACTGGGTGCGCGGTGTGGCGCGGTTGATCTCGTCCGCCAGTAGCACTCCTGTGAACACCGGCCCCTTGATGAACTCAAAGCTGCCGGTCTGGGGGCGGTAGACCGTCACACCGGTGATGTCCGCCGGGAGCAGGTCAGGGGTAAACTGCACCCGCTCAAAGGGTATGCTCAGGGAGCGGGCCAGCGCCTTGGCCAGGGTGGTTTTGCCGGTGCCGGGCACGTCCTCCAGCAGTACATGCCCGCCGGTCAGCAGGGTTGTGAGCAGCAGGCGGATGGTCTCCTCCTGGCCGATCATCACCTTGGCGATCTGTCTGTACAGTCTTTCCCCCAGCGGGGCGATCTCTGAATACTTCATCCGCATCCTCCGCAATCGGTTCCATCGGCCGCCCTCAGGCGTCCACGCGCTTCAGGGTCAGGCTGACGGAAGCCGCGTCGCCCCAGGCGAGGGGCACGCACAAGCCGGCGTTCATCAGCTCATCGCCGCCATAGGTTTCACCCGTCTCCTCAATCCGGTACACCGCTTTTTCCTCCAGTCCGGACAGGCGGATCACCGGCGGGTCGGTGTTGGGCCGGGCCTGGGTCCGCGTCAGCATCAGCACGGCTTCATGCCCGTCCTGCGCCACCGTCAGCCAGGCGGTGTCATTTCCCGCAAAGGGGGAAAGCAACCGGTGGAAGCGCCCATACAGCAGGGTCTCCCGCAGGCGCTTCACCCGCTGGATGACTTTCCGCACCTCCTCCAGCTCCTCCGCCGGCAGCTTGTTGAGATCCAGCTCGAAGCCAAAGCAGCCGCTCATGGCCACGTTGGCGCGGGTGTTCAGGGGGGTGGTGCGCCCGGTCTGGTGGTTGGGCACGGCGCTGACATGGCTGCCCATGGCAAAGGGCGGGAACACCAGGGAAGTGCCCCACTGGATCTGGCAGCGGCAGAGGGCGTCCGTGTCGTCGGAGCACCAGGTCTGCGGCATGTAGTACAGCATGCCCAGGTCAAAGCGGCCGCCGCCCGAAGAGCAGCTCTCGAAGAGGACATCCGGGAAATCTCTGGTCAGCCGCTCCAGCACGCTGTACAGGCCCAGCATGTAGCGGTGAGGCAGCTCCCGCTGCTTTTCCGGCGGCAGCTGACAGGAGCCGATGTTGCTGAAGTTGCGGTTCATGTCCCACTTGACATAGCTGATCGGCGCGGAGGAGAGGATGTCCGCCACCGCGTGGTACATGTACTCGCACACGTCCCCGCGGCTCAGGTCGAGGATCAGCTGAAACCTGCCCTCGATAGGCGTGCGGCCCTTCACCTGCATTGCCCAGTCCGGATGCGCCCGGTACAGATCGCTGTCCGGGGAGATCATCTCCGGCTCGAACCAGAGCCCGAACTTCAGCCCTAAGGCGTTGATCTTCCGCGCCAGGCTGTCCAGCCCGTCAGGCAGCTTCCGCCGGTCCACGGTCCAGTCGCCCAGGGAGGAATGGTCATCATCGCGCTTTCCGAACCAGCCATCGTCCAGCACAAAGAGCTCTACGCCCACGTCCGCGGCCGTGCGGGCGATCTTGAGCAGCTTCTCCTGATCAAAATTGAAATAGGTGGCCTCCCAGTTGTTGATGAGGATGGGCCGGGGCGCGTGGGCGTACTTCCCGCGCACCACATGCGCCGCGCACAGGCGGTGGAAGGCCGCGCTCATGCCGTTCAGGCCCTGATCCGACCAGGCCAGCACCGCCTCGGGGGTCTGGAAGGATTCCCCGGGGTCCAGCCGCCAGCCGAAGTGCTGTTCGTTCAGACCCAGCCGCAGGCGCACACAGTCGCGGGAATCGCGCTCGGCCTCCGCCGCAAAGCTCCCCGAATAGACCAGCGCGGCCGCCAGCACCTCGCCGCCGGTCTCCGTGGCTTCCGGGCGGCACAGCGCCATGAAGGGCGAGGCAATCAGGGAGGACGCGCCTCTCAGGCTGTACACGCCCTGCACGCCCGGCGCCAGCGGCCTGCGCACCACGCTCCGCTCCCGCGCCCAGTCGCCGGAGAGGGTCAGCAGTTCCCAGCCGCTGTCGGGCACGTCCAGACAGAGGCTGTCCGCCCGCTCGAGGGACAGGGTTTCAGCGGAATCGTTGCGGATCAGCGCGCTGCGCGCAATGACGTCGCAGTCGTCAAAAATCGTGTAGAGCAGGGTCACCGAAAGGCCGAGGTGCTCGTCCTTCAGTTCCAGGCACAGGGTCTTCGCCTCCCCGCCGAAGGTGGCCGGCAGGCCCGCCAGCGCCGGCTTGCCCTCCTCCACGCTGTGGGATACGACGCGCACGTCGCAGGTGGCCGTGCCGTCCGCCGCCCGGACGGTCAGCGCCCCGATGCGCATCTCGCCCAGGCCATAGGACGGATACTCCTGAGGCGTGTGGTTCAGGGCGCAGTTCTGCACGCTGAAGCTGCCCTGCTCGCCCAGTCCATAGCGCCGCCGGAAGGACTGGGGATGAAAGCGCTCCAGGCGTTTCCCGAAATAGGCGTGCGTCGCAAAGCCGCCCTCCAGCACTTCGATCACATAGCTGACATGGCTGTTGCGGAGGTGAAGGCTGCTTCCCTCCCGGATAAACTCTGTCATGGTTCCGCTCCTCCCGAATCACCGGTTTGCTGTTGAATTCGACGCCCGCCGCCGTCTTCCTGCCTTTTAGATGGCCTGCGTGTAAAAGAATGCGCCGGGGGGATGCAAAACGGGCCGATCGGGTGTATACTGTCATTATCCCGGCCGGCGCCCTGTCGCGCCCGCCCATATCCGCCGCAAAGGAGCGTCCCTATGAAAAAGCCGATTGCCGTCTTCTGCCTGTCCGCGCTGCTCACCCTGATCCTGCTGTCGCCGGCCTCCGCCGGGGAGGACAGGATTGCCGGGCTGATGGCCTCCATGAGCCTGCGGGAGAAGGTGGGCCAGCTCTTTGTGGTCCGGCCCGACGCGCTCGACAGCCGTTTCAGCCCTGACGACCTGGAGGACAACAGCATCACCGGCACCACCAAGGTCACCATGGACATGCGCGCCGTGTACGCCAGCTATCCCTGCGGCGGCTTTGCCATCTTCCGCAAGAACATCCTCTCGGCTCCGCAGCTGCTGACGCTCACCGACAACCTTCACGCCCTGGGCGCTTATCGCCCCCTGATCGCCATCGATGAGGAAGGCGGCCAGATCGCCCGGATCGCCAATCATCCCGCTGGGTTTGGGGTGCGCAAGTTCCCGGCCATGGGGGATATCGCCGCCAGCGGGGATGAGGCGCTGGCCCACGAGGTTGGAACGGCCATCGGCGCGTACCTGAAGGCCTACGGGATTGACGTGGACTTTGCCCCTGTGGCGGATGTCAACACGAATCCCAACAATCCCGTCATCGGCAAGCGGGCCTTCGGTGACAGTCCGGCGCTGGCGGCGCGGATGGTGACCCAGGTGGTCACCGGCCTGCACGAGAGCGGCACCGCCTCCTGCCTGAAGCACTTCCCCGGCCACGGCGATACCTCCACCGACACGCACACGGGCTATGCGGAAACCTTCAAGAGCTGGGCAGAAATGGCGGACTGCGAGATGATCCCCTTCCGCGCAGGCATCGAAGCCGGCAGCGACCTGGTGATGACCGCCCACATCGCCGCGCCCAATGTCACCGGCAGCGACGAGCCCGCCACCATGTCTTATGTGATCCTGACCGAAAAGCTGCGGGGCGAGCTGGGCTTTGATGGGCTGATCATCACCGACGCGCTGTCCATGGGCGCGATTACGGAGAAGTACACTTCCTCCGAAGCCTGTGTGCAGTGCATCCTGGCCGGCGCCGACCTGCTGCTGATGCCCTATGACTACTTCGAGGCCTTTGACGGCGTGGTGAAGGCTGTGGAGGAGGGCGTCATCCCGGAGAGCCGCATTGACGAGAGTCTGCGCCGGGTGCTGACCTTCAAGATGGAGAGGATGGGCCTATGAAAGTCGACAGGGCAAGGCTGCAGGCTGAAATAACCGATATCACCCGGCGCTATGCCGAAGCCGGCTATTTTCCCTCCGCCTCTGTGCTGGCCTTTGACGCCCATGAATTCCTGGCGGCCGCCTGTGTGGGCGAGGCAAGGGAGGATTCCCTCTTTGACCTGGCCAGCCTGACCAAGATCGCCACCGCCGCGCAGGTGCTGAACCTGATCCGGGCAGGGCGGATTTCCCTCGAAAGCACACTGTCCGACGTGCTGCCCGGCATCTCCGCCGACCCTTTTCTGAACGCCCGGGCCGGAGAGATTCCCTTCCGCCGGCTGCTGACGCACACCTCGAGTCTCCCCGCCTGGTACCCCTTTTACACCACAGGCGAGGCGGACTTCTTCGCCGCTCTGCGCATCGCGCTGACGCATACGGAACCATCGGAGGGGGTCGAATACTCTGATTTGAACTTCATGCTGCTGGGCAAGGTGCTGGAGACGCTTCAGGGCAAGCCGCTGGCCCGCTGCCTGCGGGAAGACCTGGCGGAGCCGCTGGGACTGGGACAGATCTGCTACCACCCGGACGCCGGGCTGCCCGTAGTGCCCTCCTGCTATGGCAACCCCATCGAGATGGACATGTGCGCCCAGCGCGGCCTGTCCTATAGCGGCTTCCGGCCCGTGGATCAGCCGGTCGCCGGCACGGTGAATGACGGCAACGCGCATTATTACTTCCACGATGAAGCCGGTCACGCCGGTGTGTTCGCCGATGCCGCCGCCTTAGCCCGCCTCTGCCAGTTTTTCATGAACACCGATGATCCGCTGCTCCTCGCCGCACAGGAAGAACAGCCCGGCGCGCCCGGCCGCGGCCTCGGCTTCCAGACCGGCATCTCCTACCCGCATGGCTGCGGCCACACCGGTTTCACCGGCACAGGCATTTACTTCTCCCGCACACACGGGGTTGGGGTGATCTCCCTGACCAACCGGCTGTTCTATCCCTATGAGAATCCTATGCAGACCTGGGAATTCCGCCGGGCGCTGCAAGAAGCGGTCTTTGCCCTGGCCGCTCAGCCGTGAGGCCTTTGGCTGAATCATTAGATTTCCCTAAGAGTTGCATTCAGAATTCACTCAATAGATTGTCCGACGCCTGATTTGTGGTATATTGCAGTAGAAGAAGCATGGCCCGCGCACCTGCGGGCTGAAGTGGAGGGAGGTGAAGCGGATGACGGAACAGCACCTGACCGACGGGCGCGCCGTCAGCAAGCCCAAGCAGTTCTGGGATTCAGCCCTGCGGGCGGTCAAGGGGGACAGCACCCAGCAGGCGGTGGAGGACTTCACCGCTGAAATGACCCTGGTGGCTGAAGGCCTCTGCGAGGATCAGGCAAGGCTCCGCAGCGCTGTAGAAAACCTGAGCCAGGATCAGGATCGCCAGCGCCAGCGCGCGGAGAGCGAACTGAAAGCGCTGGAGACCGCCCTGGACGAGCACCAGCGGGACACCGACCGCCGTCTGGACAGCCTGACCCGCCGACTGGACGCCATCGAAAACCGGCAGAAGAGCCGGAAGGAGCGGTCCGAGAAGCTGGACCTGATCAGCCGTCTGACCATCCTGGCCGGGATCGTCTGCGGCAGCTGGGTCCTTGTTACGCTGATCAGCGCCCTGATCAAATAAGAGCGCGGCGGCCGTTTCCCTTCAGGGGCAAGTCTCCCGGAAGAGAAAGAGAGGGATTCACCGTCTCCCAAGGAGGTGCGCGATGAAAAAGTATGAAGAAATCGTGCGGGATTACCGCCGGCGGCAGAAGGACACGGTGGTGGACACCCTGTCCACGTCGCTAACTTATGTGGATGAGATCGCGGTGGAAACCGGCCTGCTGGAAGAAACCGGCCTCATGTCCGAGCTGACCAGCTCGCTGTGCGGCGCGCTGCCTTTTGTGATTATCGCGGCCACGGAGGGCACCAAGGTCATCCTGGGCCGGAAGCCCGGCAAAACCGGTGTGAAGGACGGCGCCTTCCGCATGCTCAAGACCGGCGCGGCCTTAGGCGTGGGCGGCGCGGTAGCCGCGGCGGCGGGCTTCTGGGCGGCCATCCCGGCCACCATGGGCGTGCGCGCCATCTTCGACCGCTACAAGAGCCACCTGCTGACCGGCATGCGGGTACAGAGCCGCACCCGCCGGCTGAAAGAGCTCAATGCGATGCTCCGGGGCCAGGAAATCCCGGTCCCCGAAACTGAAGTCCCCACCTACGCGGACCTCATGTATGCCGACGGCGAAGTCGTGTGAGCGGATGCGCATGAAGAGAGTGCTGGATGACCGCCTGATCGATGAGATCCTGTCCGTCGTGAGCGAGATCTCCGAGGGAAGGGTGGCTTCCTACGGACAGATCGCCAGGCTGATCGGCCGGGAGAAAAACTCGCGGATGGTCGGCAAGGCGCTGAGTATGGCCGGTTTCTACGGCGACTATCCCTGCCACCGGGTGGTCAATCACGCAGGACGCCTTGCGCCGCACTTCCCGGAACAGCGGGAACGGCTCCTCAGCGAGGGCGTGGAATTCAGGGAAAACGGCTGTGTGGACATGAAACGGTACCAATGGGAGGCCTGAGATGGACTTTACGTTTCACTGCGCATCCCCGCTGGGCGGCATCACCCTGGCCAGCGACGGCGAAGCCCTGACCGGCCTCTGGTTCGAGGGGCAGGAGCACTTCGCGGAAACGCTCGACCGGCGGCATATTGAAAAGGGTCTCCCCGTCTTTGACGAAACTCTGCGCTGGCTGGAAAACTACTTCAGCGGAAAGGCCCCAGACTTTACCCCGAAGCTGGCCCCGCGCGGAACGCCTTTTCGGAGGGCCGTGTGGGAGATCCTGCTGGACATCCCCTATGGCCGGACCATGACCTACGGAGAGATCGCCGCGCGCCTTTCTGAACGCACCGGCCAGGCCCGAACCTCAGCCCGGGCTGTCGGCTGCGCGGTCGCCCGCAACCCCATTTCCCTGATCATCCCCTGCCACCGGGTCCTGGGCTCCGGCGGCCGCCTTACGGGCTACGCGGGCGGACTTGAGCGGAAGGCAGGCCTGCTTCAGCTGGAGGGGGTCAGCGGCTTTCACCCTTGACACACAAAAAGAGCTTCACGCCCCAAACCGCTTTCCGGCAAAGGCTGAAGCTCTTTTTCCGTGCGCCGCCCATCAGATGTGCTCGAAGAAGGCCGTGCCGTCCTCCCGGCGCAGGATGCCGTCCTCGAAATGCAGAGGCACCGGTTTGGCGATCATGTAGCGCAGGATCTCGTCCATGCGCACGCTCTCCTGGAAGGACACCAGGCTGAAGGACACGCCGTGCTTGTGGGCCCGGCCCGTGCGGCCGATGCGGTGCAGGTAGTACTCGTCCTCGTTGGGCAGGTCAAAGTTGATGACCGCCTCCACGTCGTCCACGTCAATGCCCCGGGCCGCCACATCGGTGGAAATCAGGATCGGGAAGCGCCCCTTCTTGAAGTCCCCCATCACGATATTGCGCTGGCTCTGGCGCAGATCGCCGTGCAGGCAGCGGCAGTCGAAGCCCTCCTTGGTCAGGCAGCTTGTCAGCCGGTCAGTCATATACTTGGTGTTGCAGAAGATCATGATCCGCCCGTACACATCCGAATCCAGGAGGTAGAGCAGGTCGTCGATCTTGCGGTTCTGCTCGGTGGGGATCACATACTGGGTGATCTGAGGCCGGTCCTTTTTGGTAGCCTCCACCGTGACCTCCACCGGATCATGCTGGTATTTCCAGGCGATGGTCAGCACTTCCTGGTTGGTGGTCGCCGAAAAGAGCACCAGCTGGCGGTCGGGCGGGGTGGCCTCGATGATGCGGGTCACGTCCTTCACAAAGCCCATGTCCAGCATTTCGTCGGCCTCGTCCAGTACCATGGTGTGCACCGCTCCCAGCTGGATATTGCCGCGGTTCATGTGGTCCAACAGCCGCCCGGGCGTCGCGATGATGATCTGGGGCTTGCGCTTCAGGGAGCTGATCTGTTTGGCAAAAGGCTGGCCGCCGTATATGACCGCGATGCGGCAGCCTTTGATATACTTGGCCAGGTGGCCCAGCTCATCCCCGATCTGCACGGCCAGCTCCCGGGTCGGCGCCAGCACCACTTCCTGGATGCGGCTGTCGTTCAGCTGGATGTATTCCAGCATGGGGATGCCGAAGGCGCAGGTCTTGCCCGTGCCGGTGGGCGCGATGGCGTTGATGTCCTGGCCCTGCATCATCATGGGGATGGTCAGGCGCTGAATGGTGGAGGGCTCCGTAAAGCCCATATCCTTGACGGCCCGCAGCACTTCCCTGGACAGATCCATGTCCTCAAAGCGCTCGGGCTGCTGATTGATGACTTCTGACAATGGAATGGCTCCCACTTTCTCTGTGTCCTGTCTGGTTGACCTATATCTGAATGTGCCGCGGGGGCCGGCTCAGCCCGCCTGGCAGGCCCTGATGGCCTTCGAGAGCTGATCCGGGCAGGAGGTATTGCTGCGGCAGGGAATCCCAGCCAGGGTTTCCGCCACCTCGTCCGCCTTCCGGCCGATCACCATGCGGGACAGGCCCTCGGTATTGCCCTTGCAGCCGTTGATGATCTTGCAGTAGGTGATGATTCCGTCGGGGCTGATCTCCAGGTCGATGCCGGTGGAGCAGGTGCCCTGTGTTTTGTAATGATACATCAGTTTCCCTCACAAAACGGAGGACGCCCTCTTAGAGAGCGCCCTCCAGATGGTAGTTCAGATTACTCGATGACCTTGGCCACGACGCCGGAGCCAACGGTGCGGCCGCCCTCGCGGATGGCGAAGCGCAGGCCCTGCTCCAGGGCGATGGGGGTGATCAGGGTGATTTCCATGTCGATGTTGTCACCGGGCATGACCATTT
>JAFXVR010000037.1 GCA_017534885.1 Clostridia bacterium | reverse complement strand
TTATCTTGGGTCGCTTTTTCTGCCTTTACAATGGCTGCATACTCTTCCGTGCTGATCGTCTGCCTCCGCATGTGAATACCCCCTTTCAGAGGTATTATACCACTTTGCTTGACATTTAGCAAGCTTATTTGAGAATAGTATGAACAATCCGGAACACAACAAAAAAGCTGGCGGGCTTCTGTTCTCCCGTCAGCTTTTTGTATCGGTCGCTTACGCCTTCTTCCGTTCCCGGAGCTGTCCGCCCACGTCAAAGTGCCGCTGGCCGCCGGAGAAGCCGGTGAAGGAAAAATCCATGCCCAGGCGGCGGAGCTCAGTGCGCACGCTCTGACCGGGGCGAATCTCCTGGTCATAGTTGACCATGAAGTGGCCCAGCTCGTACTGGTTCATCAGGTCGACCCCCAAGGCATTGCAGCACCAGTCCAGATACCGGCAGTTATTTACGTGCCAGTTGGGATCCAGGTCGGTGTAGACGGGCTCAAACTCGCTGACTTCCACCGTGCCGCTGATCTCGGTTACCGGCGCGGGCAGACCCAGGGGCGCAGGCAGGTCGCTGTTGTCGGGCAGCAGCCTTTCCACCAGCTCAGGCCGCGCCATGCGGCGGGTGGTCAGATCCAGCAGCACCCAAAGGCTGGCGGCTTCGCCGATCACCTGCTCCTGCTCATCGCGGAAAAAGAAATAGCGCGGGAAAAACCAGCGGCGGATGGGCAGGGGATAGGTTTCCACCGAGATGTTTTCTTCCACCCGGATCGTCCGGTTCAGCTGCACCTCCATCCGGGTCACCACCCAGGCGATGCCCTGCTGGCTCAGCGCCTTCCGGCCCACCCCCAGCAGCTCGGAGTGGGTGCCGGAGGTTTCCTGCATGTATTCCAGCAATGCGCCGGGCCGGAGCGTGCCCGACATATCGCAGTCCCGGGTCAGCACACGGTATTCTTCCCGATAGGTTTTCAGCATGATGTTTCCTCCATCTCCATGATCAGCGGAGCACGTTCCGGGCGGATTACTGGCCTTCCCGCAGCGCCGCCATGCACCTGGCGCAGATGAGGCGGCCCCTGTACATGGCCACATCCCGGGCGTCTCCGCAGAAAATGCAGCTGGGCTCGTACTTTTTCAGGACGATGGTGCCGTCCTCCACGAAAATCTCCAGCCTGTCCCCCGGGCTGATGTCCATCGTCCGGCGCAGCTCAATGGGCAGCACCACCCGGCCCAGCCGATCCAGCTGGCGCACGACACCCGTCGCCTTCATCCGCGCTCCCTCACTTTGTTTCATTCATACGCCCTGACAGGCGCAGGTCTATTGTAGTGAGATTTCCAGGCCTTGTCAAGCGCCGCAAGGGCGGAGGCAGGGGAGGGATTCAGCAGAAAACATGACAGGATTTCAGCGTTTTCCGCCGGTTTGGCGGCGCACAATGCGCTTGAAACCGCATGGATATCGTGGTATAATGAATACAGGCCGCGGACGGCGGCGCAAAGCCCTACGAACAGCGCGAGGAGGAGATACCGATGCAAGCCTTCATGGACAAGGACTTTCTGCTCTCCACGGAAACCGCCCGCAGGCTTTACCACGAAGCCGCGGCTGACTGCAAGATCATCGACTATCACTGCCACCTGAATCCCCAGGAGATCTGGGAGGACCGCCGGTACGAGAACATCACCCAGGTGTGGCTGGGCGGCGACCACTACAAGTGGCGGCTGATGCGCTGCGCCGGTGTGGAGGAGAAGTACATCACCGGCGACGCCTCTGACAAGGAAAAGTTCCTGAAGTGGGCCGCGGTGCTGGGCAAGGCCATCGGCAACCCGCTGTACCACTGGAGTCACCTCGAGCTGCAGCGCTTCTTTGGCATCGACACGCCCCTGAACGCCCGCACCGCCGAGCAGATCTGGGAGGAGACCAGGGCTAAGCTGGCCGATCCCGCCTTCTCCGCGCGGAACCTGATTGTGCGCAGCAATGTGGAAACTCTTTGCACCACCGACGATCCGGTGGACGACCTGCACTTCCATGAGCAGCTGGCCGCCGACAAGAGCTTCCCGGTGAACGTGCTGCCCGCCTGGCGTCCCGACAAGGCCATGAACATTGAGAAGGACACCTGGATGGCCTATGTGGAGAAGCTGAGCGAGGTCAGCGGCGTGAAGATCGGCAGCTTTGCCGACATGAAGAAGGCGCTGAAAGCCCGGATGGACTTCTTTGCGGCCCACGGCTGCACCCTGAGCGACCACGCCCTGAACTATGTGATGTACGCGCCGGCCTCCGAGAGCGAGGTGGAAGCCATCTTCGCGGCCCGGATAAAGGGACGGGGCATCTCCGGCGAGGAGGAAGCCAAGTTCAAGTTTGCCTTTATGGCCTTTGTAGCGGGTGAGTACGTGCGCCGCGGCTGGGCCATGCAGCTCCACTACGGCTGCCGCCGGGACAACAACCAGACCATGTTTGACCGCCTGGGCCCGGACACCGGGTACGACTGCATCAACAACTACGCGCCCTCCGAGCAGACCGCGGCCTTCCTGGGCTACCTGGAGAAGCAGGGCGCGCTGCCCCGCACCATCCTCTACAGCCTGAATCCCAACGACAACCAGGCCATCGACACCATCTGCGGCTGCTTCCAGTCCTCTGAGGCCGTCAGCAAGATTCAGCACGGCTCAGCCTGGTGGTTCAACGACCACTTCCAGGGCATGACCGACCAGCTGACCTCCTTGGCCAACTTGGGCTACCTGGCGGGCTTCGTGGGCATGCTGACCGACAGCCGCTCCTTCCTGAGCTATCCCCGGCACGAGTATTTCCGCCGCATCCTCTGCCGCCTCCTGGGCGAATGGGTGGAGGACGGCCGCTATCCCGCTGACTTCGAGACCCTCAGCGAGATCGTCCGCGGCATCTGCTGCGAAAACGCGAAGGAATGGTTCGGCTTTAAGGCCAAGCAGATCTGAGACTGCTGACCATCCGCAAAAAACAAGGCTTCCCAGGTTGGGAGGCCTTGTTTTTTCGGGAAAGTGCTGTATCAGCCCTTCACAGCGCCTGCGGTGAGGCCGCCCATGAAGTAGCGGCTGAAGCAGATGAACACGACCAGGATCGGGATGATGGCGATGGTTGCGCCGGCGAACATGATGTTCCAGGCGGCCGCGCCGTCGCCCGCGTTCTTGAGCATGTTGACGCCCACGGTCAGGGGCCGGAGGCTGTCATTGGTCATGGTGAAGACGCGGGGCAGAATGTAGTCGTTCCAGCCCTGACGGAAGGAGAGGATGGCGATGGTGGCCATCACGGGCTTCAGCATGGGGAGCACGATGCGGGCATAGATGCCGAAGAAGCCGCAGCCATCGATCCGACCTGCCTCATCCAGCTCGCGGGGAACGGAGTTGACATAGCCCCGGCAGAGGAAGATGTAGGTGGCCTGGCCGCCGCCGGCGGAGAAGAGCACGACGGGCCACAGGCTGGTGTTCAGCTTGACCTTGGTAGCCAGCTCATACAGCGGGCGCAGGGACACGGAGCCCACGTTGATGAACATGAAGGCGGTAAAGATGCCGTAAATGATTTCCTTGCCCGGGAAGGTCTTGCGGGAGAATACGTAACCGGCCATGGAGGCCACCACCAGGGAGATCAGCATCACACCGATGGACAGGAAGAGGCTGTTCTTGGTATAGACCGCGAAGTTGGCCTGGTTCCACGCGTCGATGTAATTCTGGATGATCCACTTCTGAGGGAAGATGTCGCTGCCGCCCACCAGCAGTTCCTGGTTTTCCTTGAAGGAGCCGAAGACGATGTACAGCACCGGGAAGATGACCAGGAAAGCGACGATGGCCAGCAGGACCCACAGGACGGCACGGATGGCTTTTTGCTTGGGGGAGTAAACGATCTGCGCTCTGTTCTTTGCCATACGTCCCACCTCCTCACACCACGTCGTCGAGCTTCTTGGCCACCAGGTTGTAGATGATGGTCACAGCGCCGACGATGACAGCGGCCATGAGGCTCAGCAGCGCGCCGTAGCCGATCTGGCGCGTAGCGTTGGAGCCTGTGCCGAAGATGAGGTTGTATATGTACAGGAACATGACGTTGGTGCGGGTGCCGGGGCCGCCGTTGGTCAGCACCATGATGGCCTCATAGTCCTTGAAGGCGCCGGTGATGGCCAGCATCAGCACCACCTTCAGCACGGGAGACAGCATGGGCAGGGTGATTTTGAAGAAGGTCTGCACCGCGTTGGCGCCGTCGATCCGGCTGGACTCGTACACATCCTCCGAGATGGAGGTCATGCCTGTGACAAAGTACAGCATGTAGTTTCCGAAGCCGGCCCACACGGACATGATAATGACTGATGCCATGACCACGGATGTGTCGGTCAGCCATCCGACGGGTGCGTTAACGATCCCCACACTCTGCAGAATGCCGTTGAGGATGCCGTTGCCGGTGGCAAAGATGAAGGTGAAGATCATGCCGGAGATGGAAGAGGAGATGACGGTCGGCATGAAGAACACGCCGCGGAAGAAGCCGGAGCCCCGGAGCTTTTGGTTGAGGAGCACGGCCATCAGCAGGGCCAGGGGGATGATGAAGAGCAGCTTCCACAGGGCGTATTCGAAGGTGGTGCCTACACTGCCCCAGAACGTGGCATCCGCGAACATATTGGTGATGTTGCGCATGCCTGTGAAGCGGGTGTGGGCAGGGATGCCGTCATAGTTGTACAGGACATAACGGAAGATCCAGATGAAGGGATAGATGGAACAGACCGCCAGGAAGATGATGGATGGGGCGAGCATCAACCCGGAGGCCACGCCGCCGCTTTCCTTCAGCCGCCTCTTTTTGTTGACAGGACGCGGTGGCCGGGTGGCGGGGGCGAGCTGTGGGTTTACGTAAGTGCTCACAGATGGCATATCCCCTTTCTGTCATATATCATAAAGCCGTCCGCAGCGGGTCACGCGAACCCGCCGCGGACGGCCGTCATCAGAACTGATTCATGGATGAGATGAAAGGATTACTTGTCCAGCCAGGTCACGGTGCCGGCAGCGGGATGCAGCGGATCGTAATCGGAAATCACCAGGCGCTGCACGAAGCCCAGGGAGATGTCCTCATCGTAGGCGGCATTGTAGCGGGTGTTCAGGTCCTCGATGGCCGCGTCGATGTCCACATAGCCCATGATGGCGTTCCACAGCACGGTGCGGTAGTTGTCGCCGGTCAGGTTGATGGAGGGCACGGCCGGATACACGGACTCATACTCCAGCAGGCTGTAGTCGCCCATGCGGCCCATCTTGCTCTTGTCAATGCGCTCGTCGATGTAGGAAGTGATGGGCAGGTCGAAGCCGCCCTCCATGTAACCGATCAGGACCTCTTCGCTCTGGAAGTACTTGATGACTTCCCAGGCAGCGTCCTTGTTCTTGCAGGCGGACAGCATGAGGTAGCCCTTGTTGGGGTTGACCTGCAGCGCGCCCTTGATCTCGCCGTCGAGGGAGGGCACAGGAGCCACGCCCCACTCAAAGTCGGTGATCGGGAACTGGTTGGTGAACACGCCCGCTTCCTGAGAGGCGTTGCCCCACAGCGCGAAGGTGCCGGCGGCAAACATGGCGCGCATGTTGTCCACGCCCTGCTGATCCGGATAGGCCACGGCCACCAGCTCACGGCCGGCTTCCAGGAAGGGCTTGTAGCCGGAGAAGTCGAACTTGCCGTTGACGTAGTCATAGTAGAACACGCCGGAAACCTGAGCCATCATTTCCAGCTGGCGCTCGAAGGGGGAGGAGGAGGTGAAGCCGATGCCATAGGTGATGGGATCGTTGGCCTTGCCGTCCTCGGTGATCTTCTTGGCCATCTCGATGTACTCGGGCAGGGTGGCGGGAATGCCCTCAAAGCCGGAGGCGGCCAGCAGGGCCTTGTTGTACTCGATGCGCACGCCGGAGCGCTGGCCGGAGGGCACCCAGTAGATGGCGTCGCCGATGGAATTCAGGCCCTCATACTTGTGGTTGTAGGGATCGTTGACCTTCTGATACTCCTCATCGGCGGCGATGTAGGGAGCCAGGTCGACGACGGCCTCGTAGTCAACCATGTTCTTGAGGGTGACGGACTGGCCGACGATGTCCGGGGCGTTGCCGCCGTCGATGGCCAGCAGGATGGAGTTCTCGAAGTCATCGGTCATGATGACCATGTTGATCTCGATGTCATCATGCTCGGCGTTGAACTTCTCGACGATGGCGCTCATGTAGGTCTCGTCGTGACGGTCATTGGACCAGTAGGTGATGACGGTCTTGTCTGCCATTGCGGGCACTGCCGCGAACAGCACGGTCAGCAGCATCATCGCGGCCAGGGCGAGAGACAGCTTCCTCATACGGGTACCTCCTTTGAAATTGTGATGGTCGGGCGCGGATATCCATCTCTCCGCTCCCCGGTTAGTTAACTTATAGCATATTTTTGATGAAATTTCAACCGCATTTTATAACTTTTACTGATTTTTCTTCCGAACATCACATAAATGTATAAAATGTGACAGAGAATTAACCAGAATATGCCAAATGCCGCCATGTTGCTTTTGGCCTGGTTTGACAGTATAATAGCCATGGGGAGGTGGGCGCGTGTCCGAACAGCTGTACGAGATGCTGGCCATCGGCCTGCGGTACTGGTTTGTGCTGCTGGGCGTTTTGATCGTGGCGCGCACCTTCCTCTGGCTGCACAAAGACCGGCGGGACAAGCACGAGCGCATCCGCCGCCTGCCTGACGCGGGCATGATCGGGGAGATGATCGTGCTGAGGGGTTCCGAGAGCCTCCCTGAGGGCTCGGTGCTGCCCCTGCCCCATGAGGGCATAGTGGGCAGCCTGCGCTCCGCGGACATCTACCTGCCGGTGGCGGGTGTGGCGCGGGAACACCTGCTCTTTGCCTTCCGCCCTGGGAAGGGCATCGCAGTGCTGCCCATGTACCGCTGCGCCTGTGAATGCGACGGTGTCAGCGTCAACAGAAAAAACCGGCGTTTCGCGCCTCTGCTGATGCACGGCTCGGTGCTGAAAGCGGGGGAGGCGGTGCTGCAAGTCAGCCTGTTCGAGGGTGTGGACGCCGGGGACGCAACGGGCACCTGGCCTGTGGCTAATGCACCCGGCTGGCCCGCTCCCGGGGCCTATGATTCCGCTGCAGAAGGGCTGAGGGAACCGCCGCTTCCGCCCGCGTGGTCTGAACCGGGCGGAGAGACACCCGGGGACTGGCAGCGGGAGCCTCCGGACAATCCCTGGGTACCCCGGACGGAGAGGGGGCGGCAGGATGCGCAGGAATAATAAGAAGAAGCTAAGAGTCAGCCTATGGCGGCGCTGGATGGATCACGGGCGGGCGCTTTCCGGCCTGGTCATGACCTTTTTCGCCAGCGCCTTCCTGCTGCTGTTCCTGAAGGATTTTGCGTGGCAGGGGCTGGCGCTGGGCATGGCGGTGCCTCTGATGATCTGGCTGACCACCCGCGTGATCCCGCGGATCCTTCCGGCGGACAGCCTGACCCTGTCCCTGACGAGCTTCCTGTGCGCCTTGGGTGTGCTGGTGCTCTATGACACAAACCCGCACTACGCCTATCATCAGGCGCTGTACTACGGCGTCGGCCTGGTGGCGATGGAAATCTGCATCGCTCTGGTGCGTACCATCCGCTCATGGCGGGGAATCGCCTGGCTGCTGGCGGGTCTGTCTCTGGCGGTGCTGGCCCTGCCGCTGATTATCGGGCGGGAAATCAACGGCGCGAACAACTGGATTGAAATCGGGCGCTTTTCCCTTCAGCCCAGCGAGCTGGTCAAGCTGTCGTTGCTGGTGGTGCTGAGCTACTTCATGTCCCGGCGCTCCCTGATCCCCTGGCTCGCCTTTGCGGTGGGCTGCCTGGGGATTCTGATGCTGCAGAAGGATCTGGGCACAGCCCTGCTGTACTACGGCACGGCGCTGATGCTCTACTGGACCTCCACGGGCAATCCGGGACTGACCGCGGTGGGCCTTGCCGGGGGAGCCGGGGCGGCGGTGCTGGGCTACCGGATGTTCGCGCACGTTAAAAAGCGGGTGGCCATCTGGCGGAATCCCTGGGCGGACTATGACAACGCGGGTTACCAGATTGTGCAGGGCCTGATGGCCATCGCCTCAGGCGGCCTGCTGGGGGTGGGCCTAGGTCTGGGCTCCCCCAAGGCCATACCGGTCTACCATACGGACTTCATCTTCGCGGTCATCTGCGAGCAGTTCGGCCTGATCTTCGGCCTGTTGGTGCTGGCCATGTATGTGGCGCTGATCTGGCGCGGAGCCACCACCGCCATGGCGGCGCGAACCTCCTTCCACGGCCTGCTGGCCATGGGCGCCACCATTATGCTGGGCCTGCAGACCTTTGTCATCATCGGCGGCGTCATCAAGCTGATTCCGCTGACGGGCGTCACCATGCCCTTTGTGAGCTACGGCGGCTCCTCCCTGCTGTCCTCCATGTGCCTGATCGGGCTGATTCAGGGCGTGGAAAGCCTGAATGAGTCGGACATCGCCGAAGACACCTACCTGGCGGAGCTGAGCCTTCAGCAGAGGGGAGGCGGTGTGCGGTGAAACAGCAGCGGGCGCGCTTCAAGATCGCGGCAGTCTGCCTTTTCGGCCTCTTTTTCCTGCTGGCGCTGTACGGCGGATACAGCGTGGTGCGCTATGGCAACCGCTGGTTCGCCACCAACAAGAACCGCCGGGTGGCCGCCCAGAAGGAAAACGTCATCGCCGGGGACATTCTGGACCGGACAGGCCGGGTGCTGGCGACAACGGACGCCTCAGGCGCGCGGGTGTACCAGTCCAGCGCGGCGGCCAGGCGGGCGGTGGTGCATGTGCTGGGCGACGGCGAGGGCCAGGTGTCCAACGGCGTGGAGGACTTCCAGGCCAGCTACCTGTACGGCTTCCAGGCCTCCTTCCCGGAGCTGGTTTCCGCCCTGCTCTCCGGTGAAAGCCGCCGGGGCGACACAGTGCAGCTCACCCTGTCCGCCTCCCTGTGCGAAAAAGCGGTGGAAGTTTTCATGCGGCTTCAGCCCGGGAAGCACGGCGCCGTGATCGTGCTGAACGCAAAGACCGGCGAACTGCTCTGTGAGGTCTCCCTGCCGGGCTTTGACCCGGATCACATCACGGATGAGACGAAGAACGACAGCGGCCAGCCCTTCTGGAACCGGGCGGTGCAAGCCCTGTATCCTCCGGGATCTACCTTCAAAACCGTGACTGCGGCCTCCGCCATCGAAAACATCGCCGGGGTGGAGGATCATATCTTCTACTGTACCGCGGAGCCGCTGTACTTCGACGAGCACGCCATCAGCGACTATCAGGGCGAAAAGCACGGCAGCATTCACCTCCAGGAGGCTTTTGCCGAGAGCTGCAACAAGACCTTTGCCAGCATCGCCGTGAACCTGGGCCAGACGGTGCTGCAGCGCACGGCGGAGAGCTTCGGCTTCAACGAGAACTTCCTCTTCCGCGATCTGGTGGTGGAAAACAGCCGTTTCCCCAGAAGCAGCAGCGAGTGGGAGCTGGCGGCCTGCGGCTTCGGCCAGTCATCCATTGTGGCCACGCCCATGCACATGTGCCTGGTGGCCGCGGCGGTGGCCAATCGGGGCGTGATGATGGAGCCAAGGCTTCTCCGCGCTGTCACTGCGCCGGGCGGCAAGACGCGGATCACCTTCTCCAGTCAGATCTACCGCACGGCCATGTCGGGGGAAATCGCGGCCAGGCTGAAAGAGTACATGCGGGCAGTGGTCACCAGCGGCACGGGCAAGCGCGCTGCCGTCAGCGGCCTGCGGGTCTGCGGCAAAACCGGCACGGCGGACTCCACCCAGAACGGCAAACCGATCGCCTACGGATGGTTCACGGGCTTTGCGGACGCGGATCAGCTTCCCCTGGCGGTCTGCGTGGTGGTGGAAAACATCGGCAGCAAGGCCTCGGGCGGATCGACCGCCGCGCCGATCGCTTCCGAGCTGCTGGCCTGGTGCGCCCAGCACCGGAATGAACTGGTAGACTGAGAAAGGAACAGAACATGCGAACCATCTGGCTTGTGGGCGATTCCACGGTGACGGACAACACCGCGCCTTTCCGGGGCTGGGGCTACTGCCTGCCGGAAGTGACAGCGGAAGACGTGCGGGTGCGCAACCTGGCGGAATCCGGCTGCTCCAGCAAGTCTTTTCTCGCGGAAGGCTGCTTTGAGGAAGCGCGGCGGGACATGCGGCCGGGCGATCTGCTGCTGATCCAGTTCGGCCACAATGACGAGAAGGACGATGAGCCGCGGCACACCGACCCGCACACCACCTTCCCGGAGACGCTGCGCATCTATATTGAAGCTGCCCGGGAGCGCGGCGCGCTGACGGCGCTGGTGACGCCTGTCAGCCGGCGCTTCTTTGCCGGCCCGACCTCGGTGCTCTATACCCACGGGGAGTACGCGGGCGCGGTAAGGCGGCTGGCTGAAGCGGAAGGCCTGCCGCTGATTGAGCTGGAGTTTGCCTCCAGAGAGCTGTATCTGGCGCTGGGCGAGGAGGGCGCGGCGAAGCTTTTTGTGCAGCTGAAGCCGGGCGAGCATCCCGACTTCCCGGACGGCCACGATGACCGGACGCATTTCAACGAGGACGGCGCAAGGGCCATCTGCGGCCTGGTGTCTGCGGACATGCGGCGAAATTCCGTGCTGAAAAGCTTTCTGAAGGAGGAGACGCAGACATGAGCATGAAGCGGCTGACAGCGGCCCTGTTGGTTCTGGCGCTGGCCCTGTGCGGCATGGCGTTGGGCGAGGACACTACGCAGAGGGAAATGGCGCCCGACTTTACCCTGTTTGACCAGTACGCGGTTCAGCACAGCCTGTCCGATTATCGGGGACAGGTGGTGCTGCTGAACTTCTGGACGACCTGGTGCCCCTGGTGCATCCGCGAAATGCCTGACCTGGAAGCCCTGTACCATGAGCTGGGCGAGAACAGCGGCAGCGTGGTGATCCTCGGTATGGGCGGGCCGGACACAGTGGATTCGGTTTCGGAAGAAGAGATCGTAAGCTTCCTGGAGGAGCATGGATTCACCTATCCCTGCGTGATGGACCGGGACGGTTCGCTTTTCAGCCTGTGGGGTGTAGAAGCCCTGCCCACCACCTGGATGATCCGCGCAGACGGCACGATCATGGGTTACGTGGCCGGGGCGCTGAGCCGGGAAGGCATGCTGGAGATCATCAACAAAACGCTGGCGGATTCCGGACTGGAGCCGGTAGACCTGCCTTTGGCGGAGGAATGAGTATGGCGGACTGGAACATTCATGACTTTGGCGCAGTGGCGGACGCATCCACCAACGCAGGACCTGCCATCCAGGCGGCGGTGGACGCGGCGCATGCGGCCGGCGGCGGACGGGTGATCATACCCGCGGGCACCTTCCTCTCCGGCAGCGTGCTGCTGAAAAGCCGGGTGGAGCTGCATCTGGTAAACGGAGCGTTACTGCTGTCCAGCCTGGATCCGGCGGAGATCGCGGCCTTTCCCCACGGTGCGGACGAGGGCGGGGTGGACGGCTGGAACGGCGGCTTTTTCCTCGGCGCAAGGGATGCGGAAAATGTGGTGATTTCCGGAGACGGCGTCATCGATGGCCGGGGGCGGGAAGTCTTTTCGGACGCGGATTGCGACGCTGGCTTCCACGAATGCCCCAAGCGCTGCGCCTCGTTCCGGCCTCGCCTCTCCCTCTTCGAGAATGTCACCAATCTGACCATACGGGATGTCACCCTGAAGGACGCGGCCTTCTGGACATTGCACATGGCGGGCTGCCGTCACGTGCGTATCAGCGGCATCCGCATCCAGGGCGACGACCGGGGCGCCAATAATGACGGCATCGACCCGGACTGCTGTCAGGATGTCAACATCAGCGGCTGCAGCGTCTTCACCGGAGACGACGCCATCGTGGTGAAATCCACCGGTCCGATGGCGGCGCGCTATGGCGTCAGCGAGGATATCGTCATCTGCGGCTGTGTGCTGCACTCGAGGGATTCCGCGCTGAAGATCGGCACTGAGACCCACGGCGTCATCAGGCGCGTCAGCCTCAGCGACTGCATGGTGCAGGACTGCTCCCGCGCCGTGGGCATCTGGGTGCGGGATGGCGGCACAGTGGAGGATATCCATGTGCACCATCTGACCGGCACCGTCCGCCGTTGGGGCGATGCTTACGATTCGCCGGGAGCGCCGGGCTGGTGGGGCAAGGGCGAGCCGGTCTTCATCAGCGCGACCCGCCGTCCGCAGAAGCCGGACAGCTTCCCGGGCGTTATCCGCCGCGTCAGCTTCGACCACCTGTACCTGACCTGCGAGAGCAGCCTGTTCCTGGGCGGTGAGACCTATTCGCCCATCGAAGACGTTCGGATGAGCGAAATCCACCTGCGTTTTGAGCGGACGGGCACCCAGCCAGGCGGCCTCTTTGACGAGCAGCCCTCAGCCAGGCACAAGTATCCGCACGCGATCCCCGCCCTGTATGCCCGGAGTGTGCGGGGGCTGAGACTGAAGGATTCAACCGTGCGCTTTGTGGGTGAGGGAGAAGCCTGGGACGGCACGCTGACAGAGCTGGAAGACTGCGACGGCTCGCAGGTTTGCTGGGAGGAGATGGCATGAGTGAGCTGCTGCTGCGCGAACAGTACCGCGGACGCCTCAACAGAGAAGACGCGGCGGAGACGCTGGCGGCCCTGAGCGAGCGGGCTGAGGCGCTGGTGAGGCAGGGACGACTGATGACCGCGGCCATGTACCGCTATGGGCGACAGCTTTTCTTATATATGGAGGCGATAGGGGAGCCTTTTGATCAGGAGACACTGGCAGCAGGTTTTGAGGATGATCTGGCGGCCTGGCCGGAAAAAGAGGAGACCCGGCACTGGGCGAAGATGTACCCGGTGTTCTGGCATCAGGAGCCGCTGAACGCGGAGGACTGGCGCAGAAAGACACGCCCGCAGGCCAGAAGGGGAAGAATCGCATACCTGCGCGGGGAGAGCCTGTTTGAGTACGTGTACCACCACTATGCCCTGACCCGGGAGGGATTGCACCGGGGCGACCGGTATATGTTCATCTCTCTGCATGAGGATGTGCTTTTTTCCTACTTCGAGGAGCCGCGCACGGCTGACAATATCCGGCGAACGGTTGAGGGAGAATCCGCGGCGCTGAAGGACTGGCTGGCGGTGGATCCCGACAGTCATTTCATACACCTGCCGGGCAGCGGAGGGCGGAACTTTCTGCTGCTGCCCGAGGTCTTTGCCTTTGGCCAGGATGGCTGAGCGCGCAGAAAGGCTGAAATGGCTGCGGATACCGCACTCTAAACACGAACGATATGTCGTTTGATTCCATAATTGTTCACATATTATCGAATGATTATGACAGATGAACTTTCTGAACACCGGTTGATATCCGAAAATTGAATCTTTCATAAAAAACTGCTTGACAATGGGAAAGTAGTTTGTTATTATAGTCAAGCTGACTTGCAGAGTTGCATCTCAGCGCAGGACCTTGAAAACGATACAGGAAGAAACCGAAACGCAGAAAGAGACAGCAATCCGATGAGTTTAGAGGATTAAACGGAAGAGTTTGATCCTGGCTCAGGACGAACGCTGGCGGCGTGCCTAACACATGCAAGTCGA
>JAFXVR010000036.1 GCA_017534885.1 Clostridia bacterium | reverse complement strand
TTATCTTGGGTCGCTTTTTCTGCCTTTACAATGGCTGCATACTCTTCCGTGCTGATCGTCTGCCTCTGCATGTGAATACCCCCTTTCAGAGGTATTATACCACTTTGCTTGACATTTAGCAAGCTTATTTGAGAATAGTATAATAGGTCTTCGGCCTCAGCGCGGACAGGTTGGCTGGATATCTGACGGGATTTATCATCGATCATGAACGCTGCGGTCCGGGCGGGAGCAGCCATCATTGTCAGCGGCTTCAGCGCCTGTCAAGCTTCAGACAGATAAGATCTGTAGTCTGTCATCAACTCTTTCGGCCATGCGGGAATTCGCGGTTTCCATCGCTGTTCATAGGCACCGCAGGGTCACTCAGCGCATCAAAAAGGAGGCTCCTCCGTGAAGAGGAGCCTCCCGCTTTTGATCTGGTTTGCTTGAATCAGCCTTAGTTCATCTGAGCAAGGTTGGTGCAGTTCTTGAATGCCGCCTCACGGATGTAAAGAACTGAATCGGGCAGGTCAATGGAAGTGATGGTGGTATTGCCCTCGAAGGCGTGCGCGCCGATTTCCTTCACGGGCAGGTTGTTGATGCGCGCAGGCACGACTACGCTGGTGGAGTTGCCCAGGTAGCCGGTGATCACCATGCCGGTGCCGTCGCTGGTCTTCGTGTAGGTGAACTCGGAGGCGGCCACGGTCACGATGGTCACGGCGGAGGTGTAAGTCACTTCATCGTCATAGCCGGTCAGCTCGCAGCGGTACATCCGGCCTTCCATGGCCGCGGTCATGGTGAAGGAGAAGGCGTTGGTGTTGTAGCCGGCGCTGGTGTTGTTCCTCCAAGTCGCGCCGTCATCGGTGCTGTACTGCCACTGGTAGGACTTGACGCCAGCAGCCGTCACGCTCAGGCTGACGGTGTCGCCGATGTCCACCGGGACAGCGCTCACGTCCACGGTGATGGTCACGGGTACGTAGATCGTCACGATATTGCAGTAATCGACAGTATCGTCATAGCCGGTCACCTTGCAGCGGAACTGGCGTCCGTTCAGGCTCGCGGTCATCTTGAAGGTCATCGTGTCGGTCTTGTTGCCGGTGCTGCCGTTGTTGCTCCAGGTGTCGCCGCCGTTGGTGGAATACTGCCACTGGTAGCTCTTGGCGCCGGAAGCCTTCAGGCTCAGGGCAACGGTATCGCCCACGGGCCAGACCTGCACAGCCTCGGGCTGGGTGGTGATCTGCATTCCAATCAGCAGGGTGGCGGGTTCGGTGTACACCACTTCGTCGTCATAACCGGTCAGCGCGCAGCGGTACTGACGGCCGCTCTGCGCGGCGCCCATCTTGAAGGAGAAGGTCGCGGTCTTGCAGCCGGCGCTGGTGTTGTTCTTCCAGGTTTCACCGTCCGCGGACCACTGCCACTGATAGGCCTGCACGCCTGTGGCGACCACAGTGAAGGTGACCGTCTCACCAGCCAGGGCGACCACAGACTCGGGCTGAGCGGTGATGTTCACCGGTGTGGACAGCACCACGGCCTTGGTGTACTTCACATTGCCGTCGGCGTCGGACAGCTCGCAGCGGTACTGACGGCCGTTCTGCGCCGCGCCCATCTTGAAGGAGAACTCAGCCTTGTTGTAGCCTGCGCCGGTGTTGTTGGTCCAGGTCTCGCCGTTGGAGGACCACTGCCACTGATAGGTGTCGACGCCCATGGCCTCTACGCTCAGGGTGATGGTGTCGCCCACGTTCGCGACAACATTATGGGGCTCGGTGACGATCACAATACCCGTGTACAGGGTTGCGGGATCGGTGTACAGTACCGTGCCGTCCGCGCCGGTCAACTTGCAGCGGTACTGCCGTCCCACGAAGGAAGACTGCATCTTGAAGCCAATCATGGCCGTGTTGTAACCGGTGCCGGTGTTGTTGTTCCAGGTGACGCCGCCGTCTTTGGTCCACTGCCACTGGTAGCTCTCAACGCCCACAGCCTTCACGGTCAGGTACACATACTCGCCCACCCGGACAGACTGGGACTGGGGATGCGCCACAATGCCCAGACCGGTATAAATGAAGGCGGGCTTGGTGTAGATCACGTTGCCGTCGGCGTCGGTCAGCTCGCAGCGGTACTGACGGCCGTTCTGCGCCGCGGAAATGGTGAAGCTGAAGTTCGCCTTGTTGTAGCCGTAGCTGGTGTTGTTGGTCCAAGTCTCGCCGTTGGAGGACCACTGCCACTGGTAGGTGGCCACGCCCACAGCCTCAACGGACAGCTGCACGGTGCCACCCACCGCCACGGACTGGCTCTCGGGCTGGGTCAGGATCGCCATGGCGTTGAAGATCCGGGCTGGCTCGGTTTCAGCGGTCTCGCCGTCATAGCCTGTCACCACGCAGCGATAGTACCGGCCGTTCTGCGCCTTGGCCATCTTGAAGGAGAAGGTGGCCTTGTTATAGCCCGCACTGGTGTTGTTGTTCCAGGTATTGCCATTGGTGGAATACTGCCACTGATAGGTCTTCGCGCCGACGGCCTTCACGGTCAGGGTGACGGTCTCGCCGTTCTTGACCATCTGGTCCGCGGGAGAGCTGGTGATGGCCAGCGGCAGGGACACTACGGCGTCACGGGTGTATTTGATGCTGCCATCCTCGCCGGTCAGCTTGCAGCGGTATTTCCTTCCGGAGAAAGCCGCGGTCATCTTGAAGGTCATGGAGGCCTTGTTGTAGCCCGAACCGGTGTTGTTGTTCCAGTTCGTGCCGTCGGCGGACCACTGCCACTGATAGCTGGCTACGCCGCTGGCTTCCACGGACACGGTGACATACTCGCCCACCGTGGTGATCACGTCGGCGACGTCGGTGATGATCTGCACCGTGGCCTTGTCGTCCTGGTCCAGCACTTCGGTCTGGTCGAACAGGTCGTCGAAGACGAAGTCAGGCACCTCGATCTCGTCCACAGGCACTTCTTCCTGCTCGGGACGCTCAGCCAGGGCGATGTCCGCCTCATTCAGCCACACATTGGTGCCGGGCACCTGATAGCCCACGCCAGGCGCGTTGGCCTCGTCGGGGGTCAGGGCGACCGTCTCGCCGGCCAGGCAGTACAGCAATTCGAGGCTGCCCTTGACTGCTACGGCTACCAGCAGGGTGTCCTCCTCGGGGACTTCGCCCTCCTTGCGCTCAATCACATAGGCGATGGTTTCCTTGTTCAGCGTGCCGAACAGGTCTTCCAGCGCCTCGTCGGTATAGAGCGCTGTCTTCTCGGGCAGCAGCGCCAGGGATTCGACAAAGCGCTTGGCGCTCAGGCCGTTCTGCTGCTCCTCCAGCTCGATGTCCTGCATCAGCGCGTCCAGATCCAGCCAGTCCTCGGCCACGGTGGGCATCAGGGACAGCAGCATGGCCAGCGCAATGAGCAGCGCGATGATTCTCTTTTTCATATGATTTCTCCTTTGCCGTTTTGCATCTGTGGTGAAAAGCGGCAGGAGCTAAGGGAAATAGCGATCCTGGATGTGCAGTGCGGCTCGTCCTTTGTATCTGGAAGCCTTCAATTCACCGGTGGTTCTTGCGTTGGAGGTGAAAGGGGCTCCGTTGTTCTGGGTGTCTTCAGCGATGAGGGCAGAGGTGTTCAGACTGTTGGCGCTGATCAGGCTGCGCGACAGATAGTCTGTGGACAGCCTGACCTCCAGCGCTGACCTGGGCTGCTGCCTCTCAGCAAATCGCTCTTTGATCCCGCCCTCCGGCACGGTTGAGAGCGTCACATGCTTCGTGCCGAGAAGAACGCCTTCGCCAATATGCTTGATTTGTCTCGGAATGTAGATGAATTGCAAACTGGCGGCATAGGCAAAGGCCCGTTCCTGAACGGCAACGATTGCCTCAGGCAGCCTGATCTTCTGAACGGCGGTGCCTTCAAAGGCCTCCTCGCCGATGTAGCGCAGGGATTCGGGGAAACGGAAGGTGCCGGCGTCATCATCCGCATCAGGTTCCGTATAGGCTGGTGTGCTGATGCGAAGAAGGGGCTCATCCTTTGCCGGTATGAGCTGGCTGCTTGCCTGAGAGGAAGCGGATTGCACAGCAAAAATGTCCATGATCAGCAGAATAAAGACGATAATGGACTTGAATCGAATGCTGGTCAAACAACCCACCTCCTCTCTCGCAAAATGAGGATTGGTCAACCGCTCTTTTCCGCCTGGCGGCTCTGCCGCCAGACCTATGGTGATTCAAGCGATGGGTTTCCTGGGTGGAGTGAAGCTGCCGCGCGGTTTTCATGAAAAAGGGGCACGCGGTCTCACTCCCCCTGATTCTATAGACGCACGGGTCGCTGTCTCGCGCTGCCCCTTACCTTCCGGAGGATGACAACAATATAATACCGTTTGAGCGTGCTGTTGTCAAGGAAGTTATTAGGGGTTTCAGGGCGTTTCAGGGGCGGTTTGCTGGCGCTTTCAGGGTTTGATTTCTTGCGGGAAACGCGGAAATAACACCCTTTCCGGCCGGTCGGGGCCGTCTGTCTGACCGGCCGGAAAGGTTCAAACCGCATCAGTTCACAGAAACGAAATCAAAATGATATCTATTGGCAAATGTTTCTGCATAGCTGCCACTGATGCCGTAGATGGTCAGGCCGGTGACCTGGTCGAAGGCGTTATAGGCGATGGAGGTGCAGCTCTCGGGGGTGTAGATGCGCTGGAGATTGGGGCAGTAGGCAAAGGCCTGGCTGCCGATGCTGACGGTGCTTTCCGGCAGCTGCACCCACTTGGCGGCGATGCCCCAGAAAGCCTTTGCCTCAATGCGCTCGGTGCCGTCTGGGAGGATGAAATCGGGGGAGGTAAGGGGGACGCTTTCCACCACATAGTTAATTCCGTGTTCGATGGCATACTGATGTGCTGCTGAATTCTCAACGCAATAGATCACCAGGTCGGGATTGATGCTGCCGTCAAACAGCTCAAATACATTCTCGCCAAACCATTCAACAGAGGCGGGGATGTGTATTTCATCGAGATAACCGGCGTGAGCAAATGCATAGTCCCCAATATAGTGTGTCCCGTCAGCTATTGTAACACGTGAGAGGAAAGCGCATTGGTAGAAGGCGTATGAACCGATTGTTTCACTTACCGGCAAGTTAGCGTCAGTCAGGCAATAGCACGCTTGAAATGCGTTGTTGCCGATATCAATTGAATACGGGAAGAAGATTTCGTTCAGATTTGCAAGGCCTGCGAACGCGTAGCTGCCGATGCTTTCAACGCCTTCATCAATGACAAGCGTTGCGATACCCCCTGCAATTCAATCCAGGGTGTATCCCACAAGTCATTGTAATCATACATACGTCCTGTGCCGGAAATGTGGAGCTCGCCATTGGTCAGTTCCCAGGTCAGATTATCGCCACAGATACCGGTTCTTGAGCCTTCAACTGTAACCGTGATACTGCTGGTCAGGTTCATATTGGTTCGAACTCTAACTTCTGCGGTGCCGCCGCCATACGTAGAAACCGTATGAATCGAGTGACATATTTCATGATATAACCCTCCTTAACATGGTGATGAGTCAGGCTCATTCAACCGTTGTGTAACTGAAGCCTTGTTGGGGGAAAAGACTGGAAACCGCTGCAGCCCTTATCGCAGAAGCACACCGGGTGGTATTCTGCAGGCTTCCTGTGCGATGACCAAATCGCTCCATAAAGACGTCCATCTGCCACAGCAAGGCTTTCATAGAATTATTACAGTAAAGATATTTACTAAAGTCAATAGTACACATCTGTACTTGCTATAATACTGTTGAGGGTGACAAAAGGGCGCTTTCAACCTTAGAGCCACGACTGGTTGTGGTGATTTCCGCTGTCTTCCACAACCAGTCGTGGCTTGGTTCAGGAAAGCGCCCTTTTGACATCCGAATCAATACTTGGCACACCCCACTCCCACCCCGAAAGGAGGCCTCCTCGTGGAATACTGCAGGATCATGCGGCAGCTCCGCGAGGATGCTGATCTGACGCAGAAGCAGGTGGCAGAAGTGCTGGGGACATCTCAGACCATGTATGCGCGGTATGAGCGGGGCGCCAATGAGCTGCCGATTCATCATCTGCTGACGCTCTGCCGCCTGTACCGGGTTTCGGCGGATTATCTGCTGGGGCTGCGGGAGCCGGCTGCGCCTCCGGCGAGGGGACGCAATGGGTATTAATCGTTATCAAACCGGCGGCACGGGCTATTTTTGTTTTCGCAAACCCTTCGCCGGCAGATTCACCCCCCATTGTATTTTCCCTGTCTCTTCTTCCTCCTCCGCCTCCCTCGCCTTGACACCCATGCTTTGGCTGTTGTACAATCAGGCGGTGACAGGCCGGGAGCGGGGCTCCATCAGGCGGAATATATACTTTCGGGAGGATATTGCCATGGAATACAGGATTGCGCTGGTACGGGGCGACGGGATCGGGCCGGAGATTGTGGACAGCGCGGTAAAGGTGCTGGAGGCCATCGGGGAGAAGTTCGGGCATCGGTTTGTGTTTACGCCCGTGCTGGCCGGCGGCGCGGCGATTGACGCCACGGGCGAGCCCCTGCCCCGGGAGACCGTTGAAATTTGCCAGGCCAGTGATTCCGTGCTTTTGGGCGCGGTGGGCGGGCCCAAGTGGGACACCCTGCCCGGGAATATCCGGCCGGAAAAGGCGCTGCTGGGGCTGCGGAGTGCCCTGGGTCTGTACACCAACCTGCGCCCGGCGCGGCTTTATCCGGCGCTGAAGGACGCCTGTCCCCTGCGCCCGGACATTGTGGAAAAGGGCTTTGACCTGCTGATGGTGCGCGAGCTCACCGGCGGCATTTACTTTGGCGACCGCGGCCGCCGGGAGGGAAAGTATGGGCCTGAGGCCTGGGACACCGAGGCCTATTCCGTGATGGAGGTGGAGCGCATTGCCCGGGCCGCCATGGACGCCGCCCGCAAGCGCCGCCGCCGGGTCATTTCCATTGACAAGGCCAATGTGCTGGAGACCAGCCGGCTCTGGCGGGAGACTGTGCACCGGGTGGCTGAGGACTATCCCGACGTCACCGTGACCGACCTGCTGGTGGACAACGCGGCCATGCAGCTGGTGCGCAATCCCGCCCAGTTTGACGTGGTGGTGACCAGCAATATGTTCGGTGACATTCTCTCGGACGAGGCCAGCCAGATCACCGGCTCCATCGGTCTGCTGCCCTCCGCCTCCTTAGGCGCGTCCAAGTGCGGCCTGTACGAGCCCATACACGGCTCCGCGCCGGACATTGCCGGGCAGAACATCGCCAACCCCCTGGCCACCATCCTCTCCGCGGCCATGATGCTGCGCTATGCCTTTGATCTCTCCGCTGAGGCGGACGCCATCGAAGCCGCGGTCGACCTGGCGCTGAACGAGGGCTGCCGCACCGCGGACATCGCGAAGCCCGGCGACGTGGCCCTGACGACCACCGGCATGACCGAGGCTGTGCTGGCGCGGCTGTGACGACATCGGAGATGCTTATGACCAATCAACCGACTCTTTCCGCCCTCTGTGACGGGCTGCTGCTCTACGGCGGTCTCAGCCGGGACAGTATTCTTGCGCGGCTGGCGCGGGTCTCCGGGGAGCTTCAGCGGGGGCAGGCAAAGCATGCGTATGACGCCCGGGTTCAGGTGCGGCGGCTGGCCGAGCTGGCGGCGCAGCTGGGGCTTGCGGGCGATGTCTGGCAGAAATACCTCTGCCGCCTCCTGCTCGCGGAGGAGAACGCCTACTCCCTGAGCATTGAGCGCTCCGGTGCGCCTGAGGCCTCGGTGGACGCCCTCGCCCGGGCGGACTTTGCGGCCTTCTTTGCGCTCTTTCACTATGATTTTGCGGCTGAACCTGATCTGCTCTCAGCCATGGGCGCGGAGGCAATGGCTATGCTGAAGGATTTCCATCCGGCATCAGCCCCGGCCCCTGAGGCCCTCCGGATCGACGCGCTGCACGCCGCCCTGTCCGCGGCGGCTGACGCTGAAGCCTTCCAGGCGGCGGCGCGGCAGGCGATCGCTTCCGGCGGGGTGGGCCTGTTCGGGCTGCGCCGGGCTTTCCGTGTCGCGGAAGAGGGCGGCAGGCCCGTGCTGGAGCCTGTTGTGGAGGACAGCGTCACCTTAGACAGTCTGGTGGGCTATGAGCGCCAGAAGCAGGCGCTGCTCCGCAACACGAAGGCCTTTGTCGCCGGGCGGCCCTTCAACAATATGCTGCTCTACGGCGACGCGGGCACGGGCAAGTCCACCTCTGTCCGCGCCCTGCTGCCGGCTTATGGCGGGCAGGGGCTGCGGCTGGTGGAGCTGTACAAGCATCAGCTGCATCTCCTGACCGGCCTCATCACCCTCCTGCGGGCGCGGCCCTACCGCTTTTTGATTCTCATCGACGATCTCTCCTTTGAGGAGGACGAGGTGGGCTACAAGTACCTGAAGGCCGTCATTGAGGGCGGCGCGGAGGCCCGGCCTGCCAATGTGATGCTCTGCGCCACCTCCAACCGCCGCCATCTCATCCGCGAGACCTGGTCTGACCGGGACGACATGGAGCACGACGGCGATATCCACCGCTCCGACACCATGCAGGAAAAGCTCTCCCTCGCCGGGCGCTTCGGCTGCCTCATCGCCTTTGCGAAACCCGACCGCGCGCTCTGGCGCGAAATGGTGCTCACCCTCGCCTCCCGCGTGCCCGGCCTCTCCCTCTCCGACGACGACCTCCTCGCCGCCGCCACCCGCTACGAGCTCCGCCACGGCGGCATCTCCGGCCGTGTGGCCCAGCAGTTTGTCAATGAGGTTTCCGGGGGGTGAGGCTCTTGGGGGGAAGGGAAACCCCTTATCCTTTCCCCAAAGAAAAAGAACTTTTACCGATTGTTTATCGATTGAGGCAATATTGATTCCAGTGTCAAAACCCCGCTGCATCCCTCGCATAAAGCCGACCCCTGTGGTATAATACCAGTATAGGAACACAGAGGGCGGTGATGGGATGTTCCGGGCAAACGACGCGCAGCAGATGACGATGGACGACAG
>JAFXVR010000035.1 GCA_017534885.1 Clostridia bacterium | reverse complement strand
TTGTTCCAACGATGGGTATCCCCATTGACCTTGCAACTCTGGTAAGGGTGACAAAAGGGCGCTTTCAACCTTGGAGCCACGACTGGTTGTGGTGATTTCCGCTGTCTTCCACAACCAGTCGTGGCTCAGTTCATGAAAGCGGCCTTTTGACATCCGAATCAACTCTTCGTCCCGCTGATTCGTCCATCAATAGCGTATCCGCCTTAACCGCATCAGTAAAAAACAATGGCCTCGCTCTCGCCAAGATCAAGTCCAGTAGCGCGCTGAAGCACATCTACCGCACGAAGTTCCTGTACTTCCACCACCTTGTTGAACGGGCTGTTGATGATCGTATCCGCTTCATCCCGATAAGCTGTATTGGCAGTAAGTTCACCGTATACCGCTCTGGGGATCAGGACTTCTCCGTACAGCTTTTCAAGCAAACCGAGCTGCGAAGCCTTGATCAAAGAGATCAAAGGTGTTGTGTCTGAGACAACGATCATTTTTCCCTCCGCGCCTGGTGAAAAGCAGCCAGCTCCTCTTCGAGATCCGCAGCGGACTGGTGGATATAGGGCAGTCCCATGCCGCAATACAGGTCAATCAGATCAATTTTGTTCATACCCAGTATCTCTGCGGCACGACCGTGTGATATGGTCATGTCTTCGATATATGGATACAGCATCATGGCAAACATTTTCCGTGTACGGGTTTGCTCGGTCTCATCCAGATAAGGGGCCAGCCCCTTTGGTACGGTTAACTGAACAGTTGTTGTGTCCACACGCTGCACCTCCCCCGGCGCAAGAATTGTGCGCGATACCTGGCCTCGGCAGAATGGTCTGTTTCGCCTGTCAGTATTTTACCAGATTCCTTCCGGAATATCAACTCCGCCGGTCAAAAACCCGCAGTCGTCCGTTTGTCCGCTTTCTCCGTTTTTCAGCTTGTCAGCAGCGATTTGCCATCCTCCGTTTTTCCCGGTTGACACCCGCACGCCATACTGGTATGATACAGGCAACGAATCCGGAAAGACCACGGGAGGCGCATGGGATGAAAACGCGGTTTTTGGCTGTCGGGCTGGCGCTGTGCCTGCTTTGTGACAGCCGCCTGGTCCGGCACGGCTGAGACGGTCTTTGCACCCCAGGGGGCTTACTGCGTCTTTGAGGAGGACGGCCAGTATTGATTCGGATGTCAAAAGGCCGCTTTCATGAACTGAGCCACGACTGGTTGTGGAAGACAGCGGAAATCACCACAACCAGTCGTGGCTCCAAGGTTGAAAGCGCCCTTTTGTCACCCTTACCAGTATTATCAGATCGAGATGGAAGAAGATATCGGCCTGGTGCTGAATCCCGATCTGAATCCCATCACCGTGATGTAACCCTACTATTGAGCAAACCGTAGGAGGCGATTACCTTGACCTGGGAACTGAAAAAGTACTACGCGCCGGACTTCTCCCGGCCTGAGCTTGCCCAAGCGCCGGACTGCGTCCTTCAGCCGGCCCCGGCGGACCGGATCGCGCCGGAAAGCTTCCACGCCATGAGCATCTTCCCGGAATACTTCCGCATCGGCGGGAAGTGGCTGCTGGCGGAGGAGAGCCGCATGGACTGCGTGCCGGTCTGGGAGGGTAGGCGCGTGCTGGTGCGGGAATTCCGCCTGCTGAAAAAAGGCGACCTGGTGGTGACAGGCCGCACGGAGGACGGGAGCGAGGGCATCTATGTGCATCCGGACGGGTTCCGGGAGCCCCATACCGCCCGGGAGGCCTTTGCCTTCCGCCAGAACCGCTCCCGGGAAACCGCCTTCTCCCGGGATTATGACGAGCTGTATCAGCTGCTGCGCCATGAGCGGGAGCACGGAAAGATCGTCTGGGTCATGGGCCCGGCCTTCGCCTTCGACTATGACGCGCGCAACGCCTTCTCCGCCATGATCGAGGCCGGGTACGTCCACGCCCTGTTGGCGGGCAATGCCCTGGCTGCCCACGACCTGGAGGGCGCGTACCTGAACACGGCCTTGGGTCAGAACATCTACACCCAGCAGAGCCAGCCCAACGGGCATTACAACCACCTGGACACCATCAACCGGGTGAAAGCCTGCGGCGGCATCCCCGGGTTCATCGAGGCGGAACACATCGACAACGGCATCATCTACCACTGCGTGAAGCGCGGCGTGCCCTTTGTGCTGGCCGGTTCCATCCGGGACGACGGCCCCCTGCCCGAGGTCTTCGGCAACGCCTACGAGGCACAGGATCGCATGCGCGACCAGATCCGGGACGCCACCACCGTGCTGTGCATGGCCACCACCCTGCACACCATCGCCGTGGGCAATATGACGCCCTCCTTCCGGGTGCTGAAGGACGGCACCGTCCGCCAGGTCTATTTCTACTGCGTGGACATCTCCGAGTTCACCGTCAACAAGCTCAGCGACCGCGGGAGCCTGGCCGCGCGCGGCATCGTGACCAACGCCCAGGACTTCATCGTCACCCTCAGCAAGGGATTGGGGCTGTAATCACTGTTGAGGGTGACAAAAGGGCGCTTTTAACCTTGGCAAGGGTGACAAAAGGGCGCTTTCAACCTTAGAGCCACGACTGGTTGTGGTGATTTCCGCTGTCTTCCACAACCAGTCGTGGCTCAGTTCATGAAAGCGGCCTTTTGACATCCGAATCAACCTTATAGCCACGACTGGTTGTGGCGATTTCCGCTTTCTTCCACAACCAGTCGTGGCTTGATTCAGGAAAGCGCCCTTTTGACATCCGAATCAATCACTTTACCGCCCATACGCCCAGCTGCATGTTGGACAGCCACAGCAGCTCGGCCGCTTTGAATCCGCAGTCCCGCAGGAGCCGCAGGTGGGCCTCCGCCGTGATCGGGAAGTAATCCTTCCCGTACCGCGCGATGTGCTTTCCGCTCTCCTCGGGACTCTTTCCCTGTGCCATCTGGTACCGCTTCCACCTCTCCAGGCAGACGTCCCGGCCCATGTCCGTACAGGGCGCAATGTTCTCAAAGCTGATGAAGAGCCCGCCCTCCCGTAGCGCCTTCCGGCAGCCCTCCACCGCCGCCCGCCGCTCCTGAGGCTGAAGGTAGTGGAAGACCTGAACCGCGGTCACCACGTCAAAGGCCTCGGCATAGGGCAGCCGCCGCGCGTCGCACGCCGCGAACTCCGCTGCGTCGCCCAGCCGCTCCCTCGCCAGGCCCAGCATCTCCTCCGAAGTGTCGCAGCAGACCAGCCGCCGCACCGGAATGCTGTCAAGAGCGACGCGCCCCATCTGCCCCGTGCCGCAGCCCACGTCCAGCCAGTCCACCGCCCTCTCGAAAACCGTGCCCGCCAGCTCCGCCGCCTGCCGGTAAAACTCCTCATAAAAAGGCAGCGTCTGCCGGATCTTCCGGTCATACTTCCCCGCGTCAAAAGTCTGCCGATACGCTCCCACAAGCAACCCTCATTTCACTCTTCACTCTTCACTCTGAACTCCTAACTCCTCCCGTCTCCCCCACCACTCCTCCTCCCAGGCACTCCTCACCCAGGTAGAGCACAGCGCTCTGGCCGGGGGTGACGGCGCGCTGAGGCGTGTCGGAGACGAGCCGCAGCAGGCCCTCCGGGGTCAGGGATGCCGTGACCGGCTGGTCGGCCTGGCGGTAGCGGTAGCGGCAGGCGCAGCGCAGCTCCCCGCCCTCGGGGATCGGGCAGTCCCGCACCCAGGTCACGTCCTCGCAGAGGCACACGCTGCTCCACAGCAGGGGATGCTCCTCGCCCTGGCTGACCAGCAGGCGGTTGTGTTCGAGGTCTTTGCCGATCACAAACCAGCTCCGGCCGTCGCCCCGCCCGCCGATGCCCAGGCCCCGCCGCTGGCCGAGGGTGTAGTACATCAGCCCCTCGTGGCGGCCCACCACCTCGCCGTCGGGGGCGACCATGTCCCCGGGCTGGGCGGGCAGGAAGGTTTTGAGGAAGTCCCGGAAGCGCCGCTCGCCGATGAAGCAGATGCCTGTCGAGTCCTTCTTCCGGCTGACGGGCAGGCCTCTGTCTTCCGCGATAGCCCGCACCTGCGCCTTGGTCATGCCGCCCACGGGAAAGAGGGTGCGCCTGAGCTGCTCCGCTTTAACCATGTAGAGGAAGTAGCTCTGATCCTTGTTGGGATCGATGCCCTTCAGCAGCCGGCCCTCCCCGTCCGTGCGCACGAAATGCCCCGTGGCCATCCGCTCCGCGCCAAGGGAGAGGGCGAAGTCCTGAAAGGCCTTGAACTTGATCTCCCGGTTGCACAGCACGTCCGGGTTCGGGGTGCGGCCGCGCCGGTATTCGCTGAGGAAGTAGCTGAAGACCCTGTCCTGGTACTCCTGTGCGAAGTTCACCGCGTAATAGGGGATGCCGATCATCTCGCAGACCCGGCGCACGTCCTGCCAGTCGTCCTCGGCGGTGCACACGCCGTTGGGATCGTTCTCCTCCCAGTTGCGCATGAACACGCCGATGACCTCATAGCCCTGCTCCTTCAGCAGCAGCGCTGACACGGCGGAATCCACCCCGCCGCTCATGCCCACCACGATCCTGCTCATGAAATCCGCTCCGCCTCCATCAGCCGCTTCAGCACCTTCTCCGCCACCTCCGCCGCGATGGCCTCCCGCACGCCCCGGGCGTCCACCACCGCGAAGCGCTCCGGATCCCGGGCGATCAGCTCCTTGTAGGCCGCCTCCACCCGGGCGTGGAAGGCCTCCGGCTCCATTTCGAGGCGGTCCGGCTCCGAGGCCTGGTAGCGCCGCCCGAGGGCTTCCAGGTGGCCGATGTCCAGATAGACCGTCACCAGCGGCATGAGGCCGTCCACCGCCGGGCGGTTGATGTCCATGACCTCCTGCACGCCCAGGCCCCGGCCTCCGCCCTGATAGGCGATGGAGGAGTCCACAAAGCGGTCGCACAGGAGGAGTTTCCCGCTCTCAATCACCGGGCGGATGGTGTCCCGCACGTGCTGGGCGCGGGAGGCCGCGTACAGCAGAGCCTCGCACTCGGCGGTCATGCCGGTGTTTTCCCGGCTGAGGATGAGCTCCCGGATGCGCTCGCTGATGGGGCCGCCGCCGGGCTCCCGGCTGCGCACCACCTCAAAGCCGAAGCGGTCGAGGGCCTCCGCCAGCCGCTCCAGCTGCGTGCCCTTGCCGCTGCCGTCCAGCCCCTCCATGCTCACAAACTGACCGCAGGGCGGCTGAACCCCTGGGCAGAGCAGGTCGATGGCCTCCTGCGGGGTTCCGGCAAGGACTTCCGCCCCGGCCTTTTGCAGCTCCTCCCGGCTGCCGTAGCCCCAGAGCGCGCCCAAGGTGCGCACGCCCGCCCGGAGGCCGCCCTCGATGTCATAGCAGCGGTCGCCCACCATCCACAGCGCGTCATAGCTCGCCGCGTCCTCCGGCAGGGCGGCGCGGATGAGCTGCTCCTTGTCGGCGCTCAGGTCGTCGGTGGTGCCCACGATCCGGTCGAGGAAGGCGTCCAGGCCGAAGTGCGCCGCGATGCGCTCGCTGGGGCGCTGGGGCTTGCCCGTGGCGATGGCGCACCAGGCCCCCTGCTTTTTGAGCGTGCGCAGCAGGCGGCGGATGCCCGGATAGACCCGGTTTTCAAGGTAGCCCACCCGGTTGAAGCGCTCCCGGTAGACCACCAAAGCCTCCTTCGCCTTCTCCTCCGTCATGCCCATCAGGGTCACGAAGGACCACATCAGCGGCGGCCCGATCATCTGCCGCAGGGTGTCCGCGTCCGGTTCGGGCAGGCCCATGACCCGGCAGGTGTGGCGGGCGCAGTTCCAGATGCCCTCCTCCGACCGGGTGAGGGTGCCGTCCAGGTCAAAGATCACCGCGATACGCATGCGATTGTCTCTCCTTCCGTGCCGAAGCGCCGCGCCGGCCCTGCCGACCGCAGCCTTTCCGCGATTTCCCTGCTGATGATTTCCCCCGGCGTCGCCAGCGGAATCCCCGGCGGATACAGTCCCGCCGCCACCGCCGCGATCCGCCCCGCCGCCTCGGTCAAAGGCACCGCCTCCGTCAACCCCAGGGCGGCCTCCCGGGGCGGCAGAACCGCCTGAAGCAGGGGCAGGGGCTGCTGCCGCTGAAGGGCGATGGGAGGCAGAGGCGGCAGGCCCTCCAGCAGCCGGGCGAGGGCTTCAACGTCCGCCTCGCCGTCCATGGCCGTCAGGATGATGACCGCCCGCTCCTCATCCGCCATCTCAATGTCATAGCCGCTTCTTTCGAGGGCCTCCGCCAGCGCGAAGCCCCCCGCGGGAGAGGCGATCACCAGCCGGGTCGGGTCGAGGAGGCTGCCGTCCGCGTCCCAGCCCTGCCGCCCATCGGCCAGTCCCCATTCCCCCAGGCGGGCCCGCAGACCGTCCGCGGCCTTCACCAGCGCCTGAAGCCTTATCGACCCCTGTTCCTGCATCCAGGCCCGGGCGTCGTCGATGGAACGCAGCAGGAGGAAGCTGGGCGAGGAGGTCTGCACCCGCCGCAGCAGGGACAGGGCCCGGGGCCGGTCTTCCGCATTACGCAGGCACAGCGCCGCGCTGCCAGTCAGCCCGGGCAGGGTCTTGTGCACCGACTGCACCCAGCCGTCCGCCAGCCCCGCCGCCGACCAGCCCGCCCCCAGCCAGGGGAAGTGCGCGCCGTGGGCCTCGTCCACTGCCAGAAAGAGCCCCCGCTCCCGGCAGGCCGCGGCGATCCGCTCCAGCGGCAGGCAGCGCCCGAAGTAATCCGGCCGCACCAGCAGCAGGGTGCGAGCCTCCGGCTGCGTTTCGACCGCCTCCAGCACCCGCTCCTCCCGCAGGACGGGAGAGCCGTCCGCCCGCTGATCCAGGGGAATCCACACCGGCTCCAGCCCCAGCAGCACGCAGGCGCTGACCGCCGAGAGATGCGCGTCTCGGGGCAGGAGCACCCGGTCGCCGGGGTGGGTTTTGAGCCCCAGCAGCACATGAATGCCCGCCGTGCTCCCGTCCGTCAGAAAGAGGCTCGCCTCCGCGCCCGCCGCCTCCGCCCAGAGCGCCTGCGCCTCCGCGATGGCAGCGAAGGGTCGGTACAGGTCGTCGGTCACCGGCAGCTCGGTGGTGTCCAGGGCGAAAAGCGGCTCGTCAAAAGGCGCACGCCCCTTGTGCCCGGGCATGTGCCCGCTCCGCCGCCCCGCCGCCGCCCGGAGCATCTCGTCCATCGGTCTGCGCATCAGCCCGCCCTCCTTATAGAGGGAAGTATACCACAAAGGGGAGGGCGGGACAACTGCTTCCGCGCACCGAAAAAGCCCGGAGGCGGAGAGCCGGCCGGGCAGAAAGACAATGTTGGTTTACAGGCTGGTGTCTCTGGCCAGCTTGCGGGTGATGAGCTCCAGAAGCTCCACCGAGCGGTACAGGCCGTTGACCGCCTGCTGCACAGCGCTGTTTGACATCAGGTTCTGGTAGCTGTAGGTGGACTTGACGCTGCTGACGCTGCCCGAGTCACAGCCCAGCTTCAGCGCAATCAACTCCAGCAGCTCCACCGTGCGGTAAGTGCCGTTGACCAGCTGCTGCGGCGCGCTGCTGGCCATCAGGTTCTGGTAGCTGTAGGTGGACATGACGCTGCTGACGCTCCCCGAGTCGCAGCCCAGTTTCCGTGCGATCAGCTCCAACAGCTCCACCGTGCGGTAGCTTCCGTTGACGGCCTGCTGAGGCGCGCTGCTGGCCATCAGGTTCTGGTAACTGTAGGTGGACTTGATGCTGCTGACGCTGCCCGAGTCACAACCCAGTTTCAGCGCAATCAGCTCCAGCAGCTCCACCGTGCGGTAAGTGCCGTTGACCAGCTGCTGAGGCGCGCTGCTGGCCATCAGGTTCTGATAGCTGAAGGTGGACATGACGCTGCTGACTTTGGAGGAGTCACAGCCTTCCTCCCTGGCCATGATCTCCAGCAGTTCCACCATCCGGTACGCGCCGTTCACCTGCTGCTGAGGCGCGCTGCTGGCCATCAGGTTCTGGTAGCTGTAGGTGGACATGACGCTGCTGATTTCGGAGGCGTAGTCCGCTGAGGCTGTCACACAGGTTAGCATCAGCGCCAGAATCAGGGCTATGAGACGGATTGGATGCCGTGTGCTGCGCATATGATTTCACTCCTGCAACAATTGTGTTTCGGTTGCTGACTCATGACCTGCTGAATAGCTTCCATTTACTCCCCCAGCGCTTCGTTGAGCATCTGCAGCACGCTGGCGATTTCATCGGTGTCATTTTGCTTCCAGTCGTAGTCGGCCACCACCGCCTTGGCCATCATGCGCGCGCCGGACAGGCCGCCCGCCACGTCCATCAGACTGTAGAAGGCCTGTCCATAGCCCGGCGTGTAGATGATAGCCAGCAGCTTGCCTTCATAATATCCGGTCATCAACAGGGCATTGCCATTCTGGCCCACATAGGTTTCGTTGAAGAGGATTTCCGCGGCGTTGTCCATCACCTCCTGATCCATCCCGGACAGGGACAGATCCATGAGCATGCCCACCGTGAACAGCGCCCGGGTGGTGGCGGTGGAGAAAATCTCACTGGCCGTGCTCTCCTCCATGGCGGTGGACAGCAGCAGCGGAAAGGCCTGGACGCTGTTCTCCTCTCCCCGGGCGCAGGCACAGCCCAGCAGCAGGGTCATCAGCAGACAGACACAAGTCAATTTCATCATGCGTACTTCCCTTTCATTGCTGATGCAATTACTGGCTCATTCTGCGTAAGTGTAGGAAAGATAGTTTTCTTTACAGTATTGCACGGCATAGCTGCCACGGGTAACGGTGATGGTGAGATTGGGGCAACTGTCGAATGCTTCCCTGCCAATTACTGTGACGGTTTCCGGGATAGTAACACTTTTTAGGTTATAACAGTATTGGAATGCCCACGTTCTGATTTCGGTAACGCTGTCTGGAATGACGACATCCTTTAGTCTTTCACAGTCTCTAAAAACCCCGTTTTCAATTATAGATAAGTTTTCAGGAAGAGTGATGCTATTCATTTTTTCACACGAATAGAACGCATACATGCCAATATCTGTCACGCTGTCTGGTATTACTATGCTCGTTACAGGGCAATCAATAAAGGCTTCGATCCCAATTATGGCAATGCCTTCCGACATAGTTATGCTTCTGAGCTTATGACAATCACCAAAGCTTCTTTCACCAATGCTGTTCACGCTACCAGGAATAATGATGCTTTCCAAACTGTTACACGACTGGAAAGCATAATTACCAATGTTGATAACACCATTTGAGATATTTAACTCCATGATGTTGGAACATTTATTGAAAGCGTAGTTGCCAATATAGGTCACACGATTCGGGATGAAAACATTCGTCAGTGTTTCACATTCAAAAAACGCATAGTCACCAATCCTTGTCACGTCGTTCGGAATAGTGGTATCATGAAGGTTATGGCATTTATAGAAAACTCTATCACCAATTTCTGTCACATTGTTCGGAATGGCGATCTCTTTCAAGCTTTCACACTTGAAAAACAAACCATTCTCAAGGCGGGACAATCCACTAGGAATAGCGACTTCTTTCAAGCTGCTACATTCGGAAAAGGCGAGTGCTCCAATAGATATCACGCCCTCCGGAATCTTAACGCTGATCAAATTGGAGCACTTATAGAAAGCTCCGCTTCCTATGCTATCTACTCCATCCGGAATGGTAACGCTCACCAGACCGCTGCATTCAGCAAAAGCATCTTCTCCCAAGCTTGTAACAATATGTCCCTCCAATTCCTGCGGAATCTCCAGCTCTGCCGCTTTCCCTGCATAGGAAATAATCTCCGCACTATCATCCTCAAGCAAGATGTAACGGTAGTCACCACATGTAAAGGTTTCTGCCGCAGCAGTTACCACTAAGAGCAGCAAGCATAGCAGCGCAACCATTACAGAAATCAAACGAATCTTCATGTGTAAGCCTCCTTGATCTATTGAATACTATCCATTGTTATAATGATACCAAAATACGGCCCATACTGTCAACCTGAAAAAGTATCTTCTTAAGAACTGTGCAAATTGCAAGTTTAATTGACGCAGGTCATACAGGGATGCGAAGGGGCAGTACTGGGGATTTGGTTCAGCCATGAAGGAGGGGCGTAGCCCCGACGGAATGGCTGAACCAAATCGCGCGCCAGGAACCCTCAGGCAGC